>NZ_JBQFMJ010000017.1:0-71420 GCF_056531785.1 Ruegeria sp. K7
AGCCGCGACCCGATAAAACCCGCGCCCCCCGTGATCAGAATCTTCATTAAGCTATCCACCATGTCTACAGATGGCGCGTCACTAGTTCATTCAGGCGAATTTCGCAATGTAGCCCGGATGTGCCGGGTGCAACCGGCCTGAAAATTCAACGTCTCAGGCGTTGTCCTGGAGCCGGCAGGTGCCGGCATTTATTGGGGCAGGTGAGCCCAAATACTAGCTACACGGCCAGTGCATTTAGGTTTCAACCGCCTCGCATGACCGGAGCACGTCCGCCACAAAAAGTTCAACTGCCTGTCTGTGCAGGCTGGAAGATCGCGTTGCGAGGTAGAATGTCGAGGTCCAGTGCAGTCTTTCAGGCGCAAGTTCTCTCAGACGGCCGTTTTGCCCAAGGCCTTCCACAAAGTGAACAGGCAGCGGCCCCAGAAAATGGCCGGTTTCAATCAATGTCGCCATCGCCTCCATATTTGCCACGACCGCTTTGGATTCCTGGGATTGCAGTTCTGGCGATACCAGCATGCCGTAGGACCGCTGGCAAATCTGATGTTGGGAGATAACGTCGAGATCGATCTTGTTGTCGGGCTGGTCGTACAATGGATGGTCTCGGCCGCAGTAGAGCCGATGTTCTTCCTGACACAGTTCGTTGTAGGTCAGTTCGGCAACCTGATTGCGAAAGGGCGCAATTGCCACATGCAGTTCCCCGGTCAGCAACCGTTGCGTCAATTCTGTTGGTGAGGCAACGACGACTTCCAACTGCACCTCGTTTGGCCGATCCAGAAATCGCTTGAGGGCTTCTGCCAGGTTCAGCTCGGCCAACGAGTTGACAGCGTCCACGACGCCGATCCTCAAATCGCCGGCTATCGTATTTCGAAGCCCCAGCAGTTCGGCATCAAAATCACGCGCGCTCCGCAATATGTCTTTGGCCTTTTTATACGCAATCTCGCCGCGTTCCGTCAGCCAGAAACCGCCGCGCCCCCGTTCGCAGACCCGGTAACCAAGCGCAGCTTCCAGGTCGCGGATTCGGATGCTGATGGCTGATTGGGTGATACCCAGCGCATATTGCGCATCGGTGAATCCACCGCAATCGACCACGGCAACAAAAGTCTCCAGAAGTGTATTTCTCAGCAGTTTCAACGATCAGCCCTCACCGCGGTCATTGCATGAAGAATCCTTATGTCAACATTTACAGTATGATATTTTTTAATGAAAGGAACCGTGATGTGATCTCCCTCAGAAGCAACTGACTAAGCGAAACGGGAGGATATTCGCGTGGCTTTTACTCTGAGTACCCTAAGAACAACTGCGACCGCCGCGCTGCTCGGGCTGGCGCCCATTGGTGTGCTGGCGGAAGACTGGAAATTCGCCATCGAGGAAATTCCGGGCTCGATCATGGACGCCTATGCGCAGGAGTTCAAATCCCGCATCGAAACCGCGACGAATGGTGACGTGACCGTGACCGTCTATCCGATGGGCACGCTGGGCACGCCGACAGAAACAGTCGAGCAGGCCGCCGATGGCATCATCCAGTTCACCAATGTCTCGATCGGCAACCTGGGCACTGTTGTGCCGGAAAGCCAGGTGTTCCTGCTGCCCTACCTGCTGCCGTCCGACCCGGCTGCAATCTCGAACATCCTGAGCAGCTCGGAAACCATATACGGCCCGATGAATGATGATTTCCGCCAGCGCGGTCTGGAAGTTCTGACGATGTATTCCGAAGGCCCGCAGGTCTGGACCACCAACCGCGAGATCCGCACGCCTGAAGATTTCGACAACTTCAAGATGCGCGTGATGGTGTCGCCGATCCTGTTGGAAACCTACAAGAACATGGGTGCAAGCCCGACACCGCTGCCGTTTGGCGAAGTGTTCGGGGCGCTGCAACTGGGTGCTGTTGATGGTCAGGTCAACCCGATCCCGACCATCGAAGAGATGAAGTTCTATGAAGTCACCAGCCACCTGATCTGGGCTGGCGAGCAGGAGCTTGTCACCACTGTCGTGGCCGGCTCGGATTGGTTTGAAACCCTCAGTCCTGACCGTCAGCAACTGGTGCGTGACACCATGGCGGACATGACCGGTTTCATCGACGGTGTCGTTGCCGACTTTAACCAGCAGCGTCTGGACATCATCAAGGAAGCCAAGCCCGACATCGGTCTGGTTGTTCTGACCGAAGAAGAGCGTGACGTGTTCCGTGCACGCAGCACCGACACTTCGGCGGCCTATGTCGATACCGTCGGTTCCCGCGGTCAGGAGTTGCTTGACGCACTGCAGGCGGAGCTTGCGGGTAACTGATCTCCCCACCACTCACACAAAACTTCCTCACGCGCCCTGCGCGTGAGGGCTTTCAAAGGGAGGACACCATGCAAAGCGGCACCGCCACTCCCTTCGGCTTTCTGGGAAAGATCGACGCCGTCATCGGACGGATCGAAGTCTGGATCCTGGGCTGGGGGATCATCCTGATGGCCGTGAACACAATCGCCAATGTTTTTGGTCGCTATGTGTTCAACCAGTCCATCTATTTCTCTGAAGAACTGAACGAGTTCCTGATCGTCATCGTCACCTTCATGGGGCTGGGCTATGCCACCCGCAAGGGTATCCACATCCGCATGTCGGCGATCTATGACGCTCTGCCGATCAAACTGCGCAAGGCTTTGATGGTGGTGATTGCCGCCACCACCGCAGTCGTCATGGCGGTACTGGCCTGGTACGCGCTTGAATATGTTCAGAAAGTCGCCTCGCGCGGGCGGATAACTCCGGCGCTGCAGCTGCCGCTGTACCTGACTTATGTCTGGGTGGTGATCGGACTTGCGCTGGCCTCGTTCCAATACCTGTTGACCGCGATCCGCAACCTGAATTTCGCCGAGGAAGAGGTCTACGTCTCGTACCTCGAGGTCGACAGCTACGAAGATCCCGAGACTGCGGCGGCCATCAAGAAATTCGAAGATTCCAAGGAGGCAGGCAAATGACCGAGTTGATGCTGGTCGTCATGATCGTCCTGCTGCTGGCAGGCTTCCCGATGAAAATGCCGCTGATCTCGGCGGCGGTGCTGGGGTTCCTTGTCTACTTCCCGGACATGAACATGCAGATCCTGATCCAACAGATGATCGGGGGTGTGAAACCGGCTGCGCTGATCGCGGTGCCGATGTTCATTCTGGCCGCTGACATCATCACACGCGGTCATTCTGCCAACCGGCTGATCGACCTTGTCATGAGCTTCATGGGCCATATCAAGGGCGGATTGGCGATCTCTGTCACCTCGGCCTGCGCCTTGTTCGGCGCGGTTTGTGGCTCGACACAGGCGACCGTGGTGGCCATCGGCGGCGCGATGCGCCCCCGGATGCTTAAATCGGGCTACAGCGACAGTTTCTCGATCGGTCTGATCGTGAACGCCGCCGACCTCGCCTATCTGATCCCGCCGTCGATCGGCATGATCATCTATGGCGTCGTGTCGGGCACTTCGATCTCGCAACTGTTCATCGCGGGTATCCTGCCGGGTCTGCTGATCGTGGCGCTGTTCTCGGCCTATTGCATGGTCTACGCCTATCGCCGTGACATCCCCGTGCTGCCGCGCGAGGGCTGGGCGCAGCGTTTTACCGCCCTGCGTAAAGCGCTATGGCCGATGGGTTTCCCAGCGATCATCGTAGGCGGTATTTATGGCGGTGTCTTCTCTCCGACCGAGGCGGCGGCGATCTGTGTGCTCTATGCGGTCGTGCTGGAGGTTGTGATCTTCCGCTCGATCAAGGTGGGTGATCTGTTCGATATTGCGTTGTCCACCGGTGCCATCACTTCGGTCGTTTTCATCCTGATTGCGGCAGGCGCGGCATTCAGCTGGACGCTGAGTTTTGCCCAAGTGCCACAGACGATCATCGCCGCACTGGGTCTGGAAAGTGCCAGCCCGCTGATGGTGTTGCTGGCAATCAACGTGGCCTTCTTCGTCGGCTGCATGTTCGTGGACTCGATCGTGGTGATCCTGATTCTGGTTCCGATATTTGCGCCGATGATCAAATCCAGCGGCCTCGACCCGGTATTGGTCGGTGTTCTGATCACGCTTCAGGTTGCCATCGGCGCGGCCACGCCACCCTTCGGCTGCAACCTGTTCACTGCCATCGCGGTCTTCCGCCGCCCCTTTGTCGAGGTGGTACGCGGAGTACCCCCGTTCCTGATCATCCTTTTGATCGTGACGGGCTTGCTGATAACCTTCCCTCAAATCGCCCTGTTCCTGCCGGAACTGGCCTATCGCTAAACCATAAGAAACGGAGAAAAACATGTCGGGACATGGTTATGAAGCTGGTCGTCTGAATCTGCCTTTTGTCGGCATCTCGACCTTTGGCAAGAAGCCTTATGTCGAGAACTGGGACGAAATCGACGCGGATGTGGCGATCCTTGGCGCGCCATTTGATTTCGGCTGTCAGTTCCGCTCGGGCGCACGGTTCGGGCCACGCTCGGTGCGCGAGGCATCGACCCTGTTCAGCTTTGGTCACGCGGGAGCTTATGATCACGAGGATGACGCCACCTATCTGGGCAGCGACGTTCGCATCGTCGATCTGGGGGACGCCGACATCATCCACACCAAGACCGAGGAGAGCCACGCCAACATCGAATACGGCGTCAGGAAAATCCTCGATGCCGGCGCGATCCCTGTCACCATCGGCGGCGACCATTCGGTCAATATTCCCTGCATCAATGCATATAAGGACGACTGCGCCAAAAACGGCCCGATCCACGTCATTCAGATCGATGCGCATCTGGACTTCGTCGACGAACGGCACGGTGTCACCGTTGGCCATGGCAACCCGATGCGCCGCGCCATCGAAAAGGATTATGTCTCGGGCATGACCCAACTGGGTATCCGCAACGTGTCCTCGACCGCGAAAGAGGGGTATGACGATGCGCGGGCGCGCGGATCGGACATCCTGTCGGTGAGGCAGGTTCGCAAGCTGGGCGTCGAAGGCGTTCTGGATCGCATCCCGGAAGGCAGCCGGTACTATGTCACTATCGATATCGACGCTTTCTGCCCGTCGATTGCGCCGGGTACAGGAACACCCAGCCATGGCGGGTTTCAGTACTATGACGTGCTGGAAATCCTGCAGGGCCTCAGCAAACGCGGCGACGTGGTCGGCATCGATCTGGTCGAGGTCGCGCCTGCTTATGACCCCTCGGAAAGCACACAAATCCTGGCGGCCCAATTGTTGCTGAACTTTATCGGGTTCATTTTCCACAACAGGAAATAGGCTCCCTCCCATGGCGTTTTCTGATGCCGTGAGATGCCGGCGCGCTGACAACAAACGTCGCGTGCCGGTTTGGACTGTTCCCATGATGCATTGACGGTTGCGAGGCTTGAACCAAGGCCCCTTTGCATCCTCGGACGATCGGTTCGGGAAGTGGCGCGAATCTCAAGATGTGCGACTCAAAGGGCGTGCAGTGTTTGTTCAATCCCCGGGAGAGCTATGGCCTGACTTACGAAACGTTTCGTTCATCAAGAAACTTCATCGTATTTTCCAGGCCTTGTCGCATGTGGTCTTCAAGGTGGTCCAGCATATCATCCAGGCTGTCCCCATTGGCAAGCTGAATGTACTTGTCGTGGGACTCATGGAGCGGGCCGCCACGCCCATGCGCCTTTTGATGCATGGCAAAGTAAAACTGCAGGTTGGGTTTCAGACGTTCCCAGCTTTGCAACAGCAGGGTGTGCCCCGACAGTTCGTAGCACCAAGAATGAAGGTGCATTTCGGCCATGATCGCGCCGTATGGATCATTGTTCGAGATACAATCGCATAGCTTGTTGTTTCGCATCTGCAGGTCGGCGAGGCTGATCAGATCGCGCTTGTCCCAGCAGAACTGGAAGGCCATCTTCTCGAGCCCGGTGCGAAACGAATAGATTTCATCCAGATCAACCGGATCCAGTGTACGCAGGAAGGTTCCGCGGAAAGGCAGATAGACCAGAAGCCCGATCTCACTCAATTGAACCATGGCCTCGCGAAGCGTCGCGCGGCTTACATCCAAATTGGCGGCAACTTGTGTTTCCAGTAGCTTTGCACCCGGATCCAGATTGCCGGTCAGGATCAGTTTCTGGAGGCGCTCCAGTGTTCTGTCTTTCAGCGTGTCGCCGGATTTCTCTGGTGAGGATGCTTGCCGTGTCATTTCGATCCCGTTGATGGAACACCCGATGGGTGGAAGGCGAGATTACTTCTTTAAGCCAGGATAGCCAGAAAAATGACCGATGCTGAGCTTTCTATTCCGGTTCGATGGCTGGCTGCGGTGTTTGGAAACTTGAGTTAGTTCGAATATGCAATATTGTCGACAATAACGCAAATTGTCGACAATATAAAAATCCTGCTGTAGTGTCATGCTAGGTGGGGATTCGAAAAGCGCGAAACCTGGCTGCGATTGCCCACCCCATCGGCAAGAACAGTTCATCCGGTCCGGAACCGGGATGACGCAACAGGTGAAAAGGGAGAAATTCATGTTGTCGACCGGCGTACTCAAACGGAAAATGCACTCGGGGCTTGCGGTGATTGGCGCTGCTGCGCTGCTGTCGGACGCTCCGGCAAAAGCCGAAGAGTTCCTGACCATCGGCACGGGCGGTGTTACCGGCATCTATTACGCCGTTGGCGGCGGTATCTGCCGGCTGGTCAATCAGGGACGGAAAGAGCACGGCATTCGCTGCTCGGTCGAGAGCACCGGCGGTTCGGTCTACAATCTGCGCACGATGCGTGAAGGTGAACTGGAGATGGGCATTGTGCAATCGGACTGGCAGTTCCACGCCCTGAACGGAACCAGCTTATTCGAAGAAGATGGTCCGGATTCTGAGCTTCGCAGCCTGTTTTCGCTGCATCCGGATACGGTCATCATCGCCGCGCGCAAGGATACGGGGATCGAGTCGCTGGACGATCTTGGCGGTCGGACCATCAACCTGGGCAATCCCGGCTCTGGTACGCGAGGGACGGCAGAGGTTCTGGTAGACGCGTTGGGTTGGGACATGGATCACTTCGGGCTGGTCACCGAATTGAAGTCCGCAGAACAATCCGCAGCGCTGTGCGACAATACCATCGAGGCGTTTCTGATGGTTGCTGGGAACCCGGTGGCCAACGTTCTGGAGGCCACCACAACCTGCGACATCAACATCATTCCGGTTGAAGGCGAAGCCGTGCAGGCTCTGGTCGAGAGCAAACCCTATATTGTAACGTCACCATTCCGGGTGGTCTGTACCGCGGCGTAGATGGAGACGTTCCGTCCTTCGGTCTTCCGTCCACCTTCGTGACATCCTCGGACGTGCCGGAAGAAACCGTCTACGTGATGGTCAAGGCGGTCTTTGACAACTTTGATGCCTTCAAGTCGTTTCACCCGGCCTTTGCCAACCTCAAGAAAGAGGAGATGGTCGTAAACGGACTGTCCGCTCCGATGCACCCCGGTGCAGAGCGCTATTTCCGCGAAGTCGGGTTGTTAAACTAACCACCTTTACCGGGGCGGCGGCTATCGCCGCCTCTGCACCACCTAAACCCAGCGTCCAGCTACGAGCGAAGATATGAGCGAGCAATCCCTGAGCCATTCCACCCATGACGCGCAGGAAGATCTGCGCAATCGGGACATCAAGATCTTTCTCAACGGCAGGATCGTACCGCGCAGCGAAGCGATGGTGTCCGTCTACGATTCCGGCTTCATGCTGGGTGATGGGATGTGGGAGGGGCTGCGGCTTTATGACGGTGTATGGGCGTTTTTTGACGAACACATGGATCGGTTTTTTAACAGCTGCAAGGCCGTCTCGATTGATGTTGGCATGACCAAGGCCGAGGTCCTGCAGGCGCTGAACGACACCGCCAAGGCCAACGGTATGACAACGGACGCGCATTGCCGGTTCATGGTGACTCGTGGTCCAAAGGACAAGCCGTTTCAGCATCCGGGGTTGTCACGTTCCGGGCCAACGGTAGTTGCGATCGTCGAGCACTCGAAGCCGGTGGACAGCCTGATGAGCCAGGGCATCCGGCTGGCCACCGTGCCTCAGGTGCGTGGCCTGCCGATGAGCCAGGACGCCAAGTATAACAGCCACTCGAAACTGAACTGCGTTATCGCATGTTTGCAGGCCGAGCAGGCGGGTGCCGACGAAGCCCTGATGCTGGACCCTCATGGCTTTGTGAACACCACGAATGCATGCAACTTTTTCATTGTGCGCCGTGGCGAGGTTTGGACATCCAACGGAGACTACTGCATGAATGGGGTGACGCGCCAAAAGGTCATCGACCTGTGCCATGCTAACGACATCCCTGTGTTCGAAAAGAACTACTCGCTCTACGAAGCCTATGGTGCCGACGAGGCATTCCTGACAGGTACTTTCGGCGCCCAGACACCCGTCGCGTCAATTGACGGGAAAAAGATCGGTGAACATGAAGGTGCCGGTCCAATGACACATCGCATCCGAGAGCTTTACAAGGAGCTTGTGCAGCGAAATGTCCACCATCAAGGCGGTTGCCCCTACTAAGCGGAGAGCATTGAGCGCGACCTGGCCAAACTGTTGCTTTTTTTCGGTCTGCTATGTGCGCGCCGTCTTCCAAAATGAGTGATGTTGAGGAAGGGGAACCTGCAAAATCACAGCGGACATTGTCCGCCCACATGGCCTCCAGAGTGAGAGAGGCATGTTCTTCCAACAGCAACTTGGCGTTATCCGCATCTTTGACCAGAGCAGCGTCGAACATGCCTATGGGATCAGAACCCTCAGTCCGGTTATCGCAAGCAACGACGGCTCGTAAACACCTGACTGTTCAAAGTAGGGTAACTAGAGCATCCACTCGACCGGCAGCCACCTTACGACCGCCGTCATCGCGCGCTGGAAGCTGCTGGTTTCCGGTTCCGTCGTGTGAACAGTGACTGTCCCGTCTTTTTCTTCTTGCAACCAGATCACCTCACCGTTGTCGGCCAGTTCAACACGGTACGCGAATTCGGGCCTGTTCAGTTGATCGGCAAGCGACGCTGCAATCGCGGGGCTTTCGACCAGCAATCCCATTTCGGTATTGAGACGCGCAGATCTAGGGTCAAGGTTATAGGAACCGATAAAGACCCGCTTTCCATCCGACCCAAAGACCTTCGCGTGTAATCCCGATGCTGAACCGGCCAGTATCTCGGGCAGGCTTCGGTCGCGATGTTCCTGCCGTAACGCCCGAAGTTCCAGCAACTCGACACCGCTGTTCAGCAGGCCATCCCTGTATCGCATATAGGCCGCATGAACCGGCATGACGTCCGTGGCGTCCAGCGAGTTGGTCAGAACGCGGACCTTAACGCCGGACTTCGCCAACCCTTCCAGAATGTCAGCGCCTCTTTCGCCGGGAATAAAATACGCCGACACAAGGTCCAGTGAGGTTTCAGAGCCTTGCGCGAATTCGATCAGCCGTTCCACGATCAGGTCTTCGCCTTTGACTTCGCCAAGGCCTTTTGCCGGGTCGTCAGCAAAAAGGGTGATTTCGCTCCATTCGAACTTCAGATCATGTGCGGCTATTTGGTCGGTCAGCGCATTTTCCTGGATTGCCTTTTGATAGCCCGCGCCAACGGCAGTCTGTCGCGCAGCGTCGGCCGTGGATTGAAGGCTTTGTTCCGCCGGAGGCCCAAGAAAGAGGTCGGCGTCGTAGGATGAACCGCTGTTCCAGTATGAGTCGAAGGATTGCGAAACCTCGTCCACGATCGGACCAATGGCTATCGCGTCCACGTCCAGGTAGTGGGTTCCAGCGCCGTAATCGAAGTATATGTCGCCGACATTGCGGCCCCCGACAATCGTTGCCACACCGTCCACTGTCATTGATTTGTTGTGCATGCGTCGATTCAGGCGGCCGAAGTCAAAAGCATATGACAGGAGTTTTGGGTTTCTCAGCGTGAACGGATTGAAAATACGCACATTTGCGGTCGGTAGGGCATCGAGTTCGGCAAGATAACTGTCCGTTCCGGATATGCCGTTATCGTCGACCAGCAATCTGACCCGCACGCCGCGCTCGGCCGCCGACCTAAGCTCATCCAGCAGCATCAGGCCCGTGACGTCATCTTGCCAGATGTAGTACTGAGCATCGATTGAGGAAACCGCCTCTCTCGCGAGGATGGCCCGGGCCGCGAAAGCCACGCGCCCATTGCCCAAAGGCCGAATTCCGTCCCGCCCGGGATTCCGTTCGAGAGCGTTTTTGATCGTCTCCCCCAAGGGTCCGGTCCAGTCCGCATCTTGCTTCAGCGTTCGCTCAGAGAAGTTCTCTTCAGGAAGCGGAAACGCCAGTCTTAACCCGACTACGGCGATTGCGATCACCGCTACTGCAATCAAACAAATCCTGATCAGCCGCATTCAGGGTCCCTTGTTGTGCGCGCCGGATTGGCCTTGTTGCCGAGATTGACCTATTGGAACTTGGATTTTCAAGAGAATAGATCGAAGCAAGTGGTTTAGCGACATGCTGTGACTGCCTTTGGGCGGAATCAGACCATCGCGCTAAGTTCCGGACTCTGAGTAAGGGTGTGGATCTCAGCCTGCCGATCTTAAGCAAAGTGAGGGTCTGCGCATCGAACAACAGGATCGTTCACTCGAAATTCGGCACGGATTGCGCTTTAGGCTTTGCAGAGCGAACGGACGGTCACTGGCGGGCTTTGCGCCTCATGAAACAGGTTTTTAACGCGGCCAATGCCGAATCCATTTCTTCCTCGGAGTACCCGCAAAAGCCAAGGATCAGGCCATTGTGGGCCGAACCTTTGACTGAGAACCGTGATAGCGGCTGCGCTGTGACGCCCATCTCTGATGCGCGCATGGAAATTTCGGTATCTTCGAAGCCATCGTTGAGGTGCAACACGACCTGCATACCCGCCTGGTGGTTGATGAAGTGCCCATAATCCGAGAAATCGTGCTTGAGCCGTTCCAGAAGATATTTCCGCCGGTCATCGTATATCCGACGCACCCGGCGCAAGTGTCGGTAAAATTCCCCTGACTTCATGAACTCGGCCAGCGCCTGTTGGGGCATATAGCTCGCTTTCAGCCCGAAGCGCCTCAACGTTGTTCGGAAACGGTCGATCAGGACCTCGGGGACGATGACATATCCCAACCGCAATGAATTAGAGAATACCTTGGAGAAACTGCCGACATAGATTGCTCGGTTCAGACTATCAAATCCCGCCATGGCATGGATCGGACGGCCCGCATACCGGAATTCGCTGTCGTAGTCGTCTTCGAGAACCCACGCGTCATTTCTTTGCGCCCATGCCAGGAAATCCAGCCGACGGCTTGGCGACATGGCCCCACCAAGCGGGTATTGATGAGACGGAGTCAACACGGCAAGCTTTGGCACGGTGCCCTGTTCGGGCAAACGGGCGCCGCTTTCATCCACGTCCAGATAAGTTGGCGCAAGCCCCTGGGCGTCGGCAAGCTGGCGAACGGGCAGATAGCCCGGGTTTTCCAGGCCGACGATCTCGCCTTTGCCAACCAGACTGCGCAAACAAATCTCGATTGCATCGATTGAGCCGGCGGTTACGATGATCTGATGCGGCGAGGCATCGATCCCACGCCACTCTGATACATGTGCGGCGATGGCTTCGCGCAGATCGCTGTTTCCAAAACCGGAACTCCCGACCAGCATGGCCTCGGGATTTGTTCGGCAGACGCGGGCAACCGCCTTGGCCCACTGCCGGTGCGGGAACAATCGCATGTCCGGATAGCTGGCCTCGAAAGGGATCGGGGTTTTGATCTGTTTATCAGCGGATCGGGTCCCTGTGCGATTGCCTGACTTGGTCAATTCAACTTCACCCAAGGCACAAATGGTGTAGCCTGACCCTTGCAGGCTGTTCAGATAGCCTTCGGCAACCAGTTGTTCATAGGCTGTTACGATGGTCGAACGCGACACACCAAGTTCGGTGGCAAACACGCGGGTTGGCGGCAGTTTCGAACCCTCGGCCAGATCGCCGGAAATGGCGAGGTCTCGGATAGCAGCACAGATCTGCTCGAAGACCGGTGTTTTTGCGGACCGGTCGATGGAAAAGGCAAGCCAGGGTGTTTGCTTCATATTGGTATGCTCATTTTTGCCGATTTTGGACATTAATAAACATCCAAAATCATGACAATCCATTCCCGACCAAAAACACCTTGAGGACGCCGCCATGACAGTGCGTAGAAATGAATACGGTCAGTCGATCGGCATGGCCTTGCCCAAGTGGGCAGGCGCCGAGCACCCCGGACACAAGGGAATGGCCGGGCGCTATGCGCGCTTGATCTCTCTGGATCCGTTGACGCACACAAAAGAACTGTTCGAGGCGTTCAGCCAGGATCGTTCGGGAAAAATCTGGACCTACAACTTCATTGGACCGTTCAACACGGCTTCGAGTCTCAGGGCCTGGACCGAAGGCGCCAGCGGCGTTGACGCGCAACCCTATTTTGCTGTGATCGATCAGGAAACCGGCAAGGCGTCGGGGATTGCCAGCTTTATGCGCATCCAGCCCGAACATGGCGTGATCGAGATCGGCGGCATCACTTTCGCACCCGGCTTGCAACGCACAAGGGTTGCGACCGAGGCGATATACCTGATGATGCAGCGCGCCATGACCGAACTGGGCTATCGCCGCCTGGAATGGAAATGCGACGCGTTGAACACACCCTCTCGGGCAGCGGCAGAGCGTTTCGGTTTTCGGTTCGAAGGCGTGTTCCAACAGGCAGCCACTTACAAGGGCCGCAACCGTGACACCGCTTGGTATGCGCTTTTGGATCGGGAATGGGAACCCGTCCAGCGTGGTTTCCAGACGTGGCTTGCACCGGAAAACTTCGATGAAGGTGGCCGACAGCACCAGAAGCTCTCGGACCTGATCGCGCTGGAACGCTCCAAATTCTACAAAACGGAGGACGTCGCATGAACCGACTGACCATGTTCGCCCTGTTTTACACCGCCAGTTTCCTTCAGGCGGGTGCCTATGGCCTCACGTTCATGTTGCCGCGCCTGTTCGAAACCTTTGGGGCCAATGAGAAAGTGGTGGGCGTAACGTTGTTCGTCACCACCATCGCCACGCTGATCACTGTCTATTATGCCGGTCATCTGTCAGACAGGTTCGGGCGCCTGCGCACGCTTGGTGTGGCCTGTTTGTCCATCGCGGCCGCGCTGACCGCCTATGGCCTCGCCGAAGGTGTCGGGGCGCTTCTGATCTTTGCCAGCATCGCGATCGGCTTTGGCTGGGGACTGACCTACGCGCTGTCGCCCATCGTTCTGACCCGCTTGGTCACGACCGCTGAACGGGTTCGTTATTTTGCCATTCTGTCGGTCGCCTTGATGGCCGGGTTCGGCCTGTCGCCGGTCATGGCGTCGATGATGGAAAAAGCCGGCATGACGGTGAACACCGCATTCTTTGTCACGGCCGCACTGTGCGCACTGGCCGGCGCTATCTTCTTTGCCCTCATCAAGCCTGTTCGCGCTCATTCCGAGGGCTCCGGCCCCGAGCTGCGCTCCTCCCTCTCGCTGGCCGGCGTCGCCGCTATCATGCGCTCGCGTGCGCGACTGCCGGTGATCATGGTCTGCCTTGGCGCGTCGGTCTTTGCCGGGATGAACAACTTTCAGACCGTCTTTGCGGATGAGCGTGGACTGGATTACGCCGATTATTTCCTAATCTACACGGTCACTGTCGTGCTGTTCCGGGTGGCGCTGGCGCGGTTCAAAGGCGGGCGCAATCCCTACATGACGATCGCCGCCCTGCAATACGTGATGTTCGGGTCCGTTGTGCTGTTCATGGGGATCGGCGGCAATGTCCAGATGTATCTGGTCGTCGCCTTCCTGTTCGGCATCGGTTACGGGGTAAGCTATCCGATCCTGGCAGCGATGGCAGCCAATGATGCCGACCAGGACCTTTTGCCCCAGACACTTCAGTTCTTCGCTCTTTCTTACTTCATTGGCATCTTCGGCTTCCCGCTGGTGGCGGGATGGATGATCGTCGAATTGGGCAACTTAGCACTTCTGATCCTGGTGGCCGCCCTGGCCGGGATCGAGGCAACCATGGCGGCATTACGCGGCGCGCAGCAACGCAAGGCTGTTCCGGTCAGCACATGACCCGGATTGCCGAGAACCTTGCGGCGGTGCAAGCCCGGATCACCCGCGCTTGTATCGCCTGCAACCGAAACTCGGCGGAGGTGACGCTGCTGCTGGCGACCAAGACGCAACCGGCAGCACGGATCCTGGAAGCCATGGCGCACGGCCCCTTCCTGACCGGCGAGAACCGCGTGCAGGAACTTGTCGAGAAATCACCGGCTCTGGCCGGGCACAGGATAGAACGGCATCTGATAGGGCACCTGCAATCGAACAAGGCGGGTAAGGCATTGGAACATGTCACTTACGTGCAATCCGTCGACCGGCTGTCGATCGCCGAAAAGCTGAATCGCCTGTGCGAGGTTCGAGAACGGGAGTTAGATGTTTTCCTGCAATTCAACACATCGGGCGAGGCCAGCAAGTTCGGCATGGATCCAGCCGACGCCATATCATTCGCCCGTGCCGTGGCTGCACTGCCCAACCTGCGGGTGCGGGGCTTGATGACGGTTGGTTTGCTGGCCCCGCACCCGGTTCTGTCCCGCGATAGTCTGCGCGACTTGCGCCTGTTGCGGGACAAGATCACATCCGAAGATATAGACGACGTGGACCTGCGCCACCTGTCGATGGGCATGAGCACGGATCTTGAGATTGCTATTCAGGAAGGATCAACCATGCTTCGCATCGGGACTGACGTTTTCGGAAAACGAAACCTGCCGCCGGGAACCTTTTGGCCCGAAAAAGAATGGGAGTATCTGGCATGATTGCAGTCATCTTCGAGGTTGAAATCGCCGACGGGCGAAAACAGGACTATCTGGACGTTGCCGCAGACCTGAAGCCGCTGCTGGAGCAGGTGGATGGGTTCATATCCGTCGAACGCTTTCAAAGCCTGACCAATCCCGGAAAACTGCTGTCGCTTTCATTCTTTAGGGATGAGAAGGCTGTTGAAGCTTGGCGCAATCTGCCGCGTCACCGGGCCGGACAGGCCATGGGCCGAGACGGAATTTTCGAAGGTTATCGCCTGCGCGTTGCCGGTGTGATCCGGGACTACGGAATGAACGACCGGGAACAGGCCCCGAAGGACAGCCGGGAAACGCACAGTTGAAGGTTGGGTGCCTCGCTGCCGTCGATCCGCATCTGGAATTGCCTGATGACTAAGCAAGGTTCAGATTGCTCACAGCGCGAACAGATGCTTGCCGGAACAGACTTGCCAATGGGGACATTTCACTGTCCGCCCGGGCCATTATGCCAATTGGCCCCGCAGTCAGACTTGTATCGATCGGTAGCGCCTTTAGCCGTCCGCTTTGGATGTCTGCGGCGACCACGCCCGTTGAAATGATCCATACGGCACCGCCGGCAAGCGCAACCTGCCGCCCGAACGCTGCGGAGACGGATTCGATCATTCTTGGAAAACTGCTCAGACCGTTGGCGATCATCATCCGGTCGACCAGCGGTCGGATCGCCGAGTCATCCGGCGGATAGATAACGGGATAGTCTGACAACTCGCTCAGGTTCTGGGCATGGACCAATGGGTGATCGGGCGCACAAACGATTGCGACGCGTTCGATATACATTTGAGTGAACGAGATATCCTTCATCGTCGTTGGTTTTCCCAGCCGACCGATGACAAGCTCCAACTGCCCCGCGTGCAAGCGATCGATCAAATATCCATGGGGGCCGTCCTCGACCCGGGGAATGGTGTCGGGCGAAAGCTGGGAAAAGATCTCGAGCGCATGCGGCAGTAACCGGGCGGCAACGCTGGGCAGGGCGCCAATGGAAATCGAACCGGCATCTCCCTTGCGGATCGCGGCGACGCTGTTCATCGCCATGTCCAAGGCTGTCATTCCACTTGTTGCGTGTCGCAAGAACACGTCCCCGGCCACGGTCAGTGTAATGCCACCCCTGTTGCGCTCCAGAAGGGTGGTGCCGGTGATGTCCTCCAGCTCTTTCAGGGTTTTCGAGATTGCAGGCTGACTGAGATTCAGGTTCTCGGCCGCAAGTTTCATGCTTTGTCGCCGCACGATTTCAACGAAGGCTTCGATGTGCCTGACTTTTAGCCTGCGATCGATCATCACTTTCCATTTTTGGAAACTAAATGGGACATAACGTCATTTTACATAACGAAAACCGTAGTGCAATCTGGTCGAAGTTGGAGGAGGGGACAGATGCGCACACAAGTCGTGGTCATCGGTGGCGGACCGTCAGGCTTGCTTTTGTCGCAGCTTCTGCATGTCCACGGCATAGACAGCATCGTTTTGGAGAGAAAGACCAAGGAATATGTCCTCGGCCGCATCCGCGCAGGAGTATTGGAAAAGGGATTTGTCGGCCTGATGGAAGAGGCCGGTGTCGCCGACCGCCTTCATGCCGAAGGTTTCGAACATGACGGCACGCTGATTGCTTATGATGACGAGTGCTTTCGCGTCGATTTTCGCGAACACACCGACACGCCTGTCGTCATCTATGGCCAGACGGAAGTGACGCGCGATTTATACGCTGCCCGCGAAGCCGCAGGCGGCAGGATTGTTTTCAACGTGGAAGATGTCACGATCCATGATGCCGACACCGACACGCCGTTTGTAACATTCACGGTCGACGGTAAGGAGCAGCGTGTGGATACCGATTTCGTGGCTGGCTGCGACGGGTTCCACGGCGTCAGTCGCCAGACCATTCCTTTGGATGTGCGCCGCGAATACGAAAAAGTCTATCCATTCGGTTGGCTTGGCGTTTTATCTGAGACGCCCCCTGTCCACGAAGAACTGATTTATTCTTCATCGAGCCGTGGTTTTGCGCTGTGCTCCATGCGCAACGAGTCTCTTAGCCGCTATTACATTCAGTGTTCGTTGTCCGACAAACCCGAAGATTGGTCTGACGCGTCTTTCTGGGCCGAGCTCAAGCGTCGTATCCCGCGCGAATTCGCCGATGCTTTGGTGACGGGACCGTCGATCGAGAAATCGATTGCGCCGCTACGCTCGTTCGTGACGGAACCGATGCGCTGGGGGCGGCTGTTTCTTTGTGGCGATGCCGCGCATATCGTGCCGCCGACCGGAGCGAAGGGGCTGAACACCGCGTCTTCGGACGTACACTACTTGTACAACGCCCTCAGGGACTTCTACGAAAACGGCTGCACCCGGGGAATCGACAGTTATTCGCAAAATGCGCTGGCCCGCATCTGGAAAGCTGAACGCTTCAGCTGGTGGTTTTCATCGCTGCTGCACCGGTTTCCGGATCAGTCCGAATTTGACCTTAAGATGCAGCAGGCCGAGATCGACTTCCTGCGGACAAACACGGCGGCCCAAAGGGCGATGGCTGAAAACTACGTCGGTTTGCCATATTGATGGGCATAGCCAAGGAGATAACGATGACGGATCGCTATACCACGGGAATGTCAGTCCGGCGCCGGGTGCTTGGTGATGTGCATGTGGACCGGGCGGAGGCACAGAAATCCGCCTTTGATGCGCCGTTCCAGGAAATGATAACTGAAACGGCGTGGGGCACCCTTTGGGCCAACGATGCGATCACACCGCGCGAACGTTCGATGATCACGCTTGCCCTGTTGGCGGCCACGCGGAACTTCGAAGAGATCCCGATGCATGTGAAGGCGTGCAGAAATACAGGTGCCTCGAGGGAAGACATCATGCAAGCTTTCATGCATGCGGCGGTTTATGCGGGTGTCGCCTGCGCAAACCAGGCCGTGAAGCTGGCCAAACAGACATTTGCCGAAATGGAGGGAGAGGTGAAATGACCAGGCCGATGGACCTGTACCAGCGGGACCGCGAATGGCACCCGCCTGCCTTTTCCCAGAATTACAAGACGAGTGTGTCGCGCTCGCCCAGAAATGCCCTGTTGTCGCTGGAACCTTCGCTGAGCGAGGCTGCGGGACCGACATTCGGCCATGGTGATCTGGACCCGCTGGATAATGACCTGATCCGAAATTACGCCAAGACAGGCGATCCGATCGGCGAGCGTATCATCCTCCATGGCCAGGTTCTGGACGAAAACGCACGGCCGGTTCCGAATGCCCTGGTGGAGATCTGGCAGGCCAATGCAGGGGGCCGTTATCGCCACAAGAAAGACACCTATCTGGCAGCGATTGATCCCAATTTCGGAGGGTGTGGCCGTACGCTGACGGACGAGAATGGCTGTTACACTTTCAGAACGATCAAGCCAGGGGCCTATCCGTGGCGCAACTGGGTCAACAGCTGGCGGCCGGCGCATATTCATGTTTCGGTGTTCGGCCCAGCCTTTGCGCAGCGGCTGATCACACAGCTATATTTCGAAGGCGACCCCCTGATTGCCAAATGTCCGATCGTGAACACGATTCCGGATCAAAAAGCGATTGATCAACTGGTTGCCGCGCTGGATCTGAACGCGACGGTTCCGCTGGACAGTATTGCCTACAAGTTCGACATCGTGCTGCGCGGTCACCGATCGACCTATTTCGAAAATCGACCGGACGGGAATTGATCATGGTTCAGAAGCTCGACTATCTGAAAGAAACCCCATCGCAAACGGCCGGACCCTACGTTCACATTGGCCTGGCCCCGGGGGATGCAGGGTTTGACATTTACCGGCAGGAATTGGGCCGGGACGTTGTCGGCGCGCAGGCCGTAGGTGAGCGGATCACCATTCGGGGCAGGGTGCTGGATGGCACCGGCGCGCCGGTCAAGGATGTTCTGATCGAAGTCTGGCAAGCCAATGCCAAGGGGATTTACCCCGGGCAGGGCGAGGTCGAGCCCGGTTTTCGTGGATGGGGCCGTATCATACCCGATTTTGAATCCGGAGAGTGGATCGTTGAAACAGTCAAGCCCGGCTCTGTTCCGTATCGGGACGGCAGGCCAATGGCTCCGCACATCAACCTGTGGCTGGTAGCCCGCGGCATAAATGTTGGGTTGAACACGCGGCTCTATTTCCCGGAAGAAGAGGCCGCCAATTCGGTTGATCCGGTTCTGAATCTGATCGAACAGGTTGATAGGCGGCAAACCCTGATAGCTGAAAGAACCCCGGACGGCTATCGGTTCGACATTCGCTTGCAGGGGGAAAATGAAACGGTGTTCTTCGATGTCTGACGAAACAAAACAAAACCCGTGTATTATTTGCGTGGCAATCACCGGCTCGGTTCCGACCAAGGCGGACAACCCGGCTATTCCGATCAGCGTGTCGGAACAGGTTGAAAGCACACATGAGGCTTTTGAGGCCGGTGCTGCCATCGCCCATTGCCATGTGCGCGATGAGGAAGGCAAACCTACTTCGGACCCCGATCTTTTTGCCGCGTTGAAAGAAGGGATCGAAACCCACTGTCCCGGCATGATCGTGCAGCTTTCGACGGGCGGGCGGTCCGGGGCGGGCTCCGCCCGTGGTGGTATGTTGCCGCTGCGGCCGGACATGGCGTCCTTGTCCGTCGGATCGAACAACTTTCCGACCCGCGTTTATGAAAACCCACCTGATCTTGTCGAATGGCTGGCCAGCGAGATGGTGAAATACGATGTCAGGCCAGAGATCGAGGCGTTCGACCTGTCTCATATCTTTCAGGCGGCCAAAATGCATAAGGCAGGTCAAATCAAGGATGTGCCCTATGTCCAATTTGTCATGGGCGTGAAAAACGCGATGCCCGTTGATCGTGAGGTTTTCGATTTCTACGTGCACACAGTCCGACGCCTTTGGGGGGATGTGCCATGGTGTGCGGCGGGCGTCGGGGCAAATCAGATCGTGTTGAACGAGTGGTCCGTTGTTTCCGGCGGGCATGTTCGAACGGGGCTTGAAGACAATGTGCGCCTGGATAGAACCACGCTTGCCCCGTCGAATGCAGCCCTGGTTCGTCGAGCCGTCGAAATCTGCGAAACGCACGAACGCCCCGTCGCGACTGTCGAGCAGGCACGTGCGATCCTTGGGCTGCGAGAGGTCGCCGCCTGATGCCGAGCTTCGCCAGACCCCGTGACGTAATCCTGCACTATGAAGTGGTAAACCACGGTGTCGGCGGAACGCCTGTTGTCTTTCTGAACTCTTTGGGGACGGACTATCGCATCTGGCGGGAAGTCGCGGCAGGTCTGGGCAAGACAGAATGCCTTCTTTGGGACAAGCGCGGGCATGGCCTGTCGGATTGCGCCGCAACTTCAATTGATACGCTGGCAGAAGATGTTGCGGATCTGATGGACATGTTGGGTTGGCGCAATGCAATTCTGTGCGGTGTTTCGGTCGGCGGACTGATCGCTCAGCGCGTCGCCAACCGACGCCCCGATCTTGTGGCCGGGCTTATCCTGAACAATACCGGCACGAAAATTGGGGATGACGAGGTTTGGAATACGCGCATTCAGGCTGTGCGCGAAGCCGGTATCGATGCCATCGCCGACACGGTAATGGAACGTTGGTTCTCCAACCGTTTCCGAGCCGAGCACCCCGATGCCGTGGCCGGTTACCGGAACATGCTGACACGCACACCTGCCGAAGGTTATGTCGCGACCTGCGAGGCCATTCGGGATGCGGACCTTGCCGAAACAACCAGCCAGATCAGAGTACCCACCATCTGTATCGGTGGGCGTGAAGATCAGGCAACGCCGCCCGAACTTGTGGAGGCTTTGGCCGACCTCATCAAAGGCGCAGAGCGGCATATTTTGCCGGATGTCGGGCACTTGCCATGCGTCGAAGCGCCGGGATTTGTCGCGGGTCAGATCCGGGCACTGTTAGGTGTTATGGCATGAGTGACGTGTTCGATCACCCTTGGTTGTCGGGCCTCTTTGGCGATCAGGACGCCGAGGCGATCTGGTCAGCCGAACGCACGCTGGCCCATATGCTTGCCTTCGAAGCCGCCTATTCCCGCGGGCTTGGCGCCATTGGCGTCGTGCCGGAGGACCAGGCCCGGGCCGCCGCCGAGTTGATTGAGCGCGCCAATCCGGACCTTCGGGATTTGCAGGCCGGAACCTTGAAAGACGGGATGCCAATTCCTGCATTTGTGCGTGGTTTGAAGGCCGAGGCCGGGCAATTGGACGGTGCGATCCATACCGGCACAACCTCACAGGATGTGATGGATACAGCGCTGGCAATGACAATGCGCGAAAACTCAGATCTGATCGCGGATCGCCTGTCGACCCTGACCGAGCGATTGGGTAGTCTGGGCTGGCGGTTCGGCAGCAACAAGATGATGGGCCGCACACGGATGCAGGCCGCATTGCCGATCTCGATCGGGCACCGGATCGAGAACTGGCAAGCGCCGTTGATCGAGCACGGCGATCGCATCGAACAGATGCGCAAGAGTGTCGAGCGCCTACAATGGGGCGGGGCAGTCGGGGATGGACAGGCCATTGGTGAAAAGCATCGCGACCTGGCAGCCTTTGTTGCCAAAGCGTTGTCGCTGCGCCCACCCAGCCGCAACTGGCATTCAGATCGCGCAACCGTCACCGATTATGCAAATCTGTTGTCGCTTATTTCCGGTTCGATTGGAAAAATAGGGCAAGACATCTGCTTGATGGCGCAGCAAGGTGTCGACGATATCAAGCTTTCGGGCGGCGGTGGGTCATCAGCCATGCCGCACAAACAGAACCCAATTCTTGCCGAATTGCTGGTGACGCTGGCGCGCTTCAATGCCACGCAAGTATCCGGGATGCATCAGGCGCTTGTGCATGAACAGGAACGTTCAGGAAGCGCCTGGTCGCTGGAATGGATGCTGTTGCCAAACATGGCCAGGTGCACGGCCAGATCGCTTTCTGCAGCGAATGCCCTGTGCGCGCAAATTGATTCAATGGGGGTGCGGGAATAGGCGCGAGGCAGACATCGCGCCGAACGCCAAACACCGAACTGCGCCATCACGACACAACGGAGGAGGAGAAATCATGACCATAAGGAAATCCTTGCTGAGTTCACTGGCCGCCCTGGCCGTTTCAGCAACAGCCAGCCTGGCCCAGGAAGTGACGCTGACGATGCATCACTTCCTGCCGCCAGTCGCAGCGGCGCACAAAGGCATGCTGCAGCCATGGGCCGATAAGATCACTGCCGACAGCGATGGCAGGATTGCGATTGAAATCTTCCCGTCAATGTCGATGGGTGGCAAACCACCTGAACTGTTCAGCCAAGTGCGTGATGGGTCTGCCGATATTGTCTGGACAGTCCTGGGATACACACCGGGTGTCTTTCCGCGCACCGAAGTTTTCGAGCTGCCGCTTGTACACGCAGGCTCTGCGACGGATACAACGGTCGCCATGAACGCCTCGATGGAGATGCTCGCGGAAGACTTCGATGACGTCCACGTCATCTTTCTGCACACCCATGATGGGAATGTCATACATTCGGCGTCCGACCCGGTGCGCACTCTGGAAGACGCAAAGGGGATGAAGCTGCGGACCCCCAGCCGTACGGGCGCGTGGGTGATCGAAGGCATTGGTGCGGAACCGGTTGGCATGCCCGTGCCAGCCTTGCCCGAAGCCATGTCGAAAGGCGTTGTGGATGGCGCGCTGATCCCGCTGGAAATCGTGCGACCCCTGAAATTGCAGGAACTGGACAAGTCCATAACGGAACTGCCGAACGGAGACCGCTTTGGCACCGCGACCTTCATGGTGGCGATGAACAAAGACGCCTACGAAGCGCTGCCGGATGACCTTAAGGCCGTTATCGACGCCAATTCAGGCGCCAATGTCGCGCGCGAGGTCGGGTCCAATTGGGAAGGTTTCGAAGAAAGCGGCACCGAGGCACTTGAGGCCGCAGGTGTAGAACGGATCGTGTTGTCCGACGAAGAAGCGGCCAAGTTCAACGCCGTGAGCGAACAGATCGTCCAGCGTTGGATTGACGAGGTGAGCGAGAAGGGCATTGATGGTGCTGCCCTCGTCGACAAAGCCCGCGCGGCAATTGCCGCAGCCCAGTCTGGCAAATGATTGGAAACCGACCGAGCGGTCCGATGATCGCCCGGTCGTTTGTGAAGCCTCGGGAATATGAGAATGCGCGTGGTTCTGAAACGGCTGGCGGATGCTTTTGCATTGCTCGGCGGCGTCATCCTGCTTGCGATTGTCGCCGTCACCACAACGAATGCTTTTGCCTTCATCCTCGATCGGTTTGCCGGGGCGTTTGGCGCGGATGTGTCGGGCCTGCCGGGCTATGAGGATTTTGTTCAGCTGGCAATCAGCTGCGCAGCCTTGATGTTCTTTCCCTACTGCCAGGAAAACCGAGGCCATGTGTCAGTGGATTTGCTGATGGATCACTTGCCGAAGGCCGTGCAGCGCGGCTTCGATCTTCTTTGGTTGGGGGTCACCGTCATTGTCGCTGTGTTTTTAAGCTACTGGATGGTTTTCGGTATGCTCGAAGTACGCTCGGACGAGGTGGTGACCAGCGTTCTGGGGTGGCCGACCTGGCCATTCTATTTCCCCGGTCTGCTGTCGATGATCCTGTGGGCTTTGATCGCGGTGTCTCAAGCATTCGAAGGCGCCGCTGATGCTTGATCCCATTTCCATCGGCATTCTTGGCCTGATCGTTCTTTTCGTCCTGCTGCTGCTTCGGATGCCCGTCGGGATCGCGATGATCGTTGTGGGGATTGGCGGCACGTGGGTGCTGAGCCAATCTGTCAGTTACATCCGGTTCGTGCCCTACCTGAAGCAATTCAAAAGCCTGTTGTGGGAAAACGTGGCCAACTATGACCTTTCCGTCGTCCCGCTGTTTGTCCTGATGGGCTATGTTGCGGCCGAAGCGCGACTATCCACTGATCTCTTCAAAGGCCTCGAAGCGCTCATGTCGCGTTTGCGCGGTGGCGTTGCGATGGCTGCGGTCGCGGCTTGCGGTGGTTTCGGTGCAGTTTGCGGGTCTTCTCTGGCGACTGCGGCCACGATGGGGCGCGTTTCGTTGCCTGAACTGAAACGGCTGGGATATGCGCCCAGTCTTGCCTCAGGATCACTGGCCGCCGGAGGGACCTTGGGAATTCTGATCCCGCCATCGGTAGCCCTGGTGATCTATGCAATCATCGTGGAAGGCTCGATCCTGCGGATGTTTCAGGCCGCTATCGTGCCAGGGATATTGGCCGTTCTGGGTTTTATCGCCGTGATTGCCATTCAGGTGAGGGTGAAACCATCGCTGGCGCCAGAGCCGACGCAGATGGATCCGGTTGAACGAAAATTGGCTATACGTCGCCTCTGGCCCGTTATTCTGATATTCGGCGCCATCATACTGGGTCTGGGCTTTGGTTTGTTCACGCCAACACCCGCCGCCAGCATTGGGGTTTTTGTGATAACGGCCTACGGTTTTGCACTGCGGGTGTTTACCGGCGAAGGCCTGGCGTTTTCCGGGTTGCTGAAGGCCATTCGCGCCACGGCAATCACCAGTGGAATGATCTACCTGATCCTTTTTGGCGCCGAAGTTCTGAAGGGCTTTTTTGCCCGCACTCAGCTGCCGCAGGCCTTGTCCGACTGGGCCGCAACCAGTGGTATGGATCCGATGCTGATCCTTGTGATCATGCTGTGCCTCTTTGTCATTCTTGGCTGCTTCATGGAAAGCTTGGCAATGATCCTTGTGGTGGTCCCGTTTTTCTGGCCGACCCTGATTGCGTTGAATGGGGGCGAGTACGCCACGGCCGAGACGGCGGCGTTCGGAATGGACGCCGATAACCTCAAGATCTGGTTTGGAATACTGGCGCTGATCGTTGTGGAACTAGGGTTGATAACGCCCCCCGTCGGGTTGAACGTGTTCATCATTTCGTCGCTTGAAAGGGATACGTCCATGGGCACGGTGTTCCGGGGCGTCTTTCCCTTTCTTGGTGCCGAGGTCGTACGGGTTGCATTGATCCTGTCGATACCGGCCCTGACGCTAGCGGTGCCGGCACTCATCGGGGGCTAAGCGAGTTTTGATACCTGTTTTGGACGCTTGCGCAGTATCTCCGACTTAGATGCGCTGTGTTTTTGAGGAAAACGGCACGGCACCAAATTCCTTTTCGCCGTTTACAAATTAAAATATTCATTTTAGTGATTGTGTATGAGTGAGAATGCATGGTCCCGACGCACTTTCTTGTTTCACGCTGCATGCCTGACGGCATTGGGTGCTCAATCCAGGATTGCACTCGCCGAGGTGCAGCTTGGGACTTCGGCCCGGATATCAACAGTGTCAGACGGGCACCTGTCGTTGCCGCCGGAGATGGTGTTCGGATCCATGCCGAATGAAGAGCTGAAGCAGCTTCTGAACCGCAATAAGGTGGACACGACCAAGTACGAGCCGGAGTGCAACGTTGCACTTTACCGCGACGATGAAAACACGGTGCTGTTCGATGTTGGGGCGGGTTCTGATTTCATGCCGACGTCCGGCAAGCTTTTGGAAACTCTTGAAACAATTGGCCTGGCGCCTGAAGACGTAACTCAGGTGATCTTTACCCACGCGCACCCGGATCACCTTTGGGGCATTTTGGACGACTTCGACGATCTGCTTTTTCCCAACGCCACGCACCACTTTGGCCGCAAGGAATGGGACTATTGGTGGAACCCTTCAACGGTAGGGTCGATAGGGGAAGATCGCGCCGCGTTTGCCGTGGGCGCAAAGCGACGCATGGAGGCGATTGAGGATCAGGTCGCGTTCTTTGACGACGGTCAGGAGATCCTTCCCGGTATCGCCGCTCGGGCAAGTTATGGGCACACGCCCGGCCATATGGCATTTGAAATTCGCAATGGAACCGAGGCCGTCATGATCGTCGGCGATGCGCTCGGGAATCCGCATGTCGCGTTTGAACGCCCGGACTGGCACAGTGGTACTGATCAGGACCCTGAAGCTGCAGCAACTGCGCGCACATCACTGCTGGGTCAGATTTCTCAGGAGCAAATGAAAATCATTGGCTTCCACCTGCCGAACGGTGGGATTGGCCGGGTCGAAAAGACCGGCTCCGCATATCGATTCATTGGAGAGCCTTCATGATGCGATCGTTTGTGATTGCCGTTGCCTTGGCCACACCAGCCTGGGCCAGCGAAGATATTGCGGATCAATACCCGCAAAGCGTGCTGTATTCCAAACCGGTCGAATACATTCCCGGCGTCTATTCTGCCATTGGCGCAACTGCTCCGCCCACCTATGAAAACTCCGGTCACAATAACAACCTCAGCTTCATCGTAACCGGTGAGGGCGTGGTCGTTGTAAACGGTGGTGCGGCCTATGTACTTGCCGAAGCGCTTCACAAGGAAATCCAGGCGATCACGGATCAGCCGGTCAAACTGGTCTTTAACGAGAACGGTCAGGGGCACGCGATGCTTGGCAATGCCTACTGGTCAGAACTTGGCGTTCCAATCATCGCACACTCGGATGCAGCGGCAGAGTTTGAGGAATACGGCGCCCAGATCCTGCAGGGGATGCAAGAGTACAACAAGGACAAATCCGAAGGGACGTTCCTGGCTGGCCCGACCGAAACATTCGACGACGAATATGTGGTCGAGCTGGGCGACTATCGCATTGAGGCGAAATACCTTGGACCGGCACACAGTCCCGGTGATATTTCGATCTGGTTGCCCAATCAAAGCCTTGTCATCGCAGGCGACATGGCCTTCCACGAGCGTATGCTGCCGATCTTTCAGGAGACCTATACGGCCGATTGGCTTGAGACCTGGGACAATGAGTTCGAAGCCTTGAATGCCACATATGTCATTCCCGGGCACGGCCACCCGACAAACATGGATCAGGTACGCCGCTATACGCGCGATTATCTGATTTACCTGCGCGGCAAGGTTCAGGAGCACATGGATGCCGGTGGCGATCTGGCCGAGGCCTACTACGTCGATCAGTCCCCGTACGCCCAACTGGATACGTTTAAAGAACTGGCAACAAAAAACGCCGGACGTGTTTTTGAGCAGATGGAATTCGAATAGTTCAGGATTGCTGTGGAACGGGCAACCGCATCAGCAATCTGTGCGTGCTGATCGCCCCAACCCACATAAAGAAGACGGCAAGCCATGCGGTCAACGACAAGGCTGATCCACCCGACAAACCGGCCCCAACGGCGCAGCCGCCTGCCAGCATCGCTCCGAAACCCATAAGAACGGCCCCGACCAGGTAGCGTTCCATCGGTGTATCCGGGCCAAACCGTTCAATCCTCCACTCTCCGGCAAGTATGGCAGATCCCGCCGCACCGATGGCCACACCCGGAACAAGGCCGATACCGAAGGACAGCACGACATTACGCTCTGCAACCAATGCCATCAGTGTATCTGTGGAGGGGCCCGTGAAGGTGACCGAGGACACGGGCACAACTTCAAAAGACGCTTGCGCGATTGCAAATGTCATCAACCAGCCAAGTGCAACCGCCACCCCAACTCCTGCTGCGGATACGATCCTGGTGATCGTGACATTCCGGCGGATTGCAAATGCAATTGCCAAGGCCAAACCGAAGGACGCAAGGCTTGCGTAAATCACCGGAGAAAACCCAATTATCTTGGACAGATCACGCGGCGCGCCTCCAGCGATGGTCCAGATGCCGGAAAGCGCCTCGCGCGCCGGGCTGAGAACACCGGTGTAGGCCGCCTGAGCCACCAAGGTCAGAATCAACCCCGCTACAAGGGCACGCAGGTTCCCGCTGGACGCCAGAACCAACAGGCGTGAGGCGCACCCGCGCGACAGAACCATTCCAACCCCGAACATTGCACCGCCAATTACCGCACCGCTGAGACTTCCCGTCGATGCAATCGCACGCGCCCCGGACAGGTCCAGCCATCCGAACGAGACAAACCCCTGCACCAGAGTCAGCGCTGCGGAGAAGGCAATCAGCCAAACCGCAAGCCGTGGCCCGAACTCACCTTCAGCGACCTCGACGGTCGAGGCGCGCAAACAGAAGTGGGATTTCTGGGCGGTCACACCGAATAGGAGGCCGACAAGCGCTCCGGCAAATGCCAGCGCGCCCGGGTCTCCCAGCAGATCGATGAGCCTCTCCATGGACAGAAACTCTCACCTCGTTGATTGTTCGTCTTTGTCTTTCGTCAAATTACTATTGCGCGGCCATCGGCGTTCGAGCCAGTTGGCATTGCGTCCAAAGCTCGCCCAAAGCGGCTACCAACCTGTCGATGTCTTCCGGTGAATGCACGGGCGACGGAGTGATCCGCAAACGTTCACTTCCCTTCGGGACGGTTGGGTAGTTGATGGGCTGGATATAGATCCCGAAATCGCGCATCAGAACGTCTGATATAAAGCGGCATTTGATCGGGTCGCCAACCATGACCGGGATGATGTGGCTTGGGTTGGGTGTGTGTGGAATGCCCAGATCGTCCAGCCTGTTTCTGACTTCCTGCACGCGTTGCCGGTGCAAATGCCGCTCCGCTTTGCTCTGCTTCAGATGACGAACAGAGGCCGCCGCACCAGCTGCCACGGCAGGGGGCAGCGCGGTGGTGAATATGAACCCACTGGCAAAAGACCGAACAAAGTCGACAAGGTCATGGGAGGCCGCGATGTATCCGCCGACTACGCCGAACGCTTTGCCAAGCGTTCCTTCGATGACGGTCAGACGGTCCATCAGACCTTCGCGTTCGGCAATGCCACCTCCGCGTGGGCCGTAAAGTCCGACGGCGTGAACCTCATCCAGATAGGTCATCGCGCCATAGCGATCCGCCAGATCGCAAATCTCGGCAATCGGTGCAATGTCGCCGTCCATCGAATAAACACTCTCGAACGCGATGAGTTTCGGGGTATTGGCCGGCAGGTCCGCAAGGTGCCTTTCAAGGTCCGCGAGGTCGTTGTGCTTCCAGATCCGCTTGTTGCAGCGACTATGGCGTATGCCCTCGATCATCGAAGCGTGGTTCAACTCGTCGGACAGAACAGTGATACCGGGGATCTTGGACGCCAAAGTGCCCAAAGCAGCCCAGTTCGACACGTAGCCGGACGTGAACAACAACGCCGCTTCCTTGCCATGCAGGTCTGCAAGTTCTTGTTCCAGCAACACATGCTCGTGCGTGGTTCCCGAGATATTCCGTGTTCCGCCAGCCCCGGCACCACAGCTGTCAATGGCCTGATGCATGGCGGCGAGGACTTTGGGATGCTGGCCCATCCCGAGATAATCGTTCGAACACCAGACGGTTACATTCTCAGGACTGTTCTTTGTGTGGCTTCGGGCAGTTGGGAACTTGCCGCACTGACGTTCCAGATCAGCGAAGACCCGGTAGTTCCCTTCTTCCTTCAGCTTATCAAGCTGGTCGCGAATGCACTGCTGGTAGTCCATTTCAGTTTCCAACGGCCTCTTCGACGATCTCGGACAACAGGGTCTGGACCTTTTGCATCGGACCGTCAGGATAGCTACGGTATCCCACCATCACGCCGCTATCGTTCTCGGCCACAAAAATTCCGTAGGGGCAGTAGCCGATATTCATTGGGTCGGCTTCCATCACCTCACGCGAGATCTTTGCTGAACAGAAGATGAAGATATCTGCGGCCGAAAAAATCTGTTTGTCGCTGCCGACATCAGCGCCTGTTCGGTTCAGCATTTCACCGACATGGCTGACATAATCGATGACCAACCCCTGTCCCACGATCGCGGACTCCACGGCGAAGGTGGCATCGTCAAAACTTCCGTCGAAGGGAGTGGTTATGATCGCTTCCGCAAGCGCCTGGCTTGCCAAGACAGCGGAAAGCGCGGCCGTAGCGATAAAGTGTTTCATGATCGTGATCCTCCTCGTGAACCGCATTTTCTCAGGTTGTGCTGCGGGGGCTTTGACACCGGTCAACCCCCCGATTCCTTTAGCCAAACATGTCCGAGGTGATACCCGCGTACCAACCAAGCGACTCTTCGTAGGTTGCTTTTCGAAGGTCTGCGTTTTCGCCTGTCTGACTGATGAAACCATCCACCTTGGCGATCTTCTCGGGCGTCGCTTCATACGTGGCACCGACCTTGACCCCGTCATCTGCATCGATGAGCGACCAGCACGTGTTCGAAAACTTGGCCGGAAACACTTTCGACCCGGTCAGCGCGCCTCGTACGGCATTTGCACAAACCTTCGCCTGACTGTTGGCCGAGAAACCGGATTTCGGCATGTCGCCCTGCTGGCTGGCATCACCAAGAACATAAATGTCCGGATCGGCTTTCGAGGACATGTCCGCCGCATTGACGGGCGCCCAGTTGCCGTCGGTCACACCCGCCATTTCCGCGATGCGCCCCGCTTTCATCGCCGGGATCACATTGCAGACATCGACCTTGGTCTCTTCACCGTCGATGGTCACAGTCATCGCGTCCGGGTTCACCGACACGTTGCCGCCGCCGAAGTCTTCACCGATCCAGTCTACCGTCCCTTCGTAGTGGTTTGCCCAGCCTTCCTGAAACAGTGACATCTTGGAAAACTTCGGTTTCGGATCAGCTACGATAATTTTTGCTGTCGGATTGTTCGCCTTCAAAACATGCGCGACCATTGAAACGCGCTCGTACGGCCCGGGAGGGCAACGGTAGGGATTCGGCGGGGCGACCATTGCAAAGATCCCGCCTTCGGGCATTGCCATTACCTGCGCTTTCAGGAGTTCGGTCTGGGAACCGGCCTTATATGCGTGCGGCATCTTGTTTTGTGCGGAGATATCCCAACCCTCGACCGCGCCATCGACGAAATCGATACCCGGGCTCAGGATCAGCTTGTCATACGGGACGGATCCACCCCCCGCCAGGGACACGGTCTTTGCGTCGCGATCCACGCCAACCGCCCAATCATGAACCACGTTGATGCCATAGTCCGCGGCCAGCGTGCCGTAGCTGTGTGCAATATCCGAAAGCTCCTGAAACCCTCCCAAATAAAGGTTCGAGAAGAAACAGGTGTAGTACGTTCTGGACGGCTCGATCAGAGTTACATCGATTTCGCCTTTGCTATCCTTGGCAATGTAGCGTGCAGCGGTTGCCCCACCGGCGCCGCCGCCAACAACCACGACACGTGGCTTGCCTTGCGCCAGTACCATCGGAGCGGACAGCCCGGCGGCAATTGCCCCGGCGGTTCCAAGAAATGCTCGTCTATTGATTGTCATCGCGTTTCCTCCCCTTAGTCACTTTTATTCTGGATTGTTGAAATAGGCGGCCAAGGCCGCGATCTCGTCGTTGCTTAGCCGTCCGGCGATCATTTGCATGACCGGATGGGGCCGCTGCTTTTGCTTGTATGCGTGCATGGCGACCACGAAGTCCTCATCAGGCCAATACACGATCGAAGGAATGCCATCGTCGGCCCCTTCGATCTGATGGCATGTCGTACATTCGCTGCTGAGATATGCGCCATAATCAGGATCACCCTGGATCGCCAGAATTGCCGGGTCGACCGAGCGATCGGTACTTTTAGCCGTTGGATCCGCTTCGGGAATATCCCGGGGGTTGTCCGAAAACGCCCGAAGATATGCGATGACGTTGGCCCGGTCTTCCGCGGTCTTCAAACCGCGAAAACTCATCCGTGTTCCTGACGCAAAGGCACGTGGGTTTTCGATGTAAGCCGACAGGGTGTCCGCGTGCCATTCCAGGCCCGAATTTCCTGCACGTTTCAGGCTTTTCGAATAGTTGAAGCCATCCAGCCCGGCGGCCTTGCGGCCGAAGATTCCGTTCAGATGTGGACCGATCTTGTTTTCAGCCCCGTCACCGACCTCGTGGCAGCCTTTACACTGCGCGAACACAGCTTTCCCGGCGTCCGCATCGCCCAGGTCCTCGGTTGCGCTTGCCATAGGTGCAAGACCACCCAAGACCGCAGCACAACTCAGTACCTTCGGCCACCCCATGGTCAGCCTCCGAACGACTTGAGATAGACAATGACCGCCTGGATATCGTCCTCTTTCTTAAGTCCCGCGAAAGACATTCGCGTCCCCTTCATGTAGGCTTTGGGCTTTGCCAGAAACGCCGCCATTTCTTCGTCAGTCCAGACGAGGCCGTCATCGGCGGCCGCCTTCATTGCCTTGGAGTATTTGAACCCTTCGACAGCACCGGCATTTGCTCCGATAATCCCATTCAAGGCCGGGCCCGTCCGGTGCTTGGCACTTTCACCGACCTGATGACAGGATTGGCACTTCTTGAAAACTTTCTTTCCGCTTTCGATCATCTCGGGATCAAGTGCGGCGGTTTGTTCTACTGCTGTAGCTTCCGCCGGTTTCTCTTCGACCTCCACCGATGCTTCCTGAACCGAAGGCTGCGCCTCGGTCGCCTCTGCTGCGGTTTCTTCAGGCGTAACATCCAAAACGGCCGCGCGCATCGTGATTTCCACGCTTTCCTTGCAATCGGTCATGCAAGGTTTGCTGGTCCAGAAATGGGCCTCAGCGGTTTCACGATCATCCACGATGAAACCGCCTGCATTCGGCATTTCGACTTCGAGGAAATTCTCGTGCGACAGAGTAAACTCGTCATCGACGATGTCATTGGAATAAAGGATATAGGCCACCATCGCATAGACATCATCCGTTTCCAGCGACTGTGCGTTTCCGAAGGGCATGGACCGGTTCACATAGTCCCAGACCGTCGAAAGATAGGGCCAATAGGACCCGACTGTTTTCAGAGGGTCCTTGTCGGCCAGTGTGCCTTCGCCGCCCGCCAGTTTGGGCCAGTTGTCCACGCCTTCCGCGAAATCGCCGTGGCAGATCGCGCATTGCTCGGCAAAGACCTCTTCTCCGGTGAACACGTCACCAGAACCCTCCGGCAAACCGGTTCCGTCCGGAGCGACGTCCAGATCCCACGCCGCAATCTCTTCTGACAGTGCTGGCCGTCCAAGCCCGAATTTTTCGGCATAAGCCGGTACGGCCATACATAAAGCAAGGGCGGAGGCGGCTAACAGCTCAGGATACTTCGACATTTTCCGCCTCTCCGGTCTCTTTGATCCACCAGGTCTGGATGCAATTGTTGTGGTAAATTGAATTCTCGCCGCGCACTTCACGCAGTTGGGCCTTGCTTGGCTGGACATAGCCTGTGGAATCCTTCGCGCGGGCCTGCAGAAGCATTTCGGACCCGTCCCAGTTGTAGTCCAGATAAAAGCGGGTCAGCGCCTTGTCCGTACCGGGCGCTGCCAGTCGGGCCGGAATCCAGTTCTTGCCCCCGTCCACGGAAACGTCGACACCCGTGATCAAGCCTCTTCCAGACCAGGCCAACCCCGTGATCACCAAGGGTCCCGGTCCGTGCTTGATCGGAGCCTGTGGACTGGGCGACGTTACAACGGACTTGGCGTCCATGACCCAGGTCCATTTGCGGGATGTGCCGTCTTCCAGCGTGTCGGTGTATTTCGAAGTCTCCTCGCGGCTCTCAATCGCCATTTCCGTGACCTCGACGCGGCGCAGCCATTTGACCCACATGTTGCCTTCCCAACCGGGGACGACCAGGCGAACCGGATAGCCATGTTCCTTGCGCAACGCCTCGCCATTGGCCTTGAAGGCCACGAGCACGTCGTCCATGGCCTTTTCCAGCGGGATCGAGCGCCCGTTCGAGGATGCATCCGCCCCTTCAACGTAAACCCACTTGCCTTCGGGCTTCACGCCGGCCTCTTCCAGCAGGGTGCGAAGCGATACGCCGGAATATTCCATATTGTGGATCATTCCATGGGTGAACTGCGCACCATTCAGTTGCGCACCGGCCCACTCCATACCTGTATTTGCAGCGCACTCGCAGAAATAAACGCGGTTCTCTCGCGGGAAGCGTTCAAGGTCTTCGTAGGTGAACACAAGGGGTGTATCGACCAACCCGTTGATCATCAGGCGGTAGTCCGCCTTGCTCAGTTCGATGGCGCCTGAATGATGCCTTTCGAACGCGCAACCCTGCGGCGTGATTGTACCGTCCAACGCGTGGATCGGTGTGAAGTTTATCGAACTGATCGTGTCGGCGGTCAGCCACTCGACATTGCGGCGCACGACGTCGTCTTCAAACTGGATCGGCAACCCGTAGGGGGTCGCATCCACGCCCTCACCAGTGGCCTGTGCCCATTCCTGAACCTGGGTAATCAGCGGATCGGGGCCGGCAGCGCGCGCTGCTCCGGCGCCGACTGCTCCTACTCCAACGGCGGCCGCGCCACTTAGAAATTGGCGGCGGGAGGGTGCCTTTTCTCTGGAGTTTTCACTCATCGTGTTTGCCTCCGTTACTCGATCAGCAAATTTTGTTTATGTGTTGCAAGTTCCGGCCGCGGCCTCAGGCGCCGATGACGTCGACCGATGTATTCGGCTCGACGGTCACGGTGCCCTGGCTGCGAATGTGGTTTTCGACGACATCCCAAATGGGTGGGCCTTCGGTGCCCTCGTTGACGCTGGCCCAACCCGCCACGACGTAGGTTTTCGACGGATCAATCGCATCGCCGGTCTTGAGAAGGGTCATTTCACTGATCCGCTGCCCTTGCGGTTTGGTTACGTCGATGCGGTAGCCAAGCCCGCCGACACGCACCATGTCGCCGCCCTGCTGGTAATAGGGATCAGGATTGAACAGGTTGTCACCGACATCTTCGAGGATCACGTGGATGAATTCGCCCGTCATTTCCGTGCGATACGCGTTCGGATAGGACATCGAGGTTACATTCCAGATGTCTTCGCGGGTAATGTCCTGCCCCGGCAGGATCGACGGCCCCCAACGGACGCCGGGCGACATCGCGATGTCCGCCTCGCGCTGGTTGATCAGGGCATCGCAGATCAGATCATCCCAAGTGCCGTTAAAGTTGCCCCGGCGGTAAAGCAACGAGTCGGTCTTTCCGATGACCTCGCTCAATGCCGCTTGATAAGGTGCGCGTTGTTCGTCGATCAAGGCAGAAATGGCAGGATCTGGGGCGATAACGTCCGAGAAGATCGGGATCAGCTTGTGCTTCAACCCCATCATCTGGCCATCCCGCACATCCAGGTCCACGCGGCTGAGGAATTTGCCATTCGAACCCGACGCGATGATGTAGGTCTTGCCAACCAGAACTGGCTCGGGCAGCGCATCATGGGTGTGACCGCTGAGGATCACGTCGATCCCCTGCACCCGGGCGGCCATCTTTTTGTCAACGTCGAAACCATTGTGGCTTAGGACAACGACAACATCGGCACCGGCATCGCGCACTTCGTCGACCATCGCCTGCATGTTTTCGTCCCGAATGCCGAAAGAGTATTCCGGGAACATCCAGCCCGGGTTGGCGATTGGCATGTAGGGGAATGCCTGCCCGATCACGGCGACCTTTGCGCCGCCCCGGTCAAAGAACTTGTAGGGTTGGAACAGCTCGGCGGGTTCGTCCCATTCGGCATCAAAGATGTTCTGGCCTAGGGCGGCAAAGGGCAAACCTTCAACGATTTCGTTTACTCTGTCGCTGCCCAGTGTGAATTCCCAATGGAATGTCATCGCGTCAGGTTTCAGCGCGTTCATGACATTGACCATGTCCTGTCCAGCCGTCTGGTAGCAGGTGTAAGAGCCGTGCCACGTATCGCCGCCGTCCAGAAGCAGGGCATCAGGGCGGTCAGCGCGGATAGCGTTTATGACTGTCGAGACCCGGTCCAGACCGCCGACCCGGCCATAGGCCTTCGCCAGCGCCGCGAAATCATTGTAGGTCAGCGCATAGGCAGACGGGCTTCCATCCTCGATCCCATAGGCTTTGCGAAACGCGGCACCCGTCACATGCGGCATCTGCCCACGCGCGTCGCCGATACCAAGATTCACTTCGGGTTCGCGGAAATAGATCGGCTTGAGTTGCGCGTGTATGTCGGTGACATGGATCAGGCTGATATTGCCAAAAGTCTCAAACTCCAGCAGTTGATCCTGCGTCAGGCTTTGCTGCGCGGCAAGTCTGGCCCAGTTTCCAAACCCGGACGCCCCATAGAGCGCGGAAGCGGCCATTGAAACCTGCAGGAAGTCACGTCGCGAAATCATCTATCGGCTTTCCTATTTCACATATAAATGTGTGAATATTTAATCAGTCGAAAACCCGCGCAAGACATCTCTTGCGCGGGTTCAGTGTTATTGACGCACGGCCGGAGTTTCGACCGACAGCCCGTTGCCGCGCGAAGCAACATAAAGCTCCAGCGCGCGGAACTCATCCGACCCTTCGGCAAAGGTTTCCGCCCGTGTGTCGCGAATACAGCCGCGGAAACGATTGTGGCGCGAAATCAGCTTGGCCTGTTTCAGGCGGTAGGTCGGAAATCCGTTGATCATACCCTGGCTCAGGTGATCCGCCCGGATCATGTTGCCCCAGTTGTCCTCATGACAATTGGCGCAGCTCAGTTCCAACTGGCCATAGCGGGTGTAGTACATTTCCTTACCCTGCTCCCAATAGGGGGCGGCATCGCCATCAATAGCGACGTTCATCGGCATCCCGCGTGACTGCAGACCAATCAGCGCGACCATTCCCTGCATGTCGCCGCCGGACCATTTCCAGGCATCGGCTTCCATGCGATCCGTACGACACTTGTTGATCAGATCTTCCATGACCATCAGCTTGCCGCTTTCGGCATCGACCTTGGGCATGGACGCCTGCAGCCCCTTGAAGCTTTCCACGCCATCATGGCACGAGGCACAGCTTTCACCAGCGGCCCCGTCGGCCGCCTGGAACAGGTCCGCCGCCTGATCGACAAAGATCATCGCCGGATTGTCAAAATCGTCGATTTGAAGCGCCTGGGTTTCATCGGTTCGGAAATGCCACCCCGAATAGATCTTGTCGAAGTTTTCGACATGCGCCGGTGCCGCGGTTACCGAGATCATATCCAGCTCGTCGTTGATCACGAGATTGTCGCCGTCTGGTTCGGCCACTGCCGCCACTGGGAAAGCCAGAATAGCCGCAATCGCCGTAAGTGCCTTAGTTTTCATTACGTTCCTCCCTTGGTGGACCAGCGCCAGAACTCATAACCGGCGCTGTCCTGCCTTAGCGGTCGAGCCGTCAGGCGATCTCGATCGATTTCTTTTCGTCGTAGACAGAACCGTCATCGTCGTACCATGTGAAGACAAACTCACCGGCCTCGGGCACGGTTGCTTCGAACTGGAAGTACGGGTTTGTCGAAATCGCCGGCTCCATCGTCACATCAACGACCAGCTCACCGTTAAACTCGCAGGTGAAACGGTTTATGATCGAACGCGGGATGACATTTCCTTCTTTGTCTTTGCGCTGACCGCTTTCCATTTTGTGGCTGATCAGCGTTTTGATCGTGATCGTTTCGCCAGCAGCGGCAGTCTTGGGAACCTTGACGCGGGGTTTTACACCGGATGCCATTGGTTGAACTCCTGTTCTTCAGGGCGCGTGGCGATCAGCCGCCGCAGCCGCCAATTGTCACTTTTACGGTCGCGGATGCCTTGGCAAAGCTACCATCCGCCATCTTGGCCACAGCAATGACGTCCTGCGTTCCGGCAAGCCGAATGCGCGTGGAAGCAGCCTGTTCGGCCGCCAGCGGGCCGAAATTGAACGTGGCAACGCCTGGCTCGGGGTTACCTGCCGCCACGATCAGAATTGCGGAAGCACCCGGCGCACTGACTTCAATCGGTACAGTATTGCCATTCTCGGCAATTTCCGGCGCCGTAAGGGTGACACCACCGTCCGTCATGTCCGCCCCGCCGGTAAACGCCGCGATGGCATCTTCGGCGGCCGCATTGGCGCGAAGCGGCATCAGTGTCAGGAACGCGGCGCTCAGGCCAAGGGCCAGAGTCTCGCGACGAGAAAGTTCCATCTTCAATCTCCTTCGGATTCTCACAATTTCACGCCTTAATGCGTGATCATTCCTCTTTCAGGGTCGCCAGAAATGCGACCACATCCTCGATCTCCTGCGCGGTGAGGATCGTCGTCAAAGGCGCTGACGGAGCTTTGCCGGTATAGGCGTCGCCGGGGCGAATATAACCGTCATCCTTGTAGAAGGCTGGCATGACCGTTCCTTCAAACGTCATCTTGGCATTTGCGACCAAACCGCGAAGTTCTGCTTCGCTCCAGCGATCGCCAGCTCCGTCCAGCATCGGTCCAACTTCGCCATGAAACGGAATTTCCGCCAAGGCCGTAACCGCGTGGCAGGCCACGCAGTTGCCCTTGGACTTGTCTCCGACGATGATCGCACCGTTTTCGGCATCACCTGCAACGCCGGTCAGAGAGACCTCGATTGCACCATAATCATCATAGGCTACGTCTTTCGGGCCTGTACCTGCCGCATAAGCGGCGACACCTGTCATTGCGCAGACCAAAGTTAAGAGTCTCAGCTTCATGATCCCTCCCATTTGCTACCGCGCCGATGGCGCTTTGCGGCCCAAAGCTTTGGTGTACCGTAGTCGACGGGCAGGGTTCGTCGCAACATTAAATTCATCAAAATGAATTTTTTTATTTGTAACGCTATCGCTCAGTCCTGCGAAATATTGTTTCGCTCCTGAATGCGCCGCGCATGATACCGTTGAAAATCTTCACCATTATCAAGTTCGTATCGTTTCTCATTGACCCACGTGAAAAGATCCAGGGTTGTTCCTTTGGAGAACGCGCCTGGCATGACGGCAACCGCCGCATTGATGGCCGTGGCGACCTGTGGAACTTCTTCCGGCAGAAAAACAAGCGTCGGGGTGAACAGAATCCCCCACTTGCGCATCAGCGCTCTTTGCTCATTTTCTTCCCCGTCAAAGTCGGTGGCGGTGGTGCTTCCATGCAGATCCAATTGGACCACAAAGAAGTTGTCTTCGATATACACCGCCAGATCAGGCTGGGGAAAAACCTCATCATGCATCTTTTGGCAATAGATGCAGCCTTGTTGTTCAATGAATAAAACCAAGCGCTTACCTTCACTTGAAGCCTCTTCAAGGTCCTCGCGGAGGTCCTTGAACGTATCGCGCATCCACGGCGTTTTGTGCAAGCCGTCGTCGCCCAGTTCCGCAGCGGAAACTGCCCCACCCAACAGGCACGCTGCCAGGAAAAGTAATACTCGGTTCATGTCTTCCTCCTGTCTTAGCCAATCGCCGCGAGCCAGGGCATATGGTCCAGCATCCACTGGGCGATGAGGTTGATAGAGTTGGTTGCAATCAGCACGCCGAAGAGAATCAGCAGCCCACCCATTGCCTTTTCGATCAAAGGCAAATGCTTCCTGAACCGCGCCATCCATTGCATGAACGGGCGAACCAAAAAGGCCGCCAGAACAAACGGCGCGGTCATTCCTGCACCGTAGACGAACAAAAGCATTGCACCACGCCAGGCCGTCTCGGTACCTGCCGCCGTAAACAGGATTGCCGCAAGCACCGGTCCGACGCAGGGTGTCCAGCCAAAAGCAAAGGCCAGTCCAAGAACGTAGGCTCCGATCAGGCTTATATTCGACGTCTCGCCTATGTCCGCGCGAAACTGGCGATACAGAAACCCGATGCGGACAAGCCCAAGGAAATGCAGTCCCATTGCAATGATGATGGCCGCCGCGATCCAGCGTAGAATGTCAAAATACTCTCGGACCAACTGCCCAAAAATCGAAGCCGTCGCTCCGAGAGCCATGAATACGGTGATGATCCCGGCCGCAAATGCGATTGCAGATAACGTGGCCCTGCGACGGACGCCGGGCGAAATGGCGGAACCTGCTGAAATCTGCTCCATCCCGACACCCGCCAGATAGCTGAGGTAGAAGGGCACAATCGGCAGGATGCAGGGAGAGAGAAAAGATAAAAGCCCCGCGACCAAAGCTCCTGCAAATGTAATGTGGAGCATGGTCAAACCCGTCCCAAAACGCTATCATTCACACATTCAAAATAGTAAAGATATAATGCTGCGGTCAATCGGAGCTTGAGATGCGTCAATTACTCTTGCTTGTTCTGGCAATCACATTGCTTGTTTCCCCTGTGTCTTCGCGGGCCGAAATGACACTTCTGATGGCAGAGGAAGATGGGTGTATATGGTGCGCCCGTTGGGATTCCGAAATCTCTCAGATCTACCCGAAAACGCCCGAAGGACATACCGCACCATTGCAGCGCGTCGATATCCACGCAGCACTGCCAGACGGTATTTCTCTGACAAAACCTCTCTACTACACGCCGACCTTTGTTTTGTTGGACAATGGCCACGAGGTCGGCCGGATCGAAGGCTACCCGGGCGAGGACTTTTTCTGGGGCATGTTGGGTGTTTTGCTTCGTGACGCAGGAATACCGATTGAGACCTCTGGCTAATTGGCGGCAAATTATATAAACTGTTTTGAATACGTGAAGCCAAGACAGCGAGGCATTCTTGTTGGACAAACCATCGAAACTGCCTGTGTTCTCGAAGGACATGTGTGCAGAAGATCTGGACCGAATGATGGAAAATGCCCAGACTGCATCAAACTTCCTGAAGGCTATCAGTCATGAAGGGCGTTTGATGATCCTGTGCTATCTGTCCTCGGGGGAAAAATCCGTCACCCAGATGGAGGAGATGCTATCGGCTCGGCAGGCTGCGGTCTCTCAACAACTGTCTCGCCTGCGCTTCGAAGGTCTGGTCAAAACCCGGCGCGAAGGAAAAACGATCTACTACAGACTGGCTGACGACCGATCGACACAGATTCTCGAGGTTGTTTACGATCTTTTCTGCAGGGAAAATTAGAGGCCCTGTCTGAAAGGCCGCCAGCTTTGGGAGGGGACTGGCCATGTTCGAATTGCTGGGAGACGCCAATTCCGTTGCCCTGATCGGATTGATCGGCGGGATAGTGTTGGGATTGGCGGCACGTATCGGTCGTTTCTGCACGTTGGGCGCGATTGAGGACTACCTATACGCGGATGATGATGGGCGGCTGCGAATGTGGGCGGTGGCAATCGGTGTGGCCATTGTCGGTAGCCACGTGGCTATGGCGTTGGGTTGGCTCGATCCCGTCGAAACGACATATCTTGCACAATCGTGGAACCCGCTCGGCTCGATCGTGGGGGGGTTGCTGTTCGGCTACGGCATGGCCATCAGTGGAAACTGTGGCTACGGCGCATTGGCAAGGCTGGGGGGCGGTGACCTCCGATCATTCGTAATCGTATCTGTCCTTGGTCTGTCAGCATACGTCGCGATGTCGGGCCCTTTGGCGTATCTCAGGGTTTCGGTATTTCCTGTGGAAATGGATATCGGCCAGCCGCAGAGCATCAGCTTACTGGCCGAGCGCTTGACCTCTGTTCCGGCCTGGTTGATTGGCACGCTTGTCGGCGCCGCCACGGTGGGTTTCGCTCTGGCAAACGAACGGTTTCGCCGCACCCCGTCGCGGGTATTTTGGGGCACAGCCGTAGGACTGGCGGTCGCCTCAGGTTGGCTTGGAACGTATCGGGTTGCGTCTCATGGCTTTGACGGAGAGACGGTGCAGACCCATACATTCGCAAAGCCGCTGGGTGACACGATACTCTATCTGATGACGGCGTCCGGCACCACGCTTTCCTTTGCTGTCGGTTCGGTCTCAGGTGTTCTCATCGGAGCGTTCCTTGGATCCTGGTCCAAGGGCCATTTCCGGTGGGAAGCGTGCGAGGATCCACGTGAACTCAAGCGGCAAATGCTGGGTGCCGCCATCATGGGCCCGGGCGCGGTCATCGCGGTTGGATGCAGCGTTGGACAAGGCATCTCTGCCTTCTCACTTCTTGCCTACAGCGCGCCCGTCACATTCGCTGCGATCTTCGCCGGGGCAGCCCTTGGTTTGAGGCAACTCGTCTCAGGGCTGTCTTTCATAACTGAGCGTTGAGTTCCTAATTCAACGCCAACCGGAAACAACTTCCCGCCGCCTCCCTGACGTCGGTGAGTTTCTTTCGCCAATAATCAGTTCGTGTTGATAGCGTTTTCTTGATTAGCGCCTCATACCTCATCATGATCCAGATATGTCGGTCGAAATTGAAAAGTGGCTAAATGATCTCGGATTGAGTCAGTACGCAGATGCTTTTGCGGAAAACGATATCGATGCGCGCGTTCTGCCATTGTTGACAAGCGACGACCTCAAGGAGCTTGGGGTAAGTCTGGGTCATCGAAAAATCATTCTCGTTGCGGTTCGGGAACTGAGTGGCCAACAGAAATTGCCCACTTCACCCCAGTCAGCGGACGGGCAAGTCGATGAGAAGGATGAGGCATTTGTTTCTGATGAGGCTGAAAGTGGAAGTCCATCGAAAAGAAGATCTACAACACAAACAGCCGCTGAGAGGCGACATTTAACAGTCGTGTTTGCTGATCTGGTTGGCTCGACAGAACTGACCAATCGCCTGGATCCCGAAGACATGCGGGGTCTGTTGCAGAATTACCAGGATGCCGTCGCAGGGGCGGTAAGCCGATATGGCGGCTACGTCGCGAAATATCTGGGCGATGGCCTTCTGGTGTTCTTCGGCTGGCCAACGGCCTATGAAGATCACGCTGTTCGCGCGGTAAAGGCCGGTCTTGAGGCTGTTCGGCGGGTCAAAGAACTTAAAACGCCGGACGGCGAGCGTTTGTCCGTCAGGCTAGGCGTTGCGAGTGGTGATGTGGTGGTCGGCGACACGGTCGGAGAAAACACTTACGAAGAAGGCGCAATGACCGGCCCGATCGTCAATCTTGCGGCTCGGTTGCAGGAATTTGCAGAACCAAACTCAGTCGTCTTGTCTGTTGAAGAGACCGAAGCAGCCTTGCATCAGATTTTTGAGTTCAAATCTCTTGGGCAAACCGAACTCAAGGGGTTCAGAGAACCACGCACTCTGTTGAAAGTAGTTTCGGAGCGCAGCGCGGAGAGCCGTTTTCGCGCTTCACACAGAGATGACGCCGGCAGCGCCATGATTGGCAGGGATTACGAAAAAGGGATCCTTTTGCAGTCGTGGCAACGCGCCAAAAGCGGTCATGGGGAGGTTGTCCTTCTGGCGGGCGAGGCCGGAATTGGAAAATCGCGCCTGACAGAGGAATTCCTTGCAGAAGTCGCCGCAACTGACGAAGCCGATGTGATAAGACTGAACTGTTCCCCTTATCTGACCAGCAGTCCTTTCCACCCGGTTACGCAGCGAATTTCCCAGGACGCGGATGTTGAACCTGACTTTGATGACAATCTGATCCTCGACCATGTCAGGAAGATGCTGGAGGGCAGAAAAGGCTTGGACTGGGAGAAGGTCTTGCCTGTTTTCGCCGCCTTGGTCGCGCCTCGTAGCGCGCTCGCTCGAGAAGTACTTGACTTGACGCCGCAGGAGCAGCGCGACCTAACAATTCAAACCTTGATCCACGCGGTTCAGGTTCGGTCAAACGTGCGTCCGGTTATTCTGTGCGTTGAGGATGCTCATTGGATCGATCCTTCGACGCAGGCCCTGTTGGAGCGTTTCAAAGCGATTTGCACCGATCTTCCCCTGATGATGTTGATAACGCACAGACCGGGCTGGGAAATGGCCCGTGACGATGGAGCCTCGCACGTTCAGACCCTCTTGCTGAGGCGGTTTGATTCAGCTCATGTCTTCAATCTGGTTCGCAATATTACCGGTCAGGATCCGGACGATGCGCTGATCGCCGCAATTGTTGAGAAGACGGATGGCGTGCCCTTGTTCGTCGAGGAACTGACCCGCGCAATCGTCGAAGCCGGAGAGCAGGGACAAATCCACATACCGTCGTCTTTGAAAGGTGCGTTGATGGCGCGGCTCGATGCGGTTTCACCAGAGGCCAAACAAGTCGCGCTTACGGGATCCGTCATTGGTCGAGAGTTTGAGCCGAGCATATTGAGTGCCGCAATGAGCCTAGATGAAGCCGACATCATCAAGCGTCTCGAAGAGCTTTCTCGTACCGGCCTGATCTTTGAAAGCGGGCATAATCGTGGGCATTTCGTTTTCCGACATGCCCTTATTCGCGACACTGCCTATCAATCTATGTTGAGCTCTACCCGAAGACAGCAGCACTCAGGTGTGGCGCGCGCTTTGCTGCAGATGCGATCTGCTGAGATTGAACGCAGACCCGAATTGGTCGCCCGCCATCTTGCAGAGGCCGAAGAATGGCCCGCTGCGTTCGAAAAATGGCGCACTGCGACTGAAATGGCCCTCGGGCGATCCGCTAGTCAAGAGGCGATGGTCAACGCCCGGGAAACACTCAAGGCAGCGGAAAATCTCGGACCTGAGAACAGTGCTGAAACGATCAAGAGCAAAATATTGATCGGTCGCAGCCATGACAGCCTGGGTCAGTTGCCCGAGGGTATAGCGGTCTTGAAAGCTGCTTCGGACGCAGCCCGTGTCATACGTGACGTAGAGCTCGCTGCAGATGCGGCCAACCACTTTGCGGATTCGTGTATGATGTCGAGCGAGAAATACAGCGAGGCAATTGAACTTTGTGACAACGCGCTGAAGGACCTGCCCGACCATGACGAAGTTCGCCGGTGCAGGCTGATGAGCCAACTTGCGCGCGCGCACATGTTTGCTGGCCAGCTTTCCGAGGGTGTGCGTTTTGGCCAGCAATCCATGGAACTGGCCGCGAGACTGGGTGATTACAAATCCCAGTTCTCTGTGATGATGATGCATTTTGGTGCGCCGTTTGTAGCGCGCAAAGGAAGAGAGGCACGCCATTGGCGTGAAAACCTCGATGCCATGCATCGGGTGGCCGAGAACCTGGGAAGTATTGATCAGGGCCGGAATTGGACACTCAGCCTGTTTGTCGGAGCCGAAATGGCCGACCGAGACCTGATGGACAAATCGCTCGAATTGCTGGCGGAGAACTCGGAAAAGGAAAACCATCTGCAGCTCTACTGGGTTCAGAAACACGCACGCGCCATGACTGCAATTATGGACGGTGATTTTGACCAGGCCGAAAAGCATGCAACCGAGGCGGTGCAGATAGGTCGGAAGACCCACGGCGAACACGTTGAAGGTGTCTTCGGTGTTCAGATGTTCACCATCCGCCGCGAACAGAACCGTCTGAACGAGGTCGCGCCGGTGATCAAAAAACTGATGACGGACAGCCCCGAGGATATTTCCTGGAAACCGGGCTTTGGCCTGATCGCGGCAGAGTTGGGATATACAGAACCAGCCGAACGCATTTTGAACGAAATGGCGGAAAATGGCTTCGATCTTCCACCGGATGCCATGTATTCGACCACATTGTCCTATCTTGCCGACATTTGCGTCGCCGTTGAGAACCTTAAGCATGCCAAGACCCTCTTTGACATGCTTGCCCCATACGAAGAGCTGACGGTCACCGCTGGGGCAACCACAGTTTGCACCGGGGCCGCTGCGAGACGCCTTGGCAGTCTGGCTGCGCTGCTGAAGGACTGGGATATTGCCGAAAGGATGTTCGAAAAGGCTATCGAAATAGACACGCACATGAAATGCCCGCCCTGGATTGCGCATAGCAAGGCAGCCTACGCATCCGCGCTGCGGCGCCGGGGTAGCGCGAGTGATCTGAAGCTGGCGTTTCAACTGGAAGGGGAAGCGTTGGCAATTTCGCAGAAATTGAGTATGGTTTCCTTAAGGTCAAAGCTCGAAGGAACAGCCAGTTAAGGCCATACCATGCTTGGGGGAGCATCATGCCAAGGTACATCATAGAAAGACAATTCGCCGAGCAACTGAACGTCACCGACGATGACAAAATCCACATCAAGCAGATCAATGACGAGGTCGGCGTCGAGTGGATTTTCTCGTTCCTGAGCGCAGACAAGCGCAAAACATACTGCCTGTATGAAGCCCCTGATGAGGAGAGCCTCAGAAAGGCGGCCGAGCGCCTGAACATTCCTGCCGATGTCATAACACCTGTGGATCAGATCGATCCGGGCATATTCGCCTGACCGTCAGCCGGTCTTTTACCTGAAAGAACGTAGCTCCTTCGTGAAGGGCTTCATAAGTACATGAGGCAGCCGTGCTAGAAGCCTGACCTGACAATGGGGAGGCCTAAGCATGTATGACCTGAAAACACTCGACGGAAGCACAGCAACTGTGGATCAGGAAGCACTGGACGCGCTGGATGCCTCACTTCGTGGCGGTGTCTACCGGCAGGGAACTTCGGAATATGAAAACGCAAGGACGACCTGGAACAGTATGTTCGAGCGTTATCCCGGGTTCGTAATCCGCGCCATGGGGGCGAGCGATGTCCAGAAGGCAGTGAACTTTGTCAGAGACGCAGGCCTCATGATGTCGGTCCGGTCCGGCGGGCATCAGATTGCAGGTCATGCTGTTGCGGACGAGACCGTAATGCTCGATCTGTCCCAGATGCGGTCTGTACACGTGGATCCGGTCAACAAGATTGCGCGGGTTGCGCCAGGTGCACTGCTTGGCGACGTGGATCGCGAAACTCAGGCTCATGGGCTTGCCGTTCCCGTTGGCATCAACTCGACCACGGGTATCGCAGGTCTGACCTTGGGCGGTGGCTTTGGATGGACCACCCGGAAATTCGGCATGACTATCGACAACCTGCTTTCGGCAGAAGTCGTGACCGCAGACGGCGCGATTGTAACGGCCTCTTCCACGAGCCACCCAGAGCTTTTCTGGGCCATCCGCGGTGGGGGTGGAAATTTCGGGGTTGTGACTTCCTTCGAGTTCCAGTTGCACGACCTCGGACCCGATGTTCTGTCAGGCCTGATCGTACATCCGATCGAAAAAGCGTCGGAGCTTCTTGCCCAATTTGCGGCCATTGCAGACAATTCCCCTGATGAACTGACCGTCTGGAGCGTGATGCGCAAAGCACCGCCTCTGCCTTTCCTGCCGGAGGAATGGCATGGGCGGGAAGTGCTGATCTTTGCGGCTTGCTATAGTGGACCGATGGGCGAGGGTGAAAAGGCGATGTCACCCTTACGTGCGCTCGGCGAACCGATTGCCGATGTCATATCACCGCACAAGTTCGTGGACTGGCAAGCCGCCTTTGACCCCTTGTTGACGCCCGGGGCCCGGAACTATTGGAAAAGCCATGATTTCGATGCGCTATCCTCGGATGCGATAGCGGGTCTGCTGGAGGCAATTTCCAGCCTTCCCGACCCGGCGTGCGAAGTCTTCATTGCCCATGTAGGTGGCGCAATGGCCCGCGTTGAATCCAGCGCGACAGCGTATCCGGAAAGATCGGCACATTTCATCATGAACGTTCACACGCGCTGGGAAGACCCCAGCAAGGACGGAGAATGCATTGAATGGGCGCGCAGGCTTTATGAGCAGATGCGACCACATTCGACTGGCAGCGCGTATGTGAACTTCATGCCAGAGGACGAAGCGGATCATATGACTTGCGCGTACGGCGCGCATGGGGAGAAGCTAACAAAGATCAAAGGCAACTATGATCCAAATAATCTGTTCAGGATCAATCACAACATCTTGCCCGGGTGAGGCCATGCCGTGCTTGCAAGGTCGGGCTGAGTAGAGACCCGTAACCTGATTTGGTACCGCACAAATGCTCACTTGGGTGTGCCAAAAGCCCGCAGGGAGCTCTTGATTGCCGTCTTGAGGGTCCATACGAATCCGGTTTCGGAATCAACCGAATGAGGCGGCGAAGAGAGAACTGTGCATTGCATATCTGCCGGTCTTGCTGATCGAAGCGTTCCGCCAGCTTCACCATAACCGGCCCTCGTTTCCCGACCTGAGCAGCGCGCATGTGATCAATAAGGTAGTGCGCCCGCCGCTCTCATTCTCGGGGGGCTAAACTACACACTGGGTCTAAATAGCCATTGCAGGCTGTCCAGACCTTTGGATGACACTTATCCGCTTTTCTCTGAACGAGCATATCCGACGACGCCAATTCGGTTTTGGATAGATGCGTACAGATTTCTTTTTGATACTTCCTCGACAAATTCCGATTTTTGACTTTGTTTCATAAGCGCGTACAATTCCAACAGCTTTTAGCGTTAGATTTTCAAGTTGGCCCGCCTTCACGAAGACGACGGTAGGAAAAGCGGCCAGCACGGGAGGGGGAAATGAAGAGATTTTCTGTTTGGTTGTTTGCCCTCCTGTCGCTTACGGGGTGCTGGGAGAAGGAAGAGGAAACAGCCGAAACGGTCGTCCGTCCCGTCAGAGCAACCGAGATTTCCGATCTGTCCAGTTTGCATGACCGGTATTTTGTTGGAACAGCCAGAGCCGCGCGCGAGGTGTCCCTGGCATTTCGCGTCCCGGGCAACGTGGTCGGAGTGGACGTTCAGGTTGGCGACCTGGTGGCCAAGGGCGACGTTGTCGCAGCCTTGGACCCGGCCCCATACCAGGCCGAGGTCGATCGGCTTTCAGCAGAACTTGAGAGCGCGCAGGCGACGTTCGAGAACGCCAAGCTTCAAACGGACCGGCAACGTTCATTGGTTGAAAAAGACGTTGCTGCGCAAGCGACACTTGATCGCTTTGTCGCGGGTGAAACATCAGCCCAGGCAGCAATCAATTCTGTGCAAAGTGCGCTGGACAGGGCCACCTTGGATCTGACCTATACAAGCCTGGCTGCGCCATTCGATGGGCGTGTGGTCGCAAAATACATCGAGGATTTTGAAGAGGTCGCGGCACAAAGCCCGGTTCTGCGCATTCTGGATGCGGAGCACATCGAAGTGGTGATCGATATCCCCGAACGATACATCGCCCTGATCCCGCATATCGAGGACATAACCGTTACTTTTGACGCTTTAGGGGACGTGATCCTGCCAGCCGAGATCAGTGAGATTGGTTCTGAAGCTTCTGCAACCACCCGAACCTTCCCCGTCACGCTGATTATGGAGCAACCAGAAGACTCGCTTGTTCTTCCGGGCATGGCAGGGCGTGTCAGCGGTCAGCCAAAAGAAGGGCACGAGCCATTTGACGCGATCACGGTTCCTGCCAGCGCGGTTTTTGTGCCCGAAGGGGAAACCGACCCTCATGTCTGGGTGTTTGACGCAACCTCGGAAACCGTGACCGCACGAAAGGTTGCGCTTGGCACACCCCGGTCGCAAGGGGTCGCCGTCAGCGAAGGACTGGAGTTCGGCGACGTGGTCGTTACGGCCGGCGCGAACTCTTTGCGAGAGGGCCAGAAGGTGTCGCTGCTTTCTGAGGATCCGGAATAATGGGCCTTGCCGCATTCGCAGTCCGCAACGCCAAGTTTGTTTGGTTTACGGTCGTCATGCTTACGTTGGGCGGCATTTCGGCGTTCTTCAGTCTTGGCCAGTTGGAAGACCCCGAATTCACCATCAAGACCGCGGTTGTAACCACCCCCTATCCCGGTGCCAGCCCTGAAGAAGTTGAGCAGGAGGTCACCGAACGGATTGAACTCAAGCTTCAAGAGATCAAGGAAATCGACTACATCTCGAGCGAAAGCCGGGCCGGCATTTCGACCATCAAGGTCGAGATCCGTCCGAATTACTGGTCCGATGAACTTCCCCAGATCTGGGACACGCTGCGCCGCAAAGTCAGGGACGTGGAAACAGACCTGCCCCCTGGCGCAGGCCGTCCTGCTATCAACGACGATTTCGGTGATGTCTTCGGGCTTCTGCTGGCCATGACATCTGATGGGTTTGCCGCCCAGGAACTCGACCGGTTTGCCGAAGACTTCAAGCGAGAACTCTCATTGATCGACGGTGTCGGACGCGTCGATCTGTGGGGAGAGCGCGACAGGGTCATCTATCTGGAAACACGGGAAGAAACTTTGGCTGCGCTGGGCGTATCGGCTCAGACCATTCTCAGCACCTTGCAGACGCAGAACGCGATTGTGGATGCGGGGCGGGTGAACATTGGCGACTACCGCATGCGGATTGCGCCAAGCGGTACATTCACCAGCCCGACGGACATTGCAGATCTGGTGGTGCGGCCAAGCGGTCTGGATCAGGTTCAAAGCGGCCAACGTCGGGGCCCGGAACTGCTCCGGCTGGGTGAAGTTGTCGAGGTCAAGGAAGGTTACGCTGATCCACCGACCACCATGATGCGCTATAACGGTCTTCCGTCCATTGGATTGGCGATATCCTTCCAGTCAGGTGTCAACGTCGTCAGCGTGGGAGAAGCTGTAGATGCGAGAGTGTCTGAACTGATCGCGGCCCTGCCTGTGGGCATCGAGGTTGAGCGGGTTCATTGGCAGTCCGACGACGTGAATCTGGCAGTCAGTAGTTTCCTGATCAGCCTCGGACAGGCCGTCGCGATTGTCTTGGTCGTTTTGACCTTGGCGATGGGTGTTCGGATGGGCATCATCATCGGCAGCGGGTTGATCTTGACGATACTCGCCACCTTCATTCCGCTGGCGATGCTGGGCATAGATCTTCAGCGCATGTCCTTGGGCGCGCTGATCATTGCGCTGGGCATGATGGTCGACAACTCAATCGTCGTGGCGGATGGCGCAATGGTTCGGATGTCGCAAGGCATGGATCGCGCGAAAGCCGCAATCGACGCCGCAACGCGCCCCGCCATGTCCCTGCTTGGGGCCACGTTCGTCGCCGTGATGGCCTTCTACCCGATCTTTGCATCTGTCGAGAGCGCGGGAGAGTACTGCCGAACACTTTTCTCGGTTGTCGGGATTGCGCTGCTGGTCAGTTGGCTGTTGTCCATGACGGTCACGCCACTGCAGTGTGTTGCCATGCTGCCCGAGCCAAAGGGCGGAGCCAGCGAGACTTTTGACACCGGTCTCTACGCCGTTTACCGCCGTTTTCTGGCCGCCGCGATCCGGGTTCGCTACCTGACGATCGGTGTAGCCCTGGGTGCTTTGGTTGTCGCAGGCGTGGGCTTTGGTTCGGTCACACAACTGTTTTTCCCAACCTCTTCGATGACCAAGTACATGATCGATTATTACGCGCCCGAGGGAACGCGGATTGAAGCCGTGTCAGAAGCCATCAAACGCATCGAAGAGCAGGTGGAAATGGATGACCGCGTGACTGGTATCGCAAGTTTTATCGGGGCAGGCCCGCCGCGTTTCTACTTGCCCGTCGATCCCGAAGGGACCAATCCGTCCTACGCGCAAGTCATCGTGAACGTCCAGGATTACCGGGACATTCCCGAGATGACCAAAGCCATTTCGCTGTGGATGTCCGAGAATATGCCCGAGGCAACCTCGTTCACGCGCCAGTTTGGTGTGGGCCCCAGCAATACCTGGGCGTTTGAAAACCGTATCATCGGCCCGGCAGATGCCGATCCCGAAACCCTGCGCGAAATTGGCGACCGGGCTGTTGCGATATTGGATCAGCATCAATGGACGAAGGTGGCGCGCACCGATTGGCGCAACAGGGTCCTGAAGACCGTGCCTGACTATGACCAGGACCGGGCACGATGGACGGGCATCACGTATGAAGACCTTGGCAACACGACGAAACGCGCGTTTGACGGCCGTTCGGTTGGCCTCTACCGCGAGGGCGATGAGTTGCTGCCGATCATCGTCCGGCCCGGCGCGGAAGATGTGGCCGCCGTGGACAACTTTGAACTTCTGCAACTGCAGTCTCCGTTTTCAGTGGAACCGGTCCCGTTGGCCCAGGTCGTGCGCGGCGTGAATATCCAGCCGGAAGACCCAACGATCAATCGCCGCGACCGGCGCCGAGTTCTCACCGTTCAGGCCAACCCCATCGACAGCGTTACCCTGCCAAGCTATCGCGCCGCAGTTATCGCCGATTTTGACGCGTTGCAGGCCGACTTGCCGCAAGGCTACAGCATGGAGTGGGGCGGAGAGTACGAGGACACGGTATCTGCTCAGGCGTCCCTGATCCCCGGAATGATACCCGCGTTTTCGATCATGGCTCTTATCGTTGTTGGCCTGTTCAACTCGTATCGCAGACCGCTGGTCATTTTTCTGACCGTGCCTTTTGTGCTGATAGGCATCGTCCCCAGCTTGCTTCTCACGAACACACCCTTCGGGTTTGTGGCGTTGCTCGGCGGCATGAGCCTGGCTGGCATGATGATCAAGAATGCGATTGTTCTGATCGATCAGATCAACGACAACTTGGCTGAAGGTCAACCGGGATACGACGCCGTTTTGAATGCCGGCGCCTCAAGACTGCGCCCCGTCGTATTGGCCGCGGCAACCACGGTTCTGGGTGTCATACCACTGCTGCCGGACGTGTTTTGGGTGGGTCTTGCTGTCACGATCATGGGCGGATTGACGGTGGGCACGATGCTCACAATGATCCTCGTCCCGGTTTTGTTCGCCACGCTGAATGGTATCCGACAATCACCACAGGCCGTTTAACATGGCCTTTCGAACCACGGTCGGATCAGTTTTTTCCGAGTGAGATAGATGGTTGCGCAATTGATTTAGCGTTTGGGGGGATAAGGTGGACAATACAATACTGTATTTCTTGGTGGGAATATTCGTAGTTGGCCTGCTTTCGATGGGATATTTTGCCAAGGGCAGCGGAGCACTTTGGGTCATCGCAATACTGGTCGGCGTATTGCTTGCAATGGTCGCATTCTTTGGAGGCTACTTTGGTGAAGCACCAAAGTGAATCTTGAAGGCCTGAGATTTGCCATAACCATCACGCTCACTGTCGTTCGGCCAACATCAGCACGAATGAGACAGTTTGGGGTGTTTTGATTAAGGCAGGTTTACGGCTCATCGTAACCGCCAAGGAGTGAAGATAAAAAAGAAACCCCGAAACCACTGGGCCAGAAACGGGAGCATTTCCTTGAGGGTTCCGCCCCAAGAGCCTGCTGTCGTTCGATGTTCCGATGACCTGGCTGGAGTGGCAGGATATTTTTCAACATATTGAAATATATTAAAATAAATGGAAAAAGCTCAATGGGCGATTTTTGGGGATCGGTTTGAATTCAGTCATGTGTCTCACTTTTTGCTCTTGATTGTTTTGGCGTTTGGGGACTCGTCGGCCATACGAATTTTGCGCTCTGGGCAGGAGCCGGATGTTCGCTGCATTGGCAAAAGACCGACGGGCCGGGGAACAAGCGAACTTTGATCAAAAAGCCTTTTAGGATCCTGCCAGCTCCGCTCTCGCAATAAGGTGCCGGGTGATGTTGTCGACCGGCTGTTGGTTCCGGATGGGAAGATCTGGAAGCCCAAAAAAAAGAAACTGGCCGCACTCAATAAATCTGACATGGCATCGGGGGAACATTTTTGGTCAAATGGCTGCCGAAGGTTCCGTTCCCTGGGAAGAATAAATAACTTGCCGATATGAAAAACTTAATTTCCCGTGGCATATCGAAGGCCCTTGGCCGTGGCAGAACACAGCCGCTTGAAAAGCCAGAGGCTATTCCGCCGGGAACTAAAAGTATTCAAATGCCGCGGGAACAATCCAAAATCTTGTCGCGCTGTCTGTCGATTGATCTGGAGGTTGATCCCAAGGAAGCCAAGTTGTTCGCCTTTGCAGCCGTGCTGGAAGGCGATGGAGAGGGGATCGTTCATCGGAAAGGTGACCTGAAAGCCGCGCTTGAAAAGCTCGACCTGTTTTGCGCCGGTTTCGCACATGTTATTGGGCACAATATTCTGCGCCACGACTTGCCGCATCTTATGGGGGGTTCCGGGAACGCTTGCGTCTGCTGTTTGGCTAAGATGCTCGCTTCGTGACGGTCTTGACCATCCATGTCTTAGCCAAGCGGTTGGTTGGCGCGAGTTTCGCCCGACGGGTAGCTGCCGATGAACTTGATTTCGAGACGCTTCTGACCGACAATTACCGCTCGTCGAAGAACGTGATCAGCGCAGCGAACGCCGTGATCGGAGGATCCCGGGAACGTATGAAAACAGGCCATGGGATTACCGTCGACCAATCACGGCAAAAGGACCCGCCCCGGGGGTATCATGGAAAGCCTCGACCCGGTTGCGCAGGGGCGGGTCCAAATCCTTGGCTGCCCGGCCGGAAACGACGCTCAGGCCCTTTCGGCGGTCAACGAGATGATCCGCCTGTCAAAACTGATCCCAGATTGGAGCTGGAAGGGGACGGCAATCATTTCTCGTGATTGGCGCAAGCTTCTGCCGGTCTGCGACTTTGCCGAGGCGCATGGAATTCCCGTCGAAATGGCGAACGAAAACTTGCCGAGTGTGTGGCGTACCCGTGAGATGCGGAGATTCATCGGCGGCCTAGGTTTTCAGAAGATACTGTACATAAAGAAGCAGAGCGATTGTCGTTCCCGCTGCTGCAATGTTGAATGTGACTTCCCACCCTGTCATTTGGGTGCTCCCTTAATTGATAAGTTTCTCTTCTCTCCCGGCGCAGTAACGATTTAGGACCGAGCGGGTTTTAATCGGTCCGATACTCCGTCGGGTTTTCGCGAGCCGATACGGTGACCGATCGGTTTGCAGCTTGACCAGAGCGTAGGGGCGAGAGTTTGTGTTCCATTCGACCCGCAAGTGGTTCATCGCCCAGTGCGAGCGAACGGGTTTTCCTGAGCACTTCAAGGCCTCTCTGGTTGGGCACAAATCGGCACGGTCGGAGAACGGGATCACCTACGGGATTTACTCGGCTGGGATCCTTGATGAGCAGCGTCGGTCGATCGTCGATCAGATACGGCTCCCGATATGAGTTTCCCGGACATCGACGCGTTCGAGGAGCGAGCAGCGATTGCCGAATACGACGGCGGGTGCACCCGTAAGGCAGCGGAAGATCTGGCAGCTCGGGCTCAGGGGTTCCGGGATGCTGAAGCCTACTGGCAGTGGTTAGCCCACAATGTCGTTAATCGCAGACCACCCTGAAATCCAAACCTCGGCGGCCCTTAGCGGGTTGCCGGCGGATCTCTGCTTTACTTTCTTTTTCCAAGGATGACGTTGGTCGTAGGTGGCGGAATGAAGGCTGTGCGGACAAAACTGCCGGTCATTACGTCGCATGAATTGCTTCCCACAATACGAGTAGATGCTAACGCTCGTGTCGAAAATGTAATTTTGCTCAGCCAGATGTGCTCAAGTACACAGTCTGGAATGCGAAAGCCTGCGCGGCTAAGATTGAATTAAGTACATCGCAACCAAAGGCGCGACAGTGATTAATTCGCCTCAGAACACAGATCGCCATGGGTCGCAAAAACAGCTTGCGCGTGCACGTGAGCGTGAGCGTGCGATGCGGGCAATCCTTCAGGTCATTTCACGGTCCCGTGACGACGAAAAACCTGTTTTTGATGTGATTCTTGAAAGCGCGGCACGATTGTGTAATGCGCCATTTGCATGTCTGTTTCTGGCCAATGATGAGCGCACCTGTTTGACAATCCCCGCCTATCACGGCGCCCGGTCACAATTCGTTGAGCTGATCAATGCCAATCCGTTGCCAATGGACCCGGAACAATCACTGACGGTACAGGCGATGATTGCTCGCGAACCGCTGCAGATCGCCGATGCACGAGACCAAATTTACGATGCCGGTCAACCGCACCGGGTTCACGCGGTTGAAGTTGAGGGCATACGCACACTTCTTACCGTTCCGCTGTTAACACCGGATTCTTCGCTAGGGGTTTTGTTTCTCTACCGTCGGGAAGTGTTGCCCTTCACAGAAGATGAAATCGCCTTGGTGCAAACCTTCGCTGCACAAGCCGTTATCGCCATTCAGAACGTGCGGCAGTTCCGCGAGCTGCAGGCTAGGCTAGAGCGTGAAGTGGCGACGCGGGATATTCTGGAAGTCATCAGCCAGAATCGGGACGATGATGGCCCAGTGTTCGATCTGATCACGCGGAACGCGGCGATACTATGTGGTGCGCCGGTGTGCACTTTGTGGCGCGTCGAGAATGGCATTATCCACTACTGCGCCAGCTATGGCGTCCGCGGCGAAGCCCTCGTCGAGACGGAACTGACGCCAGCAGAACCGCTTGCCGACAATACTTTGACGGGCCGGGTTTTCCGCTCTCGAGCGGTCGCCCGGATCGACGATGCTACTGACGAAAGCTATCTTGATTACGAATGGGTCCGGGCGCGGGGCCTGAAGTATCTGGTAGGTGTACCTATCTTTGTCCGCGGCGAAGTGTGGGGCAGCATAAACCTCATGTGGCCGCCCGACCGCCTCCCGCGTGACTCGGATACCCAACTGGTCGAAGGCTTCGCTTCCCAGGCCGCCATCGCCATCGAGAACGTGCGCCAGTTCAGGGCGCTGGAGGCGCTCAATGCCGAATTGGGCGATCGGGTGCAAGCTCAGGTGGGCGAGATCGAGCGCATGGGGCGCCTAAAGCGGTTCCTGCCGGCGGCGGTTGCAGATACCGTCATTTCGTCGGGATCTGAGAAGTTGCTGGCGAGCCATCGGGCGCTTCTGGGCGCGCTGTTCTGCGACATCCGGGGCTTCACCGCCTTTTGCGAGACGGCGGAGCCGGAGGAGACCATCGAGGTTCTCCAAACCTATCACGAAGAGATGGGACAGCTGATCAACGCCCACGAGGCGGGAGTTGATCTGCGGATGGGGGATGGCATAATGGTGCTGTTCAACGATCCGCTGCCCTGTGACGACCCCGCAGGCGAGGCGGCGCGGCTGGCGATTGCCATGCGCGCGCGGATGGTGGATCTTTGCATGCGATGGAAGCGATTGGGTCACCGGCTGGGTTTCGGTGTGGCTGTCTCCCTTGGGTATGCGAACATTGGGATCGTGGGGTTTGAGGGGCGGTTCGACTACACGGCTTCTGGCACACCTATCAACCTAGCGTCGCGTCTTTGCGACGAGGCAGAGGATGGAGAGATCCTTCTAAGTCCGCGGGCGGCCATCGCGCTCGAGGATCGGTTCCTCGTGGAATCGCGTGGGGAGTTAACGCTGAAAGGCATCCGGGAGCCAATGGAAGTGTTTCGGCTGACCGGCATAGCTGAGGCTTAGTCAATGAGTGCTTAGGGCTCAGGCCAGTCGTTCGCGGTATCTGGTATTGATGGCCGCTTTAGTGGACAAAACCGCCATTAGCTGCATAGCGGCATCGGATTGCCAATTGGTCGAAACCGCTACGGGCTTGTTGTGGCGCTTCTTAACGCTTTTGCCCAATCCTCTAGATGGCTATCGTGATATGGGCCTTGCTCGGATTTGAAGGTCACGACACCCTTAGCGTCGAGAATATACAAGCGCTCTGGTGCGCCAGCGTAATCGTCATTTATCCGATTGTCTGGCCAATCTAGGACAACTTGGCTGTGAAAGCTGAAGGCCCTTCGCCAATCATGGGCCACCTTGGCACGCTCATTCATATTTGTTGGTTGAGCGTACATAATTTTGTCGGCACGGTTGGAGTTTGTGTTCAATCCGTCTGTCGGATGCGCTTCCAGCGTGTAAACGAAAACGAACTGAACCGAGTTTTCAAATTCGCCAATTAACTGCTTCATGCGCTCGGATTGACGACGAAATATGGGACACGTGTAGCTCCCGAAAATCAACGAGACAGGCGCATCGCGAAGATCGGATAGCTTCAGTAAGTCGGATGAAACGTCTCCATCCTCACATAATACGTGCGCCAAGAAGTCTGGAGCCGGTTCACCTAAGTTGGCCTTGCATCTCGTTTCTGACGCTGCCGCTTTGTCGAGATAGTCAAGAAAATCCGCCTTACTAAAACTCATCGCATCTTCGAATTCATCATCGGACATACCGTCCATCTGATCACGCATACTGAATGCAATTTTGCTCACTGTTCTTCCTCCGCCACACCAAATTTACCACGAGTGGCCAAGAAGTCTGAAGCGATCATTCGCAGCGTGTCGCTCGAACGACAGCTACGCGGACAAAGCGGCTGCTGTGTATTGGAAGCGGTCACTCTTGACGGTCCACCTAGCAAAGTCATTGTCTAACACTTACTGACTGAATGCGTGAGACGGGACAGTGAAGATGCCACTTGATACGAATTTAATCCTATGCCCGATAAATCTTCGTCACGTGAGGCTGGATTACAGCGCCTACGAAGAAGCAATCGCAATGGCTAAACGCCGAGAAGCGCGGCTTCTCGTGGTGACAGTTGCGCCAGAAATGGAGCGAAACTTGAACATTCGCGACTCTGTTGGATATTGGAGCGAGCAACTGAAGAAGTTTGTTGAAGATCACCCAGCAGAAGGCGTCGAACTTGAAACCATTTTCCGGACCGGAGCGGTGCATCGCCAGATCGTGAAACTCGCGGATGAACGCAACGTCGACATGATCGTAATGGAGGCGGCCAATCCAAAAATCCAAGACTACCTGTTGGGTACAACCGCCAGTCATGTCGTTACGCACGCTAGGTGCTCTGTTTTTGTTGTACGTAACTAGCCGTTCCAAAATGGCCAAGTACCGCAGTTTGATGTAGTGGCTCCCCTATCTCAATGGGAAGCCACAACTGCTCTCGACTGCTTCTCAGAGCTTCTTGTATTCAGATCGCAAGGCCAACCACAGGCAGTAGCACATGATGAGTATCACCAGTGTAAACGGAATCCCCATGGACACGGCGGCTCCCTGAAGGGCGTTCAACCCACCTCCGAGGAGCAGTGCAATTGCAACAAGGCCTTCAAGAGTACACCACCATACGCGCTGAACGACAGGCGCATCCAACTTGCCACCTGCGGTGATTGTATCGATCACCAGTGAACCAGAGTCGGACGAGGTGACAAAGAAGATCACAATCAACACCAGCGAGATCGGCGCAATGATGTTGTACAGCGGCAGTTCCTTGAGGAAACCGAACAAAGCGCCCTCCGGAGCATAACTGTCGATGACAGTGGCTTTGACTCCTTCAGCACCACCTGCATTCAGCATGTCGATGGCCGCACCTCCGAAAGTGGACATCCACAACGCACAAACAGCTGTTGGTGCAATCAGGGCACAGAGTACAAACTCACGCACGGTGCGACCCCGGGAAATCCGTGCAATGAACATGCCGACGAAAGGCGACCAAGCAATCCACCACGCCCAATAAAATGTTGTCCAGCCGTGGAAAAAGCTCGTATCTTCCCGCCCGAACGGATTGGAAAGCGCAGGCAGCAATGTGACATAGTCCACCATGACTGAAACGTAGCGCGCGATTGCGGCAGAAATTCCGGTCATAGCGATCACAAAAATAAAGAGCCCGACGGCCATTATCATATTTATCTCAGACAGTCTTTTTACGCCCGCGTCCATGCCCAAGAGGACGGAGCCAAGAGCGATAAGCGTGATGGCAACGATAATGATAACGGTCAGCGTCGGGGACGGTGAGATGCCAAACACCTCGTTCAGACCTGCAGCAACCTGTTGAGCACCCAGGCCCAATGACGTCGTAAGGCCGAAAAGTGTCGCAAAGACCGCCAGCGTGTCGATGAGATGTCCCCAAAAGCCCCAGACACGTTCTCCAAGCAGCGGAAAAAAAGCCGACCGGAGCGTGAGTGGCAAGTTCAGGTTGTAAGCGAATATCGCAAGCGCCAATCCCACTGCAGCATATACAGCCCAGCCTTCGAGACCCCAGTGATGTATCGTCCCGACGACACCAATATACTCATTGCCCGGTTGACTAATGTCGATGTTTAGAGGCCGTGCATTCCCGTCTTCCGAAAAGTTGTAATATACTGGCTCCAAAACACCAAAGAACAGGAGGCCGATCCCGATCCCTGCCGCAAACATCATTGCGATCCAACCCGCATATGAGTAGTCGGGTTTCGCATCCTTTCCGCCAATTCTGACTTTTCCGACAGGCAGGACAATAAGCGCCAGGCAGAACAATGTGATCGCATTTACCGACAACACCAGAAACCAGTCAAAGGTACTGGTCAGCCATGGCCGGAGCCAGCCGAAGAATGCAGCGGCAGCTTCCTGATTGGCCAAAGCCACGATCACGAAACCCAGGATCAGCAAACCAGAGACAATGAAGACGGGGTTGTGGATATCCAACCCGAGCGGCCTGATGTTGTCTTGTCCGAGTTCATACTCAGTCTCGAAGTCCCAGACACGTGGGTCCGGGTCGAGCATCTTTTTGGGACTTGAATCTGACATTTTGCCTCCCACAGCGCTGTTTCATAAGGTTTATCGTTGCACGGCATGCGACGATCTGTCCAACGCTGAGTTGGAGGGAGCTGCAACAGGAAACGGCGCATCAAGTCCCAGGACAGCAAAGTCACGAAACAAAAAACAGTCAAATCAACTTCGATAGCTAAACAATTTCAACAGGGTAACTTTGCCGCGTAGCAACACAGTTAGTGCCAATAGGGCCACAACCCACACGACTTAATGACTCTGTATTCTGAAGTCTGTCGTAGCCATCTCGGCTAAACTGCAGAACCGTTAGGTCAAGTTCACCCCTGTCTAAAAGCATCGCGGAACTCGCAGTTGGCTCAGCTTCCTTGGATAGCGCAACCGTCAAGTGGGCAGAATTAACGCGTTTAGATTGCTTTCGCTTTAGCACCGGTACCACAATTCAATCTGCTGTCCTGTGATATCCGCATTAGGCTGATATTGCTGAAAAACTCCAGTTTTGGCCAAAACCGGTGAAAAATTACCCATTGACAGGCGGTTGGTTTATTTTAGCCAGGGGGTCGGCCGAAGCAATGGTTCCGCGATGTGAGAGGCTGTCATGGCCTGCTTTGGGCAAGTGGTGTCAGCATTGCTGACGGGATGGAAATCGGCGAAAAAGCGAGTGGGCCGAATTCTCGAGTTTTTCAACAATATTGGCTCAATTCGGTCATTCGCAGTATCTTCGTGAGCGTCTACTTCGCGGACGCACCCTACGCCAAAGGGCAGTTCTACGTGAAAAGATCAGTAGAAAGGTACTTCAATCCGGAGTCGCAAATGATCACGGAAACGGTCTGGCCTTTGTGAGGGCCTTTTAGCAGCTCGACAGCACCCGCCACGTTGGCGCCGGCAGAAAACCCAGCGAAAATGCCTTCTAAGCGCGCCAGATTGCGACAAGTCTGACGCGCCGTGTTGCCATCAATTTGAAGAAACCCATCCCACACGAACCCTCGAAGGAAATCGAGATCATCCATAACATACCCACCTCCCTGAATGGGATGTTCGGGGCTTGTCACTTCCTGACCGGCGATAACAGCAGCGCCTTCGGGCTCAATGGGATAGCATTTGATCTCTGAATTTCGCGATCGCAGGTACTTGGAAGTCCCAGACAAAGTGCCACCCGATCCGACAAAATCACAGAATGCATCGATGTTGCCGCCGGACTGTTCCCAAAGTTCTGGGCCAGTCGTATGTTCATGGGCACTCGGATTACCTTCTCGTTGGAATTGGTCAGCTCGAAATGCGTTGCGTTCAATCGTCAGTTTTGTAGCCACGCGATCAACCTCTGCGAGGTCAGCGCCGGATACTTCCCCGGGGCGACTTCCCGGCATTTGATCTACCAACACGACTTCGGCGCCAAGAGCCTGCATCATTTGTGCGCGCTCAGGCGAGTTGCCTTTGGACATGACAGCAACGAATGGGTAGCCTTTGATACTGCAGATGATGGCAAGGCCGGTGCCCATATTGCCACTTGTCAGCTCAACGATTGTCTGCCCATGCTCTAACGTGCCATTGGCCTCAGCTGCTTCAATGACCCCAAGCGCCGCGCGGTCTTTTTTGGAGAATCCGGGGTTCAAGTAATCGAGCTTGGCTAAAATTTTTCCCTCGCAACCATAGTGCTTTACCAGCCGATCAAGAGACACCAAAGGTGTGTTTCCAATCGCTCCGAGAATGGAACAAAATGTACCAGTCATTATAAGAGTCCCAACTCTGTTTCGAAGCGAACTTTGGTAGACACTGCAGAGTTTTGCAACTTGGGCGCCTGGTGCTCAGCCACCAAAAAGTAACGTAAGGCTGCTCTGTAGGCGACACAACCTATCGCGGCAATCAGGTTTGGCGTTAGAGACTGGCCAAAACTGATTTCCAGTCTCGGTTATTTAAGTGGCAAAAATTTTCTTGTGGATACCTGCTGGAGTGCGAGCTCACAAATATACCAGCTGGTTTTCTACTGCTTCCAATAGTGCCGTCTTAACTGCGTCGATCATTTTAGTGCGAGGTGAGGCTCTCATATTCGCCAGGCCAACAATGCGCTTAGGTCCGTTCTGTTCAAGGGGAATACTTTTGAGCCGCAAGTGGTCATATGCAGCTAAGCGGCTGTCTGGTATGATTGATACGCCAAGTTCAGCCGCCACCATACTTGAGATTGCTTCAAGGCTCTCTAGTTCCATGGCGTCTTTGACTTCAATGCCCTTTCTTTGCAGCCAAGTCTCGATTTGCCTTCCTACAACCGCATCACGCGTAAAACGAATAAACGGTGACGCACCAAGCAGTTCTTTCGGAGGTAAATCTGGGGTGTTTTCCGAGACAAGCAGGACCAATTCTTCGGATACAATTTCAGAGAATTCCAACGTGTTTGGCAGAACATCTGGTCGGGAAATGATCGCCGCTTGAATCTGCCCGCGATCTAACTGTAGCAAAAGCTGATTGGTCAAACCTGGAACAATTCTTACACGGATATCCGGATGCACGGACTTTAGCTTCGCTAGCGCAATTGGCACCAATCCAGTCAGAGTTGTTGGAACGGCCCCCAAAGTTATTTCACCAGAGAGTTCGTTGTTCGACCTCACCCTTTCCGCCAAACCGTCATATGCGGCCACCACCGCTGCAGCCTCTTCGGCGAACGTTAGCCCGGCATGAGTCAGTTTGGGTGATTTGGCCGATCGGTCAAATAAAACGAGCCCCAACGTGACCTCCAGATTCCGCATCTGGTGACTGACCGCCGACGGAGTTAGATGCTCCGCCTCTGAGGCGGCACTGAAGCTACCATGTCGATGAACTGCGATTAGAGTTCGTAGTGACCGAATGCTCATATCGATAACCTCACTACCGCCTAAACCGTGATCGATATGTGAAAGTTTTTCACTGATTAGTCAAAGAATTTTCGTTTTTGTTCATTTTTGTTGATGTGTATCTTGCGCATGGCATGCCCAAGGAAACCGAACCCTGAGGTGCTTATGGTTGCTCCCAAATCCAACGCTTATACTTCCATCGTTGCCAAACCCTTCGCTCCAAACCTTGGGGCTGAGATTTATGGAGTCGATCTAAGCCGGCCTGTTCCTGACAACCAGTTCGCAGAGATCTGCAGCGCTTTTCACACCTATCAAGTTCTGTTTTTCAAAGAGCAGAAAGAAATTCCGCCTGCGCAGCACATTGAATTTGGGAAACGCTTTGGACCGCTTCATGCGCACCCCGCAGCCCCAACAATGGAAGGATATCCAGAGATTTTCGAAATCCATGCAACCAAGAATTCCAAGGTAGCAAACGGTGAGTTCTGGCACTCTGACGTCTCTTGCGACGAGACGCCTCCTCTTGGAACTATGCTTCAAATCCATATCGCCCCTCCCTGCGGCGGGGACACTATGTTCAGTGATATGTATGCGGCCTACGACGATCTTTCTGAACCGATAAAAGATATGATCAACGGCTTGTCTGCGCTTCATAGCTCAGAGCATATCTATAAAGGCCGCTATAGCGACCGGGGACAAAAAGACAGCGATATTGATTGTCCCGAAGCAGTTCATCCGATTGTTAGAACTCATCCGGAAACGGGCCGGAAATCGCTATTTGTGAACCGAACATTTACGACAAAGATTGTGGGCTTGTCGGATAAGGAAAGCGATGCGATCCTCGATATGCTTTTCGAGCATGCGGAACAAATCAACTATCAAATCCGGTTCAGGTGGTCGCTTTACGACATGGCCTTTTGGGACAACCGGTGCTGTATGCATCGTGCTATCTGGGACTATTGGCCCGCAGAGCGTAAAGGGCGACGTGTGACCGTGAAAGGCGATAGACCTGTTTAGTCTCGACCAAACCGAATTGCTCGATCAAAGAAACCAAATCTTTAGGAGCGCTAAGTGCGAGCTGCAGTCGTAAGAGAATTTTGTGAAGACCTTTCGATTGAGACGGTCCCGGATCCAACCTGCCCAGACAATGGAGTGGTCCTGGAGGTCGCTGCCTGTGGCGTATGCCGCTCGGATTTCCATGGATGGTCTGGTGCACACCCCAAAGTTCAAAATGGCTCCATCTTAGGGCACGAATACTGTGGAACTGTGGTAGAGGCAGGGCCTCAAGCGAAGCACAAAGTTGGTGACCGCCTCATAGCGCCATTCATCTTGGGCTGCGGCAGCTGCAACGCTTGTCAAACAGGCGTATCAAACACTTGTGCTAACCAAATCGTTCCTGGATTTGGAACGCCAGGTGCCTACGCTGAATACGTTGCAGTGCCTTTTGACCACAACTTGGTTCACTTGCCAGAAACGCTGTCCCCTGCCTTGGCGGCAGGGCTCGGGTGTCGTGTCACCACTGCTTGGCATGCTTTGACAGACCGTGCAGATGTCGCAGCTGGTGAATGGGTGGCTGTACACGGAACCGGAGGGATTGGCTTGTCCGTTCTTCTATTGGCAAAAATGCTTGGATGCCGAGTTGTCGTAGTGGATGTGGTTGAAGAGAAGCTTGAGCATGCAAAGCTCAACGGCGCGGACGCAACAGTAAATGCAAGCAAAGAAGACGCCGCAGCAGCGATCCGAGATATCACGGATGGAGGAGCACAGGTTTCCATAGAAGCGCTGGGTATCGAAACAACGACGAACGCATCCGTAGAGTGTCTCGCTATCCTTGGTCGACACGTGCAAATTGGTATGCCGTCGGGCGACGGCCAGATGCAGGTGAACATGCGTGCAATCTATTCCAAACAACTCTCGTTTTTTGGCACTCGTGGTATGCCTTCATGGAAATACCCCCGCCTTCTAGGAATGATCGAACGTGGCGAAGTGGATATCCAGCCAATGGTCGCCAGAGAAATCCGATTGGAAGAGGCCAGCAATGAACTTCGCGCAATGAATGGACCGACTTCCCCAGGAACCGCTGTTATCACAAGGTTTCAGCCGTGATCGGCCCAAACGCCTTATAGGTTTTTTAAACAGTCATTCCCTCTATCATTGTGCGTCCCTATGCAAATTCAGTTATTCGCGCAATCTGGCTGTTCCGGGTAACGCAATGAACGTCTGCTTTTGGCTCCAGGCGGTCATTCGTGTATTAGGCTTGAGCGACCGCTTTGACGCCATCGACTCCATAGGCCCCGCCACCCGCCAGCACCGGCGACCGCCCGTCAGCCCCAGGAACGACTCGTCAACGGTCCAGTCCTACGGATGCCGTCAGCACCAGTGAGCGGTCTCGGGTCTCTCTATCCTCCGGTTTTTATTCATTACTTATACCTATTCCCCACCCCCATAGTACCCCTGCTAGTGGTTAGGAAAGAGGAGGAGACAAGGGGAGTCAGAACACCCGAAACCACTGGGGCATAAACGGGTACCACGGGTATCGAACTAACGATGTTCCAATCAACTGGCTGGGGTGGTAGGAAACCTTGCCGACCGATGAAACCAATGAGCTTTTCCGACCGGTGGCCGGAACTGGGGCGATTTTGGGGGGCATTTAGCGGAGCTAAGCGATAGGCGGCACGAGGACGAAGGACGAGTGAGCGCGGGGAGTTTAGAGGGTGAACATCGGGCATTCTATTAAGCGAAGTAGACGGGCGGAATGGAGCATCAACGGGTCAGCATGGGCAATTAGAGCCGCTGGCAGCCCCATTTTACAGTGGCGACAGGCGCTGGCGGGGCCAATGACGGTTGAATGCGATAAACAGGCCTAAAGTCGAATTTCATTTCATTTTCTGCTATCCTCAAACTCGGAGGATTAGCATGGAGCGTAGGATTGCTGCCATTCTCGCCGCCGACATGGTTGCGTACTCGCGCCTGATGGAGGCCGACGAGACAGGTACCATTGAGCGACAAAAACGACACCGGATCGAACTCATCGACCCCAAGATAGACACCCATAAAGGTCATATAATAAAACTAACGGGGGACGGAATGATTGCCGAGTTCCCCAGTGTCGTAGAGGCAGTTCACTGTGCGGTTTCGATTCAAGAAGCCATGAAAACCCGAGAAGAGCATGTCCCTGAAGATCGCAAGATCCGCTATCGAGTTGCGGTCAACCTTGGCGATGTAGTCTTCGACGAGGGGGATATCTACGGAGACGGTGTCAACATCGCGGCTCGGCTGGAAGAATTGGCCGCACCGGGAGGAGTGGTCGTATCCGGCACAGCCTACGATCACCTCAAAGCGAACGTGGAAGTTGGTTATGAAGATCTAGGAGAAAAGAGAGTAAAAAACATATCCACTCCTGTCAGGGTGTATCGGGTGGTGCCGGGCGGGAAGCCGCTTGTTTCAAGCTCTGGAAATTTTCCAATCAAGGTAGGCATTTCAATGTCTGCGATCATCCTCTTGCTTGCACTAATGATTTGGCGACCATGGAAACCGGAATTCGATCCTGCCTCAGTTGATCAGATGGCCCTTCCTCTGCCGGACAAGCCTTCACTCGTGGTACTTCCGTTCGACGATTTTAGTGACAATCCAGAACACGCATTTTTTGCAGACGGGATCACCGAAGACCTGATCACGGACTTGAGCAAGCTGTCTGGCATTTTCGTAATTTCACGAAATTCAAGTTGGACATACAAAGACAAGGCCGTGAAATCCCAGCAGGTCGCTGAAGAATTGGGGGTACAATACATCCTTGAAGGGAGCCTGCGCAGAGCAGGAGATCAAGTCCGTGTAAATGCACAGTTGATCGATGCCTTGAGCGGTCATCATATTTGGGCCGACCGATATGACAGTGATGTTCAGCAGGTTTTTGAACTTCAGGACAAGGTCCTAGAAGAAATAACATCTGCATTGGCGGTTCAATTGACAGCCAAAGAAAAACAGGAGTTTGGAACAACAGAAACTGAACATCCTGAAGCGTATGACTCGCTGCTGTACGGCCTTGAACTTCTGCGCAGTGGCAATTCTGATGACACCTTGAGCGCGATTTCCAGATTTGAAGACGCGATCGCAATCGATCCCGATTACCACAGGGCTTATGCTGCCTTAGCTGCGGCCCATTGGCGAATTGTTCAGAGTGTCTGGTTTCTGGCCATGAGTGGCGGGTTTGAACGGTCTTGGAAAGAAGTGGAAAGAAGCCTTGAAAAAGCGATGGAGGAACCATCGGCTTTAGCATATTCGGTTCAGGCAGAGATTCTTGTGGAGCAGGGCCGCCACGATGAGGCATATAAGGAATTAGATAAAGCGTTGGCTCTGGCGCCAAATGACCCTGACATACATCTCGTAAAAGCCAAGGTCCTTAACGCGACAGGGCGTGCGTCGGAAGCGGAAGCGGCGGTTCAGTATGCTTTGCGTTTTGACCCGCTTGAACCAACCCGCTATTTGCGCGAACTGGGTGTTTCCCAGCTTCACCAAAAAAAATATGAGGATGTCGTGGCAACGATGCGACGCGTGCTCAACCGCAATTCTGACATAGTGGCCGATATTACAACGTTAGTATCCGCGCTTGGTCACTTGGAGCGGCTAGAGGAAGTCCCTGATCTGGTAAAGCAGTACGACGCTCTTGCCCTGCCGTCGTTTTATGATCCCTTCACGGCTGAAGAAAGCCTTATCTGGTGGTACGGTGACATGTACGGTTACGACCCGGATTATCGCCGACATTTGTATGAGGGCGTTTTGAAAGCCGGGGTACCACCCAGCACTGGCAATGACATTGATTACGATGATGTCGCAGACCAAATGACACGTGATGAAGGTTTATATTACCCTGAATCAATCTCTCGTATTAATACTGAAGAAGCACATACTCTTTGGGAACAAGGCGCAGCGAAATTCGTCGATGTGCGCGCGAAGTTGGATTTTAATGCCGGGCATATACCCAATTCCTTCAACTTCTCGCTGTTAGTTGGTCTGTCACGAGACGCGCTTTTGGAAATAGCGGAACTTGATGACACTATGGTGTTCAGCTGCCATGGGCCACATTGCCCATATTCTGCGTATGCCGCAATAAAGGCCCACCTCTGGGGCTTTGAGGATTCTCGGTACTATGCCGGTGGGTATCCAGATTGGGTCGAGCAAGGCCTTCCAACGGCAATCGTTGAAAACGATTAGCTCGTCGCTCGCCAACTACCCCTTGGTTTCACCCTGAAAAATGCCAGAAACGTCGGCTGCGAGCTTCTGTTGGGCGTAGAGCAGACGTTCAGTTGGTACCGGTCGGAGTGCAGACGCCCAGCTAAATTGATGGCGTGTTCGCATTGAGCCCTGAGCAAGCACGAGTAGCCTTGTGGTTGATTGGTGAAACGCGGCCTTTATGCTAAAATTCGGCTGCGGAAAACGTGAGACGGGAGGAGAAGTCATGGCTTGGAATGTTTCGGGCGAGCTCGTCGAAACCTGCAGTTGCAACATGCTTTGCCCATGCTGGTTCGGACAAGCCGACCTTATGCTCATGGACCAGGGGTATTGCGCAACAACACTGTTGGTACGCATTCGCGAGGGCTCTCATGAAGGCGTGGACCTTTCCGGTCAGAACGCGATTGTCTCGTTTCATTTCCCCGGGCCGACCCTGTTCGACGCCAACGGCACCGGGCGAGTGTACATTGATGAAAACGCCAGCGATGCGCAGGTAGCGTCATTGGAGACCATCTTGCAGGGTGCGTCCGGCGGCGGCATGGAAGTACCAGCAAGCCTGTTGTCGACCTGGCTTCCGACCAAACGCGCCGGGATCAGCGTGACCGAGGCCGAAGGCGAACTAACGGCGAGTGTGGCTGGTGTGGGCGAGATGAAATCCCGCCGTCTGGTCAATGATCTCGGCAACAAGATGAAACTGCAGAACGCCGCGTTCAGCCTCGCCTTCGGGCATGAGGGGCATCAAGGTGATCTGGCCCCCAGTGACGGCACCACCTGGAACGACTCAGATATGCCCATGAGCTGGACAGGCCGGTCGGGTGTGGTTGGACAAGTCGCCTGGGCCGGCTGAGGCTGGGCCGGATCGTCAGGCTATTACAATGAATGCTTTAGGAGTTGCACAACGGGATCGGGCGCTGGTTCTGGCTGCGCTAGTTGCGCTCACGGCGCTGGCGTGGGCCTATACAATTTACCTCGGGCGTGGTTCGTCCCCGATGACGATGGCCAGCGACGTAACCATGCCGATGATGATGCAGTGGTCAGTCGCGGATTTTGTCTTCATGCTTATCATGTGGGCCGTGATGATGTTCGCGATGATGCTGCCTTCGGTTACACCCGCCGTAATGATCTACGAAAGAGTGCGCGCGAAACGGGAGGAGGCAGGGCGCCCCTTCGTGCCGACGGGCAGCTTCGTTGCAGGGTATCTGTTGGTTTGGCTGGGGTTCTCGCTGGCGGCGACTGTATTGAATTGGTGGCTGCACACGGGTGGCGCGCTTTCCTCCATGATGGGGAGGGTTGCGCCGACCGTGGGCGGCGTGATGTTGATATTCGCCGGGTTGTTCCAATGGACGCCACTCAAGAACGCTTGCCTAGAGCATTGCCGCTCGCCCATGAGTTTTCTGACGGCTCATTGGCACGAGGGAAACCTGGGTGCCGCGAAGATGGGGCTTCAGCACGGGGCCTACTGTCTTGGCTGCTGCTGGCTGCTGATGGTGCTGTTGTTTGTATTGGGCGTCATGAACCTGCCGTGGGTTGCCGTACTTACAATCGTGGTGTTGGCGGAAAAGACGTTGCCATTTGGGCGATTTCTGAGCCGAGGATTTGGCCTGGTATTGATTGTCTGGGGCGGGTGGTTGATCGCACTGACCTGAGGAAGGGTCGATAAATTCTCAAGCAGGTCGAATGCCACGACAGAGTGATATCCGAAACCTTACCGGACGGGCAATTTCAGTACGAGATAGAAACCCGCCTCGAGCCTAAATCTGACATCTCCACTCGCCACGATACTCCCGATAGCCGAGTTTTCGTTTTATCGCTTTACACGGGCAATGATTTTTTAAGACTAATGCGCTGATTTGAGTAAGCAGGCTAATTCAAATTTGCCAAGGACCTGAAATCCAAGTCTGGTGCTCAGTCCGGCAAGCCAGCTACACGAAGGGTTTGCATAAGGTGGTCGAGCGTTGACGGATCCTTGTAAGGCTGACTGCTTGCGTAGTCGGATAGGCAAAACGCCGGATCACTCCTCACGATATCGTGGGCGACGCGTTTCGCCTTGTCGTGAGCGGATGTAAGCTCGTAGTCGCTGCAGAGAATAATGCGAGCGTCATTGTTCTTTTGATTAAGCCGCAAGGACTCTTTCGCAGCGCGGATCGAGAGCGCAATGTTGCCGTTGTCTCGGTACGCGGCTGCGAGTACGTCGATTAGCCAGGCAGGATACACTTTCTCGAGCTGAAGGGCTTCTTTCACGCTCTGAACAGCGGACTGTGCGTCGCCGCAATAATTCAGCACGAGCCCCAGGAGAGCATGCGCCAACGGACAACTCGACCTAAGCTTCGCTCCGGTTTTACATAGCGTCAGCGCTTCTTCATATTTCCCGTTAAGAAGTAGAATATGCCCAAAGACAGCGTGACCGATGCCGTTGTTGTCTTCGTATTTTATTGCACTTTGCGCCCAATTGGCCGCCAGTTCCATGGATCTTGCTGCCGGCTCGGTCCACTTGAAAAAACCGTCCATCCAATGCGTTACGGAAACGTAGCTCGGACCCACCACTGAGTCGGGTTGTACGCGGTGAAGCTCTTCAAAAAAGCCGCGGGCAATTCCATTGTCCTCAGGGTTTAGCTCGTAAAAGTGACTGGCACCGCGGTAGTAACACTCGACCGCCTCAGGGCTGTTGAGTTTTTCGAACCAAATGCGATTTCGTTCATTCGTGGCCAACTTTATGTTCAGTGCAGCGATGATTTCCCGAGTGATTTCATCCTGAACTTTGAAGATATCATCCACAACTCGATCATAGCTTTGAGCAAAGATGATTTGCTCGATTTCTACGTCTGTAAGTTGCGCGGTGACCCGCACTCGATCACTAGCCTGTTGGACAGCGCCTTCGAGAATGTAGCGAGCGCCGAATTTGGCGCCCACCGATGATGCCGAGACATCTTTCCCGCGATAGGGATTAAGGGCCGGTGCATGAACAAGAAAAAGCCCGGAAAGCTGTGTTAGTGTGGCCGAGATACCGAACCGGATACCATCGGCAAGAAAGTCCTTTTCGGGATCAGAACACAGGCATTTGAAGGGTACAATCGCGATGCAAGGTCTTTCCGGAAGGTCGAATTCAAGCGTGCCTTTGTCGCGTGCGCCGGCATCCGTCTCGATCTCTTTGGTGGCAACACGGTACGCGCGCACTTGGCCTTCAATGTTCCTGAGAGTTTGCTCACCCACGAATTCGAACGGATAAGAGATCTTGCCAACAACCTGATCGTAAATCGTTCCGCTGATCATAATTCCCCCAGCTTCGGCCAGCTTCTCGAGCCGGGCCGCGACGTTAATTGCGTCGCCAAAGAGGTTGCCTCCCTCGACCATTACATCGCCGAGGTTGATGCCAATGCGAAAAAGCATAACGCGGTCTACTGGAAAGTGAGCGTTTCCAGTCTCGAGTCTCCGCTGAATTTCTATGGCGCAGCGCACGGCTTCCACGGGACTCGGGAATTCGGCGATTACACTGTCGCCCGCGGATCCAAAAACACGACCGCTGTAATTGGCAATGGATGCTTCAATGGTTTCACGGTGGACCAGGAGCGTTCGTAGCGTAGCTTCTTCGTCCGCATCCATCAGCCGGCTGTATCCTACTGCGTCTGCTGCAAGGATAGCCGCGAGCCGTCGCCGAACTTGGTCATCCGTCATAGCACCTGCTTCCCTAGGTCACAGAACTATGGCGCCATCTTACTTTTCCAGGGAACGAGAGTCCACTGACGCGTAAAGAAAGACGCGCATTAGGCAGGGCCCTGCGTACGGCCGGACTGTCCGAATTGCAGTCTCTCAAACCTTGCTCAGCGAATAGTCGAACCGAGCCCAACGCCGACGTCCACAATATGAAGATGAACTGACTTACTTTCGCCGAGAGGCTCTGTTGCACAAAACGCGTGAGGGATTCATCTTGTGAATCCAGTGTGGTAGCTGGGATGCATGAGCAGACCTACACCCCCAACCTACA
>NZ_JBQFMJ010000018.1:0-69161 GCF_056531785.1 Ruegeria sp. K7
CAACTTCTCCTTCAACTCGCAGCCACTCGTGCTCTTCAGAATAATACGTCGACATTCCTGTTCTCTCCTGACTTCAACGCTTGTAGTTTTGTTTGACGAAAGGCGTGGCCACGATCTCGGCCGGTTGCGCCTTGCCCCGAATGATCAGGTTCACCTTCTCGCCCGGCTCGCCGTGGCCTGCGGACACATAGCCCATCGCAACCGGGCCGCCGATGGTCGGACCAAAGCCACCCGAAGTGATCTGCCCGATGGTATTTCCTTCGGCACATTGGATCTCGACGCCCTGACGCGCGGGGGCACGACCGGAGGGCAGAATGCCGACCAGTTTGCGCGCGGCACCCTCTGCCAGTTCCCGTTGAACACGCTCAGCGCCAGGGAAACCGCCTTCTTCCTTGCGGCGCTTTTGAATGGCCCAGGCCAGCGACGCCTCGATCGGCGAGGTGGTCTGATCGATGTCGTTCCCATAGAGGCACAGACCGGCTTCGAGCCGCAGACTGTCGCGCGCGCCCAGACCGGCCGCTTCGCAGTCTTCGTGGGCCAGAAACGCCTTGCTGATCTCGATGGCCTTGTCCTCGGGGATCGAGATTTCGTAACCGTCCTCGCCGGTATAGCCCAGACGCGAGATACGGCATTCGACGCCGTTGATCGGGGCCATTGTGGTTTCCATGAACTTCAAATCCCGTGCCGCGGGGCAAAGCGTGCCCACCACATCCTCGGCCTTTGGGCCCTGAACAGCGACCAGAGCACGGTCGAAAATCTCGGTGACTTCGACCCCTTCCAGATGCTCTTTCATGTGCGGGATGTCCTGATGGCGCAGGGCTGCGTTGACCACGACAAAGAAATAGTCACCCGCGTTGGACACGATCAGGTCGTCCATGATCCCGCCTTCCGCGTTTGTGAAAAACCCGTAACGTGCCTTGCCGGGCTTCAGAGTGGCATAGGCCTGAGGGCAGATGGCTTCCAGCTTCTCGCCCACGTTCTCGCCACGCAGGATCACCTGACCCATGTGGCTGACGTCGAACAGCGCGGCTTTTTCCCGGCACTGAACATGTTCACCCATGATACCCAGCGGATACTGAACGGGCATCTCCCATCCGGCAAAATCCACCATCTTTCCGCCCAGTTCGACATGCAGGTCGTATAGCGGCGTACGCTTCGGTTCGGTCATCTTCTCAACCTTTCAATCAGCGGGACTGGTCGCGAACGACCATAACGGTGCAATGCGCATTGCGCACGACACGAGCCAGGTTCGGACCGATTTCATAATTCGGGAAATCGCCTTTGGTCGACGCCATGACGATCAGGTCGAAGCCTTCCTTGTGGGCAAGCTTCAGAATTTCGCGGTAGACGCTGCCTTCCTCGACATGCACGGGCACGTCGGAGGCATTGCCGTGATCCAGAATGGCCTGAACCTTGCCCCGCACGTGGTCTTTTGCGCCCGCGCCATAGTTGGCTGGCAGGTTCGGCAGCTGGATGATCTCGGGGATGACAGCGATCGCGTGCAGCTCGGCACCGTAAAATTTCGCCTGTTCCAACGCGACCGGCAAAGCCAGCTTCCACGAGTGGTCGTCGGTGTGATCAATTGGCAGCAGGATTTTCGTGGCCATCACGTCTCTCCTCGAGATATGGAAATCTGTTTCGAAGGTGGAGGGCCGGGACGGCCCCCCGTTTTTTCTGTTCGAATTACTCGGCAGGAGTGTTGCCGGGTTCTTCCGATTGGCCGCCCGAGGCGAAGAACTCTTTCGTCAGTTTGAAGACGATCGGGCTCAGCAGGACCAGGGCTATCAGGTTCGGAAGCGCCATCATCGCGTTCAGCGTATCCGCCAGCAGCCAGATGAAGCCCAGATCCGCGGTTGCACCGAAGTAGATCATGACAATCCAAAGGATGCGGTAGGGCAGCAGGGATTTGACGCCCAGCAGGAACTCGACGCATTTCTCGCCGTAGAAGGACCAGCCGAGGATGGTGGTGAAGGCAAAGATCGACAGAGCGATGGCGATCAGATACCCACCGATACCAGGCAGGGACAGTTCGAACGCCGCCGAGGTCAGTGCCGCGCCGGATTCACCCGATGTCCATGCACCCGACGAGATGATCGCCAGACCGGTGATCGAGCAGACGATGATGGTGTCGATGAACGTACCCAACATCGCGATCAGGCCCTGGTTGACCGGACCTTTGGTCTCGGCCGCTGCGTGTGCGATCGGAGCTGAACCCAAACCGGCTTCGTTCGAGAAGACACCGCGCGCCACGCCAAACCGGATTGCGGCCCAGACTGCTGCACCGGCGAAACCACCTTCGGCGGCCGACGGAGTAAACGCGTGGGTGAAGACCAGCGACAGGGCGTGACCGATGCTGCCGATGTTAATCAGCAGAACCAGCAGTCCCGCGATGATGTAGGCAATTGCCATGAACGGAACCAGTTTGCCGGCAACCGCACCAATGCGGGTAATACCACCCAGGATCACGGCTGCTGTCAGAACCATCAGGACGACGCCAGTGACCGAAGTGTTCATGCCGAAATTTGATTCCAGAACCTGCGCCACACCGTTGGCCTGCACACCGTTGCCGATTCCGAAAGCGGCCACCGCGCCGAACAGGGCGAAAGCAACACCCAGCCAGGCCCATTTCGCGCCCAAACCGTTCTTGATGTAGTACATCGGACCGCCGACAAAGTTACCCAGCTCGTCCTGCTCGCGGTATTTCACGGCGCAGACAGCTTCGGCGTATTTGGTGGCCATGCCCACCAGGGCGGTCATCCACATCCAGAACAAGGCGCCCGGACCGCCCAGGAAGACAGCAGTGGCCACACCGGCGATGTTACCCGTGCCGATTGTTGCCGACAGCGAGGTCATCAGCGCGTTGAACGGGCTGATCTGCCCTTCGCCCTGACCCTCACGGCCTTTGAACAGCAGGCTGAAGCCTGTGCCAATTCGCAGGATCGGCATGAACTTCAGGCCGACCTGTAGGAAGAAACCAGCGCCGAGGATGAGGACCAGCATTGGTACCCCCCACACGATGCTATTTATTTCCCCTACAAAGTTAGATAACGCTTCCATGGTTTCCCTCCCATTTGCGTCAGGTTTATGCCCCGTTGGCGACGGCCCGCTGGCGGGCCTGCTTAAGAGCAGCGAAATCTTCGTCCGCGTGGAACGACGACCGGGTCAGCGGTGTTGCCGACACGTGCAGAAAGCCCTTGGAACGGGCAATTTGTTCTAGCTTTTCAAACTCTTCCGGTGACCAAAACCGGTCAATCGGATGGTGTTTCGGGGTCGGTTGCAGATATTGTCCGACGGTTAGGAAATCGACATTGGCAGCGCGCAGATCGTCCATCACCTGGCGCACATCATTAATTGTTTCGCCCAACCCTACCATAAGTCCCGATTTTGTGAAGATTTCCGGTTCGGCCCGTTTGGCATCGTCCAGAAGCCGCAAAGAGGCATAATAACGGGCACCCGGCCGCACCGTCGGGTACAAATGCGGCACGGTTTCCAGATTATGGTTAAACACATCCGGCGCCGCTTCGAAGACGACATCCGGGGCTTTGCCCTTGCCCAGAAAATCAGGCGTCAGAACCTCGATTGTCGTCCCGGGGTTCTGATGACGCACGGCGCGGATCGTTTGCGCGATATGCTCGGCCCCACCGTCTTCCAGATCGTCGCGATCCACGGAAGTGATCACCACATGGCGCAAACCCAGCTTTTTGACCGCCGCCGCGACCCGGCCCGGTTCGAACGCATCCAGAGCGTCAGGTCGGCCCGTCGCCACGTTACAGAAGGAACAGCCGCGGGTGCAGACCTCGCCCATGATCATCATGGTTGCGTGGCGTTTGGACCAGCACTCTCCGATGTTGGGGCAGGCGGCTTCTTCGCAAACGGTCGCCAGATCGTGCTCGCGCATCAGGCGGCGGGTTTCGTAATACTCGGATCCTTCGATCTTTTTCTTACGTATCCACTTCGGTTTGCGCGGTATGACACTGTCGGCCTTTTTGGCCTTTTCCGGGTGGCGTGGGCGAAGCTGGATGGTCATCTGGCTGCTCCGGTTCAGGCGTGGATTACGCGGCCCATGGCGTCAAGGCAGGCTTCCTTGACAGCCTCGCCCATCGCCGGGTGCGCGTGGCAGGTTGCGGCGACCTCGGCGACGGTTGCGCCTTTGGTCATGGCCAGCACCAGTTCGGCGATCAGGTCACCGCCATGCGCCCCGCAGATATGGCCCCCCAGTATCTTGCCATCCGCGTCGGCCAGAACCTTGACCGCGCCGTCTGTTTCTCCGGTCGATCGGGCACGGGAATTGGCCATGAAGGCAAATTTTCCGACCGTATATTCCGATCCGGTCTCTTTCAGCGCTTCTTCGGTCAGACCAACGGACGCAACCTCGGGGTCGGTGTAAACCACGCCGGGTACCGTGTTGTAATCCACATGCCCGGCCAACCCGGCCAGCATCTCGACGCAGGCAACACCGTCTTCCTCTGCCTTGTGCGCCAGCATCGGACCGGGCACGCAGTCACCTATGGCGTAGATGCCGGGCACCGATGTCTGGAATGTGCTGTCGACTTCGACAAAGCCGCGCTGATTCACGGCAACACCCAGTTCTTCCAGCCCGAGACCCCGGGTAACGGGACGGCGACCGACTGCGATCAGAACCTTGTCGGCTTCCATCACCTCTTCCTTGTCCTTGCCGACGCGGTCCATGGTTAGGGTCAGGCCTGAACCGGTTTTTTCAACCGACTTCAGGGCGCGGCCCAGTTGGAACTTCAGCCCGCGCTTGGACAAGGCCCGCTGCGCCAGCTTGGCGATCTCGCCGTCAATGCCCGGCAGCACGCGGTCCAGATATTCGACAACAGTGACCTTGGCGCCCAGGCGCGCCCAGACCTGCCCCAGTTCCAGACCGATTACACCCGCACCGATTACGGCCAGATGCTCGGGTACGCTCTCCAGCGCGATCGCGCCGGTCGAACTCAGGATATCCTGCTCATCAATTTCGATACCCGGCAGCGAGGTCGGCTCGGACCCGGTGGCGATCAGGATGTTTTTGGCTTTATGAACCGCGTCGCCGACCTTGACCTGACCTGCGGCAGGGATGCTGGCCCAGCCTTCGATCAGATCGACACCATTCTTCTTGAACAGAAACGCGATGCCCTTGGTCAGATCACCTACGATCTTGTCCTTGCGCTCCATCATCGCGCCAACGTCGATGCTGGCCCCCTCGACTGCAATGCCGTGGGAGGAGAGATGGGAGAGTTCGGCATATTTGGCCGAGGAGGTCAGCAAGGCTTTGGAGGGAATGCACCCCACATTCAGACAGGTTCCGCCCAGTGCCCCGCGTCCTTCCACGCAGGCCACTTTCAGCCCCAGCTGACCTGCGCGGATCGCGGCGACATAGCCGCCGGGTCCGCCACCGATAACGATAAGATCGTAGGTATTCATGGGCTTGCTCTCAGTAGATCGGGTAGCTCGCGCACACGGCGCGGACTTGTTCGCGGGTTGCCTTCTCGACGGTTTCATCCCCATCCGGCGACTGTGCAAGCGCATCCAGAACGTCGCCGATCAGGTGGCCGATCTTCTTGAACTCTTCGGGACCGAAGCCACGGCTGCATCCGGCGGCGGTGCCCAGGCGGACTCCGCTTGTGACCGTCGGCTTTTCCGGGTCTCCGGGCACGCTGTTCTTGTTGCAGGTGAACCCGGCGCGCTCCAGCGCCGCCTCGGCCGCGTTACCCTTCACCCCGATGGGTCGAAGATCGACCAGCATCAGGTGGTTGTCCGTGCCACCCGAAACGATGTCACAGCCGCGCGACATCATCACATTGGACAATGCCTCGGCGCTGTCGACGACGCGTTGCATGTATTCCTTGAATTCCGGCTTCTGAGCTTCGCCAAACGCGACTGCTTTGCCTGCGATGACGTGCATCAGCGGGCCACCCTGAAGGCCTGGGAACACAGCGGAATTGATCTTCTTCGCCAGCGCTTCATCATTGGTCAGGATGATGCCGCCGCGCGGACCGCGCAGCGTTTTATGGGTTGTCGACGTCACGACATGCGCGTGTCCGACAGGCGAAGGGTGCAGACCTGTCGCGACCAGACCCGCGATATGGGCCATGTCGGCCAGCAGCCACGCCCCGACTTCGTCGGCGATTTCGCGGAACCGGGCAAAGTCGATCTTGCGCGAATAGGCCGACGCGCCCGCGATGATCAGTTTGGGTTTCTCTGCGCGCGCCAATTCGGCGACCTGATCGTAGTCGATCAGACCCGCGTCGGTCAGGCCGTACTGAACCGGGCGAAACCATTTGCCCGACTGCGCTGGTTTCGCGCCATGAGTCAGGTGGCCACCAGCATCCAGCGACATGCCCAGGATCGTGTCGCCCGGGCTCAGCAACGCCAGCTTGACGGCACCATTGGCCTGCGCGCCGGAATGCGGCTGCACATTGGCAAATCCGCAGCCGAAAATCGACTTCAGCCGTTCGATGGCTTCAATCTCGACCTCATCCACATATTCGCATCCGCCATAGTAGCGACGACCGGGATAGCCTTCGGCATATTTGTTGGTCAGTACTGAACCCTGCGCTTCGATTACGGCCTGCGAGACAATGTTCTCGGACGCGATAAGCTCAATTTGTTCAGCCTGACGGGAAGCTTCACGCGAAATCGACGCCGCAATAACCGGGTCGGATGCTGCAAGAGACGTTCTGAACATGATTTCCTCCTCCGAAATCCGAATCCTTAACAGGGGATTTTGTTTCCTATAGTGGAGAAAGGATGCTTGAGGCAACATTTTTTTCCGTTTTGTTATGTTGAGGGCTAATCGGGAACTATGTATCCTTGCTGAAAGTGGGGGGATTCAATATGTCAGACGATTTACAGCCTGATGGCGCGGGACTTCAGGACCAGGACGATGGAGCTGCTCTGGGTCGCTCGATCCGGGATGCACGCCGTGAAAAGGGCTGGACGCTGGAAGAGGCCGGCAGAGCCGCCGGCATTGGTCGCTCGACGCTTTCGAAGATAGAAAACAATCAGACCCGCCCCAGTTTCGATATTGTCCGCCGGTTGACTCAGGCGTTGGATATGAACCCTCCGCAGCTGTTCCTACAATCCGGTCAGACGGGGGTCGCCGGGCGGCGGGACTTCACCCCTAAAGGGACGGGCGAGATCAGGCATACCGCCACCTACATGCACGAGTTGCTGTGCCCGGAACTGACCAGCAAGCGCATGCTACCCTATGTAGCGACAATCAAGGCGCGTGAAATATCCGAATTCGACAACTGGATCCGGCATTCCGGGGAAGAGTTCATGTATGTCCTGAAGGGTGAGTTGATCTTTGTTTCGGAGCATTATCGCCCGCTGCCGATGAAGGCGGGGGATTCACTATATTATGACAGCAGCATGGGCCATGGATGCGTATCCACCAGCGAGGAAGACGCGCAGGTTCTGTGGGTGTCGCTGGAGTAGTCCTGCGTTAGACTAGAGCGGTTGAAAACCATGGGAAACGGCTGAGCAGAACCAGGATCGCTGCAACAGCCAGCAAGAAGGGCCAGAGCGATCGCAAAATGCGACCCGGTGAGGCCCCGCTCATGGAAGATGCGATGTAAAGCCCTACACCCACCGGTGGCGTCAGCAGGCCCAGAACTAGGTTCAGGCACATGACAACGCCGAACTGATAGGGGCTGATGTCGTAGTCGTTCATTGCGATGGGCAGCAGGATAGGGGTGATCAGAATGACGGCGGCGATGCCATCGATCAACATTCCGACCCCCAGCAGGATCAGGTTGACGATCAGCAGGAACAGGAATGGATCATCTGTAATGGAGGTGATCAGGACCGCCAGCTTCTGCGGCAGTGCCTCATAGATGATCACCCAGCCGAAAACACTTGCGGCCGAAATCATGAAGATGATCATAGACGCGTTGATTGCCGTGCGCCGGAACATCTGGGGCAGCGCCTTGGGCTTAAGCTCTCCGTAGATCAGCCAGCCAATCAGGAACGCGATCAGGGACGCGATAGCGGCGGATTCCGTGGGCGTGGCAATACCGAACAGAACCCCCCCAATAATGGCCATGGGGATCAATACCGCCGGTAAACAGGCAAGCAGGGCCGAAATCGATTCCTGCCGCGTAAACCAGGCGCCTTTGGGAAATCCCTGCGCGAAACCGATCAGGGCGATCACCACGGCAAACGAGATCGACAGCAACAGTCCGGGCAGGATGCCGGCAAGAAACATGTCACCGATGGGGATCTGCGCCAGAACGCCAAAGATCACGAACATCATGGATGGTGGAATGACCGGTGCCAGCAATCCCCCAGCGGCTGTGGTGGCAGCGGCAAAGCCCTTGTCATAGCCTTCCCGCTCCATCTCAGGCGTCATGGCCCGCGCCATGACGGCAATCTGCGCCGTGGCCGATCCGATGATGGCGGCCATGAACATGTTGGCCAGCAGGTTGATATAGGCCAGCCCGCCGCGAAAGCCGCCGACAAAGACCCGGGCGGCATCGATAAGCCGTCGGGTCATGCCACCTTCGTTCATCATCTCGCCGGTCAGCATGAAAAGAGGAATGGCCAGAAGCCCATAGTTCTCGAGGCCCGAGAACATCTTCTGGGCAAAGCTGTCATACAAAACGGTGTTGCCGCTTTCCCAAATGTACCAGATTGCGGTCAGCGACAGGACCAGCGCAACGGGAACCGCGATCAGCAGCTTGAAGGCAAAAATCAGAGGCGTCATGCATTGGCCTCGGGTAGAGGGGCACGGGGGGCGGTCAGATTTGCGACGCAGTGCAGCGTTGCCCCCAGCGCAAACAGCCACATGACCATCCAGACCAGGTATTTCGGAACGCCCAGCGTTGTTGTCGGTTCCGCGTAGATGAAGTTGAAGGTCGCACCCTGAAACTGCTTGGTGTCGAACCCATGCCGCGCCAGTTCCAGAGGTGAATACCAGCGCCAACAGAACCAGATCATGAACAGGGCAAAGATCAGAACGATCAGGTCAACAAGCCGTGCCGTCAGATCACGAAGCAAAGGGGGCAGGGAGTCTGTCAGGATCGTGACGGCCACCGCGTGACCATAGTGCAGCGCCGCGGATGCGCCGAGAAAGGTCATCCAGGCCATGGCATAGATCGCCAGTTCATCCACCCAGAACAGAGCGGACCCCAGGCTCCGTGTCACGACGTTCAGCAGGATAAGAACCGATATGGCGGCGGCCAGAAAAGACGCGAGCCACAGTTCAGCACGCGCCCATGCTGCAGAAATCCGCCGGATCATTGCGCTCACTCCTCAAAACAAGGGGCGCAAATCACCTGCGCCCCAATTGCATGAGTACCGTATTAGTTGGCGGTTTCCGCAGCAACCTGTCGCAATTGATCCAGCGCACCTGATTTCCCGGCCCAGGTCTGGTTCCATTGATCAATGGCATCACCAAAGAATGAGCTGTCTACCTGAACATAGGTTTTGCCGGTGCCTTTCACCTGATCCAGCCATTCCTGTTCCTTGGCAACATAGGTGTCGATGGTACTGTCCACGTGACGGGCCATCAGTTCACCGATCATGGTGCGGTCTTCTTCGGACAGACCGGCCCAGACCTTGGCCGACACAAGACCAACCATCGGGAACATCATGTGGTCCGACTGCACGACGGTGTCGGCATGTTCGTAATATTTCAGAACCCAGATCAGTTCTGCGTCCATGTCGATGGCATCGACCTGACCGTTGGCCAGCGCATCGTAAACGGCGGGCAGGGGCATCGGGGTCGGGGCCGCACCAACGGCGTTGTAGAAGTCGAGAATAGGCTCGAACGGAGTGATCCGCAGTTTGAGACCGGCCAGGTCCTCTGCCGAGTTCACGTCGCCCCGGGCAACGATCTGGCGCAGGCCGGCCATGCCGTACCCGGTGCCGACGACACCGACCTCGGCAGGAAGTTGATCCAGCATGCTGCGTGCGCCATCGCTGCGCAGGATGCGGCCCGCGTGGCCGATATCGCTGGCCAGATACGGGGCGTAGAACGCGCCGAAATCCTTGGCGCGGTTGGACACTTCGGCCACTGTCATGAACGCCATGTCCAAAGCACCTGTTTGCAGCTGTTGCAGCATCTCGGCTTCGTTGCCCAACTGACGCGCCGGGAAAACTGTCACGCTATGCGCGCCACCGCTGGCTTCCGACAAGTCTGCGCCAAATGCCTCGGCCGCCTTGGTCCAGATATGCGGCGGTGGCGTGATCAGACCCAGGCGGAACTCATCTGCCAGCGCAATCGTTGCGGAAAAAGAAGTCACAACCGCAGCAGTCGCGCCGCAAAGGGCTTTGTGAAGGTAGTTCATTGTATTCTCCCTGTTTTGTTCCGGTTCAGCTCAGAGCTGGACCCAGTCCGCAGGCGGCTTACCCTTTCCGGGATGCAGCGTTCCGCAGTTCGGACAAGTTCGAGCTTCGGTACTGTTATGGAAAGCATCGTAAATCTTTGGCAGTGCGGTGACGATCCCTTCGGGGCCATCAAGCGCAACTTCTTCGCGGTGCACAAGGCCTTCGCAGTTAAAGCAAAACCATTCGAACCCTTCTTTCATCCCCGGCTGACGTGGGGCTTCGACCACGATGCCGATCGATCCTTCCTGTGGGCGCTGCGGCGCGTGACGCACATGAGGCGGCAACAGGAAAACCTCGCCTTCACGCACCGGCACATCGTAGATTTTGCCGCCGTCGGCGATCTTCAGCATCATGTCGCCCTTTTGCTGAAAGAACCATTCTTCGACCGGATCATCGTGAAAATCGACACGTGTATTGGGGCCGCCAACAACCATGACAATCATGTCGCCTTCCTTGTGCAGCAACTGATTGCCAACCGGAGGGCGCAGTTTGTCAGCGTTGTCTTCCACCCATTTCTGGAAATTGAAGGGTTTCAGCGTCGGGTGTTGTCCCATGTGCTTTCTCCTGCCTGACCGGTGCTTGGGGCACAGCAACACTATATCGTGCCGTCAAAAAGCCTAGGACAAGCCGTATGAAAGAAATATTTGTTTCTGGGAATGTCGGTATCCATTAACCTGATATCAGATTGATCAAAGCTGAAGGCCGCAATCCTCGAACGCGGCGCTTGCGGCGGCTTTTTCGGCCTCGGTCAGTTCCAGCATGGGATGGCGTACGCGCCCTCCGACCTGTCCAAGCAGTTCCTGCCAGTATTTTCCGTGGGCTGTCGGCTTGCCACCGGGCTTGGTGCGTTTGATCGCAGCACGGACCGGATCGAGACTGTCGCGCACGCGCCGGGCCTGGTCGAGCTTTCCGGCAAAAGCCAGTTCGGTGTATTCGTGCATACGCAAGTCGTTCGCCGTCTGGATTTGGTAGGGCGGCGAGGAACACAGGTAAAGCTGCCAGCCCAGCTCCTCGATATTGTCCAGCCAGTCGTCTTCCAGAGACGTGGACACCAGGATCTTGTCACCCACCATCCGCGTCAGTTTTGCATACATGTCCCGGGGGACCGAGTATTTGATGGCCATGATGTTGGGCAGCTCCGCAATACGCGCACAAGTTTCGGGCTGCATCAGATACCCGCTGTCGGGATGGCTCCACATGGCGATGCCGATATCCAGGCGGTCGCAGATATACTTGTAGTAATTGTACAAAACCTCGTCGCGGTCGTGACAAAAGCTGAGCATCGGGGCGTGGACCACCACATAATCCGCACCGCAGTCCTGAGCATGCCGTCCAAGCTCCAGCACGGTGTCCACGTTCTGATCCGAGATCGACATGATCGTCCCGGCCTTGTCCCCGCATTCCTCGGCGGCGATGGTCATGTTGCGTTTGCGTTCGTCCAGCGACATCGACCAGAACTCACCCTGTTTGCCTGCGATGAACAGGCCCTGAATTTGCAGATCGTCGATCCAGTGCCGAATGTTCCGGCGCAATCCGGCCTCGTTCAGGCTGAGGTCTTCGTTGAACGGGTTCAACGCGGCTGCCCAAATCCCCCGCATGGTTTCGCGCGAATAGGCTTTGGCGTCGTGTTTGGCATATTTCATGGGCAGGAAGTCCGAAGGTCAGATGTTAGATCGCTAGCGTGCAAACACTCTGGTTCCGTCAAACGCACAAAGCCAAGCGCATAGGGCGGATCTGGATATTAAATATTTCGATAACAGAGAGCCTGCAGTTTCGGATAGGTTAAGGCTGCATCTGGAGGCTCTATGAAAATCGGCATTATCGGCGAAGGCGCTATCGGGCGTTACGTGGCACAACACTTGCTTGAAAAAGGCGAAGGGCCTGATGCCATACTGGTTTCACCCGGTCGGCTGCTTGACGAAGAAGCGGCCGGGCCATCCCGTGTTTCCTGCGTCTCAGACCTGCCCGGCGGGATCGATCTGATGGTCGATTGCGCGGGCCATGCGGGCCTGAAAGCACACGGAGCCGCCATTCTGGAACGGGGCATCGACCTGGTAACACTGTCAGTCGGCGCATTGGCTGACCCTGATCTTGAACAGGCGCTGGCATTGGCGGCGCGTAACGGTCATTCGCATTTGCGCCTTGCCAGCGGGGCAATCGGCGCACTGGATTGCCTATCCGCCGCAAGGGTAGGGGGGCTGACCGAGGTCATCTATCGCGGCAGCAAGCCCCCGGCAGGATGGCGTGGTTCAGCTGCAGAAGAACAATTGAAGCTGGATCAGCTGAATTCAGCGGCGATACATTTTTCCGGAACTGCCCGGCAAGCAGCCGTGGCCTATCCAAAGAACGCCAACGTGGCAGCGGCCATAGCGTTGGCGGGACTAGGATTTGACGAGACAAGGGTTGAACTGATCGCCGATCCGGCTGTTAATGCCAATATCCACGAAATCGAGGCGCGCGGCAGTTTTGGCACCTTCACATTCAGGATCGAAGGAAAGGCGCTGCCGGACAACCCGCGCAGTTCGGCTCTGGCTGCCATGAGCGCGATTGCCGCCATCGAAAGACAGCCCGCAGCGATCAGTATCTGAGGGGCCTTCATGGTCGCACATCATACCCGTATCGTTGAGCGCGCGCTGACGCGGTTGAAGCTGCGCCAGTTGCGTCTGCTGGTTGCGGTCGGCCAGCACGGCAGCATCCAGAATGCCGCGCGCGATCTGGGCATTTCGCAGCCTGCCGCCACCAAGATGATTCAGGACCTGGAGCTGGATTTCGAGGTCAAGCTTTTCGAGCGGACCAATCGCGGCGTTGTGCCCACGGTGTTTGGTGAAGCACTGATCCGCCATGGCAAGCTGATCTTCGCGCAGGTCTCAAATGCTGCTCAGGAATTGGATGATCTGAACGAAGGCAACAGCGGCCGGGTTGTGGTGGGAACCCTGCTGGCGGCGTCACCAACCTTGCTGCCACGCGCTGTCGAACGGCTGCTGAAAGACCGCCCGAAAGTCGCGGTCAAAATTGTCGAGGGGACAAACGAAGTGCTGATGCCTGCGCTTTTGTCGGGCGAGATCGACATGGTTGTCGGTCGTCTGCCAAGTCATCGCCACCGGGCACGGATCACGCAGGAAAAGTTCTTTGATGAACGAGTATTGGCCGTGACGGGAACGCAGCATCCTTTGGTCGGCAGGCCGAATATCACTTTCGAAGAACTCAGACGCTTTGGCTGGATACTTCCGCCGGTCGAAACCACTCTGCGCCGCCAGACCGACCAGTACTTCGTGCGACAGGATCAGTACCAGCCGGGTGTTTCAATTGAATCAGTTTCCTATCTTGCCAACAGGTCCCTGTTGCGATCTCACGATTTCGTCGGGCTGATGCCGGCCCATGTCGCTTCGTTGGATATCGACCGTGGTCTGCTGGCCTGCCTGGATTGGGCTGTCCCATTTGGTGCGGGCCCTGTTGGCGTGTCTCACAGAGGGGAAAGCAGCCTGTCCCCGGCAAGCAGCACATTTCTGGATGCCCTGCGCGCGGCAGCAGGTGACATCTGAACCATCCCTGCAGATATCACGCAATCGGATATCAGTATTTCTTCAATTCAGTTGAGGTGATGCCAGCGGAAATGAGACCCTGAAGCTGAATTGCAACCTGCGAGGGCGCCATGAGCACTTATCCGGACCTGAAACTCTATATCGGCGGTGAGTGGCGCAAGGCAGCAGACGACATTCCCGTGTTGAACCCTGCGACGGAAGAGGAGATCGGCAGGCTTCCCAAAGCGGGCAGGTCCGATCTGGATGACGCGCTGGTTGCGGCCGAAGCGGGGTTTCGCGTTTGGCGTCGCACGGCCCCACGCGACCGTGCGGACATCATGATCAAGGCTGCGGCGCTGATGCGCGACCGCCAGGAGGAGATTGCCCGCTCAATCACTGCCGAGCATGGAAAGCCGCTGGCACAGGCCCGGCTTGAGGTGATCCGCGGCTGCGAGTTTTTCGAATGGGACGCGGGCGAGGCCATGCGTACCTATGGCCGCGTCATCCCCTCGGCGCCCGGTGTTCGATATGTTGTGCATCACCAACCCATCGGGGTGGTTCTTGGCCTGTCGCCCTGGAATTTCCCGATGAGCCAGCCGGCACGCAAGATTGCAGGCGCGCTGGCATCGGGGTGTTCGATCATCCTGAAAGCGGCTGAGGAAACTCCGGCAGGTGCCATGCATATTGCGCGCGCCTTCCACGACGCCGGCTTGCCACCGGGTGTCCTGAACCTTGTCTTTGGCGAACCTGCGGAGATCTCAAACCATCTTATCCGGCAGAATCCTGTACGGCTTGTCGCCTTTACCGGGTCAACAGCGGTCGGGCGCCACCTGACGACGCTCGCCTCGGAGAACATGACGCGCGTCTTGATGGAGTTGGGCGGGCATGCGCCAGTCATCGTCTGTGAAGATACAGACGTTGAAAAAGCCGCACTTAGCGGAGCGGTCCGCAAATACAGGAATGCAGGGCAGGTCTGCACCTCGCCAACCCGGTTTTTTGTGCACGAAAGCATCTACAAGCCATTCCTGGATACGTTCAATGAACGGGCCGCTGCCACTGTCGTAGGGAACGGAGTGGAAGAGGGTATCGAAATGGGGCCGCTGGCAAACGACCGCCGCGTTCCCGCGCTGAGCGAACTTGTGGAAGATGCCCGTGATGCCGGTGCAACGATCTGCACCGGGGGCGGTCGGATCGGAGCCAAAGGCTATTTCTTTGCGCCGACCGTTTTGACGAATGTGCCTGACGACGCCCGCGTGATGCAGGAAGAGCCATTTGGCCCGCTGGCTGTGATCAATCCGGTCGCTTCACTGGACGAAGCCATAGCCAAGGCGAATGCGACACCTTTTGGTCTTGCCGCTTACGGGTTTTCAAACAGGGCCGACTATATTGACCGGATGACCGATGAAGTCGAAGCCGGAAACCTTTCCTTCAATACGCTGGAAGCATCATTGCCGGAAACACCTTTTGGCGGGGTCAAATCCAGTGGATACGGCCGGGAAGGCGGGACGGAGGGTTTGGAAAACTATATGATTGTCAAGAATATCTCTCACAGCACCCAGATCGTTTGATCATGCGCGGGGCAAGATCTGGTCCCGAAATATCGTTCTGACAGTAAATGGCGAAATAGCTTAAAGCACTGTCATTGTTATAATTTTTGACAAATTAAAGAATTAGTAGAATGGGCCATATTTTGGCCTCAATCAAACGTCACTTCACATAGCCACTGGCATTGACGCCGCTCACACTCAATCGCTGCGGCATGCAGTTGCTTTTCCCCCTCGTGGCAACTCAGATCCGACCTCCCACTTGAAAACGGATCTTGCCGTAGCGATTGAAAGCCAGTTTTTTCACATCTGATCTGGTTCGGGTCATGCCTATTGATGTTCTGAAAACTCCTGTTCAAGCCAGGTTTCGAACAGTTGCTTAACAGGCTCGTTTGCGCCTGTTCCGCTTGTCTCAACAAGAAAGTGGGATTGATTGATTGGGACCGCATCGCCGACAATCGCGATGCCCTGTCCGGCCTCGATTGCGGTTTGCGCGAACCTTTCCAGCACCATTGCGTACCCTCCGCCCGCGGCAACGACGCCCATCGCGGCGACGGTTGTATCGACGGAGTAGGGGGACAAGGGTTCAGAATACGCTATGCCCAATGCTTCGAAATACTTCTGCCCCATGTCCTGAAATCCCAGAATCTGCACAAGCGGCTGCTTGCGGAGTTCGGCAACCGGCATGTTTTGCCCCGATGCCGAACCCGCCGCGACAGGTACGATACGCTCGGTCGAGATTTTTCGGGTTCGCGCATCAGGCCAGTCACCAACCCCCACGCGCAACTCGACATCCACGTTTTCGCGACCAGCCGAATCCGCCCAAATGTTTGAGACCAGCCGAATGGATACATCGGGCTGGCTGCGGGTGAATTCCGGCAGCCTATGTGCCAGCCAGAGCGTCGCTGTCGAGATCGGAGCCCGCACGGTTAGAACCTGCGCGCTTCCGGACCCGAAAAGGCTGGCGGTCGATACCGTAATATCGCTTAGCGCGCGCCGCACGGAATAGGCGTAGGCCTGTCCGACCTCTGTCAGGCTCAGGTTTCTGGCCGCGCGAAAGAAAAGCTTGCACCCCAACTGCGCCTCTAGCGAGCGGACATGCAGACTGAGTGCCGTTTGCGTTATACCCAGTTCCTTCGCCGCGGCCGTAAAGCTCATATGCCGCGCTGCGCATTCAAACGATCTGAGCCAGACAAGATTTGGGGAATTGGACACGTTCAGCACCAAAGAGAATTTGTGATTATTGCTCTTTTTATTCGTTTTACTTTTTCGCTTCAACGTCGCTAAATCGGTGCGCAAACGGAAATTTCACCGGCCTGATCAGACCGGACACCCTGGGGAACGCGCTTATGAAAGTTGGATTTATTGGTCTGGGTAATGTCGGCGGCAAGCTTTCGGGTTCGCTGCTGCGCAATGGTATGGACTTGACAGTCCATGATCTGAACGAAGAACTGGTTGATGCATTCGTGGCCCGTGGTGCGAAAAAGGCGGAAGGACCGTCGCAACTGATGCGGGATTGTGATGCGGTCATTACCTGCCTGCCGACGCCTGCTGCGTCGGACGCCGTCATGCAGCAGATGTTGCCGGAAGTAACCGACGGCAAAATCTGGATGGAGATGTCCACCACGGATGAGGCTGAAGTCAAACGCCTGGGTGCCATGGTGATGGAGCGGGGCGGGGCGGCAGTGGATTGCCCGGTCTCAGGCGGATGCCACCGCGCGGCGACAGGAAATATCTCGATCTTTGCGGGATGTGATCGCGCAACGTTCGAGCGTATCGCGCCGTTCCTCAAGACCATGGGCCGCCGTATTTTGCATACCGGTGAGTTGGGGTCGGCTTCGGTCCTGAAAGTTTTGACGAACTATCTGGCCACAGCCAATCTGGTGACCTGCTGCGAGGCTCTGGTCACGGCCAAAGCCGCAGGTATGGACCTGAATACCACCTATGAAGCGATCAAGATCAGTTCCGGCACATCGTTTGTTCATGAGACCGAGAGTCAGGTCATCCTGAACGGATCACGCGATATCTCGTTCACCATGGATCTGGTCAAAAAGGACGTGAGCCTGTTTCAGCAGGTTGCCGACCGCCACAACGTCCCGTTGGAAATCTCGCCCATGCTGGTTCAGATTTTCGAGGACGGGATCGAACGTTTTGGCGAACGTGAGTTGTCGCCCAACATTATCAGGCGCCTGGAAGAGGTCACAGGCCTGGAGATCCTTGCACCCGGCTTCCCGACCGAGATGGAAGACGATGAACCCGAAGAGCCCGGCTATGAGGTGATCCCGCAAGGCAAGGCGCTGAAAGCCGCTGAATGACCTGATCACGTCGGGCGTTGAACCGGCTCAGGCATATTATAGCTGTGGCCGCCAGGGCCATTCTATCCGGCAAGCTGGTGCTGCTAAATCGCGAGTAGGGGATTGGACATGACGACAGCGGACACCAACCCAACGGAAAATGCCGCCCATCGCCCCGAGCCTGGTCCGATGAGCCGTGAGTGGCACTGGCACCCTGAATTGCCAGTGAACCACGCGCCATATTGGCATTGGCCACCGAAACCTGGTGTTCTGGCTAAGTGGCTTTGGCAGAATTACCTGCAGGTTTCCGATCGTTCGATCTATTTGGCACTGTCGTTTGTCGTGGCGTTCTGGATGCAACCCGTTGGCCCCGAACAAACGCAATTCGCGTTCGGGTGGATGTCATGGGTTTTCATCCGAAACTGGGCTCTGCTGATCATTGTCGCAGGTGGGCTGCATTTCTGGTTCTACGGAATTGACGGGCAGGGCAAGCTGCTGAAATACGACCCAAGACCCTACGTGAAGCGCAAGAATGCGCTTTATAAGTTCGGCTATCAGACCTGGGACAATATGTACTATTCGCTGGTCTACGGTGCCACGATCCTGTCGGCGCTCGAGTGCTTTTTGCGCTGGATGTATGCCAATGGTTACGTCGCGACGCTTAGCTTTGGCGCTCATCCGGTCTGGTTTATTCTACTGTTCCCGATACTCGCCATATGGCAGAGTTTTCATTTCTACATGGTGCATCTTTTTCTGCATCAACCGTTCATTTACAGACAGGTTCACGCCGTTCATCACCGCAACGTAAACACCGGACCCTGGTCGGGCATGTCGATGCACCCGGTCGAGGCGTTCGGCTATCTCAGCGCGATCCTGATCGTTCTGGTATTGCCAAGTCATCCGGTTCACATGATCTTTCTGGGATATTGGCTGATGCTGGGCGCCGCGTCATCCCATTCGGGATACGAAGCAATCTGGGCCCACGACCGCAAAGCACTCCTGATCGGTGCCTTTTTTCATCAGTTGCATCATAGATACTACGAATGCAACTACGGCAACGCGGAAATGCCCTGGGACAAGTGGTTTGGCACATATCACGACGGCTCAGAGGAGGCGACCGTACGCACGCGCAACCGGAAACGCGAAATGCATGCGTCACGGCAGTAGCTAACGTTGCTTTTTCCCGAGGTTTAATGAAAATACAACTCTAAGTGGCGTTCGTCGGGATATCCCGCATAATCATGATTATGTTAATAACATGGGTATGTATCGTTTAGGTACTCGCTTTGGCCAACGACAACGGCTTCGCAATACTTGTTTTCTGATACTTCTTATCTATATTGTCATGTATGAGATATAAGGAAACTTGTGATGTCCAGGATTCTTCATCTTTATGATGTCGCAGAAGATACCGAACGCGATCTTTCCGCGCAGGAAGCGGTTCGGCTTGCCCAAAAGGACAAATCCCTAATCCTTATCAGCGGTGTTCGGGACATGTCACCCAGGACATTTCACCTCATCGCATCCTCGGTTGCCAGACGAAAGCTGGAGCGCGCTCAGGAGCGTATTGACGCGATGATTGATGCCTATCTCGACACGGACGCGTTCGATCAGGTCGAGGCAAAGATTGACGACGACAATGCCCGGCTGCGCGCGGAATTCCTGAGCGATTTTGCGGTCCTTACAAGCGCCCAGATCCATGCCATGTCTGGCAGCACATCGAGAAACAAGTCAGCCACGGCGAACGACTGGAAAAAGGCCGGAAAGATCTTTTCGGTCAAACTGCAGGGCAAGGACCTGTATCCGGCGTTCCAATTTAATGCTGATGGGCGGCCCTATGCGACCTTGGCGGACGTGCTTGCTGCGCTTCCGCAGGATTTGACTCCCTGGCAAACTGCCTTTTGGCTTGTCGCGCCCCAAAACGCGCTGGATGGTGCTCGGCCGATTGACCTTGTTCAGGCCGGTGACGCGCGGGTTGTCGATGCCGCTGCGCGCGCGTTTGAAACGCCGGCAGGCTGACGGCGCGTGATACTTCCGAATGCGGCCGGACAGCATCCCTACTTTGCGCTGGAAAGCGGGCGAGAGGTCTTTCGCCTGCACCGAGACGTTCTGGATGGTGATCAGTTCAATCCCGGTTACGGCACGTCCCGCTTCGCCCCCTTTCAGGATCTCGAGGGCAAAATAGTTCCCACTCTTTACTCCGCTACCACATTTGATGGCGCGGCTTATGAAGCACTGTTCCGAGAACGTCCGGCCAAGTATCAGACATTCCCTCGTAACCGTCTTGATGACTATGCAGCAAGCCGGTTAACGACCAGGCGGGAACTTCAGTTGGTTCGTTTGTTTACGCCGGAACTCGCCGCTTGGGGCATCGCGGAAGCTGACCTGCTTACCTACGATGAAAGCAACTATCCCACTTGCCGGGAGCTTGCCGCCTTGATCTGGAAAGACAATCCCGCCGCAGATGGCATGATCTGGTCATCCGTGCGTGACAGTTCCGCATTGGCGATGATGCTGTTCGAAGATCGGGTAACACCCGGCGCGCTGACGGTAACAGAAACGCGGTACGTTCAGCGCGACGCGGACTTGCTGGATCAGCTGCGAACAACGGCGCGCCGCGCGGGCATCACGATCAGCCGTTAAGCTTGTTTTGAAAAGGTGTCGAACGCCTTGAGCGCCTTGGCGCTGTAGGCATAAGACGGGCCGCCCCCCATATAGGTCGCCATGGCCAACGCCTCGCACAGTTCTCCCCGGCTGGCACCGAGGCGCACCAAAGAACGGACGTGAAAGCCGATACAACTGTCACACCGCGTCGCAATTGCGATCCCGAGCGCCATGAACTCTTTGGTTTTTTCGCTGAGCGCGCCGTTGGACTTGGCGGCCTTACCCATGATGCCAAAGCCTTTGACCGTCTCGGGCACTTCTTTCGAATATGTTGCGATGTCGGCCTCAATCCCGGCCATGAAGTCATTCCAGTCCATGTCATCCTCCTTCAGCCGCGTTCGTCCGATCCCATGCGGCGTTCCAGCCAGCGCACTCCGGCGCTGATGATCAGAACCAGGATCAGATATTCAAGGATCAGCAGCGAATAGATCTCAAGCGGCCGGTATTCTGTGACCACCAGCTCGTTCGCGCGCCGCGTCAGTTCCTGCATGCCGATGACGCTGGCAAAGGCGCTCATCTTGACAATGTAGATGAACTGGTTCGCCAGCGGTGGCAAAATGCGCCGGATCGCCTGAGGCAGGATCACATAGCGCATGGTTTGAAGATAGTTCAGGCCGATGGTCTGGGCCGCCTCGGTCTGTCCCTTGGCAATCGACTGGATACCGGCCCGGTAAATCTCGGCTGTAAATGCACTATCGGACAAGGCGAGCGTGATGATCGCGCCCCAGAACGGATCAATCGGTATGTTCAGGCCCATTTCACGAAAAACGATCGGCAGGCCGTAGAAGACCCAGAACAGCATGGGCAGCAGCGGGATCGAGCGGATCAGTTCGACATAGACCCGGTTCACCAAACGCCAGCCCCTGCTTTTGGCCAGCCCCGGCAATGCCACGATCAGCCCCAGAACAATCGAAATGACAGCGGCGATCACTGAAATCAAGATGGTGTCGCCCATGCCGGAAATCAGGAATTTGACATTGATCCAGCCCGCTTCGGTCATCGGATTGATGACATACCATCCCCATGTGGAAGAACTGGAACAAGCTGCAAGCGCCAGAAACGACAGGAGAAGAAGAAGGTTTCTTTTCATCGCGTTTGGCCCCCTCAATGTTGCAGTATCTGGCTGAGAAATTTCTGGCAGCGCTCGGATCGGGGGGCGCCAAAGAACTCCTCGGGGTTGCTCTGTTCGACAATCTGCCCCGCATCCATGAACACCATGTTGTCTGCCACTTTGCGTGCAAAGCCCATCTCATGGGTCACCACGACCATGGTCATGCCTTCTTGCGCAAGTGCCACCATCACATCAAGCACTTCGGAAATCATCTCGGGGTCCAGTGCCGACGTGGGTTCGTCAAACAGCAGGACCCGGGGTTCCATGCATAACGACCGCGCGATGGCGACGCGCTGCTGCTGTCCGCCGGACAGTTGGCCGGGGCGTTTTTTGGCCTGATCCGGGATGTGAACCCGTTCCAGATAATGCCTCGCCCGAGCCTCGGCGTCGGCACGCGACATTCCTCGTGACTTGATTGGGCCAAGGGTCAGGTTTTCCAGAACGCTCAGGTGCGGGAATAGATTGAACTGCTGAAACACCATTCCGACCTCGGACCGGATGGCCGTCACGGACTTGGGGTCATTCGTCAGTTCAATTCCATCAACACGGATGGTGCCTTTCTGGTGTTCTTCCAATCGGTTGATACAGCGCACCACGGTCGATTTGCCGGACCCCGAAGGGCCGCAGATCACAACCTTTTCGCCCGACTTGATGCTGAGATTGATGTCCTTCAAAACATGGAAATCGCCGTACCATTTATTGACATTCACAAGTTCGATTGCCGTTTCGCTCACTGGCCGGGCTCCCTTGGTATGAAGTTTTCCTGGGAAGAAATATTTTTCTTGAGGTTATCGTTGCACTTGACGTTAAATCAAGCATCAAAAATGCTAGTATACAACGGCAATCAATGAACAACCAACGGGAGCACTCAGATGAAAAACCTACTCAGGACGGCCGCTGCGGCAGCCATCGGACTGGCCCTTGCCGGGGCCGCACAGGCCCAGTCAGCGCTGAACGAAATCCTTGATGGCGGTGTCCTGAAGGTTGGCACAACCGGTGACTGGAACCCGATGACCCTGCGCGACCCTGCGACCAACAGCTACAAAGGGTATGACATCGACATCATGACCGAGCTGGCCAACGACCTGGGGGTCGAGGTCGAGTTTGTTCCGACCGACTGGAAAACGCTGGTCAACGGCGTGGTCTCGGGCAAATACCACATGACCGGTTCGGCTTCGATCTCGCCGCCGCGCATGAAAGTTGCGGGTTTCTCGGAAAGCTACATCTCGGTCGAACTCTATCCTTTCACGACCAAGGACAAGGCCGACCGTTTCAGCGGCTACGACTCGATCAACCAGCCTGACGTCAAGGTTGCAACAACCCTTGGCACCACATTCGAAAAACGCGCGCGCGAATGGTTCCCGAACGCGGATATCAAGGTGGTCGAGGCCCCTGCCCGCGGATTTCAGGAGGTTCTGGCCGGACGTGCCGACGTCTTTATCACGTCAAACATCGAAGGCGCGACGCTGGAAGCCAAATTTCCGGTTGTCCCCGTTGCAGGCGCCGAGGCCCGTTCTCCTTCGCCCATCGCCATGCTGCTGCCACAGGACGATCAGGTGTGGATCAATTACGTGAACAACTGGATCAAAGTGAAAAAGGCGCAGGGGTTCTTTGAGGCCAACAAGGAAAAATGGGGGCTTTGATCCCCATATTTAGAACCGTCCGCTCCGGCCGGAGCGGACGGTCTAGCCAGGCACTGCTTTGGCCAGAAGCGAAATAAAACTGACCTTGTCGGTCTTAAGCTCAACCGCCCCATGGGTCGTACTGGAATCATAACTCAGACTGTCGCCGGGGCGCATGTGGTACAAGCCTTCGCCGCACCGAAAGATCATTTCGCCCTCGGTTACATGCACAAACTCTGCCCCTTCATGCTGATAAAGCGGGCCCGGCGGCAAGGGGCCTTCAAGCGTGACAAGAAAGCTCTCAAAGCTCACGTGGCTGGCTTCGGCACGTCCGATCAGTTTGAACGCATGCCCAAAATCGCTACCCATACGCTGAACCGTCATGCCCTCGCCGGCGGCCACAAAGGATACATCCGTCACTTCGGCAGTTCCGGCGAAGAAATTGATCAGCGGAACGCCCGTGGCCTTCGCCAACGCCTCAAGCGAATTCAGCGAAGCGGATACCTGTCCCCGCTCGATCTTGGAAATCATCGCTGGCGAGACATTGGCGCGCGCCGACAGTTCAGCGATCGTCAGGCCGGCCAGAACCCTATGGGCTTTGACCGCTGCGCCGATTACCTGATCCAGCCGGGGCTTTTCCCCTTCGATGGGTGCGGAATCTTCCATGCACGCAGCGTAACGCCCCGGTACAAAAAGGGAAAGCGCGCGTAACCGTAAGGACACCTGATGCAACTGGAACACATGACCTGGTACGAAGTTGACGACCGCCTTGGCAATGGCTGCGCGGTGATGCTTCCTATCGGCTCGACCGAACAGCACGGGCCGATCGGGCGGATCGGGACCGACACGATCTGTGCCCGGGCCGTCGCGCTACGCGCCGCTGATCTGTGTGACGCGATCGTGGCACCCGCCCTGGCCTACACGCCCGCACCTTTCAACGCTGCCTTTCCCGGCACGGTTTCCGTTTCCCCGGATGTGTTCACTCTTTATGCAAAGGAAATCATTGAAGGCCTTTTGGCGCAGGGCTTTTCTGGCATCTTCATCGTTAACGGCCATGGTGCGAACATTGCACCCCTGCGGGCCATAAGCGCCGACCTGCCCCCGAACGCCTTGATCACCCGCAGCTGGTGGGAACCTGAACCCGTCAACGCATTGCGGCGTACGCTATACGGAGAATGGGAAGGGATGCACGCCACCCCGTCCGAAGTTGCCATCACGCAATCCTTGTTGGGCGTCATAACCGACGAACGCGCCGGAGAGCCGCCGCAAAAGCTGACCCCTCAATACCTGCGTGATCACAGCGGAGACCGTCACGGGCCGCCGGATGAACACCGCGCAGAATTCCCAGACGGGCGGGTCGGATCCCATTCTGCTTTGGCCACGCCCACAGACGGAGCCCGACTGCTGGAGATGGCGGCTCAAGCCATCTCACGGGAGTTTCTTGATTTTCAACAGGCAAGGAGGCAAAGTTGACAACACTTGGTGCCAGATTTTTAGCTGTACTAAAATAAATTTTGATCTTCCCCGCATTCTTCTGTTCAATGGTCAGAACAAATGGAATGCAGGAGAGACTGGATGCAAGCTCCGACAACGCGGGCAAAAACCAAGGGGCAGCCGACCGAATTGGGTCAGGCGATCCGGCGACGCCGCAAGGCGATGGGGCTGACGCTGGATCAGGTGGCCAAGAAGGCCGATCTGACGACGGGGTTTCTGTCTCAGGTCGAGCGTGGGCTCAGCTCTCCCTCCTTAACCTCTCTCATGGCAATTGCTGCGGCTTTGCAAACAACCATCGAACAACTGCTGAGCGTTCCACAGGTCTTTTCCGAGTTTGTCGCCAAGGAGAGCAGACAGACCTATTCCCTTGGCTTGCGCGGGCGGTTTTACGAGAAACTCGGGCCGGGATTTCTGGGCGCTCTGTTCCACCCGCAGATCGTTCATCGCCCGCCGGGGCACGTATCGGAACGTATGTGCCACAGCGGTGAAGCCTTTTGCTATCTGCAAGCCGGTCAACTGGAATACCATCTGGGTGATCGTGTTTTCATCATGTCACCCGGCGATGTGGTTCATCACGACACATCGACGCCGCACTATTCCGTTGTCCTGGGCGAAACCGAGGCCGTCGAACTGTGGGTTACAACCTCTCCGATCAAGGATTCCGCGCCACCAGACAGCGGTTAGGACTGCGAAAAACTCAGTCCCGGAATGCCGCGCTCTAAAAAAGTTTCAACTTTTACTAAAAAAAACTTTAGTAAAACTAAGAATCGCTTAATGTCCCTCCGCAGGAGCAAGAAGATTTGCGGGAGGAGAAGAAGATGAAGCTGAAGACACTATTGGGCGCCACGGTCGCCGCGACGCTTGCGCTGCCCGTTCTGGCGCAAGAACGCGGGGGCACATTGAACTTTGCCCGCTATGACGGATCGCGCCTTATCGATCCGATCTACGCGGACCGCAACCCCGATATCTGGATGGTTGGCAGCCTGTTCGACACGCTTTTGCGCAGCAGCCCCGATGGCAACTCGGTCGAACCCGGGCTTGCAGAAGACTATGCAGTGTCAGAGGACGGCAAGACCGTATCCCTGACCCTGCGAGAAGGTATCCAGTTCGCTGACGGCTCGCCCATGTCGGGCGCGGATGTGGTCTTTTCGCTGGATCGCGCCCGCAACCCTGACCTGAGCCCATGGGCTGGTCTACTGGGGTCGATTGACGCGGTGTCCGCGGATGGAAACGCGATCACCATCGCTTTGAAAGACCCCGATCCCACCCTGTTGTCGATGTTGGCCACATTCAACACCGCCATCGTTTCGAAAGCCGCATTCGACGCAGCCGCAGGTGAAACGGATCAGGACAAATCCGCTGCCATTTTTGCGGCCACAAGCGCAGGCGTCGGCTCCGGCCCGTTCTATTTGTGCGGCTTTGAACAAGGGGCCAGCATGGATTTCTGCGCCAACGAGCATTACTGGCGCATGGGCGCGGATGGCAAAGCCCTGCCCTATCTGGACGGCGTCCATTTCGAGATCGTTCCCGATGATGCAACCCGCATTCTACGCCTCCAGGCGGGAGAGGTTGATGCAGCCGAGTTCATCCCGTTCAGCCGCGTGGCCGAGCTTGCGGCCGATCCGAACATCAACATGCAGCTGTATCCGTCAACACGGATCATCTATTCGCCGATCAACACCCGTGAGACACGCGCCGACGGTTCCCCCAACCCGCTGGCAGACCCCCGCGTGCGGCAGGCGCTGAACTATGGAACCAACAAGGATGCTCTGATCGGTGTGGTTCTGCACGGTGCGGGCCAACCCATGAGCTCACCGCTGATGGCCAAAGCAACGCAATATGCGGCCGATCTGAGCCCGCTCTATAGCTATGATCTTGAAAAAGCCAAAGGGTTGATCGCGGATGCCGGGGTCGCGGACGGCACGCAGGTGACTCTGACCACGCTGGCCGGATCCGCCGATGACGCAACAATTTTCGCCGCGCTTCAGCAAATGTGGGGCGAGTTGGGAATTGATCTGGTGGTCGAACAGGTCGACGGCGCCACGCGCGGGGCCAAGAACCGCTCGGGTGAGTTTGACATTCACACATGGCTGGGTCAACGATGTGAACGATCCCAGCCAGGTTGTCGGCTGGCTGGGCTACACACCGACTGCCAAGGCTGTCGGCACCGGTTGGGAGAACGCAGAGTTCAACACCCTGTTCGAAGAGGCCGCCAAAGACATGGACCCGGACTCTCGAAAGGCCAAGTTCGACCGCATGCAGGCACTTTATGCCGAGGCAGCCCCCTTGCTGTTCATGTATGAAACACCTTTCGCTGTCGCGCTGGGGACGGCGGTCGAGGGCTATGTTCAGACCCCGCTTGGCAATAACATCTTCGATGAAGCCACAGTCAGCCGCTAAGAGCTGATCCCTTGCCTCGCCGCACCCTGCGGCGGGGCCCTTTGCGGAGCGTCGAATTGTCCAGCCTGTCCTACATCTTCAAACGGCTTTTGCTGATGATCCCGACCTTCTTTCTGGTCATGATCATCATATTCATGCTGGTGCGCCTGTTGCCCGGTGATCCGGCCATCGCCATGGCCGGGGACCGCGCATCTGACGCCGATATTGCTGCAATCCGGGAAAGACTGGGTCTGACGGAGCCGATGCCAGTGCAATTCTGGCTGTTTCTGACCAATACTCTGCAGGGCGATCTGGGCCGTTCGATCCTGATGCGGACGGATGTCGTGGGCGTCATTGCCGATCGATTGCCGATCACGGTTTTCCTGACGATTTACTCGGTTGTGCTATCCCTGATCATCGCTGGTCCGCTGGCCTTTGTCGCGGCGCTCAATCGCGGCCGCTGGCCCGATGCGGTGATCCGCACTGTGTTCCAGATCGGCCTGTCGATGCCGGTGTTTTACATCGGACTGGTTCTGCTGACCTTTTTGGCGGCGCAGTTGCGCCTGTTCCCGGTGGGTGGTTATGGCGACACGTTTGGTGAGCGTCTCTATCACCTGTTTCTGCCTTCGGTGACCGTGGCGCTTTATACTTCGGCCATCATCATGCGGAACTTGCGCAGCGCGATTATCGAGGTTCTGGATGCCGAGTATGTCCAGTTCGCCCGCGCCAAGGGTCTGCCGCCGCGCCTGATCCTTGGCCGTCACGTGTTGCGCAACGCGCTGATCTCCACGGTCACCCTGCTGGGCCTGTCCATCGGCAATCTGATGAGCGGAACGCTGGTTACCGAGACTGTCTTTGCGGTGCCCGGAATGGGACGGCTGATGCTGGAAGCGATCTTTGCGCGCGACTACCCGCTGATACAGGGGCTGACCCTGACCTTCGCGCTTCTGGTTTCGCTGGTCTTTCTGATGACGGACCTGTTCCAAAGCCGCCTGGACCCAAGGATGCGCCTGCAATGAGTGACGTGCCTTTCACAGCCGACCGCCCATCCCTTGCCCGCGCCGCCTTGCGCAAGCCGGGTTTTGTGGCCGGTTTGCTGATCATCGGGTTATCGACCCTGCTGGCCATCTTTCCCGGAGCGTTTGCTCCTTACGATCCAAATGCAATTGACTATCTGGCGGTGCGTCAGCCGCCATCATGGGAGCACCCGTTCGGCACCGACCTGCTAGGCCGTGACAGCTTGTCCCGCGTGATCTGGGCTTATCAGGTCAATATGCAAATGGCGATCTTCGGCACAGTTTTTGCTCTGGTGACGGGTGTCATCATCGGAGCTCTGGTCGGATATTACCGGGGCATTGCCGATCTGATCTTCGGACGGATCGTCGATGCGGTCATCACATTTCCATTTCTGGTGCTGGTGATCGCGGTAGTCGCCGTTTTGGGGCCGGGCCTTATCAACATGTATATCGCCATATCAGTGGTCTACTGGGTCTATTACGCGCGTCTGATGCGAGCCGAGGTGATCGCGCAGATGGGCAATGACTATGCGGCCGCCGGGGTCGTCATGGGCTATTCCGACCGGCGCATCATCTTCCGTCACCTGCTGCCCAATGCCATCACCCCGGTCATTGTCTACTGGATGACTGACATGGCGCTGGTGATCTTGCTGGGTTCGTCGCTGGGCTATCTTGGGTTGGGCGCGCAGCCACCGCAGGCGGAATGGGGCGTGCTGATCGCCGAGGGGCGCAATTTCATCTCGACCGCATGGTGGCTCAGCCTGATGCCCGGTTTGGCAATCGTTTTGACGGGCCTTGGCTTTTCGCTGCTGGGCGATGGGCTGGCCGATCTGCTGAGACCACGGGGATAAGAGATGACTGAACGAACTCCCATCCTCGAGGTTCAGGGGCTTAACACCACTTTCCACCGCAACGGCCGGGAACTGCCGGCCCTGCGCGACGTCAGCTTCAGCGTGGCTCGTGGCGAGGTTCTGGGGCTGGTCGGTGAAAGCGGTTCGGGCAAAAGCGTCACCCTGCGCTCGATCATCGGACTGGCGCGGCGTTATGGCGATGTCAGCGGGCAGGTCCGCTGGCAGGGCCGCGATCTGGTGCCGCTGCCGGACCGCGCTCTGCGGCAGGTCCAGGGGCGCGAGATCGCGATGATCTTTCAGGAACCCATGACCTCGCTGAACCCATTGCTGACAGTGGGTCTGCAACTGGAGGAGACATTGCGCGCACATACGGATCTGTCCGGAAAAGCCCGGCGCGACCGGGCGGTCGAGATGCTGGATCTGGTCGGTATCCCCTCGGCGGCGCAAAGGCTCAGGGATTACCCGCACCAGTTCTCCGGTGGTATGCGCCAACGGGTCATGATCGCAATCGCACTGGCCGCCAACCCCAGGTTGCTGCTGGCGGATGAGCCGACTACGGCGCTGGATGTGACCATTCAGGCGCAGATCCTCGATCTGATTCTGCGTCTGGCGGACGAGATTGAAATGGGCGTCGTCCTTGTCACTCATGATCTGGGCGTGGTCGCCCAAACCTGTGACAACGTGGCGGTTATTTATGCAGGCCGGATCGTCGAACAGGGGCCGGTTCGGGATGTGCTGCGCGAACCCCGCCATCCTTACACAGTTGGCCTGATGCGCTCGGTTCCGGAAAATCTTACACCTCGGACGCCGCTTTATTCCGTGCCGGGTGTTCCTCCATCTCTGGACGCGCTTCCGCAGGGATGCGCCTTTGCGCCACGCTGCGAGGCCTGCATCCAGCCCTGCCAGCAGGACCGCCCGGTTCTGTCGGTGATCGCGGACAGCAGGCAGGTGGCCTGCTTCAACCCTGTGACCAAGGCCGAAGGAAACGCCGCATGAACAATGCCGTGATCGAAATACGCGACCTGCATCAGCGGTTTGCCCTGGGTCGCAGCCTTTCTGATCTTGCCACCGGCCGGCCGGGTCGCGTGGTGCGGGCGCTGAATGGCGTCAGCCTGGATCTTATCCGGGGTGAAACGCTTGGCGTCGTCGGCGAATCCGGTTGCGGGAAATCCACGCTGGCCCGCTGCATCGTTCGATTGCATAGCCCCAGTGACGGGACGATCCGTTTCGAGGGGCAGGATATCTTCGAAGATGCAGGCGGCGACCGCAGTTACAACCGGCGCGTTCAGATGATGTTCCAGGACCCCTATTCCTCGCTGAACCCACGCATGACAACGGGCCAGATTCTGTCCGAGGCGTTGGCGGTCCACGACATGCGCACCAAAGCGAACATCCCCGCCCGTGTCGCGGAACTGCTGGACCTTGTGCGTCTGCCTCAGGACGCTCAGCACAAACTGCCGCACGAGTTTTCCGGTGGCCAGCGACAGCGCATCGCCATTGCCCGCGCACTGGCGGTCGAGCCCGAAGTGCTGATTGCGGATGAACTGGTTTCGGCGCTGGATGTGTCGGTGCAGGCGCAGGTGGTCAACCTGCTGCTGGAGCTGCAGCAAAAACTGGGCCTGACCATCCTGTTTGTGGCTCACGACCTGCGACTGGTGCGGCATGTGTCAAATCGCGTGGCGGTGATCTATCTGGGCCGGATCGTCGAAATCGGCGATAGCGAGACATTGTTCTCCGCCCCTGCCCATCCCTACAGTCAGGCGCTTTTGTCTGCCGCGCCATCCCTGAACCCGGATGATCGGGGCAAGGCCATCCCGCTTGAAGGAGAGTTGCCCTCGCCCCTGAACATGCCATCGGGCTGCCCGTTCCATGTCCGCTGTCGCCACGCATCCGAGATTTGCAGGACCGATACTCCTGCCCTGATGCCGTTCGAAAATCGCGGCCGGGTCGCCTGCCACCACGTCAAAGAGATCAACGCCCATGCCTGACCGCGCTCGGATCGTTTTAGCCCTGCGCGACGAGATGCGCACCCGTGGTCTTAATGCATTTGTTCTGCCCCGCTACGATGCGCATCAGGCCGAATACGTCGCGCCGCATGACGAACGGCTGGCCTATGTGACCGGCTTCACCGGTACTGCCGGACTGGCCATCGTGACAGGTGACACTGTCGCCATGTTTGTTGATGGACGATATGTGGTTCAGGCTGCCAATCAATGCCCGGAACCTTTGTTCTCGCATCACCATCTGCACGACGAGCCGCCTGAATTCTGGCTGGCCACCGTTGCCGAACAGGGCTGGTCCGTCGGGTTTGACGCCATGCACCTGCCGCCCGTTTTGCATGACCGCTTCACGGATGCGCTGAATGGATCGCGCGCCCGTTTTGTCGCCGTTGAAGACAACCCTGTTGACGCGATCTGGCCCAATCAGCCCGCGCCGCCCAACGGCATCATCTCTGCCTTTCCGACACAATCACGGGTGTAGGCGCGGATGAAAAGATCTCTCAGCTTGTCGCAACCCTGCAAAGCGGCGAGGTCGATCTGCTGGTGGAAACACAGCCGGACAACATAGCATGGCTTCTCAATGTGCGCGGTTCGGATGTGGCTTATTGTCCGGTTCCACAGTCTTTTTTGTTGGCGCGTTCATCGGGTCAGGTTGACTGGTTCGTCGAAACCAAAAAATTCAGCCCAGAAATCTGCGATCATCTGCCCGACACCGTGACGCTGCATCCGCCAGCAGCATTTCTACCGACCCTTTCGGAGTTGTCGGGTCGTGGCGCGTGCGTGCAATGCGATGCCGAATTTTCCCCGGCTGCGGTGCGTCTGGCCCTCGACCGGTCATCTGCGCAAGGTCGAGCGGCCAGCAGTCCGCTGACGCTTTTCAAGGCCCGGAAAAATCCGGTCGAAATAGAAGGCCTGCGTGCCTGTCACCTTCAAGATGCCATCGCTTGGACCGAGTTCTGTGGTTGGCTAAATGCTGAAATCCCGGCGCGAGCCACTCTCAACAGACAAGTGACCGAGCTTGAAGCAAAAGACAAAATTCAGTCCTGCCGCCGCGACCGTGCCGGGTATCTTGAGGAAAGCTTCAATACCATTTCGGCCGCGGGTGCGAATGCTGCCATGTGCCATTACGCGACCATTCCGGAGGATGCGGCAACAATTGACCCTGAAGGGACATATCTGCTGGATTCCGGCGGCCAGTATGAGACCGGCACAACCGACGCCACCCGCAGCTTTGCCTTCGGAAAGGTCAGGCCGGATGGGTATGACCGCGCCTATACCGCCGTGTTTAAAGCGTTCCACGCCCTTGCAACACTGCGGTTTCCACCCGGCACACAGGGCCACCACATCGACGCCATCTGCCGCCGCCCTTTGTGGGATCTGGGGTTGGACTATGATCACGGAACCGGACATGGCATCGGGCATCGCCTTTCCGTACACGAACACCCGCAGCGTATAGGCAAGCCATACAACCCGGTGGATCTTGTGCCGGGTATGATCCTGTCCATCGAGCCGGGGTTTTATGAGATGGGCCGGTTTGGCATCCGTATCGAAAACCTGTTCGAGATCGTCGAAGAGGACGATGGCTTCATGGCGTTTTCCAACCTCACATGGATACCGATCCAGACTGATATGCTGCTTGCTGACAAGTTGTCCCAAGCGGAACAAAGCTGGCTGAACGCATACAACGCCGAGGTCCTGCGCCGGATCGGTTCGCAGCTATCACCCGCCGGGCGTGCATGGGCCGAGAGAGCCTGCGCAGCCATTGCTTGACGGGTTGTTCAGTACCTCGCAACGGTTCCAAATATTCCGGAATGGAACTTGTGCACAGGGCCCCGGCTCAAAACGGGTCGAAGCCATGTAAGAAACTTGCATGATGGGAAGACAAAGTTCAGGCTTAATCAGCGAAGTGACAGGACAGTCCGGTCATTTGTCCATCGGGTCGCTTTCAGCATATTCCAGAAGAGAAGTGACATCTGAAATCCGCGCGTGGTTGCGATCGATGACGACTCCGGTTGCCTTGAGGCGCGAAAATGCGCGGCTCAGGCTTTCGGGCTTCATTCCAAGGCGTCCGGCGATCAGCATCTTGTCATAGGGCAGCACCACCTCGCAGGCACCGCTGTCGCGATCGCAAAGACCCAGCAGGAATTTTGCCACCCTCTGTGCCCCGGTTTGCGCCTTCAGTTGCTCCAACTGCGCCACCAGTGAATGCAGGTGAGTAAACGTTGCCGCCAGTATCGAGATACCGATTTCGGGGTCTTCCTTCATCAGAGATATCAGCACAGGGATCGGGATATGCATCACCTGACAACGCGACACGGCCTCGGCCGAGACCGGATAGGGCATATTGCGCAACGCCACCGCCTCGCCAAAGCTTTCGCCCTTGGTGAACACGCTGACCACTGCCTCGGCACCGGACGGAGACATCCGGAACAGTTTGATCCACCCAGCCAGAACCACGTGAACGGCCTGAGCCGTCTCTTCCTGCAGAAAGATGGTTTCCCCACGGTCGTATTCGCGCCAGATGGCTTGGCTCAGTAACGTATCTACATGTTGCTCTGGCAAGCTCCTGAGCAGCAAAGACTGCCGGGCAACTGCCTTTTCGGCTTCATGGGCCACGAATATTCCCCTTTTTCAGGCCGGGTCTCCGACCGGTATTTTCCTTGCTTTATGGCTATGCCAAAGCCATCGCCCAGGCACCAGCCCTTTCCCGCCCACCAACTTGACTATTGTCATGTCACGCCTCGGCCGCAGCGATTAACCTCGCTGCAAAGCCAGCAATCCGGGGAGCACACACCATGGACTACGAGCGATTTTTCAGTCAAAGCCTCGACGCATTGCGGGATGAGGGAAACTACAGGGTTTTCATCGATTTGCAACGCCACCGCGGCGCTTTTCCAAATGCGCGGCAAACCGATGGCGATATCCAGCGCGATGTGCGGATCTGGTGCTCGAACGACTATCTGGGCATGGGTCAGCATCCGGATGTGATCAACGCGATGCAAAATGCGTTGAATCGCTGCGGCGCAGGTGCGGGTGGAACGCGCAACATTTCCGGCACAACCCACGATCATGTGTTGCTCGAGGCGGAACTGGCTGACCTGCACGGGAAAGAAGCCGCGCTGCTGTTTACGTCCGGTTACGTTTCGAACTGGGCCGCGCTTGGTACACTTGCGGCGAAAATTCCTGGTCTGATCGTGTTCTCCGACGCGCTGAATCATGCCTCGATGATCGAAGGCATTCGCCACTCACGGGCGCAAAAGGTGATCTGGAAACACAACGACCTTGCCGATCTCGAGGCCAAACTGGCCGCCGCTGATCCGGATGCACCCAAGATGATCGCCTTTGAATCCGTTTACTCAATGGACGGGGATATCGCCCCGATCAAAGAGATCTGCGACCTGGCCGACAAATACGGGGCGATGACTTACCTGGATGAAGTTCACGCCGTTGGTCTCTATGGTCCACGTGGCGGCGGCATCGCCGAACGTGAAGGGCTGATGGACCGCCTGACCGTCATCGAAGGCACGCTTGGCAAAGCGTTCGGAGTAGTGGGCGGTTATATCGCGGCGTCGGTCGCCTTGTGCGATTTCGTGCGCAGCTTCGCCAGCGGGTTCATCTTTACGACCGCCCTGCCGCCGGCGATTGCAGCCGGGGCAGCGGCATCAATTCGGCATCTGAAACAGTCGAACGCCGAGCGCGGTTTGCAGAAGGCTCGTGTGGAACAGGTCCGGGCCAGACTGGATGCCGAAGGCATCCCGCATCTTTCCAACCCCAGTCACATCATTCCGGTGATGGTGGGTGATCCGGTGAAATGCAAATTCATTTCGGACACGCTGCTGGAAGAATTCGGCATTTATATCCAGCCGATCAACTACCCGACCGTTCCCAAAGGCACTGAACGTCTTCGGATCACGCCGTCGCCCGTCCATACTGACGCGGATATCGATCATCTTGTCGGCGCACTGTCCGCGCTGTGGCAACGCTGTCAGATTGCCCGGCGGCCGATGGCCGCGCAGTGATACCGGCTTGAAAATTGTATAAAATGGCCGCCCTTTCGGGCGGCTTTTTCTATCATACCAGGTAGAGGCCAAAAACCGTGACTGAAAACCCGGTCAGTACCAGTGTAAAGCCTCGTAGCCAGCCAGCGCTGTCCGTCAGGTCGAGGTAGCGCGCGAGGATGAGGCGCGCCTTGAGCAACGCCAAAAGCAGGATTCCACCCCCTATTGTCGCAGGCGCTGCAGGCAGCAGGGTCAGAAGCGCGGATGCCAGGCTGAGCGCCAGTAGTCCAAGCCAGGCCTTTGTTAGCGGGTTCGGGAGCCTCCGGCGGGAGTATTTGGGAAAAGATGAAGAGGCGGCCATGATGTTCATCCCAGCAGGTAGATGACCGGGAACAGCATGATCCAAACCAGGTCGACCATGTGCCAGAACTGGGCGCCTGCCTCGACATTTCGGGGGTCATCCCGCCAGGCGACCAGCAGGAGGATGAAGGTTCCGGCCAGCACATGTGCGGCGTGAAATCCAGTCAGCATATAGTAGAAGAGAAAGAACGGATGGGTTTCGTAGCTGATACCCTGCGCTGCTTTGTCGGCATATTCCACCCCTTTGATGACAAGGAAAACCAGTCCCAGCAGGGACGCACCCAACAGTGCCAATCTGGCGGTATTCCGGCGGGCATCCCGCCGCCAGCGCAGTGCCTGTGCGGCCAGATAGCCAGACGTGACAAGAACGATGGTGTTCAATGCAGCTCCGGTGCGGTGAAGATGCGACTGGGCTTCGGCAAATCCTGCCGGGTCAGTCAGACGCACGCCCATGAAGGCGATCAGCCCTGCCCCGAACACCAGCAGTTCACTGATGATCAGCACCCACATCAGCAATTCGCCGGGCAGTTCGTCGATCAGGGTGGCGTCGCTCATGCGCCGACCAGTTGTCGATAAATTTGCGGCAGGGCCATTGTCAGCCGGTGCGGGTCCGGGATGACGGCAAAGCCACCCTGCCCGAACATGCGCGGGAACCAGCTTTTGCCGGTCTTGTCGATGGTGACGCCAAAGACCGAATGACCGGCACGGCGGGCTTCGCGCACAGCCATGCAGGTATCCTCGATACCGTGTCGGCCCTCGTAATGGTCCAGGTCGTTGGGTTTGCCATCGGTGATGACCAGCAGCAGGCGGCGCTTGCGAGATTGCGCGGCAAGGTCGGCGGAACAGTGGCGAATTGCGGCCCCGAGCCGGGTGTAGTGCCCCGGTCGCAGCGAAGCGATACGTTGCTCGACCTTCGGCCCCATGGGTTCGTCAAATCGTTTGCAACGCTGAACGTATACGCGTTCGCGTTTTAGCGAACTGAAGGCGTGGATGGCGAAATCGTCGCCGCACGCATTCAGGCCCCAGGCCAGCGCCGCCAGCGCCTCGCGTTCTATGTCGATCACAGCGCGGCCGGTGACGGCGCTTTCGGTTGAGCGGCTGACATCCAGCAGGATCGACACCGCCAGATCGCGGGCCTCGGGGCGGGATTGCATCCAGACGCGTTCGTTGCTTTCCCCGCTTGCGAGTCGGTCGGTAGCAGCCCGCACGGCGGCTTCGATGTCGAGTTGATCACCGTCCAGATGACCTCTGGTCATGACCCGACCGGGACGCAGGGCTTCGAACTGGCGTTTGACGGCACGAATGCGGCGGGCCGTGGCGGGGTCCTTGCCGAACTCGGCTGCATCCTCGCGGATATCGGCGTCGGACAGCAGAACGTTGACGTGGTCGGGCAGGTATTGACCGGTGCGCACGTCCCATTCAGGATAGAGGATGCGGCCTGACAGGCGTTCTCGGTTCACGTCTTCTGGCGCGAGATCGAGGTGGAGTTTTAACTTGGTCGGCGGCGCCTTGGAGATCTGACCAAGGCCGATCTCCTCCTGATCGTCGGCCGCTTTCTTCGCGTTGTCGGGGTCATCATCGTCGATACGACGGTTGATGTTCAAAAACTCGGCCCAACTGAGTATTGCTTCGAACTTGTGCAGGATGAAACTGTCGCTGCGCGAAGCCTGGTCAGATTTTCGGCGCCGCGCGCGGTGGGTCTTTTCACCGGATTCTTCGGGTGGGCCTTCTGTATCCGGGTTTTCAACCTCGTTATGTTCGGAAAACCCGACGGCGCGCAACTCGGGCCACAGCGGGACCGGGCGGAAATGCTGATAGCAGCGCGGGGCGGCGAGATCGTCACCCAGTGCCAAAAGCTCTTGGGCTTGTGGTGACAGGGGCCTGGGGTCACCCAGCATGTTGCGGACAACCTCTTCGACCGCCGCCTCGAGCGGTGGCAGGCCGGGTATGTTCCGTTGATACAGAACGCCCTTGCAGAGTTCAGCGTACAGCGGGCGCAGACCGGGGGCATTTTCCAATGTCGCCTCGACCATGTGCCGGGCAGCGACCAGTGCGCGCAGGTCGCCGCGCAGAGGATCGTCTTCGTCAATTCTTGTTGCGGCATGGGCGGCAGTTGCGGCCAGCCAGACATAAAGCGCGCCGTTTGCTTCGCGCGCGGGGAATACGGCCAGCCGGTCCGGCAGGCGCAGTACTTCCCTGTCGAACGACGCGCGCGGCATCAGTTCGGTTTCGGTCGCCAGACGGCGGCGCCAGCCGAGACGGTGGCGCGAAACTTCAGGAGAGACCGGGCGCAATTCGACGCCCGGGCTGCCCCCCAGTCCCCGGAAGAGGACTGCCAGCCGCCCCGCGACCTCAGAGAGGTCGACCGCGGCTCCAACATGCACCTCAGGTGCATCGAGGCGGCTGGCAAGGGTGTGCCACAGTTTCCCGATCGTTTCTTCGGGTTCCCATGGCTCAAAGTCGATCTTGACCATCGGCCGGCCTCACCCAAAGACAGCCGTGACAAGATCGAGGAGCCCGCGTTTGATATCCTCGTCATCAGTCAGAGGTTCGATCATTGCGGCAAGGATGGCGCGGTCGGTGGACATGCCCTGCGCGATCAGCGTTGCGGCATAAACGACCAGACGGGTGGAAACGCCTTCCTCAAGATCCTGACCCTTGAGCCCACGCAGTTTGCCGGCAAGACGCACCAGCGGTTTGCAGCGTTCCAGCGGCAGGCCGCTTTCCTGTGCAACGACTTCGGCCTCCATCTCGGGCGACGGGAAGTCGAACTCCAGCGAGATGAAACGCTGACGGGTCGAGGGTTTCAGAGTTTTCAGAATGTTCTGGTAGCCGGGGTTGTATGAGGCCACCAACATGAAGCCGGGTGCGGCTTCAAGCTCTTCGCCGGTGCGGTCGATCGGCAGGATGCGCCGGTCGTCGGTCAGCGGGTGCAGAACGACGGTGACGTCCTTGCGAGCCTCGACTACCTCATCAAGGTAGCAGATTGCACCTTCACGTACTGCGCGGGTCAGGGGGCCATTGACCCAGACGGTCTCGCCGCCTTTCAGCAGGTAGCGGCCGATCAGGTCGGCGGCAGCGAGGTCATCATGGCAGGCCACGGTGTAAAGCGGGCGGCCAAGGCTGGCGGCCATATGGGCCACAAAGCGGGTCTTGCCGCATCCGGTCGGCCCTTTCAGCAAGACCGGCAGGTTGTTGGTATAGGCGGCGGCGAACACGTCGCATTCGTCGCCTTGGGGCAGGTAGAAGGGGGCGTCAGCCGCCCCCGTTCCCAGTTGCATGGAGCCGTCCATATCCATTACTCCGCAGGAGTTTCAGCTGCGCCGGGTTCAATGACCTCTTTCCGGGGGACCCAGATCGAGTAGATGAACAGCAGCGCACCAAGCACCACGACCAAGCCAGAGCCAAGGCGCATCCAATAGAAGATCGCGATCTGATCCTGCACATCCATGAAGTAGTCACCGACCACACGTTGCATGTGTGTCTGAACAGTCCCGGCGAAGGTCAGCACGAAGGTCATGAAGACCATACCACCTGTCATCAGCCAGAAGGAAGCCATGTTCAGAACCTGATTATAAGGATCGCGGTTCTTGAGGATCGGCATTGCGTAGCTGAAGATCGCCAGGTTGAGGCAGACATAGGCGCCGTAGAAGGCCAGGTGACCGTGTGCGGCCGTGATCTGCGTGCCGTGGGTGTAATAGTTCACACCGTGCAGCGTATGCAGGAAGCCCCAGACGCCGGCCCCGAAGAAGGCCAATGTGGCGCAGCCCAGCGACCACAACAGGGCGGCCTTGTTGGGGTGGTCACGACGGCCTTTCCAGACCATGACGAATGCAAAGGCCATCATCGCGAAGAACGGGATCACCTCGAGGCTCGAGAAGATCGAACCGATCCACTGCCAGTAGGCGGGTGTACCGATCCAGTAATAGTGGTGGCCGGTGCCAAGGATGCCCGAGAACAGTGCGGCAGCGACGATGACGTAGAGCCACTTTTCAACCACCTCACGGTCAACACCGGTCAACTTCAGCATCAGATAGGCCAGGATCGAGGCCATGATCAGTTCCCACACACCTTCAACCCACAGGTGGACAACATACCACCAGTATTGCTTGTCCAGCGACAGGTTGCCGGGGTTGTAGAAAGCGAAAAGGAACAAAAGCGCCAGACCCCACAGACCCAACAGAAGGATGTTGGTGATAGCGGTCTTCTTGCCCTTAAGAACGGTCATCGACACGTTGTAAAGGAAGATCAGCGCAGCCACGACGATACCCGCCTTGACCCATTTGGGCTGTTCCAGGAACTCGCGCCCTTCTTTGCCCAGCAGCCAATTGCCTTCGAACAGGTTGAAGACATAGGTCACGACCACGCCCAGCGTGCCGACGACCAGTATGATCAGCTGCAGATAGGCCAGCTTGGGCGAATGTATCTCGCGCTCGGCCTCTTCCGGGATCAGGAAGTAAGCAGCGCCGAAGAAGCCCAGGATCAGCCAGACGATCAGCGAGTTGGTGTGAAGCATCCGCACGATATTGAACGGCAGAAGCTCACTCAGGAAGTTTGGCGATACATAGATCAGTCCGGCCAGCAGGCCGCCGATCACCTGGATCGCGAACAGGCCCATTGCCACTGCGAAGTAGGCGTAGGCGATTTTTTGGGATTCGTATTTCATTGTCCTTGTCCCTTTCTCAGCCTGCCTCGTTGGGCGGCCAGCCCTGAGCGTCGATATTGTCCGTCCAGATCAGGAAGTTGGTCAGGTCGCGGAGTTCTTCGTCGCTGAGGTTGAAATTGGGCATTTGTCGGCGACCGGGAATGCCGGTCGGCTGCGCCTCCATCCAGCCCTTGAGGGATTCAAAGGCTGCTTCCGGGTCGTCCAGCACACCCCAACGGGTCATCACGTTACCGACTTCGGGGGCGAAGTAGGCCCCTTCGCCGAGAATCGAGTGACAGTTGATGCAGGCGTGTTTTTCCCAGACGTGCTTGCCGCGAACCACACTTTCGTCAAGCTTTGCCGCGTTTTCGGAATTGACGATATACAGGTGGGAATGGGCCGACAGGGCCAGAAAGATTAGAATGAAGAACAGTGACCCGCCATAGAATATATTGCGAGCCATGCTCTTTGTCATGACTTCTCGCATCGCGCTCTCCTTTGCGCAGATTAGCTAGTTTGCTCAGAATGGCGGGTGGGTGATGGTATCGCCTTAACGAAAGTCAAGACTTGCGACAGGAAATCAGATTCAGTTTGAGTGCCCCAGCCGTGGACCCGTCAGCGCAGGCCACATGGCGATCAGATACAGCACAAAGGCGCTGACCCAGAGACCATCGGACAGCAGCACCGCAACAAGATAACCAGATTCCATATCCGCCGCGATCCAGCGCGAGATCGCTGCCGCGGCCATCAGTCCATAGGCCACGACCATCGGGCCGGGTGCGATCAGATCTCGTCCGCTGTGCCCCAGCGCAGCTCGGCTCATGACCGCAAGGGTCATGCCGCCCACACAACCAATGCCCAGAACGTGCAGCGCAGCAACCTCGTTGCCGAAGCCCAATGCCGCAAGCCCCCAAAGAATCAGCCCCAGCGCCAGCATTCCAAGCCCCAGGTGCAGCGCGAACAAGATTGGCTGCCGCGCGGACCAGATCATGCGCCAGCGCAACATGCGCAGGATTTGCACGCCGCCAAGGGTCAGCGCCAGCACTCCGGTCGCGCCTGTCGCGCCCAATACCAGAACGCCACAGGGCAGAACCAAGGCCAGAATCATGCCCGCCTTGTCTAGGCCAGCCACCGAGACCGGCCAGTTCGCCTCGGGTTCTCCGGCGCGTTTCATTGCATTGCGTGTAAAGGCGGGAGTGATCCGGCCCCCCAGAATGGCGATCATCGCACAGAGTGTCAGCAACCCTGCCCGCAGACCTGTTTGCAGTGTGTCGCTTGTAATACCAGCCCATTCCAGATGGGTCAGCAGGTTCGCGACCCAGATGAAGCTTAGCAGCAGGAGAAACACCATGTTCTGCGGCTTGGGACGGCGGATGAGCAGTGTGGCGATCTTGGCTGCCAGCATTGGCACAAAGGCCAGATCCAAAACCGCGACCACAAGCGGCGGCAGTATCCCGGAAAACCACATTGCCATCCGGCCGGCCAGCCAGACCCCTGCCGCCAGTGCGATGAAGCGAGCCCGCGCGTCGGGCGCACCGGTCCAGTTCGGCACCGCGGTCAGGAAGAACCCTCCCAAAGCTGCTGTGGCATAGCCGAAAATCATCTCATGCGCGTGCCACATAGGCGGCGTCATGCCGTAATCCGGTGCCAAATACGGCACCGCCAGCCACAGCCCCCAGACAAGGCCGACAAACAGGCCGTAGAGACCTGCAGACAGGAAAAAAACTCGGAATCCTTCACCAAAAATACGAGTGATGATCGTGGGCATTTCTGCTCTCCTAGACCGTTTTGCCACAGGTAGCAGCCCGGCGGCCCGGATGACTTAACCAAAATCAAAACCGTCGCAAAACATGACCCGGAAACACCTGTTTTATTGGGAATTATTTTTGCATTTCAGTCCGTGCACAAACCCGTTTCCGTCCCTTCCGTTGACTTTGGTCAAGGATAACATCTCTGTGATGTTTCAGTCTCCAGCCTGCCTCACCAGCAAATGGAGAGTGATCATGTCACTTGGAATCAGCTACAACAAAACTGGCCGCGCCTTTGGGGTCGGTTTGGCGATGCTGCTGGGCAGCGTCGCTGCACCAGTCTTCGCCGAAGAGCCAACATTGAGCGACGAAGCGTTTGAATCGTCCAAGCAGCTCTATTTCGAGCAATGCGCAGGTTGCCACGGCGTTCTGCGTAAAGGCGCCACAGGCAAAAACCTTGAACCCCACTGGAAGAAAACCGCAGCCGACGGCACCGTGACCGAAGGCGGCACCCTCGCGCTTGGGCAGGAACGTCTTGAAAAGATCATCGCCTGGGGGACCGAAGGCGGCATGAACAACTTCTCGGACATCATGACCGAGCAGGAAATCAAGGACATGGCGACATACATTATGATGGAGGCCCCCAAGCCGCCTGAGATGTCGCTGGAACAGATGAAAGCGACACGCAAGGTCTATGTCGAAGAAGCCGACTATCCGACCGAACCGCTGCATGGCCGCAACTGGGAGAACTTCTTTGTCGTCATCGAACGTGACGTAGGTAAAGTGGCCGTGATCGACGGCGACACCAAAGAAGTGCTGACACACATCCCGACCGGTTACGCTGTCCACGTTCTGAAAGCATCCGAACACCACAGCACTACCGAACCGGAACATCCGGGCCGCTTCTGGTACACCATGGGCCGCGACGGCAAGATGACCAAGATCGACCTCTGGCAGAAGCCTGAGAATATGTTGGTTTCCGAGGTCAAGATTGCCTATGACGCCCGCGATGTGGCCGTTTCCGGCGACGGCAAATACGTCATCGGTGGTGGTTACTGGCCGCCGCATTTCGCAATCGTCGATGCCCAGACCATGGAACCGGTCAAGGTTGTGTCGACACGCGGCGTGAACGTGGACGGGGACTATGTGGAAGAGGCCCGCGTGGCTGCAATCTACACCACACCGAACGAGCCAACCTGGATTGTCGCGATCAAGGAATTGGGTCAGCTGTGGCAGGTCGACTATACCGACCTTGAGAACCTGCGGATCGACAAGATCGACTCGGCCAAGTTCCTGCACGACGGGTTCTTTGACCCGACTGGCCGGTACTTCCAGATCGCCGCGAACGCGTCGAACAAGATGGTTGTCGTCGACACCGAAACTCACAAGCTTGAGGCAATGATCGACACGGCTGCGTTGCCGCACCCCGGCCCGGGCGCCAACTGGGTTGACCCGAATTGTGGTCCGGTTGCCGGTACAACCCACCTTGGTGTTGGTGCCGTGACCGTCTGGGGCAACGACCCAGAGAACCGTCCGGACGATGCCTGGAAGGTTTGCTACGAAGTGGAAACCGACGGCCCCGGCCTGTTTATCCGCACGCACCCGAATTCGGATTACATCTGGGCTGACCAGACCAAACATCCGGAACCGGAAATTCAGCAGTCCGTTCAGGTCATCTCGAAAGAGACCGGCGAGATCGTAAAAACCATCCAGATCACCGAAGATGAAGGCAGCGCCGCTGTTCACTTCGAGTTCAACGCGGATGGTACCGAGGTCTGGGTTTCCAAATGGAACCTGTCGGATTCGAAAGAACCCAACGGTCAGATCGTGATCTTCGACGCCAAGACGCTGGAAGAAATTGGCCGCATCGAAGGGCTTTATGCCCCGACCGGCAAGTTCAACGTCTACAACCGTTCGAACCACGTCACCTGACGGGATCGCATCCAGAACCGGAAAGGGCGGGCCCCTCGCCCGCCCTTTCCTCGTTTGACCTATCAGCCAAACTCACCGGCCTGCCACACAAGGCCTGACAAGACAGCCATAACGGAGCACGGATATGACCTCCGAACCGGATAAAAAACCACCGATCTGGCGCCGGTATTTCCTGTGGGGAATGCCCGTGGCCGGTCTCGCTGCCGCTTTTGCTGCAGGCATCATCTTCTGGGGCGGCTTCAACACTGCCATGGAAGCGACCAACACCGAGAAGTTCTGTGTCTCGTGTCACGAGATGCGCGATTATATATACACCGAATACACCGGCACGATCCACGATGTGAACCGTTCCGGCGTGGGCGCGGTCTGTTCAGACTGCCACGTGCCCAAGGACTGGACCCACAAGATCATCCGCAAAATCCAGGCCTCCAAAGAGCTTTATGGCAAAATGGTCGGGACCATCAGCACCCCAGAGAAATTCGAAGCCAAACGCATCCATCTGGCGATGAACGAATGGGAGCGGATGAAGGCTACCGACTCGCGCGAGTGCCGTAACTGCCACGATTTCGAATCGATGATGCCCGAATTCCAGAAACCCCGCGCCCGTCAGCAGCACCTGAACGCGATGGAAACCGGTCAGACCTGTATCGATTGCCACAAGGGGATTGCGCACTCGAACATCCGGGACCGTGCAACCGACGAGTATCTGGAAGAGCTGGAAGCCCCGAACCCTGCGTTTGTCCGGCCGATCCCGCCAGAATATCTAGCCAGCCTCGAGAAGATCGAAGCCCTTGAAGCTGCCGAGGCCGACGCGGAAAAAGCCGCCAAACAAGCCCAGCAAGAGGCTGTTCAGGCCCAGATTGACGCCGCTGTGGCGGAAGAACGCGCCAACGCTGCGGGAGAGGCCTCGGCCGCGCCTGCGGGCGGCGGTGGCAGCGACGTCGCTTCGAACATCGACTGGAATGCCGTGGCCAGTGCGGACCTGAAACTGTTCTACCCCGGTCAGGCGTCGTTCGAATGGGTGCAAAACGGCAAGACCCACGGCGGTGCCCGTCCGCTGACCAAGGGGGGCGATCAGTGTTCGACCTGTCACGCCAAGGAACTGGACACCATCGGAAACAAGATCGTTGCCGGTGGCGAACTGGAACCGACCCCGATCCCGGGCAAACGTGGGGTGATCGACGCAACCGTTCAGGCGGCGCATGACGATGAAAACCTCTATATCCGCCTGCAATGGCCGGATGCGGGCCATAGCCCTGCCCCGTTCGTTGATGGCGGCAAAATGGACCCCGACAACCAGATCAAGGTCGCCATGATGATCACCGGCACAGATATCGAACTGGGTGATCAAGTGGGTTGCTGGGCTTCATGTCACGCCGACAACAGCTACATGCCCTTTGACCCGGGTGCGGATGCCATTGCCGCCAATGGTGATGTTACGGGACGGCTGACCGCGCAGGACACGGTGACCAAATACATCAGCGAAAGCCGCACCGAGGTTGAAGTCAAGGGCCGCGGTGGCAAGCCCCTGGGTGGTTGGGACAAGCTGCAGTCTGCCGAGCAGATTGAGCAATACCTGGCCGACGGTGCCTATCTTGACCTGATGCGGGTCTATGCTGATGGCAGTGCAACCAACGGCTATCTGCTGGATCAGCGCGTGGTCAATGACGGTGAAATCGCCGCCTCGGCCGAGCTTTCCGGCGGAACGTGGACTGTCGTGTTCACGCGGCCGTTGAACTCCGGTGCGCCGGGTGATGTGCCGCTGGAACCCGGGCAGACCTATACGGTCGGCTTTGCAATCCACGATGACTATGCCAGTGCGAGGTTCCACCATGTGACGCTGAACACCAGCCTCGCGCTGGACGACGACAGCGCGAATATCAACGTGGTGAAACAGTAACGGTTGGGGCCGGAGGATCCGGCCCCTGACCTTTCAGAAAGGAGATTGGATCATGAAAACCCAAAGACTTCTTCCTGCACTTTTGTTTCTGGCATCACCGGTGCTTGCGGCCGACGAAGACACAGCCGCAATCTGCGCCGAGGCCGAAGAACGTTATGTCGAATTGTTCGACCAGCCATCGTCAGCCGTTGAGGACGCCGAAGTTGTGTTGATGTACAAATACAATTTCTGCCCTGCCGAACTGACGGTCAAAGCAGGAACCACGGTCCGCTGGGTGAACGTGGACAAACGCACCAGCCACAGCGTGCTGCTGAAAGACGGCAGCGAACCTGAAAGCGACCGGCTGTTTCCCGAGGAAACGGTTGATCTGACCTTCCTCACCCCGGGGCCGCAGGACTATCTGTGCGGTCCGCATTGGGAGACACAGAACATGATCGGAATGATCACAGTAGGTCCCTGAGCAGAAGCAGACATACGGGCAGAAGTAAGGAGCGCGGATGCAAATCCCGCGCTCCTTAACTTATGTCAAGGAGGTTGAACCGCGAATGCGCCAACCTGCCGTCATGACACGCCCGGTTCACCCAGCAACGTCCCGTAATCACACTGGATTCGCGCAGGAAACACCGGGTTCCGACGACATTCAGGACAAGTGAGTTTGCACATGAGCGGTAAGGTTTTTCTGATTGGTGCCGGACCGGGTGATCCGGAGCTGATGACCCTGCGCGCCCTGCGGATGCTGCAACAGGCGGATGTGGTGGTCTATGATCGATTGGTCTCGGACGAAATCCTTGCCATGCACACCGAAGGGGCACGACTCATACCTGTCGGCAAAGCCCCGAAATGCCACACTGTCCCACAAGACCGCATCAACGAAATCCTGCTGGAAGAGGCCCGCGCTGGCCAAGCTGTGGCGCGCCTGAAAGGCGGCGACCCGATGATTTTTGGCCGCGGTTCGGAAGAGGCCGCCTATCTGGTGGACCACGGCGTCGAGGTCGAATACGCGCCCGGAATTACAGCGGCACAAGGCGCGTCTTGTTCAACGGGCGTGCCACTGACCCATCGGGGCCTTGCGACCTCAGTCCAATATGTCACCGGGCACCGGCAGGCAGACAAGGTTCTGGATCTGGACTGGAAAAGTCTGGCCGACCCGGATTCGACGCTGGTGGTTTATATGGGCGTTGCCAACATCGGTCAGATCGCCATGGGTCTGATGACCGAAAACCTGCCCGGATCGACCCCTGTTCTGGCCGTCGCCAAGGCCACCACCCGCGCAGAACGCCGCCTTGTTTCCCGGCTGGATCGGTTGGCTGCGGATGTGCGTCAGGCGGAACTTGCGGCCCCTACCCTGTTCATCATCGGTCAGGTCGTTTCGCTATATTCCGAGCGACCCGTGGCTGAGTTATTGGAACAGGCTCATGGCTAGGCCAGGTCGCCAAAATACCGCGCCGGCCCGCAATAATCCGCAGTCAGGATGGGCCGGGCGCACCGTTCTGACCATGGCCGTGCTGGTGGCAACCTCGGCAATTGCCGCCGATACGCTGGACCCCAACGCTCTGAAGCGACTGGTCCATCAGGATTGCGGATCGTGCCACGGGTTGTCTTTGAAGGGAGGTCTGGGTCCCGATTTGCGTGCGGGAACTCTTGCACACTACGACGCCGAAGTTCTGACCGGCGTCATCCTTGACGGAATCCCGGACACCGCGATGCCACCCTGGCGCCCCTTGATCACCGAAGAAGAGGCCGAGTGGATCGCTCGCTACCTGCTTGAACCGGAGGCACAATGAAACAGCTCATACTCGGCCTTGCCGCAACCCTTATGATGTCCACTGCGCAGGCGGAACCCACCGCCACCGGCGACCTCGGGCTGGTGATCGAACGGGCGCAGGGTTCAGTCCTGCTGGTCGATCAATCCGAGCGCACGGCGCTGGCCCGGATCGAAGGCTTGGGCGATCTGTCCCATGCGTCGCTAGTCTATTCGCCTGACGAACGTTTTGCCTACGTGTTCGGCCGCGATGGAGGTCTGACCAAGGTCGACATCGTCACCCGCCAGATTGCCAATCGTGTTGTACAGGCGGGCAATGCCATCGGCGGCGCAATCTCTGACGATGGTACGCTGGTGGCAGTGTCCAACTATGAACCCGGCGGCGTGCGCGTGTTCGATGCCGATACGCTTGAAATGGTCGCGGACTTTCGGACCGGCAGCAAAACCATCGGCCTGGTTGACGCACCCGGTCGGCGGTTCGTGTTCACCATGTGGGACACGGGTGAGACCTGGATAGCCGATTTTTCCTCAGGTACGCCGGAAATCACCAAAATCCCCGATATGGGTGAAAACCCCTACGACGCTTTGATAACTTCAAATGGCCGGACCTATATCACCGGCCTGTTTGGCGAAGACGGCTTAACGGCGTTGGACCTCTGGGCTGACACCCCGCAACCCATCCGCGTGCTGCCCGATTACGGGCGCGGGCAAGAAGAGATGCCCGTCTACAAGATGCCCCATCTTGAAGGTTGGGCGCTGACCGGTCGTGAATTCGTTCTGCCCGCTGTTGGCCATCACGAGGTCTTGTGGATCAACGCCGATACCCTGACCGAGACCGGGCGTACCCAAACCCATGGCCAGCCGGTCTTTGCAATGGCGCGGCCCGACGGGCGGCAAGTCTGGGTCAACTTCGCCCACCCGCTGAACGATACGATCCAGGTCATCGACAGTGTCAGCAAGGACATCATCCACGAATTCAAACCCGGCCCCGCCGTACTGCACATGGAGTTCACGCCGCGCGGTCATGAGGTCTGGATCAGCGTCCGGGATGCCAACAAGGTCATGATCTACGACACGCAAACATTTGAAAAACTGCGTGAAATCGAAGCGGACAGCCCATCGGGCATCTTCTTCACCGCCCGCGCGCACAGAACAGGCCTGTAACCCATGTGCCATATCACCGACCCGATCGATCGCCACCTTCTGGATGACTTCCAGCGCAACTTTCCAGTCACCGAACGCCCTTTCCAAGTTGTGGCCGACACACTGAAGCTCAGCGAGGCCGATGTGATCGACCGGCTGGCCCGCATGCGGGCGGCAGGCCGGATCACGCGTGTCGGGGCGACCATCGCGCCCGGCGCGGTTTCCGCAAGCACGCTGGCTGCGGTTGCGGCACCTGAGCACCGCATTGAAAAGATTGCTGCCCTGATCGACGCGGAACCGGGCGTGAACCATAACTACCAGCGGGAAGATGATTGGAACCTCTGGTTCGTCGCCACCGGGCCGGATCGCGCACATGTCGACAACACGCTGGCCCGGATCAGAAAAAAAACCGGACTTCGCGTTCTCGACCTGCGGCTGGTGCGCCCCTTCAACGTAGATCTGGGGTTCCGCATGTCCGGTGGCGCGCGACGCGTTCCCAGCGCGCGTCGGATCGACCGGTCGGCCATGCAGGACGGTGACCGTGATTTGCTCCAGTCACTGAGCTCGGGCCTGTCACTTGTCGGTGACCCTTACGCGGCGCTGGCCCGGTCGCTGGGTCGGGAGCCCGAAGATGTAATGACGCGCATTCGCTGCCTGCACGAGGCGGGCATCATCTCGCGTTTGGGCGTCATCGTGCGTCACCGTGCACTCGGATGGTCTGCCAACGCGATGGTCGTCTGGGACCTTCCCGCCGATCAGATTGACACTGCTGGACCGACCCTTGCGGCCCATCCCGGGATCACCCTGTGTTACGAACGCAATCCGGTCGAGGGGGTCTGGCCCTATCGGCTCTATTCCATGATCCACGCCCGCTCGCGGAGCGAAGCGTATGAGGTGCTGGCTGGCGCGACCGAGCTTCAGGAGCTGACCGGTGCGCGGCACAAGGTTCTGTTTTCGACCCGCTGCTTCAAACAGACCGGGGCGCTGATCCAACCGAAGGAGTCCGCCGCATGACACTCGACGCAATTGATCGCAGAATCCTGAACAGGATGCAGGACGACCTGCCATTGGTATCGAACCCCTACGCCGCCGTGGCAGACGCGTTGAGCATATCTGAAAGCGATTTGCTGAATCGCCTGTCCCGGATGAAGAAAGAGCGTGTGATCACACGGTTTGGCCCGTTCTTCGACGCAGCCGCCATGGGTGGGGCTTTTTGCCTCTGTGCCATGGCCGTCGAGCCCGAGAATTTCGAAACCGTCCTGACCAAAGTCAATGCGCACCCCGAGGTGGCCCACAATTATGAACGCACGCACCGGCTGAACATGTGGTTCGTTCTGGCGACCGAAACCCCTGAAGGGATCGCAACAGCAGCCGAGGCAATCGAACGGGAAACAGGGATCGCCGTCCTGCAGTTCCCCAAACTACAGGAATTTTTCATCGGCTTCCGGGTGGCGGCATGATCGACGCAAAAGACAGAGAGATCATTGAGGCATTGCAAGGCGGCCTGCCGCTGGTCCCTGCACCATATGCCCTTGTGGCCGAAACCCTGGGCATGGACGAAGACGCCTTGCTTTCCCGGCTTGCGGGTCTGAAATCGCGCGGGGTGATCCGCCGCATCGCCGCGGCGCCCAACCACTACAAGCTGGGCATGACGTCGAACGGAATGACCGTGTGGGATGTGGACGACAACCGTGTTGCCGAACTGGGCGCTGGAATCGGCGCGCTGTCCTTTGTTACGCACTGCTATGAGCGCCCGCGCGCCCTGCCCGACTGGCCCTATAACCTTTTTGCCATGGTCCATGGTTCGGACCGGACCGAGGTCGAAGAAAAGCGGGCAGAAATCACCGCCATTCTGGGCGACGCCTGCCGCGCCAAAGACATCCTTTATTCCACGCGCATCCTGAAAAAGACCGGGTTGCGCCTGAAATCCAAAGAGCAATTGAAAGGCTGAAACATGTTCCGCCTGACCGAATACATGCATCAATTGGTCAAACCGACACCGGTGCGCAAACGGCGTCCGGGTCCGGTGAAGCCGGTGGTGATCTGGAACCTGACACGGCGCTGCAACCTGAAGTGCCGCCATTGCTACACCGTCTCGGCGGATGTGGCCTTCCCGGGTGAGCTCAGCCACGAGCAAGCCATGGTTACCCTTGAGGATCTGGGCCAGTTTCGCGTCCCGGCCCTGATCCTCTCGGGTGGGGAGCCGCTGGACCGGTTCGATTTCTTCGACATCGCCAAACGCGCCCGCGATCTGGTGCCGATGCTGGCACTATCGACCAACGGTACGCGGATTTACGACGAAACCGCTGACATGATCGCCGATGTAGGTTTCAACTATGTCGGCATCTCGCTGGACGGGATCGGGGCCACGAACGATTGGTTTCGTGGGGTCAAGGGTGCTTTTGCCGACGCCCTGCGCGGCGTACGTGAATGCAAGAAACGCGGCATCAAGGTTGGTCTGCGGTTTTGCCTGACCGAAGGGACCCAGCATCACCTGCCCGACCTGCTGAAACTGTGTGACGACGAAGGCGTTGACAAGTTTTACCTGTCCCACCTGGTCTATGCCGGACGTGGCGACAAGAACCGGGGTGAGGATGCCGAGCATCTGCGCACCCGCAAGGGATTGGACCTGTTGTTGGAGCGCGCATGGGAGGCGGCTTCGGGAGGAAGGCCGCTGGATATCGTCACCGGCAACAACGACGCGGATGCCGGGTATTTTCTGAACTGGGTGCGTTCGCGTTTCGATGCAGGGAAAGAGGCGCATGTGCGCGAACATCTTGCCGCGTGGGGTGGCAACTCCAGCGGTCTGGGTGTTGCCAATATCGACAATCTCGGTCGCGTGCATCCCGACACTTATTGGTCCGACTACACGGTCGGCAACGTGAAGACAAAATCGTTTTCAGAGCTTTGGACCAGTGATGACCCGATGCTGGCCATGCTGCGCACCCGTCCGCGACCGCTGAAAGGGCGCTGTAGCGCCTGTCAGCTGAAGGATGTGTGTGGCGGCAACACCCGCATTCGGGCCTTGCAACTGACCGGCGATCCCTGGGCCGAAGATCCGGCCTGCTATCTGTCAAATCAAGAAATCGGCGTGGACGACGCGGGCGAACGTCTGCAGGTCACGCCGTTCCGGGGGAAACGTCATGATCCGGCGCATCAGTTCTTTTGATAATGGGCGTTCTGTTCACCCAGCACCTGTGCGGGTGGTGAGTTCTGGAGCCTCCGGCGGGAGTATTTATAAAAAGATGAAGATCGGGGTCTTGTGTTCGATCCTCAGTGTCGGGGCGGCCTGGGCGGATGCGCCTTCAGACTATGCCGAGCATTGCGCATCGTGCCACGGTGAGAGCCGTCTGGGCGGTGTGGGTCCGGCGCTGATCCCCGAGACCTTGAAACGCATGCGCGGCCCCCGTGTTGCCGCAGTAATTGCCGAAGGGCGGGCGGCGACACAGATGCCGGGGTTTTCGCATGAGCTTGACGCCTTGCAGATCGAGGAATTGGCAGGTTGGCTGAAATCGCCGCTGGAGACCGACCCGGAATGGGGTGAGGCCGAGATTATGGCCAGCCGTGCCCTGGACGAGGATTACACATCGGTTGATGCCCCTGTCTGGGACAGTGACCCCATGAACATCACGCTGGTCGTTGAAACCGGCGATCACCATGTCAGCGTTCTGGATGGTGACACGTTCGAGGTTCTCGACCGGTTCGAGACACCCTTTGCCGTGCATGGCGGGCCAAAGTTTAGCCCCGACGGGCGATATGTCTTCATCATGTCGCGCGACGGCTGGGTGCAGAAATATGACATCTGGGCGTTGAAACAGGTGGGTCGTGCGCGCGCCGGCCTGAACAGCCGTAACATCGCTATGTCAGGCGATGGCAAATGGGTGGCCGTGGCAAATTACCTGCCCAACACCCTGACCTTGTTGTCGACAGAGGATCTGTCGGTTGCCAAGGTCATCGAGATCAAAGGCAAGAAGGGCAAGGGCAGCCGTGTTTCGGCCGTGTATCAGGCTCCGCCGCGCGAGAGTTTTGTTCTGGCGCTGAAAGATGTGCCCGAGATATGGGAGGTCTTTTATGGCGCCAATCCTCCCCAATCCGGGCTGGGTCATGACTTCCGCATCGAAGGGCAGTTCAAAAACCCTGACCCCTTCCCGGTGCGCAAGATCACGACGCCGGACTACCTGGACGACTTCTTTTTCGATCAGAGCTACGAATACGTCATGGGTGCGTCCCGCGATGGTAAAGGCGGGCAGGTAATCGACCTGGTCATCGGTCAGAAAGTGGCGGATCTGGACCTGCCGGGGATGCCGCATCTGGGGTCCGGCATCACATGGCAGCACGGCGATACAACCGTGATGGCCACTCCGCATTTGACCGATGGCACCGTGTCGGTGATCGACATGCAGACATGGGAAACCGTCAAGCGGATCAAGACCGAAGGGCCCGGGTTCTTCATGCGCAGCCATGAGAACTCACCCTACGTCTGGGCCGACGTGTTCTTTGGACCCAACAAGGACGCGATGCATGTCATCGACAAGCAAAGCCTTGAAATCATAAAGACTCTGCGACCTGCTCCGGGCGAAACCGTGGCCCACGTGGAATTTACCAAGGACGGCAGCCATGCGTTGGTTTCGATCTGGGAGGATGACGGCGCGGTGATCGTCTATGATGCGCAGACGCTGGAGGAAGTTCGCCGTCTGCCGATGCGCAAACCTTCGGGGAAATACAATGTCTGGAACAAGATCACCTTCTCGGAAGGCACCAGCCACTGAGGGCAGATGGCCGGTTTGGAAACTGGCCATACTGCTGTACCCGGCCACCGCACTGACCGTGGCCATCAACCTGTTTTTGCTTGGCCTGATCCTGCACAGCGCCGGGTTCGGCGCGATTGAACCAGTTCCGGCGATCCTTTGGTCGATTCCTTTAGGGATTCCAGCGACATGGCTGGCCGGGCGCTGGCTGCGCGGATTGATGGATGAGGCCGATGAATAGGTGCAAATTTTCTCGGACCTGACCTAAGTCAAGTTTCTGCGTGAGAGAATCCCATAGGGTTCGGGAAAGAACGCCGAGTTGGATTCTCAATGCCCACCTTCCGCCCTCCGCATAGCCTGTTTGATCGCGTGTCCCGCGCGGTGTGCGGTTTGGTGGGCATATTCCTGTTGCTGTTACAAATGCTTGGCCCGGCACTGGCGAGTTCCGGCGACAGCATGTGGATCGAGATCTGCTCGGAGGCAGGGGCGGTCTGGGTTGAGGTTGATCTGGAAGAAGATACCGACGACCCGACCGCGCCCTGTCCGAAATGCGCCGATTGTGCGCTTTGCGCGGTGACGACGGCAGCGCCGCTGCCAGACCTGCCGCTTGTCGCGCAGGCCGGAGATGTGCGGCTTGTACACGTTGCGAACCAGAGCCTGTGCGATTTGCACAGCCCGAAATGGCTATGGCCCGAAACCCGGGGTCCCCCGTATTTGACCAAAGAAGAATCTGAACGCGCCCTGCGCGCGTCCATGGCATCCACCCAAGTAATCGGAGGTGCGCCATGGTCGTAAGTCGCGCAATCCATTTCCTGCTGGCCTTCACCCTGTCTTGCCTGATGGCGATCAGCGCGCATGCCGACAGCCTCGCCAGCTTTCTGCCCGAAATTGCTCCTGCCGATCTGGTTCCAGCAGCCGATGCCTTTGGTCCGGTCCGCGATGACATACCCGTTGCCCCGGTTTTGAAGGGGGGCGAAACGGTTGCCTGGGCTTTCCTGACGTCTGACTTCGTCGGCACCACCGGTTATTCCGGCAAACCCATTCACGTGGTGGCGGCCATCGACAGTGACGCGGTTCTGACCGGTGTGAAACTGGTCAAACACTCGGAACCGATCGTTCTGATCGGCATCCCCAATTCGCGCATGGTCGAGCTGACCGAAGGCTATGCCGGCCTGGACCTCAAGCGTGAGGCCGAAACCGGCGGTGAAGGGCATGACCTGGACATCATCTCGGGCGCGACCGTGACGATCATGGTGATTGACGACAGCCTTGTGCGTGGTGGTATCAAAGTGGCGCGCGCGTTGGGGCTGGGTGGACTGTCTCCGGTAAAGGCCGATGGACCGAAACGCGAAGTCGACATGGCGCAGAATGCTGTTTTCGACTGGACGACACTTTCGGGCGACGGTTCGGTCCGGCGGATGACGCTGGATATCGGCCAGGTGAATGCCGCCTTCGAGGCCACCGGAGATCAGCGCGCCATCAGACGCCCCGAACCCGGCGAACCCGATGATACCTTCATCGACATGCACGTGGCACTGGTTTCGGTGCCGTCCATCGGCAAGTCGCTGCTGGGTGAGGCTGAATACCAGAACCTGATCAACTGGCTGGACGAAGGCGAGCAGGCCATTCTGGTATTGGGGCGCGGCGCCTATAGTTTCAAAGGCTCGGGCTATGTGCGTGGCGGAATCTTTGACCGTATTCAATTGATCCAGGGTGACAGATCGGTCCGCTTTTTCGACCGTCAACAACGGCGTTTGGGGGAAGTTGCAGCCTCTGACGCGCCCAGTTTCACCGAGCTGGACATCTTCAAGATCCCGGCCGACGCCGAGTTTGACCCCGCCGCACCCTTCCGACTGCAACTGCTGGTGCAGCGCGCCGTGGGTGCGGTCGAAAAAACCTTTCTGACCTTCGACCTGGGCTACAAGTTGCCGGAACAGTACCTGCTGCCCGTCGCTGCCCCCGTTGTTGTCGATGATGCCACCGGCGAAGCCGCTGCCAAGGCCGCCTTGTGGCAACGCATCTGGAAGGACCGCACCGTTGAGATCGGCGTTCTGATCGTCATGCTGCTGGTGCTGACCGCGACTTTCTTCTTCCAGTTCCACGCCACCATGAACGCGCGCGTCTTTTACTGGTTCCGCATCGGATACCTGACCATGACGCTGTTCTTCATTGGCTGGTACGCCAATGCGCAGTTGAGTGTGGTGAATCTGATGGCACTGGCCGGAAGCTTGCGGACCGGATTTTCCTGGGACGCGTTCCTGTTGGACCCGCTGGTCTTCATTCAGTGGTTCGCTGTCGCCGCTGCGCTGCTGTTCTGGGGGCGCGGGGCCTATTGCGGCTGGCTGTGCCCGTTTGGTGCACTACAGGAGTTGACCAACAAGATTGCGCGCGCGTTGAAGGTTCCGCAATGGACCCTGCCTTGGGGCCTGAACGAACGGCTTTGGCCTGCGAAGTACATGATCTTCCTCGTTCTCTTCGGCATCAGCTTTGTCTCGATCCCGCTGGCCGAGAAATACGCCGAGGTCGAGCCGTTCAAGACCGCGATCATTCTGAAATTCATGCGTGACTGGCCCTTTGTGGTCTTTGCGCTGGCCCTGCTGGGGATTGGGCTGTTCATCGAACGGTTCTATTGCCGCTACCTCTGCCCGCTGGGCGGAGCGCTGGCGATCCCTGCCCGTATCCGCATGTTCGATTGGCTGCGCCGTTACCCCGATTGCGGCAGCCCCTGTCAGACCTGCGCCAACGAATGCCCCGTTCAGGCGATCCACCCCACAGGTGAGATCAACCCGAACGAGTGCGTCACCTGTCTGCATTGCCAGGTGCTCTATCAGTCCGAGACGAAATGTCCCGTCGTTATCCGCCAGCTAAAACGGCGGGCCAAGACAGGGTCGGTCAACCTCAAGACCCCTCTCGGACAACCACCGGCGAACCATCCGAACGCCAAACCGCAATCCGTTTCCTAAAAAAGGAGGAACGATCATGTCGGACAATGAAAACAAACTGAACATCACACGCCGCGGGATGCTGGGGGCAACCGCCACCGGCGCGGTGATTGCCGGGACCGGCCTGGGCTCGACCTTGATGACGGCCAAGGAAGCCAGTGCTGCCGCCAATGTCGCGCTGGAACCGGGCGAACTGGACGAGTATTATGGCTTCTGGTCTTCGGGCCAGACCGGCGAACTGCGCATTATGGGCGTGCCGTCCATGCGCGAACTGATGCGGGTTCCGGTGTTCAACCGCTGCTCGGCCACGGGCTGGGGTCAGACCAACGAGTCACTGAAAATCCTGACCGAGGGCCTACTGCCCGAAACCAAGGAATTCCTGGCCGCAAACGGCAAGGTGACTTACGACAACGGCGACCTGCACCACCCGCACATGTCCTTCACCGATGGCACCTATGACGGCCGCTATCTGTTCATGAATGACAAGGCCAACACCCGTGTCGCCCGTGTGCGCTGTGACGTGATGAAATGCGACAAGATCATCGAGATCCCGAACGCGCACGACATCCACGGCCTGCGTCCGCAGAAATACCCGCGCACCGGCTACGTCTTTGCCAATGGTGAGCATGAAGCGCCGCTGGTGAACGATGGTCAGATCCTCGACGATCCGTCGCAATACGTGAACATCTTCACCGCCATCGACGGTGACACGATGGAGATCGCGTGGCAGGTGATGGTGTCGGGCAACCTCGACAACACCGACTGCGACTATCAGGGCAAATACGCCTTCTCGACCTCGTACAACTCGGAAATGGGTATGAACCTGGCCGAGATGACCGAGAACGAGCTGGACCACGTGGTCGTGTTCAACCTCAAGGGCATCGAAGAGGCCGTGGCCGCCGGGAACTATCAGGAATTGAACGGCGTCAAGGTCGTGGACGGCCGCAAAGAGGCCGGCGGCAACCTGACCCGCTATATCCCGATCCCGAACTCGCCGCACGGTGTGAACGCCGCGCCCGACAAGAAACACATCATGATCAACGGTAAGCTGTCGCCGACCGTGTCCGTGATCGATGTGGAGAAAGTCGACGCGCTGTTTGCTGACAATGCCGATCCGCGTTCCGCCATCGTTGCTGAGCCGCAGTTGGGCCTTGGCCCGCTTCACACCGCGTTCGACGGCAAGGGCAATGCCTATACTACCCTGTTCCTGGACAGTCAGGTGGTGAAATGGGACATCGCCAAGGCCATCGAAGCCTATGCAGGTGCGGACGTCGATCCGATTGTCGACAAGGTGGATGTGCATTATCAGCCCGGCCACAACTCGACCTCGATGGGCGAAACGGCCGAGGCGGACGGCAAGTGGCTGATTTCGATGAATAAGTTCTCGAAAGACCGCTTCCTGAACGTGGGTCCGCTGAAGCCCGAGAACGAGCAGCTGATCGACATCTCGGGCGACAAGATGAAAGTGGTCCACGACGGCCCGACCTTTGCCGAGCCGCATGACTCGATCATCGTGCACCGGTCGAAAGTGAACCCGGTCAACGTCTGGGATCGCAATGACCCGATGTGGGAAGATGCGCGCCAGCAGGCCGCGGCAGACGGTGTCGATCTGGAGGAAGGGGCCGAAGAACCCATCCGTGACGGCAACAAGGTCCGCGTTTACATGACCTCGACCGCGCCTGTCTTCAGCATGGAGAAGTTCACGGTCAAGCAGGGTGATGAAGTCACCATTTATGTCACCAACCTGGATGACGTGGATGATGTGACTCACGGTCTGTGCCTGTCGAACTTCGGCGTCGCGATGGAAATCGCACCTCAGGCCACCGCCTCGGTCACATTCATTGCCGACCGTCCGGGCGTGCACTGGTATTACTGCCAGTGGTTCTGCCACGCGCTGCACATGGAAATGCGCGGCCGGATGTTTGTTGAGCCGCGGAGCGCATAACGATGCGTTGGTCCCTGCTCATACCGCTCCTGCTCGGCTCGCCCCTTTGGGCGGCGGACTGGGATGTGCCCAACCGGGCGGGGGCCATCAACGAAACACTGGCGCAGGCGGCGGATGGAGACACCCTCCGCCTGAGCCCCGGCGTTTACTTTGAAACGCTGGTTCTGGACCGGCCCGTTACCCTCGACGGGCAGGGCCAGGCCACCATCGACGGGCAAGGCGACGGCAGCGTCATCACCGTGACCGGGCCGGGCGTGACGGTACGCGGGCTGACGGTGGTCGGCTCGGGCTCTGACCATGACGGGATCGACAGTGGCATCCAGCTGACCAAAACGGCCAAAGCGCCGGTGGTCGAGGATAACGTATTGCTGGGCAACCTTTATGGCGTCGACATTCACGGGGCCAAGGACAGCGTCGTGCGTGGTAACCGGATCGAAGGGCGTCGGGACCAGCGGATGAATGACCGTGGGAATGGCGTCTATGTCTGGAACGCGCCAGGTGCACGGGTGGAAGACAACGACATCCGATATGGCCGCGATGGGATCTTTGTGAACTCGTCCAAGAAGAACACCTTCACGGGCAATTTGTTCCGCGATCTTCGTTTTGCCGTGCACTACATGTATGCCGACAATTCGGTGGTCAGCGACAACGTCTCAATCGGGAACGACCTGGGCTATGCGGTGATGTTCACGACCAATGTGACCGTCGCCAACAATGTCTCGATCGGTGACCGGGAACATGGCGTGATGCTGAACTACGCTAACAAGAGCGTTATCACCGGAAACGTGGTGAAAGGTGCCAAGGAAAAATGCACCTTCCTCTATAACTCGAACAAAAACGAATTTACCGACAACTGGTTCCAGGGTTGCGGCATCGGCATCCACTTTACCGCCGGGTCCGAGCGCAATCGGATCGTCGGCAACGCCTTTGTCGGTAACCGGACACAGGTGAAATACGTTTCGACCAAATGGGTCGAGTGGTCAGAAGAAGGGCGCGGCAATTATTGGTCCGATTTCGCCGCGTATGATGTGGATGGCAACGGTATCGCCGACGCCCCCTATCGCCCCAATGACTCGATGGACCATGTGCTGTGGACCCAACCCTCAGCCAAATTGCTGCTCGGCTCGCCTGCCGTGCAGTTGGTGCGCTGGTCGCAATCTGCCTTCCCGGCCCTGCTTCCGGGGGGTGTGATGGACAGCAACCCGCTAATGCAAGCCCCTGAACCCCCAGCTATGAAAAAGGTGCCTCATGACGGATAAGGCCCTGTCAATCGACCATGTACTCAAGGACCGAGGGAAAACCCGCGTTCTTGACGATATCACCCTGTCTCTTGCCCCCGGTCAGCGCGTCGCGTTACTGGGCCATAACGGCGCGGGCAAGTCGACCCTGATCAAATCCATCCTCGGCCTGACGCCGATCCATGGTGGTGCCATCCGGATCGGAGACGCCACCCCCGGCAGTGCACAGGCGCGGCGCGAGACGGCCTATCTGCCCGAAGCGGTCTCCTTCCACCCGGCCCTGACCGGCCGCGAACAACTGACGCTGTTTGCAAAGCTATCCGGAGCCAAAGCCGATGTGCCCGGTCTGCTGGAGCGCGTCGGCCTGAGCGATACACTCGACCGTCGGATCGGCGCTTATTCCAAGGGGATGCGGCAGCGTCTGGGTCTGGCTCAGGTTCTTCTGGGCCAGCCGAAAGTGGCCCTCTTGGACGAACCGACCTCGGGATTGGACCCGATTTCTCGGCAGGATCTTTACGCCATCATTGATGAACTGGCAGCGCAAGGCACAGCGGTCCTGATTGCGTCCCACGCGCTGACCGAGGTCGAGGCGCGTACCGACCGCATTGCCATCATGCGCAAGGGCCGGATGGTGGCCGACGATACGCTGACCAACCTGTCCGCCCTGGCGGGACTTCCGATACGCCTGCGGGTCCGCGCCAGCGCCAACCCTGAAGCGCTTGCCGCCGAACTGGGCGGCAACCGGATCAACGGCGCATCCGTTGAGTTGCTCTGTACACCTGACGACAAGATGGAGGCCCTGCGCCGAATCGCCGGGCTGGGCGACGCGGTGGCGGATGTGGAAATGACCCCGCCCAAGCTGGAAGACCTCTATCGCCATTATGCACAGGAGGAGAGGCTATGACCCGCTTCCTCGCCATCACCCGCACCGAGATGCTGATCTTGCGCCGCAACCGCTGGCTGCTGGTGGCAACGTTGATCATGGTGTTGTTCGCGCTGGCCCTGACCTTTGCGGGCAGCGCCCCGACCGGCACGCTGGGCGTTGACATGCTGACCGTCTCGGTCGCCTCGATGACAACGCTTTCGGTCTATCTGGCGCCGCTGCTGGCGCTGATGATCTCGTTCGACGCTATCGCGGGGGATGTGGACCGGGGCAGCCTGTCGCTGTTGCTGTCCTACCCGGCGGGGCGCGGGGAAATCCTGTTGGGCAAGTTCACCGCCCATCTGGCCGCCCTGGCCTTTGCCATGACCGTCGGTTTCGGAACCGCCGGCGCGGTCGCCGCCTTCTTTGGTGGCGCAGGCCCGGAAAGCCTGATGGCGCTGGCGCGCCTCATCCTTACATCCATCCTTCTGGGCGCTGTCTTTCTGGCGCTGGGATACCTGCTGTCCGCCCTGGCAAAGGGGTCCACGGCGGCGGCAGGTCTGTCGGCCGGGCTATGGCTGGTATTTGTCGTCCTTTATGATCTGGGCCTGTTGGGGGCCGTCGTCATGGACAAGGGCGGCACCTTCACCCAATCCGTCTTTCCATGGGTGATGGTGGCCAACCCGGCCGACGCATTCCGTCTGTGGAACATCGCCGCGACCGAAGGCGTTGCCATGGCGTCCGGTATGACCGGTGCAGCGCAGGCCCTGCCCGTCTGGGCCGCACCCGCGTCGCTGCTGCTCTGGCCGGTGATCGGTTTTGCCCTTGCCCGTGCGGCATTCCGGAGGGTCGAGCCGTGAAACGCCTGTACCTGATTGCGCTGATTGCTCTGGCCGCCTGCAAGGAAGAGATCGCTGTCGCCCCCGAGCCGGTCGATCTGACCCCGGATGCGCTGAGTTTCTTCTGCCAGATGAACATCGCCGAACATGGTGGACCCAAGGGCCAGATTCATCTGGATGGCTACCCTGCGCCGCTATTCTTTTCGCAGGTGCGCGACATGGTGGCCTATCTGAAAAGCCCTGAACGCGATGCCAAGATCACCGCCGTCTATGTCAGTGACATGGGCATCGCGACAAACTGGCGGGAACCCGGTATCTCCAACTGGATCGCCGCCGACGGCGCGACATTTGTGGTCGGGGCCAACGTCGCCGGCGGCATGGGCGCACGCGAGGTTGTTCCTTTTGGTGATCCCTCCGACGCCGATGACTTTATCAATCGGTATGGCGGCACCGCCCTGCCCCTGTCCGACATCCCGGCTGACGAGGTTCTGGGGCCCGTCGATCTGGACCTGAATCTGGAGACCCCCGTATGACCGTTTTGTCCCGTCGCCGTTTCCTGTCGATTTCCGCGGCTTGCATGGCCTTGCCCGCCGGAGCAAAGGCAGCCCCAGTCGCCCATTGGCTTGGCACCGCACTGGGCGCGCGTGCCAGCCTGCAATTGTCCGGTCTGACCGATGACGAGGCCCGTCCTGTGATCTCTGCCATCGAGGCGGAACTGCACAGGCTTGAGAACATTTTCAGCCTCTATCGCCCGGATTCCGAGTTGAGCAGGCTGAACCGTGATGGGATGTTGACCGCTCCCGCGCCGGAGTTGCTGAACGTGCTCAGCCTGTGTTCGGCACTGCATGACGCATCGGGTGGGGTGTTTGATCCGAGTGTTCAACCTCTGTGGCTTGCCTTGGCCTCTGGTGCCGATGAAAGCGTGATCAGCTCGGCCCGGCAATTGGTCGGCTGGCACCAAGTCACAGTGACGGCAGATCATATTCTTCTGCCACAACCCGGTGTGTCGGCTCTGACCCTGAACGGAATAGCGCAGGGGGCGATAACAGATCGTATTGCCGATCTGTTGCGGTCCATGGGCCTTGGGAACGTTTTGGTGGACATGGGCGAGATCGCAGCCATAGGCGCCAACGCGGATGGCCGCCACTGGCGTGTCGGGTTGGCCGGGCCAGACGGTGCGGTTCTGAAACGGATCGGGATCAGCGACCGGGCGGTTGCCACTTCTGCACCCGGAGGTTCGATGCTGATGCGCGGTCAGGGCCACATCCTGAGCCCGGACGGCAGCAAGCCCTTGCACCGGGCCGTCTCGGTCTCTGCCCCCCGAGCGGCGATTGCAGATGGTCTTTCCACAGCCCTTTGCCTGATCCCAAAGACGCGGGTTGATACCGTGCTGGACCGCTTTCCCGGCAGTCGGATCGAGATGATGATCTGATCACAACTGTTGATTGTGGCACAAAAGTTTTGGCAAAGGGCCGAAGGTGTTGTACCACTGTGAGAGTGGATGTTTCGCTGGCAAACAAGCAGATACTTCGGCAACCGCTCTTGGGCGTGTCTGCCTTGTTGTTGCAAGCCGGAGAAACGGTTCCGAAAAAACATGATCTGGATCAACTCCGGCCTTGTGAAAATGCGCTAGCAAGCGAATCCGGGCAGGATCACCTGCCCCCAGAAACGCAGGTCAGCAACGCATGAGTCAGCCAACCAGCAGACGCGCTTTTCTCAGTGGGCGCATGCTCCGCGAAGACCCCGGTGCCATTAGGCCTCCGGGCGCGGTGGAAGGCAGGTTTCTGGACCTGTGCACCGCCTGCGGTGATTGTCTGGACGCCTGCCCCGAAGATGTCATTACGCTCAGCGCGGGTGGATACCCGACGCTGCGGATGACGGACGGTGCGTGCACGTTCTGCGGCGATTGCGTGGAAGCCTGCCAGACGGGCGCCCTGATCGCTGATCGCATGGCCGACTGGCCCTGGCGCGCATCTATCGTCGCCAGCGCTTGCCTGTCACTGAACGGGATCAGTTGCCGCATTTGCCAGGACAGTTGCGATGAAGGCTCGATCCGGTTCAAGCTGATGCCTGGCGGCAAGGCGGAACCGGTTCTGAATACCGAGACCTGCACCGGATGCGGCGGCTGCGCCACGTCCTGCCCCGCCGACGCGGTCAGATTTGAACGCCCTGCAACCTTACACCCGGAGACACTGCAATGAATATCTGCGGTTGCCTTGTTCACGTTGCCCCGGACAGCACCGGCACAGCGCGCCAGGTCATGGAAGACACGCCGGGGGTCGAGGTTCACGCCGCAACCGACGACGGCCGCTTTGTCGTTGTCGTAGAAGATACGCCCGCACGTATGGCGTCCGAGATCATCATGGATCTGCACCAGATCCCCGGAGTGATCTCTTTGACGCTGACCTATCACCATTTCGAGGATCTCGCGGAAAGCTATCCGCGTCCTGATGCCCCAAGCCAACCGACCAGCAGGAGGCCCATGCAATGACCATCTCTGAATCTCGCCGGACTTTTCTAAAAGCTTCAGCCGCGGCAGCCACTGCTTCGGCCGCAGGTATTCCAATGGCCGCCGGAAAGGCCAATGCCCAGGTGGCAACGCCTGATATTCGCTGGGACAAGGCGGCCTGCCGGTTTTGCGGAACAGGCTGTTCGGTTCTGATCGGCACCAAGGATGGCCGCGTCGTGGCCACGCAAGGTGACCCGGACGCGCCGGTCAACCGGGGCCTGAACTGCATCAAGGGATATTTCCTGTCCAAGATCATGTACGGCAATGACCGCCTGACAACTCCGCTGCTGCGCAAGTCAAACGGCGAATATGACAAGAACGGCGAATTCGAGCCGGTCAGCTGGGACGAAGCCTTCGACGTGATGGCCGCCAAGTGGAAAGAAGCGCTGGCCAAGAAAGGCCCGACCAGTGTCGGCATGTTCGGTTCCGGTCAGTGGACGGTCTGGGAAGGTTATGCTGCCGCCAAGCTGATGAAGGCCGGGTTCCGGTCAAACAACATCGACCCGAATGCGCGGCACTGCATGGCCTCGGCCGTTGTGGGTTTCATGCGCACCTTCGGCATCGACGAACCGATGGGCTGCTATGACGATCTGGAGCACGCGGATACCTTCGTGCTGTGGGGGTCGAACATGGCCGAGATGCACCCGATCCTGTGGTCGCGCCTGACCGATACGCGCCTGACCAAGCCGGGGTGCGAGGTACATGTTCTGTCGACATTCGAACACCGCTCGTTCGAGCTGGCCGACAACGGCATGGTGTTCAACCCGCAGACCGACCTGGCGATCCTGAACTATATCGCCAACTACATCATCCAGAACGGCGCAGTGAACGAGGAATTCGTCAAGAACCACGTCAACATCACCAAGACTGCCACCGATATCGGCTATGGTCTGCGCGACAACCACCCGCTGCAGCAAGAGGCAGCGAACCCCAACGTCGGCAAGATGGAACCGATCAGCTTCGAGGAATATGCCGAAGCGGTGTCGGAATACACGCTGGAATACACCGAGGAACTGTCCGGTGTGCCCGCCGAAAAGCTTGAGAAGCTGGCCCAGCAATATGCCGATCCGAACCGCAAGGTCATGAGCCTGTGGACCATGGGGTTCAACCAGCATACTCGCGGGTCGTGGGTGAACTCGCTGATGTACAACGTGCACCTGCTGGTTGGTAAGATTTCCGAACCCGGCAACTCGCCCTTCTCGCTGACCGGTCAGCCCTCGGCCTGTGGTACGGCGCGCGAGGTCGGCACCTTTGCCCACCGTCTGCCCGCCGACATGGTGGTGACAAATGACAAGCACCGCGAGATCTGCGAGACCGCATGGAACGTGCCTGCGGGCACCATCCCGCCCAAACCGGGCTTCCACGCTGTGCTGCAGAACCGCAAGCTGAAGGATGGCGATCTGAACGCCTATTGGGTGCAGTGCAACAACAACATGCAGGCTGCGCCGAATATCAACGAAGAAGGGTACCCCGGCTATCGCAACCCGGAAAACTTCATTACCGTGTCGGACCCCTACCCCACCGTTACCGCCCTGTCCGCCGACCTGATCCTGCCAACCGCCATGTGGGTCGAGAAGGAAGGCGCCTATGGCAACGCCGAGCGCCGCACCCAGTTCTGGCGGCAGCAGGTCAAGGCCCCGGGTGAGGCCAAGTCCGACCTGTGGCAGCTGATGGAATTCGCGAAACGCTTCACCGTCGAGGAGGTCTGGGGCGAGGAACTGCTGGCTGCCATGCCGGAACATCGCGGCAAGACCATGTATGACGTGCTGTATGCCAACGGGAAGATCGACCAGTACCCGCTGTCGGAAACTGCCGAAGGTTTCGACAACGATGATGCCGAGCATTTCGGATACTACGTCCAGAAGGGTCTGTTCGAGGAATATGCCGATTTCGGACGTGGCCATGCCCACGATCTGGCACCATTCGAAATGTACCATCAGGCGCGCGGAATGCGCTGGCCGGTCGTGGACGGCAAGGAAACGCTCTATCGTTTCCGCGAAGGCTATGACCCGTACGTGCCCGAAGGCGCAGGCGTGAAATTCTATGGCAAGCCTGACGGTAAGGCGAGTATCATCTTTGCGCCGTATGAACCCGCCCCAGAGGAGCCGGATGCGGAATACGACCTGTGGCTGTGCACCGGTCGCGTGCTGGAGCACTGGCATTCCGGCTCGATGACCCGCCGGGTGCCCGAGTTGCACCGCGCCTATCCGGCGGCCGTGGTCTACATGCATCCGCAGGATGCCAAGGATCGGGGTCTGCGCCGTGGTCAGGAGATCGTTCTGTCCACCCGTCGCGGCGAAGTCACAAGCCGGGTCGAGACCCGCGGGCGCAACAAGGTTCCGCGTGGTCTGGTCTTCATGCCGTGGTTCGACGAGGGTCAGCTGACCAACAAGCTGACGCTGGACGCGACCTGCCCGCTTTCGAAGGAGACCGACTTCAAGAAATGCGCCTGCAAGGTCGAGCGCGCGTAACCGGCACGGATCGCGAAGGTAGTCCCCATGTCCCTTGCCGGCACACCTCTTTCGCCGCAACGGCGTCGTTTCCTGCAGGGAACGGCGCGCGCGGCGGGCGGCTGCGTGGTTGCAGGATCGCTGCTGGCCTGGCTGGCGCGCGATGCGCGCGGCCTGCCGGCCGAGGCCCTGCGCCCGCCCGGTGCGCTGCCCGAAGAGGATTTCCTGTCGGCCTGCATCCGCTGCGGGTTATGCGTGCGGGACTGCCCTTACGATACGCTGAAACTGGCGGAACTGGGCTCGGATTCCGGCGCTACCGGGACGCCTTTTTTCACCGCCCGCGACGTGCCGTGCGAGATGTGTGACGACATTCCATGCGTCGCCGCCTGCCCCACCGGCGCGCTGGACCCGTCGCTGGACAACATCGACGATGCCAAGATGGGCGTTGCGGTGCTGGTGGATCAGGAGAATTGTCTGAACTACCTCGGCCTGCGCTGTGATGTCTGCTATCGCGTCTGCCCCGTCATTGACGAGGCCATCACGCTTGAGCCGTCACACAATACCCGCTCGGGCAGCCACGCGATCTTTGCGCCGACGGTTCATGCGGACCGCTGCACCGGCTGCGGCGTATGCGAGAAAAGCTGCGTTTTGCCGGAAGCCGCGATAAAGGTGCTTCCAGCCCGTCTGGCGCGCGGCAGCGCGGCGGATCACTACCGCAAGGGCTGGGAAGAAAAGGCTGCCAAGGGCGCTCCGCTGGTCGAGGGCATCATTGACCTGCCCGACCGCCTGCCGGGGCCCGGCACCGACAATCTGGTCACACCCGGAGGGTTTGCGCCCGAATACAACCTGCCGGGAGTGGGACAATGAGCGCCAGCACCCAGATACCTGTGGGCCAAGAGGCGATAGAGGCCAAGGGCTGGATCGGCGCGCATCGCTTTTTGCTGTTGCGCCGGGCAAGCCAGGTGTTCTTTCTGGTGCTGTTCCTCCTGGGGCCGTGGTTTGGCATCTGGATCGTTCAGGGCAACCTGGCCGGATCATTGACGTTGGGCGTTCTACCGCTGACCGATCCGCTGATCCTGCTGCAAAGCATGGTGGCAGGCCACTGGCCCGAACTGACCGCACTGATCGGCGGGTTGATCGTGCTTGTCACTTACGCGCTGATCGGTGGCCGGGTCTATTGTTCCTGGGTTTGTCCGATCAACCCGGTGACTGATGCCGCCAGTTGGCTGCATCGGCGTTTGGACTTGCCGAAGGGCTGGCAGCCAAAGCGCAGCACCCGTCTGTGGGTTCTGGCGACAGTCCTGATCGTCTCGGGCCTGACCGGCGTGATTGCGTGGGAGATCGTGAATCCGATCACCATGCTGCACCGGGGCCTGATCTTCGGCATGGGTTTTGTCTGGGCCATGATCGCCGCGATCTTTGTGTTTGACCTGCTGGTCGCACGCCATGGCTGGTGCGGTCATATCTGCCCGGTCGGGGCTTTCTACGGCCTGATCGGCACAAAAAGCCTGCTGCGCGTCAGCGCCAGCAACCGCGCTGCCTGTGATGATTGCATGGACTGCTATGCGGTCTGCCCGGAAAACCAAGTGATCTCGCCCGCGCTGAAGGGCAAGTCGGGATCTAGCCCACTGATCTTGTCGCCTGACTGCACCAATTGTGGCCGCTGCATTGATGTGTGCGCGGTTGATGTCTTCAAATTTAACCACCGGTTCGACGAGGCCCTCGTCGCGCCTGCCGATCCAGCCGCCGCGCCCAAGCCGCGCGCCGCCAGACCTATCTAAGGGAGTGCCATGATGAATAGACCAATCCTGACAGGCGGAATTGCCCTGATCCCCGTTTTGCTCCTGAGTGGGTTTGCTCTGGCGCAGTCCGCTCAGGTGAATTCGCTACGCGGAGCCGAAGTGGATGAACCAGTGGTCCTCGATCAAGTCCATCGGAATGTCGAAGGACGCATGCAGCGGAATTATCGCCAGCAGCCACCACTGATCCCGCATTCGATTGAACAATACCAGATCGACTTGCGCACCAATCAGTGCCTGTCCTGTCACGACTGGACCAAAGCGGGCGAACGCAACGCGCCGACCCTTTCGATGACCCACTACCTGGACCGCGAAGGCCGTGAACTGGACCGGATCGCGGGTACACGGTATTTCTGCAATCAGTGCCACGTGCCGCAGGCCGACACTCCGGCGCTGGTCGACAATGAATTCGAACCTTCTTCCGGCAACTGATCCAACGCATCTTTGAAAGGAGCACCGATATGGCAGACTCCCCCGAAAATCGCGGCTGGATTGGCCGCCTCTGGAACGCGATCTGGACCCCGGCTGTGATGTTCAGCTCGGGCTTTCTGATTTTGGCAGGTTTTCTGGCCGGTATCTTGTTCTGGGGCGGTTTCCACTGGACGCTGGAACTGACCAATACCGAGGAATTCTGCACCTCGTGCCACACGATGGAAACCAATCTGGGTGAATACCGCGAGACGATCCACTACAACAACCACTCGGGCGTCCGCGCGATCTGTTCCGACTGCCACGTGCCGCACGAATGGAACCACAAGATCAAAGCCAAGATCATGGCTGTCAAGGACGTCTATCACGAGCTGGCCGGCACCATCAGCACCCCGGAAAAATATGAAGACCATCGTCTGAGCATGGCTTCGGCGGTGTGGAAGAAAATGAAGGAATCCGACAGCCGTGAATGCCGCAACTGTCACAATTTCGAGTATATGGACTTCACCCTTCAGGAAACCCGCGCCGCGTCCGAGCATCAGCGCGCCATCGATTCCGGCATGACATGCATCGACTGCCACCAGGGCATCGCCCACAGCCTGCCGCCCAACTATCTGGAAACCTATCAGGACATCACTGCCGAACTGGACGAGGCGCCGCAGAACCTGCAGCAGCACGCCTCGGCAGGCAGTGACGAAATCCGGTCGTTTCTGGCCAAACGGGCAGACTGAGAGGAGCTCGACATATGCTTGAATTACTTGGAACCATCGGTGGCAACATCCTCAGCCTGCCCGGCATTCTGGGTTTGGCGCTTGGCATGATGACCCGCAAGCTGTGGCTGGGCGCGGTCATGGGCGGTGTGGTCGGCGTGCTGGAGACACTGGTTTTTGCCAAATGGCAGTTTGCCCATGTCGAAGTGTTGGAACTGATGATTGCCATCGCGGTCGGCGTTTGCGCGGGCGCGGTGGGCAGTGCCATCCGCATAAAGGGCGCAACCGCCTGATCCGAGCCAAGCGGGAAAGGGTGTGGATTTTCTTTGGGTGAGGGGCGTGGCGGTGGGCTGTTTGCGGGGCCCCTGTCTACA
>NZ_JBQFMJ010000019.1:0-59695 GCF_056531785.1 Ruegeria sp. K7
TGACAAATGTGGCCACAGCGTCGGGCTGCATCAGACGTCGGCGCAGCAAATCCAACACAGCGTCTTCCAAGACGTTGCGGCGAATGGATTGGCCGTCCGGCCCGATACGCCGGACGACGTCGTAGCCATAGCTGCTGCCGCCACCGGAGCGTCCAAGCTCCACCCGCCCGCGCAGACCGCGCCGGGTTTTGTCGGCCAGATCTTTGAGGAACAGTTGGTTCATGGTCCCCTTGGCCGTTGAGCACGGCGAAGATAAGACCGTGATGATAGATGCGACCTACCTGAAGGCGCACCGCACAGCGACCAGTTTGGGCGTCAAAAGGGGGGCCTGATCGGTCGGACCAAGGGCGGCATGAAAACGAAGCTGCACGCTATCTGCGACAACAAGGGACGCCCACTCAACTTGTTTGTAACGACTGGGCAGGTCAGCGATTACATCGGCGCACGGGCATTGTTGAGCAGCCCGCCAGATGTCGAATGGCTGCTTGGGGATCGCGGATATGATGCCGATTGGTTCCGGGAAGCGTTGAAAGACAAAGGGATACGTGCGTGCATCCCAGGCCGGAAGCAGCGGAAGAAAGCGGTGAAGTACGACAAGCGTCGCTACAAATGTCGCAATCGGATCGAGATCATGTTCGGAAGGCTGAAAGATTGGCGGCGAGTGGCAACCCGATACGACAGGTGCCCAAGGGTCTTCCTCTCAGCCATCGCACTGGCGGCTACCGTCATCTATTGGCTATGAGTCCTGACCCTAGTCATCAGTTTTTCCAACTTCTATTTGATAACCCCGAGCCAATCGGGTGCATGTGCGGAAAAGCGAAAAACTGTAGAAATCAGTGACTGTGACACAGTAATCCGTATTCTGCGAACCGCCGTTTTTCAACTGTCGCTTTGTCCTACCGGCTGTCTCCGGGCATTGACACCTATACGATGACATATCGAAATCTACCATTGACACAGATCAATGAAAGCAATGCTCACCGCACCTAAGTTACGGCGCTAACTCCCAATACAAGACGTTGCACGCCAAGAACATGTAACTAGACGCTCGTTTCTGGCTCAGAGCTACTTTTGCAGCCCGAAATCGGCCACTCAAAAAATGCAAAAAACAGGGGACTAAGAAAATGGAATTTTTTAAGGGGGTCACTTGCTGATGCCGATCGGTGGTGGAATTGGCAGAGTGACGAACTGGTGGAAGCAGCCGGTCAAATCCGACGCTGAAATATATTTCAGTGTCGAGCGGCCAACCAACGTGCCCGAGTGGAAAGTTGGATTCCCGATACGATTTCTTTTCATAAAGAGTTAAGCATGCTTCGGACCACGCTGATAGGAGGTATTCTGTTCCTGATACCATTAGGTATTTTGGTTCTTATTCTGAGCAAAGTTTTTGAGTTGGCCCTTTTCCTTGTCGATCCAATTGCAGAGCTATTCCCAAAAGAAGACTACCTGGGTATTTCCATTGGTCTAATACTTGCCGTAATCCTGTTGCTCGTTGTTTGTTTCGTCGCTGGAATGATGGCGCGAAGCGCTATGCTGTCCGGTGTCTCTGCGCGCACCAACCAGCTTCTGGAAGCTATTATTCCAGGGTATCGAATGCTTCGAGCTCGTATTGCCGCAACTATTTCAGACAACAATGACATCGAAACCCCTAAAGTCATCACGGCGACAGTCGGCGGGCTTCGGCGGTACGGGCTTCTCATGCACGAATTCAAAGACAGCGATGAAGCCTTAGTGTTCTTGCCGGGCGCACCCAATACAGAGTCCGGTATCCTTGGGAAGTTGCCGATGTCAGAGATAGAGTTCGAGGACATGCCTGCGCACAAGATGGAACATGCGTTTCGGTTCTACGGGCGCGACCTGTATGAGACGGAGCAGACGTTAAAAAAGTGACCGCTGCAAATTGGAAACCTTTGCATGCCAAGATGGGTTAAGCGAACGACGTATTGGGTACTGGGCATTGCGCTCTCGTTAATTTCCTTTGCTTGGCTGGTACTCGCAGCTCCCTTTTTTTCTGATCTGCGGAAATCGGTTGTTCAGAACTTTCTATCTGCAGAAATCGGCCAAACTCTACTAATCGAGTCTGATGTCCGGGCCGTCATCGCGCGAACGACGTATCTTGCGGTGAGCGATGTTGTGATCCCGAGTGAACAGATCGACAACTTGAACCTCGCAGAGCTCGGGACGCTTGAGCTTGACCTGGATCTTCTAGGACTTGTTCGCGGCGATTTGAATTTTGACAATATCAGAATCAAAGATCTTCGTGTCAATTTGGTGCGGCAGCAAGATGGTACAACAAGTTGGTCCGACCAGCCTGACAATACTGAAGTTGATGCGCCGGAGGACGTAGATGTGCTTGATGTTGAGAACGACATCATTGCATTTTTAAGCGACAAGAATGCTGCGGTAAGCTCAATTGTCCTTGACGTCAAAAACCTGCGCTCTGGCTTCGAATTCCATTTTGACCTAAAGGCCTTAAGCCTGCAGCAAAAGCGCAATGGCGCTGTTGTTGTAGTTTCAAGCCATGGCACGATAAATAGCCATCCGTTCCAGATTGATGGCAACTATCGCCGCAGTGATGCATCTCTGACGTCCATAACGATGGGCGATCTCACGTTGCGCTTCGAAGGACACACCATTCCAAAAGAACAAGGGGGCGGGTATTCGGGAGATCTAACGCTAGATACCGGCGAAATTGGTGACCTTCTTGACATCCTTAAACTAGAAAGAACGCTGGAAGGGTTTGGACAGCTTTCGGCACATCTTGTGCGTCAAGGTACTGGGTTAGCCGTTCAGGATCTTCGCTCTGTTCTTGAGTTCGAGAACGGCACGGAGATAACTTTGGATGGATTTGCGGACGACCTTTTGGCGTCACGCGATTTTGACATCACGGTCGGTGGCCGACTTTTCCCCGAAGGCCAACAACCGCCCAGAGCGACAGAACTCAGCGACTTGGAGTTGACGAAGTTCACGGCCAATCTTTTGAGCAAAAAGGGGGCTATGGAAATCAAAGAGGTCCTTCTTGAAACCAACTACTCAAAGAGAGATTTCCGTGAAATCGGACCGACCACGGTTGGGCAGGTGCGACGGACAGAGAATGGCGGCCTCGCGCTCGAAAATGTACTAGCGCAGATCGGGCCACATGAAGCGCCTTTCGTATTGGTTAGAGGCGAAATCCTAGACCTTCTTCAATTCGAAAAGCTTGACTTCCAGGGATCAGTAAACGCTCCTGCGAAGCTTTTACTGCCTGAACTCCAAAATGATATGGATCAGGCCTTTGGTAGCCTGGTCGCAGATTTCGAAGTGTCCGACTCGATGGGTCAATTAAGCCTAACTAAACTGGAAGCATACTCCGAAAACACCAAGCTTTGGAACCTGCAGGCCAATGCCGCGGTCCGAACGGTACGAAGCATTGACGGTGTTGATTTTGAACTGAATCTGGACGTTCCGGATACAGTCGCTTTTCTATCTGCACTGCAACTTCAGAAAGTCGACGCCGGTCCACTAAGCTTGTCGGTGGCGGTTGAAGGCGTCGATTCCGGCCTAGAAACGCTTGTGGCCATTGGTACCGCTCAATCACGTTTGCAAACAAACCTGAGGACGACTTTTGATAAAGACCTACGGACCACGGTTCACGGAAGTATCCAAAGTGAACGGTTGAACTTGGAAGAATTGGGAAACGTCGTTGAGGCAGGTCTTCAGCTTGCCTCAATGGGTGCGGCTTCCGACGGCACAGAAGCATCAAGCGAGCGCAAGGTGCAGCCTTTGGTGCTGCACATACCAAAGGTGGAGCCGAAACCCGAAATAGAAACAAAACGTGATGACGGGCGTCTCGTTCAGAAATTGGTTTTAGACGCGAAAGACCGAGCCTCGCAAACGGATACAGTAGATGTGGGTCCTTCGGGTCGGATCGTCCAACCGCTGGTTCTCGAGGATGCACCTACCGACGGCGATCCGAAGGATCTGTTTGACCTGGAACGTATTGGGCGTGACCTTGACCTCGAAATCACGATCGAGATTGCCGAGATTGTCGGGCAAGCGGGTATTTCAAAGATCTCCAGCGGCATCATCTCGAAGGATGGCAAGGTTGATCTGGGCCCAATTGAGTTTGGGTATGGTGGCGGATTCTTCAAACTTGCTGCCGAAGTCGACTTCGTCGAGGCTCCGAATGTCGTACGCTTATACGGCGGAACAAGCGGGTGGGATATTGGCGCGATACTCCATGAAGTTGGGGCCGGTATCCCAGCACGAGGCAAGCTTCGGGCGGATTTCGATCTGACTGGCGATAACAAATCAGCACAGGGCTTTGTCGATTCAATGTCCGGAGCGGTTACGATCTCGATGGTGGATGGCGCGATCGCGACGAGTCTGCTTGACCTGGCGGGACTGGGCCTCTTCCCGTGGCTATTTTCTAAAGAACTACAACAAGGGTACACGAGCATAGTTTGTTTAGTCGCCCCGCTGCGCATAGACGCCGGCAAAGTATCTTCGAATGCGATCGTAGTCGAAACCAAGAGTGTTCAGTTGGTGGCAGCGGGTTCTGCCGATTGGAAGAACGATCGGGTTGCGATAAGCGCCGAACCCAGACCGGTTGGTCGTCCTTTGGCCCGGAGCGCCTGGCCCTTCGAGGTGACCGGGCGACTTTCCAACCCAGACTTCAAGATCGGGGGAAGGTCGAACCAAAAAAACGGAAAAAAGGCCCGAAGAGAAGAAAAAGGCCCGATTGCCGCCCGAACACCCTGCAAGCCTGATATCCAACAGTAGCCGCTTAGTTCGTTCCTGCTATGTGACTATTGTGCTGACGATTGCTCCGCATCGCAAGTCCGCGCGGCATTGATAGCTTTGGCAGTGCCGTTGAGTTTGAAGGCTAGCGCATTTTCTCCGTCACCCTTGATCGACACTTCGTCTCGTTTCCCGAACTCTTTTATAAACTCGGGATTATTGAAGAATGCGTACCCGCCGTGAAGGTCACCCTTGATCACCCCGACATATTCGCCCTCAAAAAGCGACTTAACAAAGTCAAATTGGATGGTGCCGGCGACCCCATCTTCGATATCTATCCATTCAGCGTGGTAAGCGGCAAAGAAGCCGCCTTCTCGATCTGGCACGAAACCAACCCGGACGAGTGTTCCGTCTTCCAGCGTACTTTCAATGTAACACCCATTGCCAACCGAAGGATCAATTTTGATTACCCAGCCGCCGCTCTTCCCCCATTCGCTGTGTAAATCTATGTCTTGGTTGGACTGAGCACTCGCAATGAAAGCGGACGTTGATATCATAGCGACGGCACAGAAAGCTTGCTTTAACATGCCTATGCTCCCTGTCTTTCATTTCGGGGTCAATACTGCAGCTCCAATACCGATTCGGCCAACAGCAAAAACCAAGACTCTGCAGATGCGTAAACTAGCTCCGAGTTTCGTCTGCAGACGCAATTTCATCGCAATTCATCGAACGAAGAACCGTCGCTTCGCGGTTTTCGGGGCGTTTACGTTTCCTCCCCCAGTTGCACAATCAGTCAGTTTTCGCTGATATGAAGTACAGAGGATGTCTGCTCTGAGAAGGGTCTTGTCAGAAGAACTTTGCTTGAGCGGGGCAGGGCGGTTGCATAGCTTTTGCCCATGACCAGACCTGTCTCCTTCAAGTAGTTCAAAACCAGCCCTGAGATTATCCGCCTGGCGGTGATGCTGTATATTCGGTTTCCGCTTTCGCTTAGGAATGTCGAAGATGCTCCTGCATGAGCGTGGGATCGATGTCAGCCACGAAACCGTCCGCTACTGGTGGAACAGGTTCGGCCCAATGTTTGCTTCTGAGATTAGACGCAAACGGGTCCAGCAACTTCGTGCATTCTCGAAATGCAAGTGGCACGTGGACGAGGTTTTTGTGAAGATGAATGCCAAGCGACATTATCTTTGGCGGGCTGTGGATCACGAAGGCGAGGTGCTCGAAGCCGTCGTCACGAAACGTTGAAACAAAGCTGCAGCACTGAAATTTCTCAAGAAATTAATAAAGCGCTATGGCTGCGCCGAAGAAATCGTCACCGACCGTTTCGCATCTTACATAGCAGCGCTCAGAGAATTGGGTGCGCTGGACAAACAAACGACGGGCAGGTGGCTGAACAACCGTGTTGAGAACTCACACCTACTGTTTCGACGAAGAGAACGCGCCATGCAACGTGTCCGGCGCATGCAAAGTTTGCAGAAATTCGCCGCCGTCCATTCCTCTGTTTATAACCACTTCAACCAGGAAAGATATCTCACCAGCCCAAACACCTTCAAGCTGACACGATCCGCCGCTCTTGCCGAGTGGCGCGAACTTGGTGCGGGACAAAAGACAGCGTCGCTGGCCTATCAGAGACTGGTTCGAATTCGTCTGACGGCACCCAGGAAGTTATTTCGACTGAGCTCGAAGGTTTGCTAGGTTCAGGACACATTATCGAACCCAAATTAATAGAGATCTCCCGACTGCTTTGGGCTCAACGCGGACATCGTAGTCATTTGGTCAGATATCCGCTTATGGACGGATGGCAGACCTAAACTTGCGAAACGTGAATGTCTGCTATGCGAACTATAGGGGCGCTCAAAGAGGTCGCTGAGCAGCAAGATCGTTGTGAAATCGAAGGGCTAAGTCCAGGCGACAGCTGTTCCAACAAGAACTAGTGCCATCCCGGCAGCTTCTTTGACTGAGTACACCTCTTCGAAGAAAAAATGAGAGACTACACCTAAAATTATGACTTCAGCTCCCATTACAGCCACGTAAATCAGCCCCAGTTTTTCACGCCCCAGAGCAGCAACTTCGAATGCGCCAGCTGTCAGTAAGGCAACAGCGATTATGGTTGCCACGCCCAGGCTGGGTAGTGTCCACCATGACTTCATGGCGACCATAGCAATACAATAAAAAAGAGCAGATAGCAGTGCGAGTGCAGCAACCATGTTCATGATTAAATCTCCCTCGATACTAACAAAATATCAGAATGAAACTCATTGAGATGTGACCTAATTCACAATGCAAATTTCAAATTTGCAGGAGTCAAAACTACAGATATTGTCAGCAGCCTAATAGGACGTTTCGTGCTCGGTTTGGTCATTCGCCGAAACTTCGCTAGCGACAGCGATGCGGACAAAGCTGAAACTCGAAGCAAGCCCTAAGTGCGCCGGCGAGACGGAGCTTCAACAACTCTGTCTCAGGTCTGCATGGTCCAAGGTGTGCTTGACGCCTCTACCATCTTCTTCCTTGATTACATGCTTGTGCGTGGGCAGCATAAAGGTGGTAGAGTTCAGTACGGCTAATTCCAGATCGACGAATTTACTTTGCGCTTGTTTCGCCTGTGTTGGGAGTATCAGTTGTGGTCAAGGCTTCTCCTGAGATACTTGCTGTTACAGAACGCTGGTTTGAGGCGATTAGGACCCTAAATACGCACGTTTTGAAGGACTACCTTTCCGACTCGGTCGATCTGCGCTTCATTGGAACTGGCGAGAATGAGTTTTGGAAAGGTCAGGTTGTCCGCGATGGAGTCGGCGAATTCATCGGCGAAATGCCAGAGCCGGATGTGTGGGAAGTTCTCGAAGCCGAAGCCTTCGAGAACGGAGAGACGGGCTGGTCTGCTTTTCTACATCGGGTTGGGTTTCCCGGGCTTCGAGATGATTACATCGTCCGCACGGTGCTGGTATTCGTCTTAGAGGGTGCGTCATGGAGGATCATTAATCGTCACGCCTCTCTTCCCTACCCAAACATAGATTTTGTAGGTAGCGAACAGTTGGCCATTCAAACTCTTGTGAAAGCTGCGCTCGAAGAAGGTCCGGAATTGCTTCAGGCAGAAGGTTTGGCCTCGGTGCTGTTTACTGATGTCGAAGGCAGTACGATGCTCGCGGCGGCCATGGGAGATCAGGGTTGGTCGGCGTTGATAGATCAGCATTTTCAGACTGTTGAGAGTATCGTCGCAACACATCGGGGGCAATTCGTGAAGTCGCTGGGAGACGGGACATTGTCCAGTTTCCAATCAGCGACTGAAGCGCTTCTGGCGGCGATCAAAATACAGGAAGCCGTGGCTTTGAGCGATGTGGAACCGCGCTTGGGCCTACGAGTTGGCATTCATACCGGCGACGTTGTTTTGGCGCGTGGCGACTTCTTCGGAACCGTGGTCAACAAAGCGGCTCGCATAACTTCATCGGCCAATCCGGGTGAAATTCTTGTGTCGGATGTGACGAGAGCCATAGTTGGGGGAAATCACGAGTTCGAATTTGCGGCCGTACGATCTTTGGTCCTCAAAGGACTTCCAGATGATCACACAGTCTACCGTTTGCAATGGAGGCGATAGCTGCTCGCTGGGTATGACCTCGAAGATCAGCCCCGCCCCCGGGGGATAATTCAATCAAATTGCTCTTTTCGCGGAATGCCCTTGCAAAGTGAACACACCCACTCCGCAGTTCCATCAATTGGCCTGCCCTTGCTCTTTAAATCACGGTGGGAAACAACCTGCTGATCGCGGCAAAATGGACAGGTAGCAAGGGCAAATAAATCCGGAATATGGGTGACTTTCTTAGGTACGGGGTTGCAAACCATTTGGCACTCAACATTGAATTATACCCTGTTGGCTATCACATATCGCCGTTTTCTCCACGTCTGCTTTGGGCTCCGAGCGGACGCTCGACAAATTTGACTGATCGTCTGCTCTGCGGACAATGCTGCCATTCGTTGCAGCATGGCACCCATTAACGGTCACAAATAATTCAGCTGTTTAGTTACCCAGAATAGGATTTCGGCAAGAATCCCGATTGCACCTGCTTTTTCAGTCATTACCAATGCTGTTCCAGATGTACCAAAAGGTAGATCTTCGAAATCGGAACTGTCAGATAACTCGATCAGCACCGGATAACTAGAAATACCGGCTAGCTCTCGTATTGAAGGAAGGCCTGAACGCAGATCCAGTGTCCCCTCTGCGGATCCGACCGGCAAAGCAACAATGGTGCCAGAGAGCTCCGTGCCCGGCTGCGTACGCAGTGCCAACCTGATTTCGTCTCCGATATTCACATTGTCACGACTGGATTGCGGGAGGGAGGCTACAATGGCGAAATCCAATGGGTCAATAAAGGTTATCGCACCTTGAAAAGTGGTGGCGCGGTTTCCAGGCCGTAGTGTTACAGCAGAAACAACGCCATTTCCGGGTGAATGAACCTCTGTCTCTTCAAGACTCCATCTGGCCTGCTCGAGCGCCATTTCAGCTTCCACAACTGCGGCGTCTCGGCCGTCAATCGTAGCGGAAATTCGACGCTCCAGCCCCTTCTTGCGCGCTTCAGCTGCTCGGATATTCGCGGTCAATTGATCAATCGTAGCAACGGCTTCTTGGAGTTGAAAGGTTGTAGATGCGCCTCGCTCTTCCAATTGGATGATGTCGTCGCGCCTCTGCTGCCCAAAGAGAAGCTGGGCATTCAAAGACTCGATTTCTGCCTCGGCTGCAGCGAGATCAGTCAGCAACTGGTCAGCCGAAGACTTAGCCGTTTCAAGAGAGGCCTCGAGACGTGACACCTCAGCAGCAAAAACCTCAGGATCAATTTTGAATAGTAGATCACCTTCGCTAACCGATTGATTGGCCTCGACAGCCACCTCGACAACAGTTCCGGATACGTTAGGTGCAATGTTTGTCTCAATCCCTTGAACTGAAACTGGACCAGTGGGTGTCGTGTGATTGAGAGCTCCTATTACGACAAGAGCAATCACTGCTGCGCCAGAGTAGACAACCGTTTTCCAAAACCCGTTCCACGGGAGCCATTGGAGTTTAGAAAACACCAACCAAATCAAGCCGAAGTAAAGACTTAAGACGATGAGCATCAGTTAACCTCCGAAACCATGCCGGTCCAATATAGCATTAAGGAAGCGACAAAAATCTAGGGATAGGCCGTAGCACGCTCGCAATACTATGCGATTTTCCAATGCCCACAGTCAGCTCGTCGTCCATACAGGTTAAGAATTTTGAAAATCCGCTTTGGGCTCAAACCAGTCATCTGGCGCTTTCTGAGGGGCCTTCGGGCCTCCAAGGTCGGTTTGGCGGGACAAAGCGACCCTCGGCCTTGCGGAAACGAAGGTCTGCTCCGATCTGAGGCGTTATCGGACGGTCGCAACACACATCGGCAAACATCACTGCCGTTGTGTCGTGGCGCAAGGTATTTCACGGGCGCACGTTAAGAGGCTTTCTCATCAAGACGAATGGTCCTTCCGGGTATGATTGCAATTCCACAAATTCATAGCCAAGAGCCGCGTAAAACTCCCGCGCTGTTAGTGAGGAATGAAGCATCATTTCCGGGATTGCTCTCTGTCGCGCTTCTTCTTCAATTCTTGCAGTCAGCACTTTGCCTAGCCCTTGCCCCTGAAATGCAGGGTCCACGAACAATGATCGCAGATAGTCACCTTTCAGCCCCACCGTTCCAACAAGATTGGCACCCGCGAAACACAAGAAAATAGCCTCATTTTTGATTCTTTCGGTGAGCGGCTCCCGTTCAAAAATCGCGCACAGCATATCAATTGATCTTTGATCATAGTCCTTGGCATTTGAAACGCGGATTGTGCGCTGGATCAGCCCGCTAAGCGGAACCACATCGGCAACCGTAGCCTTTCGGAATTTGAGCGACTTCATCACACCAACCCTATTCCGGGACATGCGACATCGACAAGCTGACAATGATGGCGAAATGGCAGACGTCTTTGGACAGCTCTTTGTCTTTCACAAAGGGGGTGGATTCATAATCTTCATGATGTGTCCTGCCGGCTATCGGATCAGAGGGCGCTATCACGATTGTAGACGTTCGTACGCAGCGCAGCATTTGTCACATTGGGCTCAGTGCGGACCTTGAAACGGGTTTCTTGATTGTCACTTTTTCGTCCAAAGCGGCCATTATTTTAAACAGACAGGGAATGCGTAGAGATGGCTTTTTAGATTAATAGTTCCGTTAACGTTCGGTATAGGCCAAATCCTGCTCCCGCAACCAGCGTCGGAAAATCCCAGATCAGCCCGTTCAGACTACAATTGATCCACTGGATCAATCGCTTAACGTCGTCACCTCGTCAGGGCCATAACCTGAAGGTCAGAGGCTCAAATCCTACTCCCGCAGCCACTTCTAAAGAACAAGCCGCCAAAGGGCAGCATTGATCGTTCCGAGCCAGACCAATCATCGCCGTCAACGTGTTCTTCAGTAGTGCTCCTCACAGTATTGTTTACACAGGCACAGTTCATTGCGTACGATCCGGTCGAATATTTCCGACTTTATAAACAAAGGGTTTGATGCCATGCCAGAAACGCTGGACCTGCATAAGTACGAAAATCTAAGTCCTTTCCAAATCAAAGACGAACTCATCAAGCTGGCACAGAAAGAGTCGCGCCAGATGGCTCTTCCCTATCTGAATGCGGGACGTGGCAACCCCAACTGGATCGCAACACAGGCACGCGAGGCGTTTTTTCTTCTTGGTCAATTCGCGATGACCGAAGCGCGGCGCCATCGCAATGAACAGCAGGTCGGTTTGGCCGGAATGCCGCAGGGGGATGGATGCTATGACCGGCTCAAGACGTATTGTGCGGATTCGATAGATAAGAATGGCCCTCCGGGTGCTGACACTCTGGTTGATGTGGTGGACTTCGCGATTGAGAAGTTCGGCTTTGCCCCAGACGATTTTGTTTTGGAATTGACCGACGGCATTGTCGGTGACCACTACCCGATGCCTGACCGGTGCATGCAGCACAACGAGGCGATTGTCCATGAATACGTGATGTGGGCGATGTGCGCTGGTCACCGACCCGACGCGAAATTCGACATTTACGCGGTCGAGGGCGGCACGGCTGCGATGTGTTACATCTTCAAGGCGCTCAAGAACCAGCGTCTGCTGAATGCGGGTGACACCATCGCATTGAGCACGCCGATATTCACGCCTTATCTGGAAATGCCGGTGCTCGAGGATTATGGGCTGAATGTCGTGGATGTGTCCTCGTCCGAGAAAGATCATTTCCAGCTGACTGATGACGACCTCGAGCAACTGGCCGATCCGAAGGTCAAGGCTCTGTTTCTGGTCAATCCGGGCAACCCGTCTTCGGTCGCGATCAGTTCCGAGGTCATGGCCCGCTTGGTCGAATTCGTCAAAACCCGTCGCCCGGATCTGATCATCCTTACGGATGACGTCTATGGTACTTTCGTTCCGAACTTCCAGTCGGTGATGGGGCATCTGCCCGAGAACACGATCGGGGTCTATTCCTTTTCAAAGTACTTCGGCTGCACCGGTTGGCGTCTTGGCGCAATCCTGGTGGCCGAAAACAACATCTTCGACAGGATGATTGCCGAGGCGCCGGCCGAGACAAAGGCCGTGGTCAACGCGCGGTATGAGTCGCTGACCCCGGATCCTTCGTCCTTCAAGTTTATCGACCGCATTGTGGCCGACAGCCGCGATGTGGCACTGAACCACACGGCGGGGCTGTCATTGCCACAGCAAGTGATGATGACACTGTTCTCGCTGGTCGAGCTGATGGATGAACAGAAAGGCTATCAGAAATTCTGCTGGGGTATCTTGAAACACCGCTTTGATGAGTTGGTCGAAGGCTTGGGCATTGAAGTGCCCGACAACCCGTTGTTCGACAAATACTACGGCATCATCGATTTCGAGTTCTGGCTTCGGAAATACGTGGGCGAAGAGGTGGTTGCCTGGATCAAAGACAACGTCCACCCCCTCGATATTTCCTTCAAGCTGGCACAGGATCACGGGATTGTTCTGCTGAACGGATCGGGTTTTGATGCCCCCAACTGGTCGGCGCGGGTGTCCTTTGCCAACCTGGACGACAGCGCGTATCGGCAGATTGGTCGCGCGGTCCGGGCCGTGGCCGTTGGGTATGTGCAAGCTTACCGCGCGTCGAAAGGGTTGCCGTTACACGGCTAGGTGCGGGCGCAAGAAGCTGAGCGGGCAAAGCTTTGGCCATCTCCCTGCCTGACGATACTTTGCAGCCTAGCCATCACCTATGGGCCGCTGCGCTTGGGGGCCGTGTTCCTAAGGATCGGCTTAAGGAACAAATGCCACGACCAGCGGTCCCCAGAGGGTCAGGAAGATGTTTGCCACGGCGTAGGTCATTGTAAAGGCGGGCGTTGGGGTCGCATTGCCCGTCTTTTCAAGCAGCGTTGCAAAACCCGGGTTGCCGGATCGTGAGCCGGTTACAACGGCGCAGGCCTCGACCGGGTTCTTGATGCGCAGGACAAAATAGTTGATCGGGAATTGTACGATTATCGGCATCAACGTCACCAGGATTCCCAGAAGCAGGAGGGTGATGCCGTATTCCTGAATCGCTTGCAGCGCAGGTTGCCCGGCATTCAGGCCGACGACACCCACGAAAACGGCCAATCCGAAACTTTGAAGGAAATTCGCCGCACCCCGATTAATGCCGCCAATCTTGGGTCGTCTGATGCGCAAATAGCCGATGATCAGCCCCGTTACGAGGCATCCTAGCCCCGAGCCCAGTGCCACTTTGGTACCTGCGATGCTAAAGCTGATCTCGCCGATCAGATAACCGATCGCCACACCGATCCCCAACGCCACGAAATTCGTGACCGAGGCCGACGGAGGCACATAGCCCGCAAGCTTCGAAACCCGATTCAGATCGTCCTTATGGCCGACGATGCTGATCTCGTCACCCGCATGGATTTCGGTGTTTTGCAGAACCGGTATGTCATGGCCCATTCGGGTGATTTTCGAGATATGGACACCGCGCCGCTGATCCGCTGTAAGCGCCGCGCGCAGTTCGGCAAGGGTTTTGCCGGTCAGTTTGCGGTTGGTGACCACAACGTTGCGACGCTCTTCCACAACTGTCAGTTCCGGCGGATACTCACCGATTTCACCACTGACAGTGCCTTCGAATTGAGTGAGAGTTGCGACAAGGCCTGAGACAACGATGACGTCCCCGGCATTGACCGACGTCTCCGGTGTTGGATCGACGGGAGCACCGTTTTGCAGCAACCGTTCGACCACTAGATCGCCCTGGTAACCGCTCTCAATGTCCTTAACCGGTTTTCCAACAATGGCTGCATCGGCGTTCACCTGATATGCCCGGGCTTCAAAGCGGTTCATTGGAAGGAACTCGCCTTCTTCCAGCTTGTGACCACCACCGCTGAGTTTCTGAGCCAGTTTGATCGCCTCTTGTCGTAGGTCAACGCGCATTATGATCGGGATGACACTGACGGCCAGAATCGGACCGATTGAGCCAAAGATATAGGTAACCGAGTAACCGACAGCGATGTTTGTCTTTAGCTTTTCGGCCTCATCCGACGTCAGACCCAGCAGATCGATAGCGTTTCCTGCGGTTCCGATAATGGCCGATTGTGTCAGACCGCCAGCCGCCAGACCCGCAGCCAGTCCTTTGTCCAGTCCCGCCAGTCTGGCCACGACGACAACAAAGAACAATCCCCACAAGGTCATCATAAAGGCGGCCAAAAGCTTGGTCAGCGCCGTGCGGTTCAATGCTGCGAAAAACTGAGGGCCACCGTTGTAGCCCACCATGAAGATAAACAATGAAAAAAAGACGTTCTGAACATCCGCGCTCAGGTTTATGCCGCCAATCTGACCGACAAATACGGCCACAAGCAAAGTACCCGCGATGCCGCCCAGCTCAAACTTGCCGACCCGGAATTTCCCGACTCCGTAGCCCAGGCCCAGACACAAAAAAAGCGCCATTATTGGAAAGGCGCGTAGTTGTTCAGTGATCAATTCCATTATCAAACCCCTGGGCTTCTATACTGCTCGAGCCGGCATTGTTCATGACGTCTCAGCACCTTGAAAAGACAATAGATTTAAACTCATGCCGCTATGTCGCTGACAGGTAAGCATCGAGAGTGAGTTCTGTCAAATTCGGACATATCGGCAAAACCGAATGCGTGTTCGCAGCCTCTCGTACGGAACTCTGCGCCAAACGAGCCACTTCAGGACGGATTTGTTCATTTCCAGCCAGTTTATTGTCACTGTCGGTCCGCCCCCACTTGATCTGCACGCCGTCCCTCACTTGCCGGACCAAGATACGTTCGACCAGACCCGGGACGAGGTCCGGCGATCCGGAGCGGATCGACCGATCCGATATTTGCTTTAGAAGTGATCATTCGCGTTGCAGAGTTTCTGTCTCTCGTCCCGCGAAAGTTTTGGCCGCGTTTGGTTGTTATCAACAAAGCCAGCATCCTTTAGAAAACGCCTTGCGGCTGCGGCGCGAAAGCTTGGTGCGAGAAGTCTTGGTGATGAAATTTCGGCTGCCACTCAGAATACCCGGTCCACTTAGTTTTTTGGTCACGGCGGCGAGCCGATCTCAGTGAGCCACGAGCGTAGCGCACTGATGGGAGGGGACTGTTGGTCGCCGTCCCGGCAAACGAAGCACAGGGCGTTCTCGTCTTCAACGCTGACATCACTGAGGTAGACCAGCCGTCCTGCCGCCAGGTTATCAGCGACCAGAATCTGGCGCACAAGGATGGCACCCTGCCCATCGATGGCAGCCGCAATCAAAACGGCAGAATTTGGGAAAGCCGAACTTTTCGCTTGAACATCCGGGTGGCGTATTCCGGCCTGTGTCGCCCATTTGTCCCAGTGTGGATGAAACTGATCATGCAAAAGTGGAAGCTGAATTATGGTGTCAGCGGCAACCGGACCTTCCGCCACCAAGGAAGGCGCGGCAACAACGACGAGGCGTTCCTTCCAAAGGCGCTCGCAGTAAAGCCCACTCGACGGATAGCCGCCGTACCGCAGGGCCACATCGACCTCGCTGTCAAAGAAATCGGTGATTTGATCATCGGTATCCAGACGAATGGAGATGCCGGGGTGGCGCTTGCGGAACTCCGGAAGCCTCGGCACAAGCCATTTGATCGCCAGGGAAGACGAAAGCGATACCGTGAGCGAGCGCCGTGTTTTCGCGCGCTTAATCGCTCCAATCCCTTGTTGCAACGTTGCGAATGAGTCCTGTGTCGCCAGATGCAGACGTGACCCTGCATCAGTGAGTTCGACACCACCCGGCAGTCTTCGCAGCAACCTAACATCCAGGTATTGCTCAAGTTGCTTGATCTGGCGGCTTACCGCGCCATGCGTCACGCCAAGGTCATCGGCTGCTTTGCTGATGTTCAAGCGTGATGCGGCTGCGTCGAAGGCTTGTAATGCTCGAAGATGTCTGATGATCGTCATGACTGTGATTTTATCTCACATCTATGTGTCGTAAAGTCGTTTTATTATAGGCTAGATTCCGCATATCTTAGTCAGCACAAGGCAAAATATTCATGGCGGAGAAAGTGAGATGACTGGTGTCAGAGTGGCCCTGATGACCGGAACTGGCCAGGGCATTGGAAAAGGGTGCGCCGTCGAGATGGCGAAAGCGGGCTACAAGGTCTCGCTGATGTCCCCATCGACGCGATCCAAAGCCTTGGCAGAGGAATTGGGCGGGATTGGACGCCAGGGTTCGGTCCTCGACACCGATGATCTGCAAGCGATGGTGGACGCCACACTCGATAAGTACGGAAGGATCGATGCCGTCGTCAGTAACATGGGCCATGGTGGCGGCGTACCAGAGGCAATCAAGACGGTTGGCTTTGATCCGGACTTCGACGGGCCGTTGCTGGAATTGCCGGATGAGCTATGGCACGAAAGTCTCGACATGTATGTTCTGAACGTGGTCAAGCTAGCGCGCATTGTGACCCCGATCATGATTGAACAAGGCGGCGGTTCATTCGTGAACATATCGTCCATGAACACGGTTGAACCGCGCGCGCCCTACCCGATGAGCATGCTGCGCGGTGCGCTGCATAGTTTCGCCAAGCTGTTCGGAGATCGGTATGCCCGCCACAACATCAACATGAACAACCTGATGCCCGGTTTTTGCGAGAACGTGAATCTGTCCGATATTGCAAGACGGTCCATCCCCGCGCAACGCCCGGCAACATTCGCCGAGATCGGCCAAGCCTGTGTCTTCCTTGCCTCGGAAGGAGCGCGTTACATTAACGGGCAGAACATCCTGTCGGATGGAGGGATGAACCGTGCGGTTCGATGACTTTGGGAAGGTAAAGGCATGATCGTAAGATCGCTCGAAGGTATTGTCGGGACAGAGCGGGATATTACCGGCCCGGGATGGAACAGCAGACGGCTTTTGCTCGCGTCCGATGGCATGGGATTTTCGATGACCGATACAATCATCGAAAAGGATGCGGTCCTCGAGCTTGAATACACCCATCACCTGGAAGCCTGCTACTGTATCGAAGGCAGAGGTCAGATCAGGCGATTTGGCGAAGCGAAATGGTACGCACTGGAACCTTTCACGCTATACGCTTTGGATCAAAACGACAGACACCTGGTACAAGCTCTGGACGGTCACCTCCGGCTCGTCTGCGTCTTCAACCCGCCCCTCACCGGGAGGGAGGTTCATCGCGAGGACGGAAGCTATGCGCCAATTGAATCCTGACGCGCACAGTGAGTTATTTCCAAGTTTCCAAGCTCGGGGAAAGGGCGCATTGCCAATAGTCCATTCCGGGGTCATTGCGACCATCAACCGAAGCATTGTGAGAGCCCGCTTCGCGGACACGGCAGTCATCCAATTCTATAGATCAGTTGTCCTGATTAGGATTAAACTCTTCGTTGACAGCTATTGGACTTGGTCACCAACCCTAATACTGCTTTGCAGCTGCTCCTTCCGGCCAGCATCAACCGGATTTCAATTCACTGGACTTTCGAAAGGTCGATCGTAGATTTGTGACATTCTTCGAAAGAGGTGCCCGCGTGTTGGTCAGGATCGGTTCACTCGTTTTCTGGGTATGGTGTTTGTTTTGTTTCGGCGCTGCGTCTTCTGTCGCTGATGTAGTGCACCGTTGGGTCCAGCTTGGGCCCGATGACGAAGTTGTTGTACGCGCAACCTCTACATCGCCTGACTGCCCCAACTTGCAAGTCGATGGCCATTTGGTCGCCATGAACAAAAGGGCGATACCAGACAGCCAGTTTCCGGAAATCGTCTGCGAGCATCGCGCGCCAAAAAGGGCGCAACAGATAATGCTTGAGGGAAACGCGCTGCCAATTCTAAATCCAAGCGTCCAGCGGATTGTCGTGATTGGAGATACCGGCTGCCGCATTCGGGGCGGCAGGGCTCAGGCCTGCAATGACCCGGTTGCCTGGCCATTGGAATCGATCGCGGCAGAAATTGCATCCAGATCACCGGATCTGATCATCCACGTTGGCGATTACCTGTACCGGTCAAGTGAGTGCCCAGACCCGGAAAAGTGCGGTGGTTCCCCTTTTGGTGACAATTTCCGGGCCTGGTCTGCAGATTGGTTGGACCCGGCCGAAACCCTGTTCGCTCTTGCCCCCTTCATATTTGTCAGAGGCAATCATGAAAGTTGCGGGCGCGGCGACAAAGGGTGGTTCCGGTATTTTGCACCTGGTCTCGTTCCGGATGATTGTCCGGCTGTGACTGAACCCTGGGTAGCCTCTGTCGACGGGTTTGATCTGATCGCATTCGACTCGTCCGCCGGTCCTGCCCCAAAAAGCAGCCCCGATCTGTTGCCCGAATATGGTCGAATGGCCGGGGATTTGTTTGCAAACATCAGTGGCGAAACCTGGTTTCTCACTCATCGCCCACTTTGGGTAAACATGCGTGCCTTCGGTGAACTGATCGATGGCGACGACACACAGCGCGCGGCGTTTGGCGAGGCCATGCCAGGACCATTGAACCTTGTCCTGTCTGGCCATATTCACGCGTTTCAGGCAATCGATTTGGCAGATGGGCCGGTGCAGGGGATAAGCGGCAACGGCGGGACACAGCTGGATCCAATGCCAACAGGTGCTTTGACCAATGTTGAAGTCGCCGGAAGCCTGGCAAGTCTCGTGGTCAACAACAGTGATTTCGGCTTCCTGATGTTGACCAGAGAGGTTGGAGACAGTTGGTCGATGGAGGCGATTGACGCAAAAGGAAACGCACTAAATCGATGCCTCCTGAGAAGCCGCGCGCTTTCTTGCGAGTGATGTCACCGGATGGCACAACTACTCATCGCACCGGTTCAGAACGCGTAGCGCACGCCGAATTCGGTGTAGTTCTGATTTAGGACCAGATCGGCCTTCCGACTTTTTCCAAGAACCAGTTCGGCGTTGGGCAGGTCGTTCCCGGTTGCGCGTTGCAGTGCCGTTACGGGGTCGAGGCCGTGTTTGATCCACCGTTGTTGCAGTCTGCTTTCGAGTTCTTCCAATGTCGGGCTGACAAAAACCGTCAGAGCAAAGACATCCGCCAATGCATTCCAGGGATCACTGTCCATCAGAAGGTAGTTCCCCTCAACGACGACAATCGGAGTTTCTGGATGAACGGCAATCGCGTTTGCAATCGCCAGATCCATCTGCCTGTCGAACTTTGGGTGAAAGACTTCATGCTGCGCGGACTGCAAGCCCTTGATCGCCTTGCAGAACCCAACCGCATCGAAGGTTTCCGGGGCACCTTTTTTTGCCAGTAGTCCCCGTGCTTCAAGGACGCGGTTGTCCAGATGATAACCGTCCATGGGCACCAGCGTTGCCTGTGGAACCCCCGAGCCCTGATCAGTGTTGAGCGATTGAACGACGGCCTCCGCCAGGGTCGATTTTCCGGATGCAGGGGGGCCGGCGATTGCGACAATCATCCGGGCACCGGCCTGCCGTCGGGCGGCGATCAGGTCGCAAACGTGTTTTACGTCCTGCTCGATCACGCGGCGTCCTCTTTCGGGGGTTCCTTCGCGCCGGTCATGAAAGCGACCGCGTCGGACATCGTGTAGTCCTTGGGATCGATTGTGCAGAGCCGTTTGCCCAACCTGTGTACGTGAATACGATCGGCGACTTCGAAAACATGGGGCATGTTGTGGCTGATCAGGATGATCGGAATGCCCCGCGCCCGAACATCCTGGATGAGTTCAAGCACCTTGCGGCTTTCTTTCACACCCAGTGCGGCTGTTGGTTCGTCCATGATGATGAACTTGGTCGCAAACGCAGCGGCACGGGCAACGGCCACGCCCTGGCGCTGGCCTCCGGACAGGGTTTCGACTGCCTGATTGATCGATTGAACGGTCATCAAACCAAGCTCGGTCAGCTTGTCACGCGCGAACTTCTCCATGGCTGGCCGGTCGAGCTGACGCAGGTATTTTCCCATGAAGCCCTGTTTGCGGATCTCGCGGCCCATGAACATGTTATCCGCAATCGAAAGGGCAGGGGACATCGCAAGCTGCTGATAGACGATCTCGATCCCCATGTTCCTCGCGTCAATCGGAGAGGTGAAGTTGACCTTCTTCCCCTCTATCAGGATATCGCCCTCATCCGGGATCGTGGCGCCGCAGATTGCTTTGACGATGGATGATTTGCCCGCGCCGTTATCCCCGATGACCGCCAGGATTTCGCCCTGACGCAGCTCAAAATCGGAATGGTCGATGGCGGTTACATGGCCATAGCGTTTTACGATCCCGCGGCCCTGGACGACTGGAGTTGTGTCTGACATCAGCCCGATACCTTTCTGATCCACTGGTCAACCGCAACCGCCGCGATGATGAGGAGTCCGATAAGCAGGAAGGTCCACTGTGCGTCCGCGCCCAGTAGCCTGAGGCCAAGCGTGAAGACGCCGACGATCAGGGCACCAAACAGGGATCCCAGAATTGAACCGCGCCCCCCAAACAGCGAGATACCCCCGATCACAACCGCGGTGATGCTTTCGATGTTGGCCAATTGCCCGGATGTCGGCGAGACCGATCCGATACGCCCGATCAGAGCCCAGCCAGCGAAAGCACAGATCAGACCGGACAACATGTAGACCGACATCAATGTTCTGTGGACATTGACCCCTGATAGTTCTGCGGCTTCTGGATCGTCCCCCACTGCGTAGACATGTCGGCCCCAGGCCGTGTGTTTGAGCGCGTAGGCCAACACAAAGATCAGCACGAGCATGAATATGACGCCAACGGTGAAGGTTGCTCCACCGATGCTGAACTTGGTGCCGAAGAACTGAAGGAAGGGGGCGTTTGCCTCGATGTCCTGACTGCGAATGGTTTCGTTCGCGGAATACAGGAAATTTGTGGCCAGAACGATCTGCCACATTCCAAGTGTGACGATGAAGGGGGGAAGCTTGACGCGACTGACAAGCCAGCCATTGAGCGCTCCGATCATGGTTCCGGCGGCCAATCCGCACATAACGGCAATTGGCACCGGAATGCCGTATCGGAAGGAAAACTGCCCCATGATGACAGAAGAAAACACCATGATCGCGCCGACGCTCAGATCGATGCCAGCGGTCAGAATGACCAGGCTTTGCGCTGCGGCCACGATGCCGACGATCTGCACCTGCTGAAGGATCAGGGTCATCGCGAAGGGCGAAAAGAACTTTGAGCCCAAAAGCAGTCCGAAAATCAAAATCGCACCGACCAGGACGATTAGCGGCACAAAGGACGGGTTAACATGCAGAAGATGCTGCAACTTCCCCAGAACGCCGTGGCGATGATCCTCAAAAGTCGCAACAGTTTCTGTTTTGCTGGCTGCGGATTCAAATCCCTGGGCGCTTTGGTTTGCTTCGGACATATCTCCCCCTTTTCGTGGGCGTTATGCCGCCCACGAGATTAGTGTACAGGAAGTTTCGGTTTGCTGGCGAAAGGAATGATGAGGCGCTTCGGCGCGCCTCATCCAACAGGCCTGCGCTTAGCCCCAGCAGAGCTCCAAGCCTTCAGCGACCGAAATCGATTCCACACCATCAACGGGCTGATCGGTAATCAGCGCAACGCCGGTATCGTAGAAGTCTTTACCGGGTGTGTTTTCTGGCTTCACGCCCACGTCGGCCCATTTCTTCACGGCCTCAACACCAAGCGACGCCATCAGCAGGGGGTATTGCTGGCTTGTGGCACCGATTACTCCGGCCTCAACGTTTTGTACGCCGGGGCAGCCGCCATCGACCGAAACGATCAATACGTCGTTTTCACGCCCGATGGATTTCAGAGCCTCATAGGCACCCGCCGCCGCCGGTTCATTGATCGTGTGAACCACGTTAATCGTTGAATCCTTGGCCAGAAGGTTTTCCATGGCACGGCGTCCACCTTCTTCGTTTCCGTCGGTCACGTCGCTGCCGACCAGCCGTGCATCTGTTTCATCGCCGATAACATTTGGATCCGCCAATTCCACTCCGAACCCGTCGAGGAAGCCCTGATTGCGCAGAACGTCCACGGTCGGCTGGCTGACATTCAGATCAAGCGTCGCGATTTTGGCGTCCGCTGCTGCATCACCCATTTTGGCCTTCGCCCATTGCCCGATCAGCAGACCTGCCTTGTAGTTATCTGTCGCAAATGTCGCGTCCGCCGAGTCAATCGGGCTGAGCGGCGTATCCAATGCGATCACAAGAACACCAGCGTCCCGAGCCTGCTGAACCGCGGGGACAATCGAACTTGTGTCAGACGCTGTCAGCAGAATTCCCTTGGCGCCATCGAGGATGCAGGTTTCAATCGCCTGGACCTGAGTTTCGTGGTCGCCATCGATTTTGCCGGCAAAAGCCTTCAGGGTCATGCCAAGCTCTTCCGCCTTCGCTGTCGCACCCTCCTTCATTTTTACAAAAAATGGATTGGTGTCAGTCTTGGTGATCAGGCAGACGGTCTCACCGGCCGCTTGCGCAGATGCGGCAGCCAGTGTGAGTGCAGTCGCCGATGCGGCAAGCTTGAGTAAATTTCTCATGTTGTCCTCCCATAAAATCATCGTCGTCCCGCATGGCGCGCCAGCGAGACCTACCTCCATCCTCCAATGCAGGTCGTATTCAACAAACCGCGATTCGAGCCTCGATGTCAATAAGTAAATAAAGTTTATTTATTAATTCGATCAGATATCTTTTCATAAGAAAACAAGGTGGTTATGTTCGGGATTATGGAGAAAGAAGCACTTAGAATGCTGACCGGCGGGGTAAGTCAAAGCGGTGTTCGCGATCATAACGAGCGCCTGATTTTGACGGTTTTACAACGCCATGGACCGGCAGCGGGTGCGGATGTTGCCCGGTTGACCGGCCTTTCTCCTCAGACCGTTTCAATCATCCTGCGCAAACTTGAAAAGGATGAGATTCTCAAACGTGGAACCCCTTTACGTGGGAAAGTTGGCAAGCCTTCGGTCCCGATGGAGTTGAACCCGGAAGGCATCCTTTCGGTCGGCATGAAGATTGGGCGGCGCAGTGCAGACCTGCTTTTGATCGACTTTACAGGCAAGCCGCGCCGCCAGCTTTCCACCACTTATGACTACCCGCTGCCAGAAGCCGTATTCGGGTTTCTGGAGGCTGGCCTGGAAACGCTTTTGGCGCATGAGCCCCGGAAACTGCGGGACCGCGTGTGCGGGATTGGAATTGGCACCCCATTCGAGCTTTGGAAGTGGCACGACCTGACGGGGCTGGCGGCCAAACAGTTCCGGTCCTGGAAGAACGTAAACTTCTTTACCGAGGTGGCCAGGTTCAGCAGTTTGCCTGTTTTTGTCGTCAACGATGCAACAGCAGCGTGTCACGCCGAACATCTCTACGGTCGCGGCGCGGAATACCACGACTATTTCTACTTTTTCATCGGCTCGATGATCGGCGGCGGGGTCGCTTTGAATGGCACGGTGTTCGAGGGCAACCAGGGCAACGCCGGGGCCCTGGGCGCGATGCGCACCACCGGCCCCCTGGGCGAAAGCCAGCAGCTTATCGACACCGCCTCGCTGTTTTTGCTTGAGGACAGGCTGGTCGAAGCGGGCGTCGATCCGGGCATTCTCTGGAAGAAGCCGCAGGATTGGAGCAGCATTTCCCGGTATGTTGAGCCGTGGATTGGCACGACAGCTCAGGAATTGGCCAAAGCCGCGCTTTCGATCTGTGCTGTCATTGATTTCGAGGCAATCTTCATAGATGGGGCATTCCCGCCGAAGGTCAGGGAAGAACTGGTTTCAAGGGTGCGTCGCTATCTGGCCAACCAGGACAAGCGGGGGTTGATCCCGCCGGTCGTTGAAAGTGCAGCGGTCGGGGAAAACGCGCGCGGCATAGGCGCGGCGAGCAGTCCGATCTTTCGCCAGTTTCTGTTGAACACCAATGCGGGGCTTTCCGGAATGTAGCGGAAGCGCATTACAGGCATCTTGGAGCAGAAGCTCGCAAAACCCATTCGAAACAAAATTCCCCCAAGCATCTGCACCCAGGGGAATTTCAGTTCTGTATCCTTGACCTGTCAGATCGGCTAATCGGCCAATCTCAATTGACGAAAGCCTAAATGTCGAACTTGACGCCCTGCGCCAACGGCAGTTCGGCCGAGTAGTTCACGGTGTTGGTCTGGCGGCGCATGTATGCCTTCCAGGCATCCGAGCCACTTTCGCGCCCGCCGCCGGTTTCTTTTTCACCGCCAAACGCGCCACCGATCTCGGCGCCGGAAGGTCCGATGTTGACGTTGGCAATGCCACAATCCGATCCGGCCGCGGTCAGGAATTGCTCGGCCTCGCGCATGTTCAGGGTGAACACGCAGGATGACAGGCCCTGCGGCACATCATTCTGAATGTCCAGCGCTTCGGCAAAGTCGTCATATCCCATGACATAAAGGATCGGCGCAAAGGTTTCGGTCTTCACCACCGCGCTTTGACCGGGCATTTCGACGATAGCAGGTTCCATGTAGACGCCGGCCGGCACGTTTTCGGTCACCCGATTGCCGCCAAAGACAGTTCCGCCCTCGGCTTTTGCGGCCTCCAGCGCCGCGGTCATGGCCGCGCCCGAGGCTTCATCCACCAGCGGGCCGACCAGGGTGCCTTGGGCCAGCGGATTGCCGATGGGCAGACCGGCATAGGCCTTCTTCAGACGGCTCACCAGTTCCTCGCGGATCGAGTTGTGTGCGATCAGGCGACGCAGGGTGGTGCAGCGCTGACCGGCGGTGCCAACAGCCGAGAACACGATGGCGCGAACCGCCATTTCCAGATCGGCCGAAGGGCCAACGATCATTGCGTTGTTTCCGCCCAGCTCCAGAATGCACTTGCCGAAACGTTGCGCCACGATGGGGGCCACCGCGCGGCCCATGCGGGTCGAACCGGTGGCCGAGATCACCGGAACATCCTCGCTGGCCACCAGCGCTTCACCCAGCGCGGCGCCTCCGATCAGGGTTTGCAGCAGGCCGTCAGGCGCATCGCCGAACCGGGCCAGCGCGCGTTCGAAAATCTTCTGGCAGGCCATGGCGGTCAGCGGCGTCTTCTCGGACGGCTTCCAGATCACCGGATCGCCGCAGACCAGGGCCAGCGCCGCGTTCCAGGACCAGACCGCGACCGGGAAGTTGAAGGCCGAGATCACGCCGACGGGACCGGCCGGATGCCATGTCTCCATCATCCGGTGACCGGGGCGCTCGGAGGCGATGGTCAGACCATAAAGCTGACGCGACAGGCCGACAGCAAAATCGCAGATATCGATCATCTCCTGCACTTCGCCCAGACCTTCCGAGGTGATCTTGCCAGCTTCCCAGCTGACCAGAGCGCCCAAATCATCCTTGGCGGCCCGCAGTTCTTCGCCCAGCAGGCGGATCAACTCGCCGCGGCGTGGCGCAGGAACAACACGCCAGGCTTTGAAAGCCGATTGCGCGCGGGCAAAAACAGCGTCCATCTCCGCAACCGGTGTCTCGTGAACTTGGGCCAGCAGGCTGCCATCGATCGGAGACGTCACCTTGAGCGTGCCGCCGTTCAGTTCGGCCTCGGTCAGATCCAAATTCGCAAGCGTGGTTTGGGCTGTCATCACAATGTCTTTCATATCTCAGGCTGCCTTGTTCTGTTTGGTGACGTCACCAGCGCGATAAAGCTGGCCGAATTCGGTGTTGAGGAAGTCATCAAGTTTGACCTGTTCCTGCCGGACAAACCCCTTCGCGGGCAGTGCGCCAATGCGCATCAGGTCAACTACGCCCAGAACACCTGCGGCGGTGGTGACCTGAATGGCGCTCCAGACCTGTCCGTTGATAGTGCGGGCAAAGGACTTGTTGATCAGGGACTTCTCGCGCAGCACCCCGTCAATCCTGCCCTTGGCGGTGCAGTAAACCAGAACGACGTCCTGGTCGGTGCGGGGCAATGCGGCTTCGAAAATCTCTTTCAGCAGATCGCGGCGGCGTTCCAGCCCCAGATCGTTCAGAAGCAATTTCAGAATGTCGCAATGGCCCGGATAGCGGATCGAGCGATAGGACACGGCCCGCGCCTTGCCTTCCAGCGTTTCCGGCAATGTGCCCAAGCCACCCGAAGTGTTGAAGCACTCGTATTCCACGCCGTCATGGCCCAGAACCTCGTAATCTTCCAGCGGTGCAGTCTTGACCAGCTTGCCGTTCACGATGGCATCGCACGGGTTGCAGTATTCGTTGATCAGCCCGTCGGTTGACCAGGTCAGATTATATTTCAGCGCATTTGTCGGATACAGCGGCAATGCGCCCACCCGCATATGCAGGCTGTCGATCTCGTCAAACTCTGCCGCCAGAGAAGCGCCGGCAATCCCGACAAAGCCAGGTGCCAGGCCGCATTGCGGCATGAACGCCGTCTGGCTGCCCTCGGCAAGCTCGCGCACCGCCTGGGTTGCGGCGACATCTTCGGTCAGGTCGAAATAATGCGCGCCCGCAGCCTTGGCTGCCTTGGCAATGGTCGGGGTCAGAAAGAACGGTGCTGCCGAAATGACGGCATCAAATCCCGTTAGCTCTTTGGCCATGCCGTCCGCGTCAGTGGCGTCGAACTGTTTGGTGCCAACGCCTATTTTCGCGATATCGCCCAAGGCTTTCAGGTCATGATCCGCAACGGTAACACTGTAATTCGGCGACCCTTTCAAAAGCGTCGCGATCATCTGGCCGATCTTGCCGGCCCCGATGACACAAATATTCCAGGACATCAGTTTCTCCACAAAAACTGTCTTGCGTGGAAAATGCCTGAAAGGGGTTACGCTTCATAGGGACCAATCTGACGAATTGCATCCATAAGCCGTCAAAATGACGGAATTTTTGTCAGTTCGGTAGGTCGGTTGCAAAGCACCGTGGCACGTAACGAGGGTTGCAAATTGTCATGACGTTGAAATCACGAACGGCTCAAACAGCAGAAGGCCTTCTGGGCGCGGTGACAAGACGCCGGGCACCCGTCTCTTTTTCCGAAGACTTCATGATTTGGCGACCGTTCGCGGTGTATCAGAGGCGATCCGGGGGCGTGGCGCAGTTGCTTTCGATCGCGCCCTCCAGCTCGAGCCGCAATTGAAAGCAATGCGATCTAAGTTTCCAGCGAAAAGCTATGAGCTGGACTACGCCGCGCCCGAAAACTCGGCCCACTTCTGACGAAGTGTCGCCGTCAGGCCGGTTGGCTGAGGTTCAGCCTGCTCCGAAATCTCTTCAGCCGAAGCCAGCACCGGAAACTCGGAACGTACAGTTTGAAGCGACGGAGTGCTTTGCGAGAGTTCCTCACACATGACCGCGGCAATTGCGGCCTCCAACTCGGCCTCGTCCAATTCCTGCGCCGGGGACTCCATCGTCCTTAGACGCAGATACGGGTAATACGGCCTTTCATATTCCTCATGCATTGTAACACCAAACCGTTAACTCAGACATTCGCAGATCAATGCGCCACACTTGAATCCAACACATCGCCTGAAAACTTGTTCTGCCAGAAATGCGTTACACTCGCCCCACATGCGGCGGCATTGCAGCTTAAATGTGGCAAAACATTGTCAATCGGACAAGCCTGCAGCGGCAACGGACGGCAAAAAACCGTTCAAACTGACCATCTTAGCAAACAAAGGGACGATTTTTGATGGAACTGTTTCCCGTTGCTCAATTATGGGAACGTATTCTGCCCATAATCGCGACGGTCAGTTCCGATACTCAATCGGTGTCACGCCACCGATTCACGATGGGATACCGGCGATCCAACCAGAAGGCGCGTTTGGTCAGCCTTGTTCCCGGCGCAGACTGAAACCGCTTGTACTCGCTGATGTAGATCAGATGTTCGACCCGACGGGCCTCGGCCTCGTCAAAACCTGCCGCCACGCAATCGGCGATCGAGCCGTCCTGGTCGACCAGGATCTCCAGGATGGCATCCAGAACCGGATAGTTGGGCAGGCTGTCACTGTCCTTCTGGTCCTCGCGCAGCTCTGCGCTTGGGGGCTTGTCGATAACTGACGGGCGGATGACCTCACCCGCTGGTCCCATCATCCAGTCGCGATGATTGGCATTGCGCCAGCGGCAGGTCTCGAACACGCGGGTCTTGTACAGATCCTTGATCGGATTGTAACCGCCGTTCATGTCGCCATAAATGGTGGCATATCCCACCGCGACCTCGGATTTGTTGCCGGTTGTCAGCAGCATCTCGCCAAACTTATTCGAAATCGCCATCAGCAGAAGTCCACGCAGGCGAGACTGAACATTCTCTTCGGTCAGGTCTTCGTTTCGACCTTCAAACAACGGGGCGAGCGAATTGGTGACAGCGGCGCGGCTTTCCGAGATCGGAACAAAATCGTAGTGCACGCCCAACGCCCTTGCGACGGCCTCGGCGTCGTCCAGCGAGGCCTGGCTGGTATATTCCGACGGCAGCATCACGCAGCGCACGTTTTCCGACCCGAGCGCATCCACCGCTATTGCCGCCACCAGCGCGGAATCGATGCCGCCTGACAGACCAAGCAGGGCTTTGCCGAACCCGGTTTTCCCCATGTAATCGCGCAAGGACTGAACCATTGCGCGATAATCCTGTTCCCATTCATCCGGTTGCGGCAAGATTTCTGCCGGTGCAATGCGCCAGCCATCTTCGCCACGTTCCAGATCAATATGTGTGATCGCTTCATCAAACACGGGCATCCGGAAAGCCAGCTCTCCACCCGGATTCAGGCCGAATGTTCCGCCGTCAAAAACCTGGTCGTCCTGACCGCCCACCATGTTGAGGTAGATCAGCGGCAGTCCGGTTTCGACAACGCGCGCCACCATGTGGTTCAGGCGTATGTCGTATTTGTCGCGGAAATACGGTGATCCGTTGGGGATCAGCAGAAACTCGGCGCCGGTTTCTGCCAGCGTTTCGGTTACATCCTCGTGCCAGCTGTCTTCGCAAATCGGGCTGCCGATGCGGGTGTTGCCCACCGAATAGGGGCCACCCAGCGGTCCGGCGTCATAAAGGCGGACTTCGTCGAAAACCGTTTCATTGGGCAGGTGATGTTTCAGGACTTTGCTGGAAATCCGCCCGCCCTTGAGGATCAGATAGGCGTTGAACAGTTTGCCATCCTCGACCCACGGACCGCCAATTGCCAGCGCCGGCCCATCGGCGCAGCGTTCAGCAAGCGATTCGACCGCAGCCATGGCCGCTTGGTGAAACACCGGCTTCAGGATCAGATCCTGCGTGTTGTACCCGGTGATGAACATTTCGGGCAACGCCACCAGATCGGCCTTTGCATCGCGCCCTTGTTCCCAGGCGGCATGGGCTTTGGCAGCATTGCCGTCGATATCCCCGACAACGGGGTTGAGTTGCGCCAGAGTGATGCGGAAACGGTCGGCCATACTGCCCTCTTGCCCTCGACTGTCCTATTGCCATTTACCAGATCGCACCGTGAGGAAAAGACAAATGCGGCAAAAGCCGTTGCCCTGCCCTGAGTGGTGCCTTAGTTTTGCGCAACAGAACGCATTCAAAGCATGACCGGCCAGGCGTGAAAACCCATGAACTTGTTTCGCATATCTATAGCCGTTTCACTTTTGGCCCTGACGGCGGTCAACGTGGCCGCGCAGGGTGACGACGTCATCATCGCCGATGACGAGGTTGGCGGCGTCTACGAGGGCACGTTTGAAAATGGACTACGTCATGGGACCGGCACGTATCGCCTGCCTGACGGTTTCGAGTATTCCGGTGAATGGTTCGAAGGCGAGATCAAGGGCAAGGGCATCGCGCGCTACGCCAATGGCTCGGTCTATGAAGGGATGTTTGCAAAAGGCCAGCCCGAGGGGCGCGGCAAGATCGTTTTTGCCGATGGCGGCAGCTACGAAGGCGATTGGGCCGGCGGATCCATCAACGGGACAGGTATCGCCGAATACGCAAACGGAATGCGGTATGAAGGCGAGTTCAAGGATGACCGCCATCACGGCAAGGGCATGATCAAGGATCCTGCCGGCTATGTCTATGACGGTGATTGGGTCGACGGCGTGAAGCAGGGCAAAGGCCGGATAACTTACGCCGAAGGCGGCGTCTATGAAGGCGATATCGAAAACGGGCTGCGTCATGGCCAGGGTACGCTGACGCTTTCTGACGGGATGATCTACACGGGGGACTGGTCACAGGATCTGATCACTGGCAAAGGCCGTCTCACCCAGGCCAACGGCGATGTCTACGAAGGGGACATGGTCGAAGGTCGGCGCGAAGGAAAAGGCAAGGCGACCTACAAGAATGGCGCGACATATGAAGGCGACTATGTGGATGATCGCCGCCACGGCAAAGGCCGGTTTCTCGGCGCGGACGGGTTCGACTATAACGGCGAGTGGTCCGAAGGCCAGATTGAGGGATTTGGTGAGTTGATCTATCCGGATGGATCAACCTATGTCGGGGACTTTCAGGCTGACCTGCCGCACGGCAAGGGTATGAACACTTTTGCGGACGGTACGATCTACGAAGGCGATTGGATCGCCGGCGTGTTCGAAGGCAACGGCAAGGCGACCTATCCCAGCGGCGTCGTCTACACCGGACAATTCAAGAATGCCCGCAGCCATGGCCAGGGCGTTCTGACATTTGCCAACGGCTACAGATACGAGGGCGAATGGGTTGACGGCGAACGGCACGGCAAGGGCAAGGCCAGTTTCGCTGACGGCACCGTTTACGAGGGTGATTTCCGGAACGGTGAGCGCCACGGCGAAGGAACGATCACAGCGCCAAACGGGTTCAGCTACACGGGCGGCTGGATTGACGGCAAGATCAGTGGTGATGGTATTGCCACCTACGCAACCGGCGACGTTTATGAAGGCAGCTTTGTTGACAACAAACGGCAAGGCAACGGCACCATGAAATATGCCAACGGGCTGGAAGAAACCGGTGTCTGGGAAAATGGTGCGCTGGCGGAAAAGGCTGACGAATCCCAGGACGCCACGGATGCGGATGAACCAACGCAGGAAAACGCAGAGGAACCGGCCGCTTCGGATGGGTGACCCTTACCTACCAGGGTATCCGTTCACCGGCCCAGTCAAAAAAGCCGCCGCTATCCGCAGGCGTTAATCCTTCGATGACGGACAGCAGATTGCGGGCAGCTTCATCCGGTTCGACCGCCGGGTGCCGCCCCAGATATTTCCGCGTAAACTCGGTTTTGACCGTACCGGGGTGCAGCGCCACGCAAATCGCCTGTTTATGCGTGCGTTCCAGTTCAATTGCAGCGGTGCGCGTGATCTGATTGACCGCTGCCTTTGCGGCGCGGTAGCTGATCCATCCCCCAAGCCGGTTGTCCCCGATGGAACCGACGCGCGCGGACAAGATGGCAAATACGGAACGCCGATCCCGGGGCAGCAACCGATTTGCGTGGCTAAGCACAAGGGCTGGCCCAACCGCGTTCAACGCGAACTGGTCCATCATCGCCGTTGAAGACAGCGACCGGATGGTCTTTTCCGGCCCGTGGCCATCGATCTCAAGCGCGCCCGTGGCGACCAGCACCAGATCAAACGGGCCCTGAAGCTTGTCCAGCGCGGAGTGAACTGTGTCGGGTTTCGTCATGTCAAATCCACCGGCAGAGCGGGACAACCCGGTCACGCTGACCTGTTGCAGGTCCAGCTGCCTGCAAATGGCGCGTCCAATTCCTCCGCTTGAGCCGATGATCAATGCTGATTTCATGTGCGCCAACCTAGAAGGATACCCGTCTGAATCAATGCCCGGCTGAAAAGGCCGGGTCCGGTCAGAGGATCGCAAATTGGTTCTTTTCATTCCTTGCGGGCTCTGTATAACCTCACAGTCATGATCAACCGCGCAGATATCCCTTATGCCGACACCGCTTTTTGCGGTGCGTCGCTGCGTGGCCTACTGATCCTAATCCGCCTCTGAGCGTGCCATTCGGCGCGCCCGCTCAGAGGAGGACGCCCGCGCGCCATAGGCTTTAGGACAGAAGAAGAAAGAGAATCCCATGACCAACGTGACCGACCAAGACCGCGTCTTGATCTTTGACACCACTTTGCGCGACGGCGAGCAAAGCCCCGGCGCCACCATGACCCATGACGAAAAGCTTGAGATCGCCGAGCTGCTGGACGACATGGGCGTCGACATCATCGAGGCCGGTTTTCCAATCGCCTCTGAGGGTGACTTCAAAGCGGTGTCCGAAATCGCCCAACGTTCAAAAAACAGTCGCATCTGCGGTCTGGCCCGCGCAAATTTCGCGGATATCGACCGCTGCTGGGAGGCGATCAAACACGCCGAACAGAACCGCATTCATACATTCATCGGCACCTCTCCGCTGCATCGCGCCATTCCGAACCTCACGCAGGACGAGATGGCGGAAAAGATCCATGAAACGGTCAGCCATGCCCGCAACCTGTGCGAGAATGTGCAGTGGTCGCCAATGGACGCGACCCGGACGGAATGGGATTACCTGTGCCGCGTTATCGAGATCGCGATCAAGGCAGGCGCAACCACGATCAACATACCCGACACTGTCGGTTATACGGCACCACTGGAATCCGCCGATCTGATCAAGCGCCTGATCGAAGCCGTTCCCGGCGCAGATGAAGTCGTGTTCGCGACCCACTGTCACAATGACCTGGGGATGGCGACCGCGAACTCTCTGGCGGCCGTGATCGGCGGGGCGCGTCAGATCGAATGCACCATCAACGGCCTTGGCGAACGTGCGGGCAATACCGCGCTGGAAGAAGTTGTGATGGCCATGCGGACCCGCAACGACATCATGCCGTTCCGCACCGGGATCGATACCACCAAGATCATGCATATCTCGCGCCGGGTCGCCACGGTGTCGGGCTTCAACGTGCAGTTCAACAAGGCCATTGTCGGCAAGAACGCCTTTGCCCATGAAAGCGGTATCCATCAGGACGGGATGCTGAAAAACCGCGACAATTTTGAGATCATGCGCCCCGAGGATGTGGGATTGTCCGGTACTTCGCTGCCCTTGGGCAAGCACTCGGGCCGCGCGGCATTGCGGGACAAGCTGAACACGCTGGGCTATGAGGTCGGTGACAACCAGCTCAAGGACATCTTTGTTCGGTTCAAGGATCTGGCTGACCGCAAGAAAGAGGTCTTTGACGACGACATCATCGCGCTGATGACGCTGGATGATGACGAAGCGAACGACTTTCTGCAACTGGTGTCGATGAAAGTCACCTGCGGCACCGGAGGTCAGGCAGAATCGACGGTTGAGCTTGAGGTTGACGGAAAGGATGTCATCGCCACGGAATACGGTGACGGCCCGGTTGATGCGACGTTCAGGGCAATCCGCGCGATTTTCCCGAACGAGGCTCATCTGCAGCTCTATCAGGTGCATGCCGTAACCGAAGGGACGGACGCCCAGGCCACTGTTTCGGTGCGGCTGGAAGAGGATGGCATGATTGCAACCGGCCAATCGGCGAATACCGACACTGTTGTGGCCTCGGCCAAGGCTTATATCCATGCTCTCAACCGCCTGGTCGTGCGCCGTGCAAAAGCCGGGCCCGGGGCGGACACGCGTGAGATCAGCTACAAGGACCTGACCTGAAGGGCGCGAATGCTCCCGCACCCGCGGCGGTCCGGCTGCGCAGAACCACCTTGCGGCTTTGGGCCCGGCGCCGCGCTTTGGCGCGGTGCCGGGCCCAAACCAATTGACTGCATCTTTGATGTCGGCAAACGGGGCGGGGGTTCCCCCGTTGTTTGCGCGAACGTCTCTCAGATCCTGTCGAACAGGGCCGTAAGCCGTGCGGTTTCATCTTCGAAACCGTAGGGTGCGTTGACTATGAACATCCCTGAACCGATCATGTTGTGCCCTTCCCGGGCCGGCGGAAAGATCACTTCGTGGCGTATCACCTTTGGCAATGCCTGATTGGTCAGGGCTGCCAGCATAGGCTTATGACGGTCATCGGCCAGAATCGGGTACCACAGCGCGATCACCCCGACATTCCACTTGCGGTGCAGTTTGGCGACGATCCCCGGTAAACGACCATATTCGGCCTTCACCTCGTAGCTGGGATCGATCAGCAACATTCCACGACGCGGCGTGGGCGGCAGCAGGGACTGCGCCAGTTCATAGCCATCCTGCCGATACACCCGTGCGTTTCGGGCCGTAAGCGCGCCTGAAAGGGCCGCGTATTCCTGTGGGTGCAGTTCCGCGAAATGCAAATTGTCCTGTGGGCGTAACAGGCTGGCTGCGATCATGGGAGAACCCGGGTAACAGGCCGGTCCATACCGGGCCTGTATGTCCGAGATTGCCCGGGCCAGCGGGTGTTCCGGATCGAACCAGGCCTCGCGCCGCGCCCTTTCGATGCCCGCGTCCGCTTCGCCGGTTTTGCGGGCCTCCTCCGAGTCCAGGTGGTATAGCCCGCGTCCGGCGTGGGTTTCGATGTAGCTCAGCGGTTTGTCTTTTTGCGTCAGATAACGCAGCGTCCAGGCCAGCAAAGCGTGCTTTTGCACGTCCGCCAGATTCCCGGCGTGGTAAATATGTTGATATGAAAGCATTTTGCCTTCTAAAGTCCCTATCAATGAGGCGAAAAGGCGCTGATTGTCACGGAATCAGGCCTTTAATCGGGCGTGTTGGCACCCTATAAGTCATCCGTCCCGGAACCGTCGAGTCGCGGGCAGTAGAAAATTCTGACAGACAGGATCAGGGGAAACATGGGGATCTTTGGCAATCTGGGCGGCCTGTTCACAGCGGACATGGCCATTGACCTTGGGACGGCGAACACGCTGGTTTATGTCAAAGGGCGCGGCGTCATTCTGTCCGAACCCTCTGTGGTCGCCTATCACGTCAAGGATGGCGTGAAGAAAGTGCTGGCTGTGGGCGAAGACGCCAAGCTGATGCTGGGCCGGACCCCCGGTTCCATTGAGGCCATTCGCCCGATGCGCGAAGGGGTCATTGCCGATTTCGACACCGCCGAGGAAATGATCAAACATTTCATCCGCAAGGTGCACAAGCGCTCGACCTTCTCGAAACCGAAAATCATCGTTTGTGTTCCGCATGGTGCGACTCCGGTCGAAAAGCGCGCAATCCGACAGTCGGTTCTGTCCGCAGGGGCCCGTCGCGCGGGTCTGATTGCTGAACCCATTGCGGCCGCCATTGGCGCGGGAATGCCGATCACCGATCCGACCGGAAACATGGTTGTCGATATCGGTGGCGGTACAACCGAAGTTGCGGTTCTGTCGCTGGGCGACATCGTTTATGCCCGCTCGGTTCGCGTCGGTGGGGACCGGATGGACGAGGCCATCATCTCGTACCTGCGTCGTCAGCAGAACCTGCTGGTTGGCGAATCGACCGCCGAGCGTATCAAAACCACCATCGGCACCGCCCGGATGCCCGATGATGGCCGTGGCCAGTCGATGCATATCCGCGGCCGTGACCTGCTGAACGGCGTCCCGAAAGAAATCGAGATCAGCCAGGCTCAGGTGGCCGAGGCGCTGTCCGAACCTGTCCAGCAGATTTGCGAGGCGGTGATGACGGCGCTGGAAACCACGCCGCCCGATCTGGCAGCGGACATTGTGGACCGGGGCGTCATGCTGACCGGCGGTGGCGCTCTGTTGGGTGATTTGGACCTGGCGCTGCGCGAACAGACCGGTCTGGCCGTGTCGATTGCCGATGAAAGCCTGAATTGTGTGGCTTTGGGAACCGGCAAGGCGCTGGAATACGAAAAACAACTGCGCCACGCGATTGACTACGAAAGCTAAGGCGCGCACCCTTACAATACAGGGTTAACAATCGGGCGCGAGCAGCACGGGAAGGAGTCCTGTGGCAAAGGACCGATCACAGCGCGACGAATACACCACCCCCTTACGCCGCTTGTTGCTGGGGATCGTTGTTTTGTGCCTGCTGGGTATCTTTCTGGTCTGGCGCATTGACAGCCCACGGGTCGAGAGATTCCGCGCTCAGGTCGTGGATGCCGTGGTGCCCTCGATGGAATGGGCCATGGTGCCGGTCACGGCCACGGTCAACCTGGTCCGCGATTTCCAGAGCTATCAGCGGCTGAGCGAGCAGAACCGGGAATTGCGCAGTGAACTGCGCCGGATGCGCGCCTGGAAAGAGGCGGCGCTGCAACTGGAACAGGAAAACGCCCGGTTGCTGGACCTGAACAACGTCCGGCTGGATCCGCGCCTGACCTATATCACCGGTGTAGTCATGGCCGACAGCGGCTCCCCCTTCCGGCAGTCTGTTCTTCTTAACGTGGGCCGGCGGGACGGCGTTGTTGATGGCTGGGCCGCCATGGACGGGATCGGGCTGGTTGGGCGCATCTCTGGCGTCGGCGCCGACACCGCGCGTGTCATCCTGATGACGGACGCCTCGAGCGCTATTCCTGCCACCATCCAGCCGTCCGGGCAGACCGCCTTGATCAAGGGGGACAATACGGCAGTGCCATTGGTCGAGTTTCTGGAAAACCGTGAACTCGTCCGACCCGGCGACCGGGTCATCACGTCGGGCGACGGTGGCGTTTTCCCGGCAGGATTGCTGATCGGTCAGATCACCGCCGATCCGGGTGGCAGGTTGCGCGTGCGTCTGTCCGCCGATTTCGAGCGGCTCGAGTTTCTGCGCGTGCTGCGCTACCAGTCGGCGCCCGCCATTCGTGATTCCGGGGATATCGTTGGTCCGCTGCGGCCCGAAGCATCCCTGACTCCGGATGAGGCCGCAGATGGATAAGGCTGTTTCCCATCTCTGGGCCATGCGCTGCCTCTATGTTTTTCTGGTGGTTCTAGTGCTGTTTCTGCATCTGTTGCCGCTGAACACGCAGCCGGACCGCTGGCCGTTTCCGGATGTTCTGATCGCCCTCACATTCGCCTGGGTGCTTCGGCGCCCCGAATACACGCCCATCGCAACTGTGGCCGTTGTCATGCTGATGGCCGACCTGCTTCTGCAACGGCCGCCGGGGTTGCTGGCGGCACTTGTCGTTGTCGCAACAAACTATTTGCGCTCGGCAGCGCCGGGAATGCGGGATATCGGATTTTTTGGCGAATGGAGCTCGGTCGCGGCGGTGATGACCGGTATCTTTGTGCTGAACCGTTTCATTCTGTCGGTTCTGTCGGTCCAGCAGGCCGCCTTTTGGCCGACAGTTGTTCAACTGATTTTGACCATCGCCATCTATCCCTTGATTGTGCTGATCAGTCAGAATGGTATGGGCGTCCGCCGTGTTTCAGCTGCGGATGCCGGTATTGTCGGGGCGCGGGCATGAAGCAGAAACGCACCAAATCCCAGGGTCTTGCCTACAAACGTCTGCCGCGCCGGGCGTTGGTTCTGGGTGGTTTGCAGGCGGTCTTTATCGGTGGTCTGGCTGCGCGGATGCGGTTTATGCAGGTTGATCAGGCCGATCAGTACCGGCTGCTGGCCGAAGAGAACCGGATCAACATCCGCCTGATCCCGCCGACACGCGGGCGCATCTATGACCGGAACGGACAGGTCATTGGCCAGAACTCGCCGTCCTACCGGATCGTGATCGTGCGCGAAGACGCGGGTGATATCGACTCGGTCATTGCCAAGCTTTCGGAACTGATCCCCCTGAACGAGGATGAGATCGAGCGTGCCCGCACGGAAATGCGCCGGTCCGCACCCTTCCTGCCGGTCACGCTGGCAGATCAGGTTACGTGGGAGGACATCTCGAAAGTGGCGGTGAACGCGCCGGCCCTGCCCGGCGTGACGCCCGAAGTCGGTCTGACCCGCCAATATCCCCGGTATGAGGATTTCGCCCATATCGTCGGTTATGTCGGCCCGGTCAGCGACTACGACCTGAGCCAAATGGAAGACCCCGAGCCGGTTTTGCGCATCCCCCGGTTTCAGATCGGCAAGGTCGGGCTGGAGGCCAAGCAGGAGGCCACCCTGCGCGGCAAGGCCGGGGCCAAGCGGGTCGAGGTCAACGCGACCGGTCGCGTGATGCGGGAACTGGACCGCCAGGAGGGTGAAGCCGGGGCCGACCTGCAATTGTCGATCGACGCCGATCTGCAGCAATACGCACAGGCCAGATTGGCCGGGGAAAGCGCGGCGGCGGTTGTGATTGACTGCGAAACCGGCGATCTGCGTGCGATTGCCTCGGCCCCCAGCTTTGATCCCAACCTGTTTGTACGTGGTATCTCGGTCGCCGATTACAGATCGCTGACACAGGACAAGTATCGCCCGCTGGCAAACAAGACGGTACAGGGTACCTATCCACCGGGGTCGACGTTCAAAATGATCACGGCCATGGCTGCGCTTGAGGCCGGTGTGATCGGACCCGGCAACACGGTATATTGCCCCGGTCATCTGAAAGTCGGCAGCCGCAGGTTCCATTGCTGGAAGCGCGGCGGGCACGGTACGGTCGATCTGGAAACCTCTCTCAAACGCAGTTGCGACGTCTACTACTATGATGTTGCCCTGCGCGTGGGCATCGACAGGATATCCGACATGGCCCGAACCTTCGGGCTGGGCATCAAGCACGATATTCCGATGTCGGCCGTGGCAGGGGGGCTGGCGCCAAATCAGGAATGGAAACAGCGGGTCCACGGGCAGGAATGGCTGGTCGGGGACACCGCGAACGCCTCGATCGGTCAGGGCTTCATGCTGGCCTCGCCCATGCAGCTCGCCGTCATGACCGCGCGGATCGCCACAGGCCGCGCCGTGACGCCGCGCCTGGTCCGGTCGGTCAACGGGGTCGAACAGCCCTCGGGCGCGGGTGAGCCACTTGCGGTCAATCAGCGGAACCTGTCACAGGTGCGCAAAGCGATGTTCTCGGTCTCCAATGACCGGCGCGGAACGGCCTACCGCAGCCGTATCATCGCAGATGAGTTTCGCATGGCGGGCAAGACGGGTACCAGTCAGGTCCGCAATATTACCAAAGCTGAACGCGCCGCTGGCGTGATCCGAAACGAAGACCTGCCCTGGGAACGGCGCGACCACGCGCTGTTTGTCAGCTTTGCCCCGTACGATAATCCGAAATACGCCATAGCCGTCGTCGTTGAACATGGCGGCGGTGGGTCCAAGGCGGCGGCCCCTGTCGCGCGGGACATCATGCTTCAGGCGCTCTACAACGGTACGCCCCCGCTTGAGGCGTATCCGGTTGCCGACCGCGAGCGCATCAAGGAACAGCAAAAACGGCTGGAGGGCGATCGCCGCCCCAAAGCGCGTCCGGATGAAAAGGACCGCGCATGAGCTATCTTGAATATGCCGTCAAATCCACGCCGTCGGGGTTTCGCAAGTTTCTGTATATGAACTGGCCGCTGACCCTGCTGTTGATCAGCACGGCCAGTGCCGGGTTCCTGATGCTGTATTCGGTGGCGGGCGGTTCGTGGACCCCGTGGGCCGAACCGCAGATGGAGCGGTTCGGGATGGGTCTGGCGGCCATGTTCATCGTGGCGCTTGTGCCGATCTGGTTCTGGCGCAACATGTCGGTTCTGGCCTATCTCGGCTCGATCGTTCTGCTGATCTTTGTCGAGCTTTTCGGCACGGTCGGCATGGGCGCGCAGCGCTGGATCGACCTTGGGTTCATGCGGCTTCAACCGTCCGAGGTCATGAAGGTTGCCCTGGTCATGGTGCTGGCCGCCTATTACGACTGGTTGCCGTCGCACAAGACCTCGCGCCCGCTTTGGGTGCTTATCCCTGTTGCCCTGATCCTGATCCCAACGTTCATGGTGCTCAAACAGCCTGATCTGGGTACGTCGATCCTGTTGCTGGCTGCTGGCGGTGGCCTGATGTTTCTGGCTGGTGTCCACTGGGCCTATTTCGCCGCCGTGATTGCAGCAGGTGTCGGGCTGATCGCCACAGTGTTCAATAGCCGTGGGACAGACTGGCAATTGCTCAAGGACTACCAGTTCAGGCGCATCGATACGTTTCTCGATCCTTCCACCGATCCGCTTGGCGCGGGTTACCACATTACACAGTCCAAGATTGCCCTGGGATCCGGGGGCTGGAACGGACGCGGGTTTATGCAGGGCACTCAGTCGCGGTTGAACTTCCTACCCGAGAAACATACCGATTTCATCTTTACCACACTGGCCGAAGAGTTCGGGTTCGTCGGCGGCATCACGCTGTTGATCCTGTATGCTCTGATCCTGATTTTCTGCATGGTTACCGCGCTGACGACCAAAGACCGTTTCTCATCGCTTGTGACTTTGGGCATTGCACTGAACTTCTTCCTGTTCTTTGCCGTCAACATGTCCATGGTCATGGGTCTTGCCCCGGTTGTCGGCGTTCCGCTGCCCATGGTCAGCTATGGCGGCTCGGCCATGCTGGTTCTGATGGCCGCGTTCGGCATCGTTCAAAGCGCGCATATCCATCGTCCTCGTTAATCTGAAAGGCAATCCATGACAGTGAATGTCCTGTTTTCCGCACGTCCCGGGCTTTGGCCTGTTTATGAGCCGTTGCTGCGCCAGGGCCTGTCCGAAGCCGGGCTGGAGTTTGAGTTGTCGCCAGAGATTTCACCGGAACAGGTCGACTACGTGGTTTACGGACCGACGGGCGGATTGCGGGATTTCGGGCCCTTCAGTCGGCTCAAGGCTGTACTCAGCCTGTGGGCCGGGATCGAGAGTATCGCGGACAATGAAACCCTGACCGTGCCGCTGGCCCGGATGGTCGATCACGGGCTGACACAAGGTATGACAGAATGGGTCGTCGGGCATGTGCTGCGCTACCATCTGGGGATGGATCGTCACATCACCGTCCAGGACGGCGTCTGGACGCCCGAAGCACCGCCGCTCGCGCAGCAACGGCATGTAACGGTTTTGGGTCTGGGCGCTTTGGGGCTGGCCTGCGCCAAGGCACTGGCCGCGCTGAATTTCAATGTTACCGGTTGGAGCCGCACGCCCAAGGACGTCGACGGCGTGACTTGTCTGCATGGGCAGAAGGGATTGGAAACGGCGCTGTCACAGGCAGAAATTGTGGTTCTGTTGCTGCCCGATACGGCAGCGACGGAAAACACGCTGAACGCGGAAACGCTGGCCCTGTTGCCCAAAGGTGCACGGATCCTCAACCCGGGTCGCGGGCCGTTGATCGACGATGATGCCCTGCTGGATGCGTTGAATTCAGGGCAAGTGGGTCATGCCACGCTGGACGTGTTCCGGACCGAACCACTGCCGCCCGAGCATCCGTACTGGGCACATCCCAACGTGACTGTGACACCTCATATCGCGTCCGAAACCCGCGAGATCACTGCCGCGCAGGTCATTTGCGAAAACATCCGGCGCGGTGAGGCAGGTGAGCCCTTCCTGCTTCTGGTGGATCGCCAGTTGGGGTACTGACGACCCATCCAATTCAGGCGGCGATCAGGCCCCGCCCTTTCAGCAATGCCTCGACACCCGGCAGACGGCCGCGAAAGGCCAGATACAGATCTTCGGCCTCGCGTGAGCCTCCGGTGGACAAGATGTTGTCCTCAAGCGCCTGGGCGCGATCGGGATCGAAGGCGCTGCCCGCCTCCTCAAATGCCGCAAAAGCGTCGGCATCCATAACTTCGGACCACATGTAGCTGTAGTAGCCGGAACTGTATCCGTCCCCGGAAAAGACATGCGCGAAATGCGGAGTGGCGTGGCGCATTCCGATGGCGCGCGGCATTCCGATTTCGGCCAGAACCTCAGCCTGTTTCGCCATCGGGTCGGCTGGGGCCGCGCCGTCGTGGAATGCCAGATCGACCAGAGCCGAGGCGACATATTCCACGGTTTGAAAGCCCTGATCGAAATTGGCCGCTTTCAGTACCTTCTCCAACATGTCCTGCGGCATCGGTTCGCCGGTTTCTGCATGCGTTGCGTATTCTGCCAGTACCTCGGGCACTTCCAGCCAGTGTTCGTAAAGCTGGCTGGGCAGTTCCACAAAGTCCCGCGCAACGCTTGTGCCCGAGATGCTTTCATAGGTCACATTCGACAGCATCTGATGAAGGGCATGGCCAAATTCGTGAAACAGGGTGCGCGCGTCGTCGTAGGACAGCAGCGCCGGGTCGCCTTTGGCGAAGTTGCAGACATTGATGACAACTGGCGCCTGTTCCTTGGGGAATTTCGCCTGCGCGCGCATTGCGCTGCACCAGGCACCGGACCGTTTGGAACCGCGCGCGAAGTAGTCCCCTATGAACACCGCAATATGCTTGCCATCGCGCGTCACCTCCCATGCGCGGCAATCGGGGTGATAGAGCGGGACATCCAGCGGCTTGAATTCCAGCCCGAACAGCCGATTGGCGCAGGCAAAGGACGCCTCGATCATACGTTCCAACTGCAGATACGGCTTGAGCGCGGCCTCATCCAGATCATGCTCGGCCTTGCGCCGTTTTTCCGCGTAATATCGCCAGTCCCAGGCTTCCAGCGGCCCGTTGACCCCGTCCTCCTGCATCATTTGCGTCAGGGTTTCGGTATCGGCATCTGCGCGCGCCTTAGCAGGCTTCCAAACCTGCATTAGCAGGTCCCGCACCCTATCCGGCGTTCGGGCCATTTCCGTTTCCAGTTTGTAATCGGCAAAGCTGCCATAACCTAGAAGCGTAGCGCGTTCTTCGCGCAACGAAAGGATTTCAGCGGCAATCTCGCGGTTGTCGGTTTCCCCGCCTTTCGCACCACGCGCCGCCCACGCGAGATACGCCTTTTCGCGCAGATCGCGGCGGGGCGAGAACTGCAGAAACGGCACGATCAAGGACCGTGACAGAGTCACAACCGGGCCATCCAGCCCTTTCTCCTTGCCAGCCGCACGGGCGGCATCGGTAACAAAACCGGGCAGACCGGCCAGATCACCCTCAGTCAACTCCATGAACCAGTCCCTTTCATCCGCCAGCAGGTTCTGGGTGAAGGATGTGCCCAGCGTGGCCAGGCGGGATTTGATTTCCTGCATGCGGGTATCGTCATCACCCTGCAACGCCGCACCCGCGCGCACAAAACCGAGATGGGTCAGCATCAGGACACGCGCCTGTTCGTCGGTCAGGCCCAATTCACCGCGCCGCGCCCAAAGATCGGCGACCCGCTGAAACAGAGGTTTGTTGGATGAGATCGCGGAAAAATGGGCCGCCAGTTTGGGTGAGAAATCGCGCTGCAGGGCTTCGCGCGCCGGGTTGCTGTCCGCACCTGCGACGGTAAAAAAGACCGCCAGAACCTTGTCCAGCTGTTCCCCGGCGGCTTCGAGTGCCTCGATTGTATTGGCGAATGTCGGGGCGTCCGGATTTGTCGCGATTGTATCGATCTGGGCCGTGTGCGCGGCCAATGCCTGATCCAGCGCCGGGGCAAAATCATCGTCCGAAATCTCGGCAAATGGGGCGATTGCAAAGGGGGTGTTCCAGTCGGACAGGATCGGGTTGGTCATTCAGATCTCCTTTGTCCGACAAGGTAGGCAGCCTGCCTGTGATGGTCCAGAGGGCGGGCGCGCAAGTCGCCTGAAAAAGTCGCAATCCGGCTTGCATCGGCAGCGTGGCGCACGCAGGGTCGTCGGCAAAGGGAGACAGGATATGACCAAGCCGAACCGTCCTGCCGGGATCATGACCAGGGCCATCCACGCAGGCGATCCGCCGGATGCTTCGACCAACGCGTCTGCTCCGCCGATCCACATGAGCTCGACCTATGTGACCGAGGATCTGGCGGGTTTTTCGGCCCATGACCTGACGCCGGACAGCCCGTTTGTCTATTCGCGCTGGGCGAACCCGACGGTCGCGGGTCTGGAGGCCAAGATTGCCGCGTTGCAGGGGACTGAAGCCTGTCTGGCAAGCGCGTCCGGGATGGCTTCTGCGTCAGCGATCTTTTTCACCTTTCTGTCTGCCGGAGATCATCTGATCGTGTCGGATGTTTCTTATGCAGGGGTCGCGGAACTGGCACGCGAGACTTTGCCGCGTATGGGGATCGAAGTCTCGGCGGTCAACATGTCCGATCCGGCCTCGGTGGCGGTCGCAATTCGCGCCAACACCCGCCTGATCCACACGGAAACGCCGGTGAACCCGATCGGCCGCCTGACCGATCTGGCCGCCGTCTCGAAACTGGCGCGTGACGCCGGGGCGTTGCTCAGCTGTGATGCGACCTTTGCATCGCCTTTGGGCATGGACACAGTGGGTCTTGGCGTTGATCTGACGATGCATTCGATTACCAAATATATCGGCGGCCATGGTGATGCGATTGGCGGTGCCGTTGCCGGGTCCGCCGAACTGATCGCGAAAATGCGGATCGAGGCGGGTATTCATCATGGAGGCGTTTTGTCCCCCTTCAACGCCTGGCTGATCGCGCGCGGGGCTTCGACCCTGCCGTTGCGAATGAAAGCGCATGAGGCGGGTGCAAAGGCCGTGGCGCAATGGCTGGAGAATGATCCGCGCGTCTCGAAAGTCATCTATCCGGGTCTTGCCTCGCATCCGCAGTCGGACCTGGCGGAACGGCAGATGTCGAACAAATCCGGCATGATTTCGTTTCAGGTAGGTAGCGCCGCCGATGGCGAGCGTATCGCGCAGCAGATGATCGAGCGGCTTGAGGTGATTCACTACGCGGTGTCGCTGGGACATCATCGCAGCCTGATTTTCTGGATGGGAACCGATGGTCTGATGGAGACGTCCTTCCAACTGAGTGGCGCGCAGCTTGAGGACTACCGCGCCTATGCCGGCGACGGGATTTTCCGCCTGTCTGTCGGGCTGGAAGACGCCGAAGACCTGATCGCCGATCTGGATCGCGCATTGGGCTAACGGTATGCTCCCGCCCCCGCGGGACACATCAAAGATGTGCCCCGGCGGGGTTGGGCAGGGCCGCGCGCCGCTGGCGCGCGGCGGATTGGGTTAAACCCCGGCGCTTGCGCAGATCGGGCAATCGTCGCGTTTGGACAGGGTGATCTTGCGGCTTTCGCCGTAAAGCGCGTCATAAATCAGCATCTCGCCGCGCAAGGCCTGCCCCGCGCCGGTGATGACCTTGATGGCTTCCACCGCCATCATGGATCCGACCACACCGGGTAGGGGGCCAACGACACCCGCTTCGGCACAGGAAGGAGCCAGCCCGGGGGCCGGGGCTTCGGGGAAAATGCATTGATAGCAGGGGCCTTCCCTAGCCGGATCAAAGACGCTCAGTTGCCCCTCCCATTGCGACAGCGCGCCTGAGATCAGAGGCTTGCCAAGCGCCACTGCCGTTCGGTTGGCCAGATAACGAGTGCCGAAATTGTCGGTACCGTCCAGGATCAGATCAAAGTCGCGGAACAGCTCTTCGGCGATGTCGTCTGTCAGGCGACGATGATAGGGCAGGACCACAACATTCGGGTTCTGCGCCTCCATTGCCTGTTGGGCGGAAAACACCTTGGGCATGCCGATATCCGCGTCCCGATGGATTACCTGCCGCTGCAGGTTGGCGTTTTCGACCTCATCATCGTCGATCACGCCGATTGTGCCGACACCTGCCGCTGCCAGATATTGCAGGGCCGGGGCGCCAAGCCCGCCGGCACCAATGACCAGCACCCGCGCCTTTTTCAGCCGTTTCTGTCCGGGTCCGCCCAGTTCGCGCAGAACGATGTGTCGGGCGTAGCGGTCAAGTTCGGTTTGGCTGAATTGATCGGATGGCATGGCAGGCTCCTTGGCAGGCACTGCGCGAGCGCGCAGCACCCTCAACAACCTGCCATAAATCAGAGCAAGACCGGCCGCGCCACCCAGGATCAGCCAGACGGCCGCCGATCCGCCGGTCGCCTGCCTTAGCGGGTTTCCATCCGGCAGCACCAGTTGGGCAATGATGACCCCGGCCAACAATACAGCAACGGATACAGTCCGCGCCCCGCGCGAAACTCCGGCAAAATACCCGATGCCCCAAAGCCCGGCGGCAAGCCCCAGAACCAGTATCATCAGCCGCGCCCGGTCGAACCGAAGCCACCTGCCCCGCGTTCGGTGTCGGACAGGGCAACCGCGGCCTCGAACACGGCCTGCACAACCGGGGCCACCACAAGTTGCGCAATGCGTTCGCCATGCGTGATCTCGAACACATCCTGCCCAGAATTCAGAACGATCACACCCAACGGGCCGCGATAGTCGCTGTCGATGGTGCCGGGCGTGTTTGGCAAGGTAATTCCGTGTTTCAGCGCAAGCCCGGAACGGGGGCGCACCTGCACCTCATACCCGTTGGGAATTTCGATCCGCAGCCCGGTCGGCACCAGCACACGCTGACCGGGTTCAAGCCGTATCGGCGCGCCACCCGGCAGATTGGCCCGCACGTCCGCGCCCGCCGCGCCCGATGTTTCATACGAGGGCAGGGGAACCGAAGGGTCCGCTCCATCTTCACGGATTACACGAATTGCTACCATAGCTGCACCTCTTGCCGTGCCACGCGGGGCCGGTATCTTATTCTTTCAAAGCGTCGGCGATTTTGGCGGCCAGTTTCCGGGCGACTTCATCCTTGCCCATGCGAGGCCAGCTTTCGGCTCCATCTTGCGAGATGAGGGTCACGGCGTTTTCCGAACCGCCCATAATGCCCGTGGCGGGGCTGACATCGTTCGCGACGATCCAGTCGCATCCTTTGCGCGTGCGTTTGGCCGTCGCATTTTCGACTACGTCATTGGTTTCGGCGGCAAAGCCGACAACCAGTCTGGGTCGCCCTTCCGTCATGTGCGACACACGTTTCAGGATGTCAGGGTTTTCGGCAAACTCCAGCGCGGGCAGGCCGTCGCGGCTTTTCTTCAGCTTCCGATCGGACGCGCTGGCAACCCGCCAGTCAGCCACGGCCGCGGCAAACACGCCGGCATCGACAGGCAGGGCTGCATCGACCGCATCGGACATCTCGCGCGCGGTTTCGACCCGGATGACCTGCACGCCATCGGGCGGAGGTACATCTGCTGGGCCGGTCACAAAGATCACTTCGGCCCCCAGGGACGCCAGCGCGCGGGCCACGGCCGTGCCTTGCGCGCCAGACGACCGGTTGGCGATATAGCGCACCGGGTCGATGGGTTCGTGGGTCGGTCCCGACGACACCAGAATACGCTTGCCGGACAGGGGGCCTTTGCCCAATGCGGCCTCGATCGCGGCCACGATCTCCAGAGGTTCCGACATGCGGCCCGGTCCGTATTCGCCGCAAGCCATATCGCCTTCGTTCGGACCGACGAACCGGACGCCATCGGCCTGCAATTGCCTTAGGTTGCGTCGTGTCGCGGGATGATCCCACATACGCACATTCATGGCGGGTGCGCACAGCACGGGCGTATCCGTTGCCATCAACAGGGTCGAGGCCAGATCATTAGCGAGCCCAGCAGCCATCTTGCCCATCAGATCCGCCGTTGCCGGAGCCACTACGATCAGGTCAGCAGAACGGGACAGCTGGATATGGCCCATCTCGGCCTCATCCGTCAGATCGAACAGATCTCGGTAGAGTTTTTCTCCGGCCAGCGCGGACACGGACAAGGGCGTCACGAATTCTTCTGCTGCGCCCGTCAGGACCGGAGTCACCGCCGCACCGCGTTCTTTCAGCCGCCGGATCAGGTCCAGCGACTTGTAAGCCGCAATCCCGCCGCCAATGATCAGCAATATGCGTTTGGATGCCAGCATCATATGCCCTTCCCGTCCCGGTCGGCCCCGACATTAGGCAACGCAGGCAGGTTGTTCCAGTTGTTAATTCTGCACACCAAAGGCTTTGCACGGATCTTCCCGCTGGGCAGCGGGGCTGTCGATTACAGCGTCAAATGTGCCATCAATAACGCCGTCTTCGGACTGGCCCAGAACATAAACCTTCAGACCGGGGCTCAGGCGCGACAGGAAGGTCGGAATACCGCGATCCTTGCGAGCGTGGCCGTTGCCCGTGATAACCGCGACCGGCCCGCCGGTTTCATCCTTTGCGCGCAGGATCGCGCGGGTCAGAACTGCGTCCCGCAACCTTTGAATCGCAACCATCTGGGGCAACATCTCGGTCGGTACCGCATTGCAATGCGCGGCAAGCTGATCGGCCTCGCGCGCGGCCTGATCATCGGCTGACAGGGGAACGGTCAGACCGTAGCGCGCCGCATCGGCGCCGAACGTCGTGGCGGCACCTCGTTCCATGGCAGTTCGGGCGGCCTTTCGTGGAACCATCGCCCCGTAAACCGGCGCATCCGTTGCCTCGAAGACGGGGTAATACATGCTGAGCGGTGGCCAGCCTGACTCGGCCCATTGCAGAATACGTGACAATTCCTCGGGGTCGGAGGCTGCCGTCTGAGCCAGACGTTTGGCACCCTCTTCCGTCACCATTTCCCAAACTACGGCAGAAGGCGAAACTGCCTCAAGCGCCTGGGTCTGAACCATGTGATGGCGCGGGTTGTCGTGAATTTCACCCAGTATGACCACATCCGCCGCCTGCATGGCGGACGTCACATCATCGGGGATCAGGCTGTCGGCCTGCCCGGGTCGCGCCAACCCAGAGGTAAGGATCAGGGCCCAAACAAGAATCGCAAAATGTTTCATGCGATGAAGTGTTGCACCTCGCGCGATTGGCCTTCAAGGTTCTTGCGCATTTTCACAAAGGCGGCGGCTTCAAGCTGACGCACCCGTTCCTTTGACAATCCCAGTTCCTGCCCGAGGCTTTCCAATGTCCGGGAAGGTTCACGCAGTTTGCGCTCGCGCACGATGAAACGCTCGCGCTCATTCAGCGATTGCATCGCTTTCAGCAGCCATTCACGCAACTGTTCGGTGTCATGACGGCTTTCCACGGTTTCAGCGGCCTGCTCGCGATCGTCCTCAAGCGCGTCGATCCATTCGCGCCCGTCTTCATCGGCTGACTGCACCGCATTGAGCGAGAAATCTGAACCGGACAGACGCCCCTCCATCATTTCGACGTCGCGCAGTGGGACACCGATTTCGGCCGCGATCATCTGGTGAAGCTGATGGCGATCCAGTTCCATACCCTCGGTCGCTGCGTCACGTTCCAACCGGGCCTGAACACGCCGCATGTTGAAAAACAGAGATTTCTGCGAAGAGGTCGATCCGGTCCGCACCATCGACCAGTTTCGCATCACGTAATCCTGCACGCTGGCCTTGATCCACCAAACCGCATAGGTCGAAAAGCGCACGCCGCGGTCCGGATCAAACTTGTCGGCGGCTTTCATCAGGCCCAGCCCGGCCTCCTGAATCAGATCATTCATCGGCGCGCCATAGCGCTTGAACTTGGCGGCCATTGAAATCGCCAAACGCATATAGGCGGTGATCAGGCGATGCAGCGCCTGCTCATCTCGTTCATCCCGCCATGCATAAGCCAGCCGAAGTTCGGTTTCAGCGTCCAGCAGCTCGGCTTTCATTGCCTGCCGGGACATCGAAAAATCTTTTGCGTTATCCAGTGCCATGCAAATCTCCCCTTCACAGGCGCGGGCCGGGCTTGCCATGCCGACCTAGTGTCGATACGCACAGAAAGACCAGATGGATCATTTGAAAGGTAGGGATCGTGAGCTCCGATTTAACCTTTGTACTGGGCGGGGCGGCCTCGGGGAAATCTGCCTTTGCGGAACAACTGGTTGTTTCAACTGCAAAAAGCCGGGTTTATCTTGCAACTTCACAAGTGCTTGATGGCGAGATGCACGCCAAGGTTCAGCGCCATCTGGATCAGCGCGGGGAAGGCTGGACCACGATTGAGGCGCCCATGGATCTGGCCCCGGTTCTGGCCGAACTGGCAGCGGATCAGATCTGTCTGATCGATTGCGCCACCATGTGGCTGACCAACCATTTGCTTGCAGAATCCGATCTGCAATCTGCGCAGGAGGATTTGCTGAACGCACTGCGCGATTGCCCGGCCCGGCTGGTTGTCGTGTCCAACGAAGTCGGTCATGGCATCGTGCCCGAAAACGCGCTGGCCCGCCGGTTCCGCGAGGCGCAGGGGCGTCTGAACATTGCGCTGGCCGCGCAGGCCAAGCTGGTCGTGCAGGTGACAGCCGGATTGCCGCTGGTCCTCAAGGGGCAATTGCCATGACACGTTTGTTTCTTGTCAGACACGGGCCCACACATGCCAAAACCATGGTCGGCTGGTCGGATCTGCCTGCTGATCTGAGCGATCAGGCCGCAATTGACCGGTTGCACGAGCACCTGCCATCAGATGCTCTGATCGTGTCATCCGACTTGTCCCGTGCGGCGGATACGGCAACGGCCATTCAGGGCACGCGGAGACGGTTGCCGCATCACCGTGATTTGCGGGAAATCAACTTTGGCCGCTGGGAGATGCGCGCCTTTGCCGAGATCGAGGCGGAAGATCCCGAACTTGCATTTGCCTATTGGGACAATCCCGGCGACATACGCCCGCCCGGTGGCGAAAGCTGGAACGACGTGCGCCTGAGGGTGGACCGGGCCATTGATCGGCTGATCGCAGCGCACACAGGCGCGGATCTGGTCATTGTCGCCCATTTCGGCGTTATCCTGACACAGGTGCAACGCGCGCTTGATCTGGATGCGCAACAGGCATTTTCACACCGGATCGACAATCTGTCGGTGACGCGGATTTCGCGGGACGGCAGCACATGGTCGGTTGGGTCTATTAATCACATTCCGTGATAAGAGTGCCCACAATTCTCTGATTTACTGATGCAAAGCCCTGCGGCATCGTTGCCGCATGACTTATGACCTGTATATCGGGGACCGCCTGTTTTCCAGCTGGTCCATGCGTGGATGGCTGATGCTGGAAAAGTTCGGCCTGCCTTATCGAAGCCATTTGATCGGTCTGTATTCCGGCACAATGGACGAAGACATGAAATCTCTGGCTCCGGCACGGCTTGTGCCGGCCTTGCGTTTGCCGGACGGAACTGTGGTTGGTGAAAGCCTGGCCATGGCCGAGACGCTGGTTGAACGGCACCCCGAGGCAGGCTTGTGGCCCAACGAACCGGCGGCCCGCGCAACCGCGCGCTGGCTTTGCACAGAAATGGTGTCGGGTTTTTCGGCGTTACGCAGCCAATGCCCGATGCAACTGCTTCACTGCTGGGTGGGTTTGGACCCTTCGCCCGAAACCCTGTCAGACCTGAAGCGCATCGAAACATTGTGGGATCACGCCCGTTCGGTGTCCGGTGCGGCTTCGGGTCCGTTGTTCGGCGCGTATTCTCTGGCAGATGTATTCTATACACCAGTTGCGGCCCGCATCATTGGCTATGGGCTGCCGGTGTCCTCGGCGAGCCGCGACTATTGCCTGGAGTTGCTCTCGGACCCTTGCGTAAGGCAATGGCGGGCCATGGGGTTGACCGTGCAATACGATCCTTTTCCTTACGCGCAGGACCTTTCTTCAATCCCGTGGCCCATCGGCGGGGTTTCACAGGCCAGGCCAGTTGCAAGCGGCCCCTCCGCCAATGAAAACTGTCCCTATTCCGGTAAAGTAGCCACCCACTTCCTGGAGCTTGACGGCGCAAGTTGGGGGTTCTGCAACGCGTTTTGTCGGGACAAGACGGTCGCCGACCCCGAAGCATGGCCGAAATTCAAGGCGATGGTCGGGAAATGAACACCGCCGTTAACCATTCCTAAACCGCACCCATGGCAGCAACGTCCTGTTAACCAACAACAGGAAGACAATGGTTGCCCGCGCCCACACTGTCGCATTTCAAGGGGTTGATGCCCGTCCGGTCGAAGTTCAGTGCGCCGTTTCACCGGGGTTGCCACCCTAAGCAACGAGGTTACCAATGAACCCTCTTACCCACTACGATCCAATTCCCGGAATCCTGATGAATTTCCGGATTCAACCTTCCTTGAAGTCTGACTTCCAAAAGGTTTGCCGGAACCAACACATCAGCATGACCGCAAGGTTAAACCTGATGATCCGGGAGTTTCTTAAAGAGCAAAGATCAAAACCAAATGTCGTCAATCTGCCGCCAGAGGACGCAGGAGATTCCTGGAGGGATCGTCTCTATGATCGATAATAGTTCCAGCAATGCGAAGTCTTCTGGCACCCTCGCAGCGACCAGCGCCCCCTGTGGCCTTATCGGATTTCGGGAGTGGTGTCTTCTGGAGGCGTCTAGAACGAAAAGAAAGCGACCCGTCGACCCTGTGACACAACTTTTGGGTCGGATCGAGCTGTTGACCCGCCAAGTTAACAAAGAGCGGAATCCAAGGATTAGAGATCGGAAAATCGCCCAACAAAATCGGGCCTTGGCCATGTTAGCTGTTCGATTTGCTAAGCAAGACCGATGATCTCAAGATCGGTAACGCTCTTTATTTCGCCCTCTCGGCAATTTCTGTGATTGATTCAATCCAGTCTTCCGAGAGGTTTCTGGCCACAAGTTCCAGTTTAGTAGTGACATGGTTGTTGAACTGGTCAGGTTCGAACTTCTTAAGGTGTCCAAAGTCGAATTGTGCCATATGACTTGAGTGAAGAGACTGCTCTTATTAAGATATGCGTTTGCTTTAGAGGATTGACAAGAAAAATGAAAATCTCCGTCGCCAATGCCGTTCTCGCAACCCTTCTTTCAACTTCATCAGTATCAGCAGATGCGAAAATTAATGACCTATTCGAGCGATCTCCCAACATGATGGATTGGGGTGCCCATATGCTCGAACATAATTTGTCATTTGCGCTGGGCAACCCACAACAACCGCATCCGCCATTCGATATCCGCGTCAGATACCTTCCTGCACGAGACGTAATTTTGATTCGCGCAAGTATTGAGACAACTTCCAAATCGGATTCACTTGCTGCCTGCAACAACTTCTTTTGGGGCATCAGAGCAAGTGCTGGAATTCACCCGCAAGACGGCAAACTATTAAATAGTCTACCTCACACCCACTTCTCTGAACACTTCAATTCAAGCGAGGGCGACAACTTGGATGGCTCTGAAAAAGTAAAGCTGGGAGCGGAGTTGGACAAAATGTTCCAAGTAAAAGCTGACATATATGAGAAAAATAGCTCAATTTATCGGTGTACCGGAGACCTATTTTCAAGCACGCACAATATGGCTGAGTAGAAGGGCAACTAACTTTTGAAATCGATTGCCCACACACCAACAGCAACGGATCGCTTCAAGCCAAAATAGCCCATACTTCCACATGTAGGCAAAGGGCTTGAGATTGACGTCGCAAATGCAGAACGGCAGACTGCCTTAGTTCATTTCTACCCAATGGTAAGCTATGTTGCCGTATGAAATAGGATTAACCACTACGACCTCCGGCACAAGAATTCCAACGCTTCGAAACTGCGTTGTGGCCTTTTGCTTGTTTGCCTCGGCTGTTTCAGGTGAAACCGTCTCACCACTTCATCCTGACTACATCGACAGTTGTTTTTTGTCTCGCATGCCATGGCGAGTATCCATCTGCAAATGCGAACCAAATTCACGATCGTTGGGGTGGGTCGTGGGTGATACAATTTACAAACAAGGCTCGGACCCGTGCAAGGCAGCTATACACAACGGAACCATCCAACGCGATCTCGGTGGGGTAATTGCGGTCAAACCGAATATTGGCTCGTCGATCTATGAAGGGACCGCTAAGAACGGTGTCAGAACTCACAGTTCAGTTGGCGGCCCCGGTTACACTGTTTCCCTAATCAGTTCCGTCACAGATCTTGATCGAATTAGAGAAGAAAGCGCGAACCAAGTTGGACCGCTTGCATATTTCCCAAATTTAATAGGTGTTTGGTCGGACGGGGAAGACGATTACTACTTCGACGGATCCAGAATGATAGCTCTCTCTTCCGTTCGCGGACGAGTTGGTCAAATCAACACAAACAAAGAGGGTTATCTTGGAACTTTCCCGCCTGGAGCAATTTTGTTCCGCGCATCTGAAAAGAATAGTAAAGGCATCTTGGGCCATTGGTTGTTTGAAGACCAAATTTGGGGAAACGTGGTCGCTGAAATAGTTATCGAAGACGAGTTTATGAATCTGGTCAAAATAGATCAGTCCGGTCGAAGGCAAGGTATTGGGCAACAGTTTAGTCGCCGAACTTCGACGCCAATGAGGCTTCCACTTCCAGTAGTCCCCAATCGTTACGTAGGTGATGTCGATTACCCCAAAGCCAATGGCACTTCAGTCCCCACTGATCCGCTGCCTGCTCAACCATGGTTGCTAAGTGACGCTGAACTTGATCGCTTCTTGGAAGAACAGCGTCGTCTGTTTCTGATGAGTTTTTCTGAAAACCTCAAAGACGTCCCTGCCCACGTAACAGATGCTTACCTCGATGTATATTTTTCGATGATGAGGTATCTACTTCGCGGCGCAGTCTACCAAGGCTCCACAAATGTTACTGCTCAGAGGTTTTTATGGGAACCATTGGAGCTTTTACTCGACCCTGAGAGATCCACACGTGTTGTTAAAAGAATGGTGGTAAACAGGGATTTCGCAAAATTCGGAACTGGTATCGTGGTGTCGGCGGCGACGGATGCGATCGTGGAGATGATCGACGATGCGTTCGCGCAATCGTTAGGGAAAGGATCTTTAGAATACGTCCTGGCAAGATCGCTGCTGGATTTTGCTCAAATTGGGGTTTCGTACTCACAAGCTGGTCCAATACCAGCCATTGCTACATCAGTTCAAATAACAGGAAAAAGAGCGATTGAGACCGTCCAAGATTTTATAGAACTGCGGGCATATTACGACGAGGTTGAATCTAAACTGGATGCGAACCTAGAGAATCAAAATGACATTCAGAGTCAGATCATTGCGCACCGACGCGGCGAGATAACAATGGAGCCTCGGCAGCTAGAGCTTACCGAATTAACGTTAGAGATTCTGAAGGAAAGCTACGGTCAACTTTCCAGCGTATTCGATGAATGGGGCCGCTTTCAGCGAAACGCAAAGTGAGTTTCAACCAAACAATGTTGTTCACGCAATCCGACTAAAGCAAGAATCGATGAAGTCCTGAGCCCAATGTCCGCAACATCAAGAAGATGAGATTTTGTGGTCCGATCCGCGCCCCCCCAACACAAGTACCCAAAGAGAGCGTACTGTCCCAAAGCTTGATATTACGGAGCGCTTAGATAACAATGTCTTGAATCACCCGGTTACGTTGACGGCTCCGATAACATCGAAGGCCATCACTGTACTTTCGTTTTGGGCATTATTCTGACGGGTTCAGCTTGTGGCCGCCCATTTTGGCGTCTTTCAAAGGGGTAAGTAAGCTCAATTTTGTTAGATGGTATTTTGCCACGTGTTTGGGAAGTGAATTTATGATCAGAAAACAAGTTTTGAGTAAGTCGACAATTCCAAATCGCCTTGCAAGTCTAGCGTTGTTGAAGGCCATTTTCTTCTTAGCATTCATGTCGATTTTTTCACTTGGTTTAACTTATGCGACAGCTGTAGCACAAACAAAACTTAGCAGGCCTGATGCTAAGGCTATGATTGTTGAGTCCCCAGATTTCGCAAAGTACACATCCCAGTCAATCTGGACAAACTCGCAGGCAAACCAACGGGCTTTGGAGATGGGTGTATGGACATCCCGTGGAGGCTTCAACTTTAACTTAAACCCAGATTATTCATTCGCTATTGCCCCAAGATCTTCACCTGTACTCTTGATGATGACGCCAGCAATGGCGTCGAAGTTTCGCACAGAAGTAGCGGTGACAGGAATCATGGAAACAACTTCGCCAAGCATAAAGTTTGTCGAGTTTGATTGGAGGTATTTGAGTGTACCGACTGAAATTGCGGCGTTTGCAGTGCAAGGCGGGATCGGGCAAGCTCAAGTCAGATTATACGACGATGGTTGGAGAATTAACGAATTAAAGGTGCAGGGAGGTGGTGCTCCCTATGAGATGACCAATTCCGACATTGACTATATGAATAGAAGAGTTCTGTCTTATCGTCAGTCCGTAGCGCGACGTAACACAGAACTTCAAAATGCGCAGCAAGCATTCGTCAATAGTCTGTGTAAGGCGACCACCCCGACCGAGCATTTATCAACCGTTGTTGCAAAGACAAGCGACCTTGGTCGGGAAGTGCCTGTACAGTTCATTTTTACGGATGTTGACTTGCGTGTTAGAGGTATGTTCCACCAAAAAGAACGCATATTCGTAATGCCTTACGCTCTATGGGTTGATTGGAGTATCGACAACGACAACCAAGGAAATAAAATCCACAATGGTTCCGGGCGCAGCGTGGGCAACTATGACGTAGTTTTGAAGGAACTAGCCAATTATGATGATGCGCAACTACCTGGAGCCGTTTCAATCACGAATCTTTTGAGTTTTGGTAAATTCTCGAATGAAGCACTCACAAGTCTGAAATCCGCGTTTGATGCAAGTTGGAGCAGTTGGGAGCGAAGCAGTCAGCGTATCGAATTCACACGTTTACCGGGAAAGCCAGACACCACACTAGCGAGAGGAAACAAGTGCGCTGTGTCTGGCGTAGAAGGTATTTGGGGGATGCCTTATCAGGATGTATCAGTCGAATCCGCCAAACCAAGTCAGTCGTCCTCATCCGAACCGAAAAAGCAAGAAGTAGATCCGGCGATTGAGTCTGTTCCTCAAACTATCTCGTCTGCTCTTGAGGCAGGTCTATCGGGAACGGCAAGTGAAGGGTCGTTAAGCTACAGCGTCAAGATAACAAAGACAGGCGATACAATAGAAATCGCGTATCCAGAGCTCAACTGTACTGGAGTTTGGCAACTGCACAGCGAAATAACTGGGAAATCTGTTTTTCAAGAGCAGATTGTTTCTGGCGGATCAAATTGCGCCAGTGGCTACTCGAGTTTAACGCAAATGGCGAACGGGTTATATGTTTGGTCATGGTCGAGAACACCTAACGGAATACCAACCGCTCAGGCAGTTTTGCAATAATTCCATTACTGTAGCCACTGCTATGTAGCATCAATTAGCTATGTGTAAGTCAGGGGTAAGTTGGATTGCTTTCACTTGGTTTGATTGTAAGTCTAGGGTCAGGACCTATAAACGAGCGACCGCTTCTCTAGACAGCGGACGTTGGCTGAAAACGGGGCAAGGACCACAGTGCGGACTTTCCAGACCTTCGTTCTGGTTGGCCCGACGGCGGCTTCTGGCCCGAACCCGACCTTTTTGCCGGTCGCGGTGAATTTACACTTTTGAGCCTTAGATGACCAATATTTTGCGTTGGCAACCGTGTATCGAAATCCCTGAAAATAGCGACAAAAGGACTTAATAACAAATATCGATTCATTGGATTTGAGTGCTGTGATCGAGATCAATAGCTTCAAGCTTCTATTGGGCTATACATAGGGTGTCAGCTCGTGAAGCCTTGTTTGCCCGTGATAACTAGAATTTGGGAAGATTATGTTTATGAATCATTTTGGTGTCGTTGTGGATTGGTTTCGAGGTTTTCTCACTGTTCTTTTGATAACTGGTGCGCTTACGTCTTGTTCCCGTTCCCCAGAACTGGTTGGTATCGACAACTCCAAGATCCCTGCCGTTTCTGTCACGGAGGCAACGCGGCAAAAGATTTTCATCACCACCACAAGGCAAGCGACAGAGGTTGTTGGAGCATTCTACTCTGGCCAAAGAGCTCCAGAACTGGGATTAGCATCGGTTGTAGTATCGATACCACCTAATCATGTTTCAGGAGAGTTAGAGCGTTCCAAGAGGATGCCGCCGGACCCAAGAACTGAATTTGCGGTCATCGAACCGACAGTCTATCAAACCGACGATGCATTCATCAGGTCCCTGAATGGAGCGCTCGCCAAGTTGCCACCCGGTGATCGCGACATTCTGTTCTTTGTGCATGGCTACAACAACACTATCAGCGATTCGATCCTTAGGCTGGCCCAGTTTGTAGAAGACACGGACTTTAAAGGCGTGCCTGTCTTGTTCTCCTGGGCGTCTGCAGCACAACCGGTCAAGTACGTGTATGATCTGAACAGCGCTCTTGCCGCGCGTCCGCAGTTCCTGAAGGCCGCAGACATACTTGTCAGAACCAAGGCAAATGGCGCTGACATATTCGCACACTCGATGGGCTCGATGTTGTTAATGGAAGCAATCGTCTTTGCCGAACGGGCGGGCAAGTTCAACTCCACGGGTCGCCTCAAATCCGTCATGATGGCATCTCCGGACATAGATATTGATGTGTTCCGGTCTCAATTGGGCATGATAGACGGAGACCGCACCAAATTGTTTGTCCTGACATCCAAGGATGATAACGCCCTTGGGTTTTCTCGCAGGATTTCGGGTGGGATTAGCAGGGTGGGAGCGTCCGACTCAGCCGAACTTGCCGAGCTTGGAGTGACTGTGATCGACCTGAGCAATATTGATGACTCCAAATCTGGCAGCCATTCGAAATTCGCAGGATCACCGGAAGTCGTACAATTGATTGGCCAGGGTCTGAACAGTTCCAGCCGCTTTGGGAGCAAGTCAAATCATCCCCTTGAAAATATGATCTCTGGCCTGCCCATCCTAGTTGTATCAAACTAAAGGCCGATGCCTCTTGATGTTTCGGGGAAGTATCAAAGTACATTTGGGCTACGCAGCCGGTTTCAACCAATAGACAGAAAAATCGTTTACGCGCCCAATGCCCCCGTTGAATACCTAAATGCTAAGACCCTAAAAATTACGTTCAGCCACCTTTACTTCCACCTATAGCAAGGCTGCGCAAACCGCCTTTTGCGACCAATGCTGCGCCCGAACACTATGTCTGCATTGGGCTCAAGGCAGACGTTCGCTCAATTCCGCTCAATGACTGCAATGCGGACAAAGCTGACGTTCACTGCTTCAGTAAAATTCGGATTATACAAGCTGCGTAAGACTCGGATTTGTTTTCGGCCATTGTCAGTGGCTCGCCTTCCTTCTTCAGCGCCAACTCGCACTCCATCCTGTCAAGGTCTTGGATTTACATAACCTTAACTATCCCAAAATCTCGGACGCGCCCTTCTCTTCATTTGCTCTGCAGTTTGCGAACTTCTTCATACATCTTAGGGCGCCAATCCTGGTCCTCTAGACCGTACTTCTCCATGTGCTCGTCCAGCATGGCATCCTGCGCTTCGAAACCAGGCAGCCAGCGCAGTGCCTCCATGGCTTCTGACATGGGGTTTGGGCGCCCCTTTTCCGGAGGTGGCTGAACAGCGGTTCCAGGTACAGACCACGCGTCGTCTGGTGAAACCGCCATTCTTTCGGTGATCGTATCTTTCGTGATGTTCCAGACCATCATGTCTGTTGCCATTGAAAGCGGACCATCATAAGTCTCTCGGATACCTTCATAAACGCCGTACCGCGTGCCTTCTTCATCGAAGAAGTGATATGCGACAGCGTGGCGTGGTTCTGTCTCTGACATCAGTTTCCCGAATGCCTGCGGAGAGGTGTGGAACTCGCAACATGTCCGCCAAGCCAATTGCGGTTGTTGGTTGTAGTAGGTCTTATACTGATCGGGCGTCATCATCGCCTCATGGATAGCAAGATCCACGCCCTTTGCATAGTCGACCCACATGTGGTTCGGCACCGTGTCGCCACTGAAGAAGACGGAAAGATCGGCATACTCCAGTTTGAACATGACAGGTCCGTCTCCAGTATGAATTGCTGGATAAGATTTGATAACTACGCCGTTTTCGTCATAGATGACTTGATCAACGCCTGTGTAGTCGAACTCTGTGACTTCTATCTGACCGGCCTCAGGCGTAATTTTGTATTCCCTTGTAACCTTGTCCCAGTTCACGAATTTGAGGAAATGTTCCATTGAATAGGCGGTGCCCATGTCGGGTGTTTGTCCTGATGGCCCCCAAACTTTGAGTGAACCGGGTCGACCAGATGTCCAACCCCCAGCTGTCTAGCCCCCTCGTTCGGCACCACTAAATTGAGGTTTCTCTAATAAGGTTTCAGGCACAGGTGGGCGCATGTTCAGAGCATGATGTG
>NZ_JBQFMJ010000020.1:0-36434 GCF_056531785.1 Ruegeria sp. K7
CACATCATGCTCTGAACATGCGCCCACCTGTGCCTGAAACCTTATTAGAGAAACCTCAATTTAGTGGTGCCGAACGAGGGGGCTAGACAGCCCGGTGCGCCACTAGCGACGATATCATCCAAGAGACGCACAACGTCGCTGCGCTGAATTTCATCGAGGTGCTTGTCAAAGAGCAGCCCCCATTTTTGCTGGATCAAACGTTCCTGTTCCTTCCAGCCGCGATTGCGCGGCTTGGCATGCAGTTCAATAAACTGTGGCACTGCATCCCCCAAGGTCAGAGACTTGGTTTCAGGTGCTATACTCAATTGTGCATCCCGCATGATTTCTTGCGCGCGACCACGAGCCTCAGACAAGCTTAACGTGGGATAGGTTCCGATCTTCATGCGCCGGATGCGCCCATTGATGCGTGGCGAACAAAACCACGTCTTGCGACTGCTTGTGGAAACTCGAATACCAAATCCCGGATAGGTCAAATCATACACCTCCAACCGCTTGGGACCGGGCGCTTTAAGATTATCAACGTAGCGGGATGTAAGCTTCTTTTTCATACAAGATATATAATCTGACAGTCGGCTAATCTCATGGGTGACAGTCAGAATTATCTCAAGAAAACATATATTTGTCATCGCCGCAGATGTGGCGGCATGTGGCTCAATGTGGCGTCTTGTGGGGGCGAGTTGAAGCCACAATTACCCGCCAAAGCTTAATCCCGCCGAATCAAAGACGCATAAGGCGCAATATGGAAAGATGCGAACAATGCATGAGCCACCAGCCCCAGAAAACGCGACCCAATACTCAGACCTTAGAATTCCTCTGCCCGCCTACAGAAAACCTCACGACAGTATCCGGCTGGACTTTTTGGACTCTAAACGTAGCCGTGAAGGCGACCGGCATGCCAGCGTAAACACTGAAACGGTCAGTGAGTACCGCCTCCGCTAACGACAGGTGTAAAGCATTCGACAATAGCTAGGAACTCGCCAGTGTCCGCTCTCGTTCAAACAGTTCCATCTGTTGCCGCCTGCGTCTAGCTTTGTGGAATTTGCGGTTGAGTCGGCTGAACAGGTTGCGAAGGCCCACCGCTCGGTGGTTGCCCACCTTCATTAATAACGGGAGTGGCGCGACCCAAAATGTATCCCGATATCCCGCCAAGAAGAGCTGATAACTCTTTGCCCTCAAGAATTCCTGTGATCCCAAACAGGATGATCGCGATGACAAGTGAAAAAAGCGTCACGAATTGGATACCGGCTTCAGCCGAGAATACGACTCGTCTCACGTTTGGATCCTCGCGCGTGATCCCGAAGAACTTCCAGATTACCAACCCAACTAGAAATGCAAAGGCAAAGGACATCACAAGTTTGAAAGAGTTTTCGGCCGACCGCGGAATAAACAAATCGTTGATTTCGTTCTCCACCGTTGTCTGGCGGAGGATGTCGTTTTGCAACTTTTCACTACTAGTCTTCCATTCTTCACCCGCCGTTGCTCGCGAGCTTTCTAGAGCGGAAAGTTTCGCTTTCAGGTTCGCGGGGCTATCGGCACGCTCGCCGTCGAGAGCGATCTGCCTCTCAATTTCGGTTTTTAGACGCTCAACCTCAGCATCCAATCCGAAAATGTCTAGTGTCAATCGCTGTTCCCGTTCAATCAAATCACTTAGGTTTGCAGAGAGCTCTATCGATCTTTCGCGCTCCTGGCTGATATCGAGTGTGCGCCTTTTTTCTTTCACTAACAAACTGGCCGTAATTGCTTCTGCGGCATCGATTTTTGCTCGAGCGTCGATAACTTCGTCGGAGAATACCTCTGCCTCAATCGCCAGAAGCTCGCGGCGCTTAACCCCTATATTCTCGAATACAATTTCATCTTTGGTGAGTTGGAATTCATCTTCTAGGATTTTTATAAGTCCACTGATCTGATCCATTCTAGATTCAATTTGCGCGGTGGTCTTTCGGTAACTGGTCTCCGCTTCCACTTCTGCTACTCGCGACTTTTCAAGGCCGTCTTCAATTGCCCTGATTTCGGTCTCAAGCTCAGCGATTCTGCCAGCCTGCTCTGCAAGTTTGGTCTCGATTGCCTTTCGACGCTCGGTTAGGGCTTTAGCACGTGCCGTTTCGCCTTCCCAACGGCTTTCAAGGGAAGCAAGTTCTGACCGCAACTTCGACAATGCCTCTGATTCCAAAGAGCTTTCCGCAACTTTTATTTGAGACTTTACATCGGTGATTTCGGCGTCTAGCCCCGCCATTTTGGCCTCTTGAACTTGTATCAAGGCACGCGTCTCTGGAATTGACTCAAGCAACTGAATACGTTCGTCGCGCAGATTCTGAAATTTCTGATCTGCTCTGAATTTGCTTAAAGCCTTTGCGAGGGATTCAGAGATACTCCAGCCATCTGGAACCTCTGGCTCCGAAACAGCGAGTTTAGTGCCGCCGTCGTTTGTCTGCGCACCCGCTGGGACAATCAAACACAGAAAACAAACGAAAACCGTAAGAAAGCTTTTACACCGAATCAAAATCACCTCCCCAAAAAAGAATTTTTCTAATTCACCTATCTTCCTACAACTATTTGATTTTGTCTATTTCTACTTGCTAACGGCGCCCTCTCGAAGACTTCAAAAAAATTAGCGAAGCAATCGGTTGGGTGCCTACCTCAGAGTGCATCCCACAACCCACGCAACTTATTTCGGGTCTCTTGCTCGCTAGGGAACCGGGTACTTCTTGCGCTATTATCCTGCTCTCGGTCAGATGGAGAATAGGTTTTCGGGGAAGTCGTTGACACATCAGAAAAATACTTGATGAATAAGGAAGATGAATTGACTCAGGTAATTTCCCGCTCCTGGCGTAAATTGCATAGTTTAGAGAAAACCCTTGGAGGTAAAATGTATCGAGCAATATTTTTTACTGTTGCTACTTTTCTAATGACAGCTTGCAGCTACGGCGAAACTGAATTTCAAATTTATAATCAGGCTTACAACGCGCAATACGTCGAAGGCTCCAAAACCATGGATCGGCTCGGAGAAGCAGAACGTATTATTGCGGGGCGACAGCCATCAAGGATGGAACCGACCCGAGAATTTAACCCGAATGATGCAGCTTACGTCCTGAACGTAGGAGACCCGCCACTGACTGCTGGTTTGCGAGCGGCCTTAGATAGCTTAAAGGCCTACAACGACGCGCTTACGGGCTTGGTTTCAGGAACTTCGTCTGCTGCAATTGCAGCAGACGTGGGCGCTGTCACCACGAACCTAAATGAAGCCTTAAAGGTCCTGCCAGGAGTCACCGGAGACGCGGCTGAATTCGCCTCTCACTTGTCTGAGACGGTGGTCGACGTAATTCCGATCATTCAATTGGCGCTAACAGCACGTACTCGCTCCGAATTTCGAAAACAACTGCTGGCCGCCTATCCGGATATGCGTGCCCTTCTCATGGAGATGCGGGCGGGAACTCCGGACATGTTCGCTGTTATGAGGCGTTCTCGCGAAGGGCGCCGGGTTCTTGGTACTGGCGGCAGCTCTTTTTCGGATGCGGCGATTAAGGGTTTAGAGGAAGACAGGCGGCTTTTGTCTGGCTGGGTTGTTTTGTTGGACAAAACGATCGTGGCCATGGACAGCGCAGTGCAAGCGGTTGAGCAAGGCTCTAGCAGCGCAGACCTGTCTGACTTGGTCGCTGCGACCGTTGATCTCAAAGCGACTGCCTTAGCCATCGAAGCCGTAAATCAATAAATTATTAATAACTTGTACTTAACTTGGAGATCCCCATGACAAGAGCAGAAGCCGAACGCGAACTGCGCGCGCTGCTAGACTCGCTAGAAGCGCCATTCATAGCCGCGCGTGATCGTAACGATCAGCAGGAAATGGACCGCTTGCAGGGTATTGCCGACGAAATAGACATTTTGTTGGACGAGGTCGTTTTGACGGGTCTAGCCGAGCTCGTGAACCGGGTTGCCGGTATTCAAGCGCGTATTGACCAGAAAAAGGCTGAAATCGACGATTTTAATTCTTTTACACTGGTGGAATTGAAGGAAAAACTCCAGGAAATTTTCTCTAAGTCATCAGAATCCTATGTGCCTTCGGCGGCCGCAGTGCCATTGAACGCGCCCGCGCGAGACGTGTCGGTTTCAGCCGCCAAGCCACAGAAAGCGGCAGACGGAGGCCTAGTTTTGACCGAAGCCCATCTTGTCGCTCTTTGGCGGCGATCACTGTTTCCTATCGACGACAGTCGAATTGTCCTGTTTGGGCTTCGGGGATGCCGACCAGTCGGTTTCTCCGGGTCCAATCTCGAGGCCAAGCAGGAAATTGCGATGACGCCGGTGGATTACCTCAACATGAATTGCACGCTCGGTCATTGGCTGCCGGGTTCGGGCATCGCCCTGTTTCCAGGGTCGACGGTTCCATTCGGCACTATCGTACAAGCCCAAATTCCGTCAGGTGGCAAAGAGGTAAATCGCATGGGCCGAGGTCGGATGAAGCGCTATCGCGCTGACTGGCACAAACGTCGAGAAGGCCAGAACGGTCATTGGGCATTGCTTCAGGAATGTCCGATCACTATTCAACGCACATCCAACGACGCGCTTTATGACGATGATGATCCGTGGGAGGTTGGTCGAATTGCAGGTGACAACATCCATTGTGCATTTCACATGGGGGCCGATGATAAACTAGCGGATGCACCGTTTTCCTCCGCCGGATGCCAAACAGTCGCGGGTACTGTCAAAAAGGGAGTGCGAAACTCTGAGGCGGGCCCATGGAAGATGTTCATTTCCCCTTTCATGAAGAAACTCGGCAGCCAAAAGGAATGCGAGTACGTTCTTTTCGATGCCGAGGAAGTACACATGATGATCCGCACTTTTTGTGCGGGAAAGACGGTGATCTTGCGATTTGGTTCGCAAGGGCCGCTTGTGGAGCAACTTCAGGCCGCTTTGAACAGAAAGGCGGGAACAAACCTCGTAGTTGATGGAGACTTCGGCCCGGGTACATTCCGTGCTTTGGTTGACTTTCAGGACGCTGTTATTGGTACGCATGCCGACGACGGAATTGTCGGACCAAGTACAGCCGGGCATCTTGGTATTGCACTTCCAGAGTTTGATTTTAACGATGCTATCGGAGGGGGCGCGGGTCACTCCGGACCGACCAACCTTGGGATGCCAATGGATGTTCCCGATGGCGGAGGCGTAGCATCAGAAGTCTCGCTAGGCGACCCATTAGCATTTGGAAAAGTAACCGAGAAGAAGCATGGTCGAGCATTCAACGAAAAGGTAATTGCTATTTCGAAAAGGCTTGGATGCGACCCCAATCACCTTATGGCGGTCATGGCGTTTGAAACGGGTCAAACCTTTAAGCCAGACGAATTGAACAAAGCTGGCAGCGGCGCCACTGGGTTGATACAATTTATGCCTACAACGGCGACTGGTCTTGGAACCACCACGGCAAGGCTCGCCGCCATGACGGCGTTAGAGCAGCTCGACTTTGTAGAAAAGCACATCGCAATGCACAGCAGAGGGAAGTCGCTTGCATCGATCAGCGATGTTTACATGACTGTATTGTTGCCTAGTGCAGTCGGCAAGCCAGAGAGTCATGTTCTTTTTAAGAAGCCTCAAAAGGCTTATAGTCAAAATAAAGGCCTAGATCGTGACGGAAGCGGGAAAATTACTAAAGCCGAAGCATCAGCTCGCGTGGCTGACAAATTGGTTATTGGGATGCGCCCAAACAATTATGGATAAATTTAGGCTCCAGAGTTCGGTAACGGAGCCTTCCCAGTCAAGCGGTTTTGCCCAGAACGATTGATCCGCCAAAGCGGAGTAGCCGTATCCCTTCGTGTCCGCCCTGTACTCTTTCGCGGCCTTCGGTTGAGATCCTTCGGGTACGTGCTAGGGCTCGTGGATAACGTTTTGGTTACCAACATGCGGTCCATTTTCACGAGGCGTATCAGATCACCGCAACCAATTGCGGTTATTGAAAATTATTCCGCTTAACACACGCCGATCATCAACCCTCCGCTTGCCATGGCTCTTCGGAAAATAAGGCTGAAGACGCACCATTTACTCATCAGCCAGCCAGAATAGATTGCTCATTATTCAATCCTGAAACTTAGGGGCTTGAATCACGCAATCGAGATGACGGCAACCAAATTAACGGGTCCAGAACCTACCGGTCTGACGAAACTCCAATATCCAAGCAGACTGCCGGATCGGTCGAAAAGTTGAACTCAAAGCAAAATGCACGCTCCACAACGTTCGAGAGTTGACCAAGTAGCATTCCGCACCCGAAAGTTACTGCTCTGAAACCCAACCTTCTGCCACCTGGGCACAGAGTTTTCCGCATTTTCTCAGCATGACGGGCTGGTATCGTCATGTGAGTTTGCCAGCATTGCCGGAGGGATATTCCCGATGGCGCTGTGCGGTCTTTCTTCGTTGTAGTATCTACGCCATTCCTCCATCTTTTCGCAAGCGTCCGACAGCGACAGGAACCAATGCGTGTTCAGGCATTCTGCCCTGAACTTTGAGTTGAACGCTTCGATGAAGGCATTGTCGGTCGGTTTTCCGGAACGTGAGAAATCGAGCGTTACACCGTTATGGTAGGCCCATAAGTCCATATCCCGTGAGATGAACTCACTGCCATTGTCCACTCTGATCGTTTTCGGGTAGCCGATCTGGCGGCAGACCCGATCCAGCGTGGCGACAACGTCTTCGCCCTTGTAACTGAACCTTGGGTCAATGACGGGTGAGACGCGCGAGAATGTGTCGACCACGGTCAGAACGCGCAGTTTGCGGCCAGTCGCAAGCTGATCATGAACGAAGTCCATGGCCCACACATCATTGGGCCTCACGGCATCCGAACGATCCTCTCTCAGTTTGGCCTTCACCCGCCGTTTTGGTGATTTGTTCCGCAATTGCAGCCCCATCTCGCGGTAAATCCTATAGACTTTCTTGACGTTGACCGGCCAACCCTCACGGCGCAACACATAGTGCACGCGCCTGTATCCATAACGAACACGGGTCTCGCAAATCTCTTTGATGCGCCGTTTCAGGGCGACCGGATCGGTGCGGCGGGAAAAATACTGGTAGGTCGATCTGTCGAACCGCAACACCTTGCAGGCGCGTCTGACAGACACCCGCCAGTCTTCCCGAACACCGTCGATAAGCTCGCGCTTCCGATCCGGCCTCAGAGCTTTCGCTTGATGACGTCCTGCAACATCTCCCGATCCAGCGTCAGACCGGCAACGATCCGTTTCAAACGACTGTTCTCATCTTCCAACTCACGCAGGCGACGCATGTCGGAGGGCAACATACCCGCGTACTTCTTCTTCCAATTGAAATACGTCGCTGAGCTGATCCCAGCCTCACGGCATACTTCAGCAACCGCCTTGCCTTCTTCAACCTGCTTCAAAACAAACGCTTTCTGCGCGTCCGTAAATCTCGCTGCTTTCATCGCTTCCGTTCCTTTTCCCAGCCAGGCATTCGTCCCGGAAAACTCTAATCACAAATGGCAGGAAAATCGGGTTTCAGAGCAGTGTCGTTGAATGGGCCCTTGGGTATTCGACTTCTACACATGTTGTGTTAGGATAGTCGCTGTTTATTTGCATATTTTTTAGTTTGGATAAGGGGATATTGATGGTGAATATTGCATCTCATTTGGGAGAAGCGCCTGTTGGCGACAACGAAGATAAGCTCGTCGCTGACATCATTAAGTCTAATGAGATGATGATGGAAAAGGTCGATGGTGGCCTAAAACGAGCGCAGCATCCCAAAGGGCACGGTTGCCTGAATGCGTTTTTTGAAGTTTTGGAGATCGAGGAGGAAGGTCTCAGACTAGGGATTTTTTCAGAGCCTGCAACTTACCCTGCTCTCATTCGCTTTTCCAATGGTGCTAGGTCAGATGACAACCATGACAGTGGCGACGCCCACGGAATGGCGATCAAGCTGTTAGGCGTAGTTGGAGAAAAGCTGATCTCCGGAGCAGATGATGATGACACTTTTGACTTCGTGCTTCTCGACAATGAAACATTTTTTGAAGGTGATTTGGAGCAGTTTTCCATTTTTAATGATCTTTCTGCAGAGATCGCTAGCGCTAGACGAAATGGGGAGGATAGATTGAAAGCCGTCCTTAATGGAATTTGGCTCAAAGTGTTCCGAAAACTATTTAAAGAAGATATCTTGTCTCCTGCATTAGAGACCAGTGATCAACAACCGGTCTCTCCTTTAAGAGCAAAGTATTGGAGCACCACTCCATACCTACTCGGGGATGATAAGGCGGTGAAGTATATTGTTGTACCTGTTCCTGAGCCAGCCGTATCTGAGCTCACCGATGGTGTATCCAGCCCCAACGGTCTATCCGAACGCTTGAGACGCGATCTGTCCACCTCAGAGGCTGTCTTCAATTTTTTTGTCCAAGTCCAAGATGATGTTCTAAAGCATCCGGTCGAAGACCCAACGGTCAATTGGAGCAATGCTGGCGCAAAGACATTTCCGGTCGCTCGGATTGTAGTTTCGAAGCTGGGGGGCTTGACAGAAGCAGAATGGACCGAAATGGAAGCGCGTTCTGAGGCAATTTCCTTTAATCCATGGAACGTTACTGCTAATCATCGGCCGCTAGGTGCAATCAATCGTGCGCGTAAAATGGTCTACCAAGAAACTCAAAAGTTGCGTCGCAACTAGGATGAATCGTTAGGTGTTTGATCCCAGGGTTTGATGGTGCGATCCATTCGATGGAATGGAAGGATGCATTATGGGACAGATACGTCACGGCTGCGCCACGACAACGCACGCCATCCGAGCAACAATACAGCGATCGCAAGCTTCGAACGCGGAGCTGAGCCGCGAGCTTGGCATCAACGTCAAGACCGTTGCCATGCTAAAGTGAACATGCTGTGTCTCTATTTTGAAATAGCATTTGGCCTATGGACATTACCCTGATTACAGTTTCGTCGACGAACCACTTTTCCCACAAAAACCGTCCGTTTAATGCTTCTTCGTCGAGCAAACTGGGGTTTAGAATTTTTGACGGAGATGTGCGTCCCTTATCGCTAACGATCCCAACGTCCAAAAACAATCGAAGAAGTCGGCAACTGGAAACGCCATAAACGGGGTCCAAGGAGCGAGCGAGATCAGCGAGATTTATAGATGGATCCAACTGTGCGTCCTCGACGTTCTTGTTTTCGCCATAGACTCCACCCAACGTCGCAAGCGCGTGGTCCCATACGTCCTGATAACTGTCTAGTGCCGAGTATGAAGCCTGGGTGGTTTCCAACAGACCGTATCCGGCCAAACGCATTGTTTCATATGCAAATACGTCTGCCGAGAACTCATTTTCACGTGTTGAAGATTCGTGCATTAAAACTATGTGGCCAACCTCATGAAAGACAACAAACTTTACGGCCAAATGGAATCTGTCCTTCATCGTTTCAAGCGCAGCAAACTTGACAAGATAGCCGAATTGATCACGATCACAAATCGTGTTCCACATTTGTGAATATTCCGCGAAGCTCATACTATGAGCTCGGTTTCTGCATGACGAAATACTATCGTTGATAGCCCTGCCGAAAATCCGATCTATCAGGCAACGCGGCAGTTCATCTTCCTCAGCGGGGATTCCGGAATCCCATATTCCCTTATTGCAGTTCTGTAGTACATCTTGTTTTTCCGCTTCTGTCATTCTCATTGCTTCACCAACTACAGAAAAGATCAATCTGAGATCATTGACTGCATATTTGACGGCGTGTTCATAACCAATGGCTGTCAAAGCTTGAAAATGAGCTCTATGATAAGCAGTCAGAAGGAATTCTGGCGGAATATTAATCGCTTGGCCCCCATAGGCCATAGGCGTAGGTGTTCCACCGTAGAAGGTCAGTACGATCTCTTGCTCCGGTAGTTTGAAGTCTGTGAACTGGATTTCCTCTAAAGCTTCTTCAAAAATCTCGCGCACTTCTGCTTTTAGTGGTGCGACTTCTTGGGACCAAACAATGTTCGGTGAAGAAATCATAGAGGAACAAAAGGCCCAAACGAATGGTAGATAATGTATATTTGACAAAACGCTACACCTCAAAAACACTGGGGGTGATAATTGTTTTCAGTTTCAATATTTTAACACTATCCTGACAGTAAACAGCCGTGGATTGGGATGAAGTGTCATGCGTAACAACCATTGGGTCAAGACTGTTTGGGTCAGTTTCGCAGTATTAACTCTGTCTTCGATTTTAAGACTTATGAATCTGAACGATGCCGGTGTCGGCTCCGGTACGCATACACTAATATCGGAATTCGTTCTGGCTGGGGAGCCTAGTGGTACTGGTTTTGCGCCCGGCTCTCAGGTGACTGCGGTGGGGAAGCTGGTATTAGCCGTGTCGCCGGAACCGCCCATCCGAGTTGGCGATAGCGCAAAGATACTAGTGGAGGCGGTTGCGGGGGAGCTGGACGTCCCCGTAACCTTAACTTTGTCAACTCCAGAAAGCTCGTCGATAGAGTTTAGTTCGAACGCTAGCACAATTCACTTTGACCCAATCACTGGAGAAATCTCAGGGGAACCCATCGTTTTTGAGTCCAAGTTGGCGGGAAAGAAGTTGATTGTTGTGCAGGTGCAAGAAGTAAGAAGCCATCCTTTGGCAAAGGCACCCAGAGCAACATTTGCTACGCTCCCAATTGAATTCGAGAACGCTAGATCACCTGTCGATATTTTGGATTTAGTATTGAGGGTCGCTCAAATTCTGGCTTCGGTAATTGGTCTACCAGCTCTCATTATGTTTTTGATAAAGCGAAGAGATGAACAAAAAAACAAGGAAAAGTCTAAACTTATCTTGCCGGAAGACCCAGGATTCAAGCATTGATTGGGTTGCCGCTGTGGCTTAGCATGATTATGGTTTTGATTTCTTGAACATAATCGAATTAACAAGAACGCATCTACCTTACAGCGGACCTTGGAGCCATAGGAGCGAAGGCCCATTGTTGCGTGTCCTGTTAGGGTCAGGACCCATTGATTTCCGCTTGTTTACGTGATTCACGGTTCGAATATCGAGCGGTGAACATGTCTGATCTTTTTTGGCTAACGGACGCGCAGATGGCGCGTCTTAAGCCTTATTTTCCGAAGTCCCACGGTAAACCGCGTGTCGATGATAGGCGTGTTTTGAGCGGGATTATCTTCATCAATCGCAATGGTTTGCGCTGGCGCGATGCGCCCAAAGATTACGGCCCGCACAAGACCTTGTACAATCGTTGGAAGCGGTGGAGCGACAAAGGCATCTTCGCCCGGATGATGGCAGGGTTGGCTGCGGAGCACGGCGAAGAGAAGACTGTGATGATCGACGCGACCTACCTGAAGGCACACCGCAAGGCGACCAGTTTGGGCGTCAAAAAAAGGGGCGTGGACGCCTGATTGGCCGCACCAAGGGCGGCATGAACACCAAGCTGCATGCTATCTGCGACAGCCAAGGCCGCCCATTGAACCTGTTCGTCACAGCTTGGCAAGTCAGTGACTACGTCGGCGCGCGGGCATTGCTGAGCAGCCTGCCGAATGTCGATTGGCTGCTCTGAGATCGGGGCTATGACGCCGACTGGTTCAGAGAAGCTTTGAAAGACAAAGGGATACATCCCTGCATTCCCGGTCGAAAGCAACGCAAGCAGCCCGTGAAATACGACAAGCGCCGCTACAAACGACGCAACCGGATCGAGATCATGTTCGGCAGGCTGAAAGATTGGCGGCGCGTAGCAACCCGGTACGACAGGTGCCCAAAGGTCTTCCTCTCAGCAATCGCTCTGGCCGCAACCGTCATCTACTGGCTTTGAAATTCAATGAGATGCCGTAACGGGGCCCGTGTCACGCATCGCCGTTACCACTTGTCAGATCAGCGTTGCGCTGCCGCCATTCCCGTATTGAACCCATATGGAGGATGACGAGATGAAGTTGTTCGTTGGATTGGATGTATCGCTTGCGAAGACCTCGGTCTGCGTGATCAGCGAGCACGGCAAGATCATCAAAGAGGCAGAGACTGAAAGCGAACCCGAAGTTCTGGCGCATTGGTTGGGCGATCTGGACGGTAGCATTGCCGCGATTGGCCTGGAGGCTGGACCTTTGTCGCAATGGCTGCCTCGAGGGCTGGCAGAGTTGGGCCTGGATGCTGTGCTTATGGAAACGCGCCAGGTTAAAGGAGCACTGAAAGCGATGCCGATCAAGACGGATAAGCAAGGAGAGCCGGAACACTCTTGGCTCGGAATGACGGATCATTGAATCCGTAGTCTCTTTATGATAGTGTCGCGACTGCTAATTTTTATTTTAGGTTGTTGTGAGTGCTATGTCAGAGCTTTCTGATGTCGTTGGCCCAGACCTGCTGAACAGAAATCGTGCGTTTGAGGCCACCCCGGATTGGCTAAAGAGAACTTCTTCGACGTTGATTTCTCGCCTTCGAGATTTGGACTACGATGTTGGCGATCTGCATCGAGAGGCCTCCGAGCTAAGAGAGATTATTTTTTCCTGGTCGGAGCGTGAAGTCGCTTTACGGTCATTAAAGTGGCTAGATAAGCTTGTCTCTGTTTGCCTTCGAGAAACCGCGTTGCCACAAGAACTCGCCTTTGAGGCGACTGGCGTTGGGTTTGCTCTGCTTGACGCGAAAGGCCGGATCATAAGTTGCAATTCGGCTTTGCACAGAATACTGGCCAAGCGGTCGCTAGACGGAGTGTGTCTTTTCGATTGTGCTTCAACTTCGTCTGGACGCCTCAGTCATCTAAGGTTTGTTTATCGCAACGTTCTTGAGAAACAGAATGTCGAGATAGTTCGCTCCGTCTTTCAGGCTGGAAAGCATGAAGTGCAAGTTGTTCTTGAGCTTGGATACTCCGCCGGACCGGGTAGCGCGATTGCTTACGCCATCATCCTGGACGTGACAAAGCTAGTCGAGGGCTCGGATTTAGCTTTCGAGGTTGCGGATTTTGGAGTGGTTCGGGCCGATGATAAGCGTCGCATTCAGTTTGTGAATGATGCCGCTGCGCGACTAGTCAATTCAGACCGCGGAAGTATCGAGGGACAGCGTTTCGACGATTTTGTGAGTCGAGAACATTACAAGACGATGCTTCAGCAACATGTTTTGCGCAGTGAAGGGCAAGCCACTAGATTTGAAATTGAGTTGAAGCGGACCGACAATTCTACTCACCCGGTGGAAGTCACAGGCCTTCCTGTATTCGACATGGATGGTAAGACTCGGATCGGTAGTTTGTCTTTCGTGCGCTCAATGCAATTAGAACGCATCCGTGACGAGCTCATTAGACTTACAAGCGAAGCGACATATCCGCATGATCTAGTAAGCAACGCCTCGCAGGTTTTGCAGGAGTTAATTCCACACGACGCGCTTGTGTGGACAATCTATCAAGACGGCGGCGAGTTTGCTTGGCCAGCACATGTCGAACCTCGTCCCAAAGAGCCATGGCCAACCAGATGGTTCAGGATCTCAGCTGATACTGCGGAAATGATGAACGATCAAATCGAGAAAAGTCGTGGAATTATGCTTCGTATTAGCGACTTCAAAGATAGTTTAGCCGCTTCTGATCCACTTTACACAGACCCTACAATTCCGTTCTTGATCGAGCAAGGCATGGATCCGAGTCTAACACTTGTCGACAAGGTCAAGGGAAAGTTCCACGGTGCAATTACACTGTTGAGAAAGTCGGGCTCTGAGTTCGAAGATGCTGACATCTCGCGACTTCGATCCAGTGGGATCTTGAGCGTTATCAAAACGGCTCGTCGAATGTTTGAACAGTATGAATCCGTTAGACTGGAACGTCTTGGTTTTTTCATAGCGAAGACAAATGGCGAGCTTCGTAAAGACCCAACGCATCAGAACATCGAAAAGGCGAACCGAGAGATTGCAAATGAAATCGCGAAGGAGCTTTCCAAGCTATATCGTTGGAAGTATGTGAGTATTTTCCAAATTGACGCTTCAACTAGATCCCTGATCTGTCTGGCTTCTTACGAGTTTGGCTTGGGTTCACGCGATCAGTATGTTGGTAGAAAAATGAGGCTTGGAGAAGGGTTAATCGGTTTGGCCGTTCGTCAAAAGCAAGCACTTATTTTGAATGATACAGAAGATGGCTCCCCCGAATCGAAAGCATTTAAGCAGGTCAATGAGAAAACTAAATCGGCTTGGAGCATCCCGATTGAGATCCGAGGTCGCATCGCGTGGGTGCTAAATATCGAAGATGTTCGCACTCAAGCCTTTAGTGGGAGAGATGAAAAGGTACTGAACGCGTTCATCGAGAGAATCCGAGCACTTCTCGAGGTGGTCTTGGCAGACGGCCTTGTGCACCGAATTCTCAATGAGGCAACTGAGGCGGTCCTAATCGTTGATGGCGAGGGACGTCTTGTGCAGACCAACGATCAGGCGAAAAGCTTACTAGAAGCAGGGGATACAAAGCTCGAAAACATGCGACTTGCAAAGGCGCTTGGAGATAAGCGCTTGGCAGATTACGTAATGCAGAATCCATCGATTAAGAGGCAGCACACATCCATTACGGGTCTCAGCAATATGCGGCGCCAAGTGACCCTATCCTCGCAAACACTTCCCGAACTGTTTGGCATTCGGGTAGTCTACCTGACTGATTTGAGAATGCTTCACTGGGAGCACAGGATCAATCTTGTGGGTGGTGCAATATCTCAATCAGCGCGGCAAACACGTGAGCCTATCAGCGTTATCACAAAAGCGATCAATTATCTTAGCAATGATCTAAAAATTGGCGAAGTTCTCGATGATGAAACCGTTCGAGGAATTCGAAGCGTTACAGATGATGTTCGTGCAAATATAAAATCTTTAAAGCTTACTTACGACCGCGTTGCAAATTGCTTTCCTGCAGAAAGTGACGAACCTGAAAAGCATATAATGAATTTGAGAGAAATATTAAACAACGCTATTTCTGAATCTGTAGTGGTAAATCGAATAGATAGTTTGGGTTCTGATGATATAAAGTTGCACTTAACAAAACAAAAAATACCAATTTACGGCGATCAAGATCGATTGCTGTTCGTATTCCGCTCAATACTAAATTTCCTGAAAAAAAGGAAGCCGGACGATGGACAGATTGAGATTGCGGTAACAGTTGACGATGAAGCGAAGCGGCCGATCACAGTCAAATTCTCTTCACGCACAGGAAAAATCTCATGGAGTGCCGGAGCTGAACAAGGCGATCCATCCGACATTGGCCGGGGTATTGTTGAGCTTGGTGAGTACGGATTAAAGCGAATTGTGACCGAACATCTGGGCACCTATGAAAGAACTAGTCATGGCGACCGGACAGAATTCACTCTTTCGCTTCCTCTCGCAACGACTTCAATTGAAAAGGGTTGATGTGATCATGATTCAATTTCGAAATATCCTGGTCGCAACAGAAGATCGAAACGTAATTGAAGAAGTTCGTTCATGTTTGGAAGAGATCGACTTAGAATGTAGAAAAAATCCTGCGCAGTACGTAAAATATGGCGACAGCGCGATTGCGCAATTTCGTGAGCGTAAGTGCGATTTGGTTGTCGTCGACCAAGACTTGAGTTGGAATGCTAACCACCCAAAACCCGACGATAGTGAAACCGCACGGAGCTTGATTGATAAGATAAGTAAGGAAGGAACCGAAGTATCAATTTTGTATGTTGTTCGTGAGTTGATTCGTGAAGAGGTGAGCGACATTCAAAAAATTATGGGCGCAAGACTTATCGTAATTGAGGAAGATCTGAACGAAGTTATGAAAGCGACATTAGAAGAGTTAAGGATGCTTCGCGAAACGGGAAATAACCAAGATGAAGATCCTCGGCCTCTCGTAACTATTGAGTTTGACTTCTCTAATCCTGGCGAGCAGACATGTTCGTTTAAATATCATCGCCCACCTCTCAACAAGATAATCGGACAGCCCGTCGCGCTGGACAAAGAGAAGGACAAAGTGGATCGCTTTGTGAGGTCTTGCGATCGATTTGAAAAGCAGGTCTTGGATAATCGAGATGCCGAAGGTTCGAGGGAGTGGTTGGAAACGCTTAACGATTTGGCAGGGGACGCGCACGACATAATCTTCGCTAATGAAACCGCTAGGACCAAAATTTTTGAAGCCTTTGATATCTGTAAAGACCATCGTGAAGTGAAGATTCGCTTTAACCTCTCGTCTGATCAGCACCCAGGAATGTTCGAAGTGGCCAGACTAAGAAAAGACGACTATCCTTTGATGGTCAAAGCACCTACAGCGCGTCGAATTAACTTTGACCAGTGCGGTCAAAGTGAGTTGGTTTGGTCCGATGACGACCCAATCGATATCCTGGTAATTGAATCGGTACTCGATGAAGGAAGTCTCTATACCGACACGTGTGAACCAACACATCTGGCAGCTACACCTCACGCGGCCGCTGAAGTAAAAATGCTGGCCGAGCTCGGTGAGATCCTGAAAAATAAGTCTCGCCCTGTAATGTGGACTCCAGACGAGGATCGTTGGCGACCAAGTGCGATACATGTCGACATTGGCAAAGTCGATGTTCTACCTGCATATACGGAGGACAATGTCTCATTGGCGATGAGGATTGAGGAAGCGCTTCGAGACAGTAGCAACCAATATGATATTGTTCACTACGCCGGCCACTCGATCTGCGAAACTGAGGATCAGACTTTTGAGAGTTCCCGACTAGTAGTCCCGGCCAAGGAGAAAGGAATGGCTGACAAGATAACTATGAGGGAATTTGCAACTTGGTTGGGGTGCTCACGTACGCAGTTTGTTTTCATGAATAGTTGCAACAGCGCGATTGGCGGAAACTCTCGTTCCGCTGTGGCTCATGCGTTGGCTGCGAAACAGATTCCAGCATTACTTGGTTTTCTGTGGAAGATCGACGATCTTGATGCTGCAGCTTTCGCAGCTGCGTTTTATAGGTTCCTTTTCTGCGACACGTGCTCGCTAGACGAAGCGTTGGTTGAGGCGCGTCGCGGCGTCCATGACAAGACTGGGGAAGATTCGCCAATCTGGGCGGCTCCCATATTAGTGCTTCAACCCGAAAACTGGAATCGTCGATTGCGAAAGAGCTCGTGGTCATCTCAGTGAATTGGAGAAGACATGAAATTAAAAGAGATATTTAATAATAGATTTGGTGGAAATGCAAGTGGCTGGTCCGTCGTGAAATTGAACGACAATGGGGTCCCGGCAATTGTTGATCAGAGTTACCTGACAATAAGGCTTATTTCGCCCAAACTCTCACCTGACAATACAGCGCTAAGCCAATTCGCGCCATTGATTGCTTTTGGGCTAGAATTGTCCCAACCCACTGGAAACGATACTAAAATTCCGATTGTTTTGAATCCAATAGGAGATCTTAGTGAAACGATTGATTCTGATGACGGTGCCGAGCAATTGGTCATCAAGGATGTTGTTTTGCTCGAGTCGCTTCCAATTACGTTTGCGAATTTTAGCATTTTAGGAGGTTTGTTCGCGCGCAGGGTCGACGCATTTGGTGACGTATTGATAGACGTGCTTTCAGATTTGTCATCTAAAAACTTAATCACTGCAATGTCTTCGGTGATTCAACCACTCGAAATAGCCTATACCGGCCTCAGGCGTATGTGGGACGGTGAAGATACTCAGATGCGTGTAGGCACATATATGGGATTCAGAATCGCAGAAACAGAAAATGATGTTGAAGCGAAGACTACGCTGCACGGAGGAAAGATTGCTTTTCTTTCTTTGCCCGGATTTCAAGCAAGCGATCTTTTGATGAAGAACGGAGCATTGGGGCTTCAGGAAGGAGCTTCGGCCGAACGGAAAACTCAATTCTCTAAGGCAAACACGCTTGTTATTGAGTTCGAAATTGATAGCCGTAGGCGGATTTACAGCGACTTGCCTCATCACCCGATCTGGAAAAAGATGCGATTAGCGGCGTTGCGAGGATCCGCCAGCCATGAACTCGAGCAGATGCGCCTGAATCTTTTCGAAGCGATTCTCACGACCCCACATCTTGTAGAAACTGAGCGCGAGCTGTTAATGTTGGATTATCAAGCGCGTATCGCAAGTTTATCTGCTCCTTCCGTTAGTGATGCATCTAAACCTTCGACGCGAGGTAGTCGCGGAACGAGATCTTTACCTCCTTCCGTTTTTCTTAAGTCGGTTTCAAGAAAGGTAGAAAAAACTGGGTTGCGGTCGCGTAATGAGAAAATTGTTGCTCAGGATTTTAGTCGATTGGCGGAGTTTATGTCCGGCCCCGATTCAAACTACTTTTCTACGTCAAGCCTCGGAATTGATGCCGAAGATGCTCCAACCGCTGCTTCGCTCGATAAGCTAGCGGCCGCCGTGAAGCCTAGTGGCTCCGCAAAAGATCTAATGGAAGTGTTCCGGTCTATGCCGGGATTCAACGAATGAAAACCACGCTCACAGACTTTCGTTGTGAACTTGGGAGTCCCATGGCAGGTCAGCCCGGTGATCACTATATTCTCACAGAACAATGGGGGGTTGGCCCGAATTGATTGGTCCGGTTTGATTTGTGGTGCGTGCTTGGTCTATGGTCCATTGGGACAATGGTTTCTGGTGTCGGCGGACGGTGACTCAATGCACTGTGTGGTCTCTTGTTGCTGTAGTGCTTTTCCCTGCTCTCAATGATGATTTGCGGCTCTTTCAGTGAGTAGAAAACTCCTCGATTTAATAACTCATCTCTGAACCGAGCGTTGAAACTCTAGACATAACCATCCCCTTAAGGGCTGCCCGGTTCGATGAAGGCCGTTCAGATCCAGTCTCGAACCGTTTCGTGTCTAGAACCGACACTTTACACAGGTGCCGAAAACGAGCGCGACGAGAGAGCTTGTGAGCCGGAGTTTTCACACACTCTCGGCTGCAACCTGACGAACGCAAGTGCAGCATGCCTTAAACTTTGTGTGGTAGGTCTGGGCTCAAAACGTAAGTTCGCCGCAATGTATCTCAAAGTCCGCATTTACGGTTTGGGTAGCGTATGGGTAACAAAGATGCGTGTGGTTGAGTGTGGCGGTATGTGGCCCCATGTAGCGACCTTTGGGGTAATTTCCCAACCAGGCCAAAAAGTTATTGTGGCTGAGTGTGGCGGCATGTGGCAGCTTGAAGCTATTCCCAGACCAAATCATAATCCGCGTGTCGGGGGTTCAAGTCCCTCCTCCGCTACCAAATTCCCTTAACAATATCAGAATACTGGATGCATTCTGGCATCACTAGTAGCGATGTTTCCCTGTTCTGGGTGACATTTTGGGTGACAGCTGACGATTTTTGCACCTGGTTTTCTTGTAAGCGGACATTGATGCACACCGCAGCGAAGGACCGCACCGAGCCCATTTTGCCAATGCTGCGCTCGCGACCAATGGCCGCTCACGGGTTGGCTGTGATACCCGCCGCCTCTACTGTAGCACTATGACGGGTGCCCTGATTTCTGAAGCCTTACCAATTCGCTACCGTGTCTCGGGCATGGACTGCGCCAAGGATGCAGCGCAGATCGAACGCGCGGCACAGACCGCGGGCATTGCGCCGGACGCAGTTAAGGTGTCGGCAGCCACACATATCATGACCCTCACAGTCCCTGAGGCGCGTTTGCCCGAGATTGAAGAAGCGGTCGCGACAACAGGCTACGGATTTGATCGTATCAAGGATGGCGAGGACGCTCAGCCCGGGGCGGTGCATCAAGACCCGGCATACCGTCGGGCGCTCTGGATCGTCGTGTTGCTAAATGTCGGCTACGGCGTGATTGAAATGATCGGTGGGTTTATTGCGGGGTCGCAGGCAGTCAAAGCCGATGCGCTCGACTTCATTGGCGACGGTCTCATCACGTTTCTTGGCCTGCTTGCAATTGGCTGGAGCCTTGTCTGGCGGGCGCGCTCAGCTTTGATCCAAGGCGTTTTCCTCGGCACGCTCGGATTGGGTGTGCTCGCAACAACGGTTTGGCGCGTGTTCACCCAGACCATGCCAGACCCGACCCTGATGGGGGTATTCGGTATCGTTGCTCTGGTCGTGAACATTCTCGCGGTACTGCCGCTCATGAAGTTCCGCAAAGGCGATGCTAATATGCGGGCCGTTTGGCTGTTTTCACGCAATGACGCTATCGGCAATGCTGCGGTCGTTGTGGCAGCGGTTTTTGTCGCGTGGCTCGGCAATGGTTGGCCGGATTTGCTCGTAGCCTTTGGGATTGCCGGACTGTTTCTACACTCATCTTGGTCGATCATACGTGACGCTAGGGCCGACATGGCGACTGCCGGTTAAACACACCAAAACGGAACACCAGTACGTATCGGCCAAAGGCGGCTAAGTCCGCAGTGCAGACGTTCATGCAAGCTGCAGCGAACGGCGGCATTGAGCCCAAAGCGGTCTTTTTATTATCGGATCACTAAAGGGTGATCGACAGGAAAAACTGAGCTGGGAATTACGGGCGGCTTCAAAATGAAACGCCAATACTGATCGCAAATGTCGGAAGAAGACGTGGGTTTCCGCCAAGAGTCAGGTCGAAATCGAATAGCAACAGTCTCTCAATGCTTAAGCTATGATTAGTCAATTGACAGGGATCAAAGTAATGGTTGAAAAGAAACGTTAACTTTGCCGCACCGCTTCGGAAAGATAACTCGTATGAAGTATTGGCTGCTTTTGGCTCCGCTTTTTTTGATGGGAACCACTATAGAAAAGACAATCACCGGAAAAACGCTGTACTCGCAAAACTGCGTGTCCTGTCATGGTGTTAATGGGAAGGGCGATGGGCCTGTAGCTGCGCGTTTGAGCACACCGCCGCCAGACTTGACGAGAATTGCAGCGCGGCGCGACGGGGTGTGGCCCGCTCTTGAGATCATGGAGATACTGAGTGGGTATTCCCGAAACATTCTCCCGCGAGAGGATATGCCGATTATCGTCGACCTTTTGGACAATGAAATGAGTGAATTCGATACAGGCAATGGTGAACCAATCCTGATGCCCACCAAGCTGATCGCGATCGCAAGTTACCTTGAGTCACTGCAGGACCCCACTCCAAAGTCTTTTCTTCCCTGAAGAAATATGGAGCTGAGCGGAAGGCAAATTGTTTATGATAAAAGGATAGTGGGGATTGGAGAATGAGTTTGAAGCTTGCCTGTCTCGCCTGCGGTCAGGGAAACAGGGTTCCGGAAGGCCGTCTGCGCGCTTCTCCCAAATGTGGAAAATGTGGTGTCCTGCTCGTGCCCCAGGCTCCCATCGATGTCTCTCTCGACGTTTTACAGAAGGCGGAACGGATCGACGACGTTCCATTGCTTGTGGACTTTTGGGCCGCATGGTGTGGGCCTTGCCGCATGATAGCGCCAGAGTTCGCCAAGGCCGCTCAGGCGCTCAAAGGTCGCGCGCGCCTCGCCAAGCTCGATACTGAGGCATTTCCGGCGGCCGGGGCCCGGTATGGCATCCGTGGCATTCCACTTCTGATTGCCTTTCAAGGTGGCAGAGAGATAGGACGGCGGACAGGCGTGATATCCGCAAGTGACATAGCAGACTGGGTCGGAACAAGCACCGGCACGACACTTGATGAACATGCGCAATGAGCGATGATCCCTACTAGGTTTTTTCAGAGGAACTTAGATTGAGGCGGAGCTGGGGGCTTTTCAGTGGGCGAGGAAGACCGGCAACTTGGTCTGCTCGACCATCGACCGGGTCGTTCCGCCCAAAACAGTCTGGATCATCCGTGCCTGACCATATGCGCCCATCACGATCAGATCTGAGCCGGCTTCCGCCGCGCGGTCCTGAATAACATCGGCGACGGCGCGTCCACCGCTGGGATACTGTGACAAGGTGACCAAGCATCCATGATGGCTGAGCCATGCTGCCACGTCGGTCCCGGGATCCTGCCCGTCACGGTTAACCGTGGTTACAGGGTCGATACATCCTATAATCACCTCGCGCGCGTCCAGCAGATGCGGTAGGGCGGCGTGAACAGCCGCAGACGCGGCCTCGCTGCTGTCCCAGGCGACAAATATGCATTCGGGATTGCGTTCTAGGTTGGCATTGATCCGGAATCCGATCGGTGAGTGGAACAAAACGCCGGATGCCGCTTCGGTCATCAGATCGCGGGTTTCCCGCAGACTTTGAGAAAAGATCGCCTCATCGCTCACACGGGCAAATCGCGCAACGACATGTTTGGCATCCATGCTTGCAGTAAGGACGGCCTGAACCTCCCCCGACGCATTTCTCTGGGCGAGCAGCTGTTCAATGGTATCACATCTGGATTTGAGATTAGCTTGCGTGGAGGCTAGGGTCTCCTTCCAATCGTCCGGAATATTCAGCCCGCCATATGGTGGAACCGAGTAGGAATATGCAGGCAAGGCAGGGGCCATATCAAGCATAAGACAAAGCAAATGATGGTCCTCTCTTGCGGCCATTTCCGCAACTTTACCGATCTCGCGGTCTTCGGTTTGAACATTCATAACGAAAAGTGTGGTGCGGCGTTCCATAGGTGCCTCCGTTGAAGTTTGGTGCTGGTCAGAGGCCCGCAACTGTCTAATGAGCTCTACATCGGCCACTCACCATTCATCGTCTCATAAAATTCAAACCTGTCAATTTTTGCATATTTTTCAGGCGGGAGTAGCCGACACAGAAAGTGGCGGCTTAGTCCGCATTGCGGTCGCTCGCGGCATTTCAGCGAATGACCGCACCGAGCCCAATTTGACCGATGCTGCGCTTCGAACAGATGTCGGCGATCGCGCAGAAACCGGACTTTGCAAATCCGCTTAAAGTCGGGCTTAAACGCCCTTGGGCATTTGCGTTGGGGCTGTTGCAGGGCAATCGAGTTGAACGCCTAAAAATCTTACACTGAACCCAAAGCACGTAGTTCATCGCGTTCGCAATGCGTCAACACTGAACATCATTCTCATATTTTTTTGCAATGCAGTATAATCCGGTTACGAGAAACTAAGATGCTTGCCGGTGGCTCACATGACCGAGAATGATATCGCGGTTAACCCGTCCACAGTTCAAATTGGTGATCTTTGTTTCGATGTGGAGTCTCACGATCTATTGGACGCGTATGGCAATCGGGTCAAACTACGGAACAAGAGCTCGGAAGTTCTTGCCTGCCTTGCCAAGAGGCGCGGCCAGGTCCTGACCAAGTCGGAAATCATCGATTCCGTGTGGCCGGATGTGACTGTGTCTGACGAGAACCTTACCCAGTGTGTGGCGGAAATCCGGCGTGCCATTCGTGACCGTGAACAAACCTTTCTGACAACACATATTGGAAGGGGATACTGCCTTGAAGCTGACCAACTAGCCTTGCAAAAGCGGTATTCTTGGAAACGGGTCATAGCCGTGGGCATGGCAATTGCAACTGTCGCTGTTGTTGCAGCTTGGCTCATGTGGCCAACATCTCAGACTGGTGGGCCTCCGAGGATCGCAGTGCTGGCATTTGATGACTTGAGCGCGAGTGAAGACAGCGGATACCTTGGCGATGGCGTTGCAGAAGGTCTCTTGACGGAATTGTCACGATATCGCGAGCTCGCGATCATCGCCAGGAACTCCAGTTTCAGTTTCCGTGGCAGCGGGCTTAGCATTTCGGAAATTGCTCAGAAGCTTCGCGCCGACTACGTGATCGAAGGCAGCAAGCAGAAAGCAGGCAATCGGTTCAAGATTACAGTCCAGCTCATAAATGGGCACGATGGGACGCATGTCTGGGCTGAAGACTATGACTCAGACATTGGCGATCTGTTCGATGTGCAGAATCGGATTGTGCGCGAAGCCACCAACAAAATCGGACGCGAAGTGACCCGCAAGCCCCCATTAAGGGGGGGGCGCCAAGCAGTCGGAGCCCTTCACAGCTACATCAAGGGCATGCAGCACTTTCAACAAGACACGATTGCCGAAACACTGGCGGCGCGTGATCTGTTCGACGAAGCCGTCAAAAATGACCCAACTGCGCCCTTTGGCTATATAGGCCTGACGTGGGTTCACTGGCGCGACCTCTGGTCAAATGAGGTTGATCCAGATCTACCGAGGAATGAAAAACTAGCGCAGGCCGAGGCCCTTGCCGACAAGGCCCTGGCACTCGACCCAGAATATCATTTGGCCCACGTTGCGCGGGCAGATGTGCACGTCGCCGCAGGAGAACTGGAAAAAGCCGTAATACGATATTCGGTCGCGGGTGAATTGAATCCAAACGACGTTCTGGTCATGGTCGGCGTGACGGATCCATTGGTGTTTCTAGGGCGGGCCGAAGAGGCCATCGCGCTTCTTGAGAAAGCTATCGATCTCGATCCGGTTACGCCCGGTTGGTATTTCCATCAGCTCGGCTGGGCGCAGTGGAGTGCCGAGCAGTGTGATGATGGTCTCGAAACGATGACGCGGATGCCCAACATACCCAACAACGCCCTCAGGGTTCTGGCAGCGCTTCAGGTTTGCAGTGGCGATATCGAAGCTGCGAAACAGACGATGCAACGGTTCAGGAAAGAAAACCCCGGACGGACAGTTGCTGAAGAGGTTGAATTTTTTGGTGAGAGTTGGCGGGACCCGGCCATGATGGAACGGTGGGCTGACGCCATGCGCTTGGCTGGCATGCCCTCCGGTTCTTGACACGTTTGCCGAAGCCAACCTGAAAGCGGTAAGTACACCGTTTCTCACTCAAATTTTAGACTAATTTCACACTGATCTCACGACTCCCTTGATCGCCGAACCTATTGGTTGCGAGTGTCCGCGGCCGTGTGCGCGACCATGCTTCAGTTTATTCGCAGGTCTCGGAGACAGGTGATCTGCGGGGTGACATTCATGGGTAGGTTTGGACAGAAAGTCCCATTTTTGGCGACTGCTTTGGTCATATTTTCGCTTGTATCTCATGATGCCATAGGTCAGTCAAAACCGCTGTCCGGTGTTGTTGAAGCACTGGAGGCGTGGATAGACCGTGAAACAGATTTGCCAAGGCGCAATAACGCGCCCAACATAATATTTGCTGACAGCCTTTCCGCTGTAGACGCAAATGAACCAGCAATGGCTATTGGGCGCATAACGCGTGGGCTCTATGACCCCGACACTGCAACGATCACTCTGGTAAATCCATGGAGTGCCGAAAGCCTGAACGACCAGTCTGTTCTTCTGCATGAGTTGATACACCACCGGCAAGCAACGGCGTACTGGGCGTGCCCAGGTGCGATGGAACATCCGGCGTACAAACTGCAGGAAAGATGGCTGAACCAATTCAATTTAGCGCTGGATGTGAATTGGATCGCAATCGTGCTTGCGGCCAACTGTTCACCACGCGATATCCACCCCGACTGAATTCACTGCGTAGGTCTGCATCGGACTGTTCGTTGCTTGATCTCACGCTTTAGGTTGGGATGCTGCACTTTCGCGGATGGCCGCAAAGAGACCAAAACAGCCAAGGTTCAACTGGCGAAAACTCTACCTTCGGCGTTGAGGAATAAAGGCGGAGAGTTTCCAGTTTCAAAAATGATCCGCAGGCGGGCATCTCCTCTGATTCCGCGTACAGAGAGACGAACCGAATTGGCTGTCCAAACGAGTGTCTGGTCCGGAGCTCAACGTAGAAATTTCGTCCGAAAATGGATAAGGTAGCAGCGGGAGACAGCTCGTGAACCGTCGGCTCGCAGCCATTTTGTTCTATGATGTGGTCGGTTTCAGCCGGGCCATGGGCGAGGATGAAACGGCGACACTCGACTCTTTGAAAGACACCTACAATAGCATTGTCAAACCGCTGTCCCAAAGCCACGACGGCCGCATGATCAAGGCCATGGGTGATGGCGGCTTCATGGAGTTTTCCAGCGCGGTTGATGCGGTCCGGTTCGCATTATCCATGCAGCACGCTGTTTCTCAGGCTAAACATATCCTGCCAGAGCGGCAAAGGCTGACTTATCGCATCGGAATCAATATCGGCGACGTCTTGGCCGACGGCAGCGATATATTCGGAGATGGCGTGAATATCGCCTCGCGACTGGAAGGCTTGGCTCAACCGGGTGGCATTTGCATTCATCAAAGCGTACGAGATCAGGTTGGCAACAAACTGGACCTTAATTTCAAGGATCTGGGGCAGAAGGCCCTAAAGAACATCGACCAGCCGGTTCATGCTTACAGTATCGTGATGAATGAAAAGGCCGAAGTGGCCGCAAGATACGCGGATCAGAATGCTGCCGGGGAACGGCGCATGCTGGTAACCGGACGACTTGTCGCCGGACTCGCCGCGTGCCTACTGGTCCTTCTTGCAATTTTTTGGTGGAAACCCTGGGCGCCTGACTTTGCACCGGCATCGGTCGAACGCATGGCTTACCCGTTGCCGGACAAACCCTCCCTAGCGGTTCTGCCGTTTACGGACATGTCCGAAAATCAGGGGCAGGAGCATTTCGCTGACGGAATGACCGAGGACCTGATTACCGACCTGTCCCGGATATCGGGGCTTTTCATCGTCGCCCGAAATTCCACCTTCGTTTACAAAGGTCAGCCGGTAAACATCGGACAGGTCGCCGAAGATCTGGGGGTCAGATATATTCTGGAGGGCAGCGTCCGCCGGGCGGGCGACCAGGTGCGGGTCAACGCTCAGCTGATAGACGCCACAACCGGAGGGCATGTCTGGGCAGACCGGTTCGATGGCGACGCAACCGACGTTTTCTCAATTCAGGACGAGTTCATCCGCAAGATCGCCAAAGCACTGGCCGTCAACCTCACCGAAGAGGAAATGCAGGAGATCGCGCTGGGGCAGACCACCGATCTAACGGCCAGAGCGGTATTCCAGGATGGCTGGGAGAGCTATCTCCGTTACTCGGCCATCGACAATGCCAGGGCCGTGGACCGGTTCAAGCAGGCCCTGGAGATCGATCCAGACTATGGCCGGGCCCATGCCGCTCTGAGCTTGGCCTATTTGCGAGGATGCCAGCAACGGTGGAACGAACCTCTGGGAATGTCTGTTGGCGCAGCAAACGCCAAAGCTCTGCAGGCGCTTGCGGAAACCAAATCCCGGCCGTCCTCGCTGGCCAATGTCGCGGCATCCAGGGTCCATCTTTACAATGAGCGTTACGATATCGCTCAGGTCGAAGCTACGAAGGCAATTGCCAAGGACCCGAACGATCCAGAAGGTTATGTGGCCATGGCCTGGGCAATGATCACCACAAACCAACCGGAAGTGGGTCTGGACCTGATGGAACGTGCCATTCGCCAAAACCCCGCCTACCCTAATTACTACATGCTAGCCTTGGCGATGGCGCATTACACATTGGGCGATCTGGAACAGACGGCTGACATCTTGACTGATGCCCTGGAAAAGGACCCCAAGGCGAGCGAATTGGCAGCGGTTGCAGCCTCTGTCTATGCGAGACTGGGGCGCCAGGAAGACGCTCATTCCTACATAAAAAAATGGCTACCGGATGCAAGTCAGGCAGAGTTACGTGCGGCCCCCTACACGTATCATTTTCCTTATGACTGGCAGCAAGGCCCAGAAACCGTAGAAAGCATAGTTGACGGATTGCACATGGCGACAATGCCCGCAGATGACCCGATTGGCGCCCTAGTCCACGACCTCAAGACCGGCGACAAGAGAAAGAGGATTCGGGCGGCGACCATATTAGGCAAATTTGGACCGCGTGCTTCCAGTGCTGTACCGGACCTGATCGATGGCCTGCAAGACGACGTGATTACAGTGCGCAAGGAAGCCGCAATTGCCCTGGGTAAAATCGGGTCTGCCGCCATGGACGCTGTGCCAGCTTTATCGTCCCTGACCGAACAACGGATTGTTGGCCATCGGGCAAAAAAGGCGATCAAGCAGATAACCGGCGAGTAGGCGCCCTTGGCACAAATCAAAAATATAACCAACTGGCTACTATTGGCGAAGGCCTTGGTTACGTGTCGGAGAGGCAAGCATGGGTGACGAAAGTCAGCTAAGTCCGCAGAGCAATCACTAAGACTGAACGCAGCGAACGGCTGCTCTGAGCCCAAAGTTACCAGGTGCTGCAGTCCGCGCTAAGGACGGCAATGCGCAGGAAGCAGACTTTGCAAAATTCGATTAGTTCTCGCAGGTGGTCTTTAAAAGAAGTGCTTATGTCGCCTTCTAAAACACCAATCTGGCATCCGCAGAATTCATTGAGGTATGCAATGCGCGGCATTCAATACTCTTTGACACGTATGAATTCTGAATCGATCACACCGAAGGACAAGACTGCTGACACATGCCTATTGGCCTCGGTCGACCTATCCGCGTCACGATATAGGAAATGGCATTGTTCTCTCCCCTGATGGACCGAAGGAAGCCTCTGACAAATAGCATCGTCTTTGATACTCCAAGTCCCATTGAGAGGGATACCATTCATCCAACCAAATTCCATTTCGACCGTTCCGTCAGCTCTTCGTTCTTCTGAATATGGCGCTCCAAATGGGCCTGTCGTGAACTGTTCTTCGAACTGATCGGAGTACAATTCAAGTAGCTCATCGTGCCCGATGCGGTCCCTTTCGCGCCCCTTGTCGTAACTATAAGGCCATTCAGGCAATCCAGACGCCAACATTGCTTCGGAATAGATTATGAATACATTAGGATCATCATAAATTTCGAACCATGGCTTCATCCACATCACATTCAGCCATACGTTATTGGTCAGAAAACGCTGGATATATTCACGAGCCTTTTCGCTGTCGCCTTCGCGGAAAAAAGCTTCCGCCAGAAATCTAAAATGCTGTTCGCGCAGTTCGTTCTCCGGAATGCTAAGCAACAACGAAAGCGCCTTCTGGCTGTTGCCCGCCCGGAGTAAATTCCAAGCCAGATCCCCTTTGTCGCCCGAACTGAGGCGCGCAGACAGCGCCTCGTACTGATTGAACGCCTCAATGGCCTGTTCGTAATCGCCAACCGCATTCAAAGTGAGCCCGTGCACAAGCCTAAGGCCTGGTTCGCTTGGGCTGTTGAAAACTGCGGCTCTCGCCATAGACAAAGCGCGGTCCCTTTGGAGTTGCTGCAATAGCAATCTGACCTGCAATCCAATAGCGACTGAATTTGAGGGATCGGCGCTGAGCACATCTCGGATAATAGTCTTTGCTTCGTCCAGTGCGTCCAGCGTGAAACGTATTGTGTTGTAGCTTCCTTCCCAGATTTGAAAGTTGGCTTCTGCATATCCAAGTTTTGCCGCAACAAAGTTTGGATCTAGCGAGATTGCTTCCTCGTATAACGGCAGGGCTTTACCGATATCCGTGAAATCCTTGCTGTGCAGCAACCTATCGGCGTTTGCATAGGCAAGAAATGCGTTTTGGTCAGTTGTGGGCGTCTCTTCAAAAAAACGGCGCTCGACCGGGTTGAGTTTGAGCTTCAGCGCGCCAGCTGCTTTGAATTTCAGGTCGCTGACAAGGTCGAACAGCCGGTCTTTTTCCCCTTCTACAACTTGCTGCCAGATGACGCCGTCGCCGCTTTCTGTTGCATCTCTGAGACGCGCACGGATTTCGATTTCGTTTTCGCGTGTTCTGACTGACCCATCGAGAACATACCTGACATCAATGTCCCGTTTCAGGTCCGCTAACGTGACGGCGATACCTTTGTACCGCATCGATGTACTGTACGAAGCAGAAGGCAACTGCCTAAGCCTGCCGTATGATCGGAGAAACAACTCTGTCACGACATCCGCTGAGACCTTGTCAGAGCTTGTTTCGGCCGTAAACGGGACGATCAATATTCCATCGTCGGGATCACCGAAGCTCGGAGTCCAGATTGAACCGATGAGGACACTCAAACCCACCAAAAGAACAACCGCTGCGGCAACCATAGGTTTTCCGATCCGGCTTGAGATCGGGTTTGCATCGGCAAGAATTTTGCCGGCATCACCTGGGTCAAGAAGCACTTTGAATGCTTGTATTGGCTCCGAAAGGTTCTTGACCTTGTTGAGCCCGACGTCGGCAAAGCCAAGATCCAGTTTGCCTTTCACGCTTTTGAATACCGTATCCGAGATCTTAATCCCGTTGGGCTCAGCCAATCCTTCCAGGCGGGAAGCGACGTTCACCCCTTCCCCAAAAATGTCGTCTCCCTCGACGAGAACGTCACCGAGGTTGATCCCAATACGATAAGAGATTCGTTTATCCGCATCCTGATCACGTTCGTGAATAATCATCGCGCGTTGTACCGAAGCCGCCCATGAAACCGCGTTTACGGCACTAGCAAACTCAATCAGTGCACCGTCTCCCATGGTCTTCACTACTCGACCGTCAAACTCGATCACCTTTGGGTTAATGATCTTATCCAGGACAGTTCTTTGCCGCGCGAGGGTTCCGGACTCGTCCAACTCCATTAGTCGGCTGTAGCCAACCATGTCGAAAGCCACTATTGCGGAAAGTCTTCTAATCTCATTTGACAAAGACACCTCCAACCCGTTGCAAACTTAGTGTAATGGCATTTTGGTCCGCTGTCCTATCCCGATAAGTTAGGACGTAAATCCGTCCAACATGAACTCTTTCGTGTGCGGCTGTGGCAAGTTCATTGAACATCTTAGTTGAAAGGATTTTTGGTCAACTTGTCTGGATTTCAGGAATTGCAAAATTTTGGCGCCAACGTCCGGTTTGGGCTGACGGCAGTCATTCCGAAGCATATTCCAAATGGCAGCTTCGTCCGCAGAGCAGCCGTTCGGTTGCGCTGCCTTGAATGTCCGCTTCCGGAGTTTTGATGGCTGATCTGGAAGCCCAGAAAGTCCGATGAGGAGAGCCTGTCGACTTCTCCATTGGCGTCTGAAGGAATTTCCATACTTTGAGAATCAAGGTGGCCTAGTCGCATAAGTGAGCGGATGTCACCCAAGGCACCCGAAGTCTTGCCGCTCCAACAAACCGCCACATACTCACACATTCTGCCACATCTGTGACGCAGACAATCTTATGATTTTCTGCGATAATTCTAGCTGTCACCCATGAGATTGGTCGACTGTCAGAATATATATCTTGTATGAAAAAGAAGCTCACATCCCGCTACGTCGCCGCCGTGACTGCGCCCGGCCCAAAACGTCTTGAGGTTTACGATCAGACCTTGCCGGGGTTTGGCATTCGTGTGTCGACCTCTGGCGGCAAGACCTGGTTTTGTTCACCGCGTGTCAACGGGCGCATCAAGCGGATCAAGATCGGAACTTACCCTGCGCTGGCGCTCTCAGAAGCGCGCGACCGTGCGAGAGAGTTGCTACGCGACATACAGCTCGGCGTTGCCCCTGCTGAAAAACTGACCACTCTCGGTGAGGCCGTCCCCCAATTTATTGAGCTTTGGGCAATACCACGCAATCGCGGCTGGAAGGAGCAGGAACGTCTGCTGAATCAGAAATGGGCCCGGCTCTTCGACAAGCCGTTGGAAGATATCGAACGCAGTGAAGTTGTTCGTATCCTGGATGAGATCGTTGCGAACGGGACGCCGGGCAGAGCCAATCATGCACTGGCCGTTCTGAAGAAACTTTTGAACTGGTGCCTGGATCGCGGGATGATCAAAGCCAACCCGATCGCTGGTCTCAAACCTCCTACTAAACCGAAGGCTCGTGATCGCATTCTAACCGATGCAGAGCTGAGTTCGCTTTGGTCGGCCGCTGAAGACGAAGGGTATCCTTTCGGTATGTTGACGCAGGTATTGATCCTAACCGGACAACGCCGTGGCGAGGTCTCCGAGATGCGCTGGTCACAGGTCGATTTTGCGACGGCGACATGGACGATACCCGCCGAGCGTGCGAAGAACGGCATCGCGCATGATGTTCCATTGTCGCCAGCGGTCATGGACATCCTGAATGTAATGCCGCGCTTTGCCAGGTCCGATTTCGTGTTCACCACCACCGGCACGACGCCTGTTTCAGGCTTTGGCCGCGCCAAGGACCGTTTCGATCAAGAGATCGGCGCTAGCGACTGGTGGTTTCATGACCTGCGCCGCACCGCAGCCTCAGGCATGGCCCGCATCGGCGTTGCGCCACACGTCATCGAAAAAGTGCTCAACCATAAATCAGGAATCATCTCCGGCGTCGCCGCAGTCTATAACCGCTATTCTTATGCCAACGAAAAACGAGAGGCACTTGGGCAATGGGCACAACAGCTAACAAAGCTTTCAGCGCATTATGGCGTGACATCAAATCTTACCACGCCGAACAATACCGCGTACGCCTGCGAGTAGCCGCAAACATAATTGGGTTCTATTATTTTCCCTTTGGATGGCGCTGGGATGAGTACACGGCGCTGACTATTGGGGACAGCGTTCCGTACGAGAAACGTGCTTTAGAAAAGCAAAATCACAGATTGCTCACTAATTCGGATCGGACCGAAAATCAGCGGCTCTTGCTAAACGCGTATAGGTTTCGCCGACACAGGGTGGAAAGCACATTTCAGCGTTTTTTTGAGAAAGAGATTGTTAGAATTTTTGAGGGGCCGTTGGCGGTTCCTGATGCACTCATCGAGTATGGTAAAATCGAAAAACCGTTGGACCGCAAAGACATTTGCTTTCCACGTGTCGAAGAATCGCAGATAGGATTTCGGATGTATTCGCGCCGAGTTTGCCACGTTGATGCAACTGACTTAATGAGATCACTTGAAGAAAGCGTGGATAAGCGTGGATCAAAGCCGAAGTTTGATCGCCATGCGATAGAGAGTTGGTTTCGTTGGTCTATTGAGGTGAATGGCCTGCCGCACAACCATAGTCAGCGGATACGTGAACTAAAGTCTTGGTGTATTGAAACTTGCACCGAAAATGAGCCGCCAACAAAGTTGTGCCAAGAAATTCTTGCAAGTCTTGTCACTGAATACACTTACGTCAAAAAAAATCGCGCTATTCGACTTTGATTTGACCACACATGTCGCGTCATCACTGCACAACACGTGCACGAAAAGGACGCATCATGACTTCCAGTTCACAATCACCCGAAGTGAAGCGCATCATCGCTGATGCTAAAACTCTAAGAGCTATGGGTATACCGTACAGCGGAGAGCACTTACGCCGAATGGAGGCGGCCGGGCTATTTCCAAAGAGAATTCGCCTGAGCGCTGGCCGTGTGGCGTGGCGAATAGCAGACATAGAAGAATGGCTTGCTTCACGCCCTACGGACGCGATCTAGAGTCATGAGACACCTTGCGGATACACCCATCAACCTGGACTTAAAATGCGCAGCCAAACATGTTGAATGGCTCGTTGAAAAACAAGGTGAGGGATTGTTTTGTCTTCGTCTTGTCGAAGACACCGCTGACGGTAAAAAAAATCCTCGTAAGACGCATTTTTTTCCAAATCGAAGTGATCAAATTGGATTGGAGATCAGGCAGTTTCTTCGCCGGGAATTTCGCACCGGCGACCATGCCTTCTACAGCGTAAGCGCTTTTTCAGAACCAGTTGCTAAGGCCATCCATGCTGTGCCGGGTCGGCTTTTGCACGTAGATGCCGATAGTGTTGCGCTACCACCAAACGGCCCGCAACCATCGAGGATCGTGCAAAGCAGCCCTGGAAACTATCATTTTTTTTATGTTCTCAAAGCACCGGTCGAGCCACCAATCGCACAGGAACTTAGCCGCGGGTTGACGCACCTCGTGGGCGGCGACATCGGCGGTCACAGTTCCGCCAAGCTTCTTAGACTGCCGGGGACAATCAATGCAAAGTACTGATATGAAACGTGTCCGCGTGATTGAATCAGACGATCACATGTACGACGCGGCGGAAATAGAAAAAGCTTTGATGAACAAGGATGAGCAAAAGCCAACCGAAGTCAAAAGCAAGACCACTAAACAACCTCCACGGCGAGCCGGTAGTCTGCATACATTCACGCGCCTAAGTCTTCGTCAGAAGAGACTTATCGGACCGTTTACCATCTATATTGATGGAAAATCCTACACTTACAAAGGCGATGATCGTTCAAGAATTTATTTCAACTCTGCACTCGATATGGCTCGAGCCGGGTACTCAGATGATGAAATTCGGGGAACAGTCACTAAGAGTTTACATTGGTTCCTTCGCGAAATGGACGGCAAAGGGGAGGATTTTGATACCTTCATTGAGACGGTCCGAAAGCGGCTGCATGAGGACGTCGGCTGGGACGTTACTAATGAGAGCGACGGCAAAGGAGAGGATGCTCCCAACCTTTTTGCTTTGAGCGACGATCCTGCCGATTGGGCGGGTGAGGCAATGCCAGAGCGAGAGTGGATCATCAAAGACTTGATCCCGAAGGGCAAAGTTACCGCGCTCTATGGAGTCGGGGGGGCAGGCAAGACGCTGCTACTTCTGCAGTTGGCCGTCGCCTGTGCCACGGGACGCACGTTCATCGGTGAATCTGCTGCACCCGGGCGCGTCTTCGCGCTGCTTGCGGAGAATGAAAAAACGGACACACATTTGTCTTTGAACGCCATCTGCAGGTCGGAAGGCATCGGACTAGAAGAACTGCGCGGTCAAATGCGTATCGCCTCCCGAGCAGGAGAGAACAGCCATTTCGTCGATTATCACTTGGGTGTCGAGTACTCAGAATTTTGGAAGAAATTGTGCGCAGAGATCGAGCGGTTCGGTCCTATCTTGATAGGGCTTGATCCGGTCGCAGAGATCTTTTGGGGCAACGAGAATGATCGCGGTCAAGTCAGCGATTTCATCAATCGGTTTGCAACGAAGTTGGCCATACAAACAGGCGCAGCGGTTGTCATACTAGCCCATCCCAGTAAGAGCGGAAAAGAAACCGGTACCAGCGGATCAACTGCATGGAACAACGCGGTACGAAGCCGCTTGAACTTGCGCGAGCGCGACGGCAATGAGGACCCGAGCTATAGGACATTAACCGTTGAGAAATCCAATTTCGCACCGCGTGGGCAATCGATCGCTTTGGTGTGGCGCGACGGCGTTTTTTTACGAGAGACACCCGACGCATTTCGGGATCGCAAAGAAGAGGAACTACAACGGTTCGTCGTGCGCGTGTCACAGGCCTTCGAGAGTGGTGAATATCTGTCGCCACATCACCAAGCGGGTATACGATACGTTGCGAATGCGCTCGCAGACGAATTCGGAAAGTCCGAAGACTACCTGAAAACCTTGTTGACGTCAGCGATCAAGCGGGGGGCGCTCGTCGAAATTCAAGTGGATACCAATACTCGAAAAAAATCACTGGCGACACCAGAACAAGCGCAAGTGTTCAACGCCAAGGCGGCACGCAAGAATACGCGGCAAAAATGACGCAAGCTATTGAAATCATGCACAAATATCGCGATCGCGCGAAACAACGTTGCAACTGCGTTGCACAACACGTTATCACATTGATTTTAAATGAAAATGATGCATGCGTAACACAAACATATACTATGTATATGTGTGCGTCACACGATGTGACGCCACATACATGTCGTAGTGTATATTTCAATCGAAATGCGATGTGCCGTCTGCACCATGGCATTCATATTTATTTCCAGCGTCGACGGTTTAGCGCGCGTTGCGTTTCGCTTATAATGCAAGCGACAACCCAATGTGATCACAAAGCAAGGACACACGGGAAATGGCGATGCCGGCGCACGAACCGACCGACGATCAACGGCACATTGTCGAAGTGTTGGTTGCAGGCGGCACACCCAAGACGATCATCGCGAAGGCGCTTGGCATCGGCATGAAAACGTTGCAGCGGCACTATGTAGATGAACTGGAAACCGGTCTCGAACTTGCCAACGCCAAGGTCGTGCGTCGGCTGTTTAGGCTGATCGAACAGGGGTCAACGCCAGCGACGATCTTTTGGTTGAAAACACGCGCAGGTTGGAAAGAGGGGCAGACGGTGGAGATCGAGCAGAAAGAAACACCGCAGGCGTACGATTTCACGAAGCTGTCGGACCAGGAACGCGCTGACCTGCGCGCGAAACTAGAAACTGTTGTCGGGCGGAGGCACTGACCATGAAACCACATATCCGAGAAGTTGAACTGATGCAGACCTACGACGCAGAACTCGACTGCTTTGTGCGCGACATTAGGATATGCCCAGATACTGGCGTTGGTGTGTTGTCCACTTTCGGTGACCGTAGTCCGGACATGTCCGCTTGTATCGAACGGTTTGAGGAGCTCGACCGCGAGTTAGAAGAGATCCAGGTGGTCAATTGGTTCGGAGACCAAGCAGTGCTAGACGGTTGCTTTCTTCGCGTTGATGGATGCTGGCAAGCGTTCGTGTACCCCCACAAACGCCGCCAGACACTCTGAGATCGCCGCTGGGGCGCTTCTAGGCAATTTGACGACGTTACCCCCGCGAAACAGGGCTCCGGCGGTCCTGGGGGCATCCTGGTAGCGCCAATCAAGAACGCCAGTGGCCAACGTTCGAAGCATTGTGTTTCCAATGACACGCAAACTCCGTATGCGCGTGTCGATCGGTGTTTCATCTTTGATCTACATTCAAGATCAATGACTTAAAGACAGCGTGCGGGTGCGCGCCAATAAGCCTGGGTGACACATGGGTGACAGTCTCTGGATTTCAGTTGGTAGCATAACAAACCACAATACCCCCGAACGCCTATCCCAGATCTGACATCAGCCCTTTGCCAATGTATAAGCACCAGAAAGAAAGGCGTTCTTTAAATAGACCGGCAGCTTCTCGGGATACTCTTTC
>NZ_JBQFMJ010000021.1:0-34267 GCF_056531785.1 Ruegeria sp. K7
GTGCTCTGGGATATAAACCACCGGCCCCGGCAACCATCGTTCAATTGGACCAAAGGCCGGCCACGCACTAACAATCAACTTGGACCACACAAGTGGGGCTGATCACTACTTCAAATGCCGATGCCAGACGAAAGACTTGCAAGAAACCTTTGAAGAACCGATTGGCTGTAGGTTCGTTGACAATGCAAATTACCTGGCACCACTGCACACCCATTTTGCCCAATGCATCAAAAAATATCTGAAAATTGCGATAGCTTTTCGCTGTTTGGACCGTGCGTGCTAATTCTCAGGCGTTGTTAGCGTATGAGTTGAACATGGTAAGTTTAAGTAAATGGAAGCTGTTTCCGACCGAGAGGAGCCTCTGCCGGTATTTCTCCCTTGGCAATGTCTCGCCAACATCTATCCGAGCGTTTTTGGAAATAGCGGGACCAATATGCGCATTGGCAGCTTTGGTTGCCTTCAGCCTTTATAGGGCTTCCCCCGGGAACTATGCATCGGTCCTTATGTGAAACAATGTCTGACGTCAGCGCCTCCAATCCCGATGAAGAACCGGTAAAAGCCACACTTGGCACTTCCAACGACGGAAGCATTTATGCCGACGGCCGGGAGGACGATGATGCTGATGGAGAATCGGAGGGCGTAGATCAAACCCCTGATGGAGAAGCGTCCATCTGATATGTCGGACGAAGGCAGACGCGCTTGTCCGGTACTATGGCGGAAGCTACAGTCAAGGGACGGAGTGCAAATGGGAAAGCTCGGATGTCTGTTCAGGCCGGTTACCTGCTAATCGCCGATATTACTGGTTATACTGGGTATCTGACCCGGTCAGAGTTGGAACATGCCAACCCAATCATCCGTTCGTTGCTTGAGGCAATTGTAATAGAACTGAAGGACCCAATGAAGTTGGGGGGTCTCGAAGGTGACGCCGTTCTCGCTTATTCGAGTGGGCCGTTCCCCTCCGGCGAGACTTTCCTGAATATATGCGAAAGCCTTTATCGGGGGTTCGCCGAACGCCGTCGGAATATTGTGCAGAACACGACTTGTCCCTGCAATGCTTGTCGCAATGTAGCCGATCTCGATCTGAAGATCCTTGCGCATCACGGAAAATTTGAAGAACTTTCGATCGGGCCGGTGAAAGATATCTCCGGTGCTGACGTCATACTTGTGCATCGCATGGCGAAGACCGATGTGAAGGATGATACTGGTATCCGCAGTTACGCCCTATTCTCGGAAGACGCATTTCAGGCAATGGGCATCAAGTCTGAACTTATGCAGTATAGCGCTCAGTTCGAGCACTTTGGTGACGTACCCATGCGGGTCTATGATCTTGCTGCTGCTTGGCGACAATACCGGGAGATCGCCGGGCCCGTCCGCGTTACAGACGAGGATGCCGTTTTCACAACCCGGCACTTACTGAAGGCGCCTCCGGTAGTGGCCTGGGAAATGCTCACAGATCCCCAGCTCAAGATGCGCTGGATGATGTTGAAGGATGCCTATCGGGAAGGGGATGCGTCTCGAACGTCAGCTGGCGTCCGCCTGCACTGCATTCATGAAGCCGCTCATTTTCAGATGCTGATCGTCGATTGGAATCCGTTCGAATACGTGACTGATATCCTCCACAATTCATCCATCGAGGGTCTGACAAACCTGGAAACCTACGAGTTGGTCCCGGCAGAAGAAGGCACTGAGGTCGTGTTTCGGATGGGGCGGCTGACTGACGCCGACGGCCAACATCATCCCGCAGAGGAATCTGCAGTAATCGATCTGTTCGAGAATTTTTATCCGGTGGCCTTCGGTATTCTGGACGAAATGGCTTTGGAGCTTCATCAAAAGAAACAAGAGTAACGAAAATGGCTCCTAGGCAAATGTTAATGGGAGCCATCATTGTGAGGCGGCCGGACACTGTGCCCCCCGCTGAGTTGCCCGTCACCTGGCAGATCAGGAACAAGTTGCTATAAGAACTATTAAAATTGGCTTATGAATACACCCCCGATACGGGCCTCGAGTATCATGAGGGGGCCGACAATGGCGAGTTCCGGGCGCCAGCAGTGCCGAACGGATCATAGGCATTCGCAACCGGCATTTTGAGCTGCTTCATCTACAACGATCCGAATTGGAGTAGCCGTTAGGTCCAAGCACGCGACCGTTCGACATCCGGTAGTCCGGATGAACCCAGAGAGCACGAGCATAGTCGACCCCGCCCCACTTCACTCTTTCGGGTATCCAGCCCAATTCGTTCATTAAGTGAGTAATTCTGTTTGGGTTGGCCTTGAGCGTTTCGGCAAAAATGCGACGCAACTCTCCCTGCGGAACCGCGAACACCCCTTTCTCGGCAATGATCTCTTCCAGTTCCTGCTGTAGAACCTCGCCCGAGGCGGTATGCAGTCGTCTCATGATAGGAGTGTCTACGGCAGCCATATTCAGCGACCGAGGGTTAAACCCTTTCGACTTCTGTCTAGCCATCAGCGCATTGTAAAGGCGCGCTATGTTCTCAGGTTTGTTCATGTATTCGTAGAAGCGCGTCATGAAGGACTGGAAATCCTCATGGTCCGGTCCGGAAGCGTGGCCCGGGTGATTTGCATCGATCACATAGAACCGGCGGTCGTCTGGCTCAATCCAATGTGGGTAACCTTTTCAGCGCTTACTTCGATGCGAGGTTTCGGAAAATGATTGCGCAACGCAACAACAATGCCCGGACCTTGTACTTTACCAATCTGGAAAACGTGTCGTGACGTAGCTGGGGAGCCAGACTGAAAACAGCCGTTTCAGAGTGGATCTTAGTACAATGCCCACTGTTATTTTCGCGGGGCTTCCATCCATTGGAGAGTAGCCAATCGCTTGCCGTGTTTCGGTGATATTCCAGCGCATCCCCGGGTTATCTGACATTAGGTTCAGGACTGCGAAGGAAATATCCTTGGCATCTATTGCGGCGCGCATTCCGTTTAGAAAGTCCCGATCACTCAACCACATTTCCTGACCCCACCGGCCCATCGCCATATGTGTGCCGGGTTGGTTGTCGTGAGTCCATTGTGTCCAGCCGATGCGCAAGCAGATGATCGACAGTCCGTGATGCTCAGCAAAGTAGGCCCCTGTCCGTTCACAGAACAGCTTTGACATGCCGTAGGCGTTTACTGGTCCTGGTGGTGTCGTGCTTTTAAGCACATCATGCGTGAACCTTTTGTCGCCGTGGACCCAGTTGGAACTGGCAAGTACTACTCGTCTGACGCCCATGGCCGCCGCATGGTGATAGAGGGAAAGCGTTGCATCCATATTGTGTTTGATCGCGGAGGCCCAAGTGGCGGAGGGCTCTCGGTCTCCGGCAAGATGCACGATAACGTCGACTCCCTTTAGCAAACTGACCCAACTGCTGTCTTCGGACAGGTCTGCTGTGTGAATGTCGGGATGATCAACGGGACGGATGTCGATGCCAGAGACGGTGTAATCGGTGTCGCTTTCTATCGCGTTGAAGAGTTTGCGTCCGAGATGCCCGCCTGCGCCTGTAATCAAGACATGCATGACAGGAACTCCTTGTTGTTTGTGAGCCCCAATGGCATTTGGGTTGCATCTTCATCCGTCAAGACGCGGAACGTCTGCCGAAAACTCAGCGTTTCATTCGGTGCGAGCTTGCGTGCCGGGGAGTGCCACTCCGCTTCGCAATAGGCGTAGTCGGCTGAATTAAAGACCTCAAACGGATAGTCGTGTGCAAATTGATCGCCCTTTTGAGGTTCTGGTACCGAGCACATTAGCAACGGGGCATCAGCGCCGCACCGTATCAATGTACGACCGTTGGGGTTCGGTAGCCCGACCTTGAATTCCTGCTGTCTGTTGCAATCCAAGACAATGCCATTGCCGTGCGTAGTTATCATCCCTTCGGCAGAGCCAAAAATAGGATAAAATGCAGGGTCTTCCAATTCGACACCGACCTTGGTGGGGGTGTTAAGCATCATGACTGACCAAATGCCTGTCAGGCGCGAGGAGGTCCCATGGTTGACCACGATGTGTTCTATTTCCCAGCTTTCCGCGGAGGTCAGCGTGATGCGGCGCGACACTGACAATTGCGAGGTCGGGCATAATGCGCTGGTCATTTCGATACGAGTGCTGCTTCTTGAAGTGATCTGGTAAGAGCCGCTGTCCAACACGGGAAACGGAGCGCCGTTTACCCATGATGCATCCGGGGCGATCCAAGTCTTCTCGCCGCCCCAGAGCGGAAAACCAAATTGTGGAGAGCGTGTGGGCAGATCAGTAAGCTGGGTACTATCGACATCCAAACCGTTGAGATCCGCGTTTTGAAATAGGAGGGAGCGCCCTTGGAAGTTTACATCCCATAGGCGGCCCCCGATGCCGGGCAGGAGTGTCAGTTGCAGATCATTTTGCTGCAGGTGAAGAACGCTCCATCTGTCCGACATGTAACCCCCTCCTATCGGTTTCCCGGCGCGGTAGAATGCACCGGGACAATCGCTTAGGTGTGCTTGAACTGGACGACGTTCTCGGCAGTAATCGGCATAACCCCGGTTTCAACGCGCTCGGGTAGAGGATTGATGCCAGCCGCCTTCCAATCGGGCAAGACCTTCAGCGCGTCAGTGTTCTGCCAATGCATCATGTGGAAGGCGAGAAAGATCTCAAGATAGGATTTCTGAGCCACTGCGCCGTGAATTGTGCCGTCTTCGATATAGGGAAGCATATCATCATTTCGGTCCATCGCGACGATCTTGATGTCCTTTCGTCCCGCCTCATTGACTGCAATTGCCGCGCCTTTGCCGCTGTCGCCGTCCGTGCCGCCAATGCCAACAATATCAGGGTTCGCCTGAATTGCCTGAAGGTAGGCTGTCGGCGCATAGGACGGGTCGGCCTTGTCGTTGACGACGTCGACGACCTCGATATCTGGGTATTTCTCGGCAAAGATTTGTTTGTACCCTTCGACACGCTCCAATGTGGAAGGGGCAGGGAAAGTGCCGAGGATAACTTTGCCTTTACCGCCAATCGCTTGCGCCAGCATTTCGCCGCCGACTCGACCTGCCTGAACGCCGTTAATACCAAGGAATGTGGACCGGGGACTGTCGGGAATATCGCCAATACAACATGTGACTGGAATGCCAGCCTCCACCGCACGTTCAACGCCGGGTGCCAGAGTGGCTGGATCACCCGGGAAGATAAGGATGCCTGCGGGACGTCTTGCGATCAGTTCATCCAATTGGCGTGCTTGTGCGGCCGTGTCGAAATCCAACGGGCCCGTGAATGTGGCCTTGATGCCCATCAGTTCCTCAAGGTCTTCCATCGCATTTCGATAGTCCACCCAGAAAGGCACCTGCGTGACGATGGACAGGAACACATACTCCTTGCCGGCCGCTTGTGCCATGGCTTCTTTGGACAGCATGGGCAGTCCGAACGCTGCGGCCAATCCAGCGGTGGTGCCCGCTGTCAGCAGCCTGCGCCGATTCACATTCAATTCAGTCATCGTAGTCTCCCTGTTTTGGATCTTTGGTTGTTGTTGAGATTTGGAAAGCTTCGGGCTCAGCCCCGTTTGCTTCGGATCAGCATGTCCAAGGCGACCGCTGTAACGAGTACACCGCCGATGACGATCATCTGCCAGTAGATCGATACGGCCAGCATCGTCATGGTGTTGTTGATCAACGCGACGAAAACGACGCCGAGGAAAGCACCAAGAATAGTACCTTCCCCGCCGCGTAGGGATGCGCCACCGATGACAGCCGCAGCCAGAACCTGAAGTTCGATACCGTTGCCTGCCGTGGGCGTACCGCTCATCAGGCGGGACGCCAGCAATACACCCGCCAAAGCAGCCAGAATACCGGTCAGTGCGTACAGGATGATACGCACGCGTGTTACATGTATGCCTGACAACATCGCGGCCTTTTCATTGGCGCCGATGAAATAGACCTGACGGAAAAAGCGTGTATGGCGGACGGCTAGGTCAAACAGGACGACCAGCAGAATGGTGAACAAGACGATTACCGGAAAACCGCCTATGTCGGCCTTCCCGATCCAGGCAAATGATGCCGGCAGGCTTGAAACAGAAAAACCTTCGGTCAAGACAAGAGCGATGCCTCGCGCGATCGACATCGTGCCGAGGGTCGCGATAAGCGGATTGATCCCGAGTCCGGTCACCAGTAAACCGTTCACTACGCCGACAATTCCACCCAGCACTAATCCGCATACCACCGCAAGCGGAATTGGCATGCCAGTCAAAAGTAGCATGGCCACGACGGTAGAAGACAAAGCCATAACCGATCCAACGGAAAGATCGAACCCGCCGGATGCAAGTAGTATCGCCATACCGATCACGATGATCGCGGTGGGGGCCATGCCCACGGCCACGGCTCGAAAGTTCGAGAAGCTGAGGAAATAGGGATTAACGTTGGACATCACGATGATGATGGCGGCGATCAGAACGATCAGCGTCAGTTCACGAATATCGACAAAAGCTTGTAAAACACGGCGCAGCAGCGGACGCTTCATGGGCAAGTTGGCTTGAGCGGTCATGGTCACGTCGCGACTCCTGATTGATTGGTTTGGGGTGCGTCCACAATTGGAACGGAATTTCCGGCGGCCATTTGAAGAAGCGTGGTTTCGGTTGTCTCAGCGGCTGCGATGTCTCCCATGAGGCGACCGTCGTGGACGACAAGGATGCGGGTTGAGAGAGAGACAAGTTCGGGAAAATCGGATGACACGACGAGGATGGCCATTCCCTCGGCTGCTCGACGCAAAAGCTCCGTGTGGATTTGGAATTTGGCTCCGACGTCGACCCCTTTTGTGGGCTCCTCGATGATCAGAAGAGCTGGCGCGCGTTTGAGCCACTTGGCCAACATGATCTTTTGCTGATTGCCCCCTGATAGATCACCAACAAGTTCGTTAATCCCGCTGGTTTTGACACTGAAGGCGTCAATGGCTGCTTGGCTGGCTGCTTTGATCGAGCCCGAACGCATGAGCCCAGCAGACGAATGATCGGAAAGACTGGCCGCGATCAGGTTGTCGCTGAGTGATTGTTCCAGAAAGAGGCCTTCAGTCTTGCGTTCCTCGGGAACAAATCCGACCCCAGCACGCATCGCCTGCCGCAAGGACGCAAAGTTAACAGACTTGCCGTGAAGTCTGATCTCCCCGGTCTCGCCATGCATCAGCCCGACAATCGATCGAACGATCTCGCTGCGGCGAGCGCCCATCAACCCTGCCATCCCTACAATCTCTCCGGCTTTAATGGAGAAAGAAATATCTTCGAATTCACCTGGATGGGTTAGGTCTTGGACATGCAAAACCTCTTCGCCGTTAACCTTACCTGACCGCGTGACATCACCGGGGTGAGCGCCACCGATCATCTCGGCAACGACTTGTTCCTGAGAAGTTTCCGAAACCGGTAAAGTGCTGATGTGGTGCCCATCTCGCAAAACGGTAATGCGATCCGAGATCTGGAAAATCTCAGCCATATGGTGGCTGACATAGACGATGCCAATCCCTTTTTTTGTCAGGGACTTTAGGACATCGAATAGTGCGTCTACTTCGTCGGGTGCCAATGCCGACGTCGGTTCATCCAGCAAAAGGACGCGGGAATTCAACGACAACGCCTTGGCGATTTCAACAATCTGGCGGGAGCTGATCGGCAAGTTTTCCACGGGTGTTGAAACGTCGATATTCAGACCGAATTCCGCCAGCAACGCCTCCGCTCGACGGCGCAGTTCAGGCCAGTCAACTACACCAAACCGGGTGGGTACGCGGCCCGCGTAGATGTTTTCCGCAACAGAGAGCGCGCCAGCGAGGCTGAGCTCTTGGAAAACACAGCCGATGCCCAGGGATTGCGCATGCGACGGGCTTTCGACCCGCTGCTCCCTACCGTCGCACAGGATGCGCCCAGCAGAAGGTTGGTGAAGCCCATAAAACAGGCCGAGACAGGTGGATTTGCCAGCGCCGTTTTCCCCACAAAGCGCGTGAACTTCGCCGGGTCTCAATTCAAAGTCGACGCCATCCAAAACAATGTTCGTGCCGAAGCTTTTGCCAACCCGATCCAGCTGGATCAGTGGCTGTAGCCCCGGTGATTCAGGTTTCATTGCTGGCGTCATTCAAGCTTCCTCCCGCCTTTTGATTGGCATCTGATATCTCAGATGTCAACTGAAAAAGAAAAGACCGGGAGGTGCCCAAGAGAAAGGGGCGGCGCCGTTTTGGCCCGCCCCCGTCACAACAAAGCTACGTTTTTGCTAGGATGCGGTCGCTCCTTCGAGGACGATGGCGGCGCTTTTGTAGGCTTGTCTGGTGCGGTCAATATGCGCAGTGAGAAGAGATTTGATTTTGGCCATGTCGCCTTCGCGAACGGCAATAGCGATTTTCGAATGCTCATCGAAGGAAAGCTCAGTATGCTGTGGCAGCTTCGCCAAATGGGTCCGCAATGCGGCAATCTTACCGATGTATCGTGTATAGCTGGCCGTCAGATAATCGTTACCGGCATGTTCAAAAATCAACTGATGAAATGTGGTATCCAGTGAAAGGTAGCCCTTTTCATTGCCTCGCCCGCGTTCCTTCTCCATGTCCTTCACGACACGCTGCATGTCGTCGGCAAGACCTTCCGGGCTCCGCAACAACGCAAGTTCAAAGGCGGCAGTTTCGATAGCCTGTCTGAAATCGCAGATCTGAGTCACTTCCGGCTCAGACAGCGAAAAAACGCGTGCGCCTTTTTGAGGCTCGATACTGACCAACCCTTCGTCACGTAATTGAGCGAGTGCTTCGCGGACTGGCGATTTCGATACGCCCAGCTCTTCGGAGATTTTTCGCTCCGACAAAACCTGACCCATTTTCAGGGAGCCATCGATAATACTATTCCGCAAATGTTCCAGTGCGAGTTCACGCAAAGACTTGGGTCTCTCAAGCGCCATCTGAGGATATCTCCAAAAAAAGGTGTTGCCAGATGCAAGATATCTGATACACCAGATTAGGCAAGCTGGTATATCAGATATCAGAAGTTACTTGGGAGATCAAAAAAGTGCGCGCAGAGTTGGTCGTCGATTGTAAGAACCAGCACGGGGAAGGGATTTTCTGGAATCCCGCCGATGACCTTATCTGGTGGACCGATATCGAGGGCTGCGCGCTTTGGTCATTTGATCCTGCAACGTCAGAATCCGCATCTCATGAGATGCCAGAGCGTGTGTGTTGCTTTGCACCGCGTGCGTCTGGCGGACTGATCGTTGCTTATGCGGACCGAGTTGTCTTGCTGGATTCGCCCCAGAGCGAGGAAACCCTCGTGACGCGATTCGAGCCGAACAATCCGGAGACACGGCTGAACGATGGGCGAACCGATCGCCAGGGGCGATTGATTGTTGGAGGCATGAACGAAGTTTCTGGCAAGGCCGATTCGTCGGTCATCTGCGTCGATAAGGATTTGAGTGTACAGACGATCATCGAAGGAGTGTCTTGCGCCAATTCGACTTGCTTTACGTCCGACGGTACCACGATGTTCTTTGCTGATACTCCCGCTCGGGAAGTCGTCGCATTTGATTACGACACCCGCAGTGGAACCGTTTCGAACCGTCGGCAGCATGCTTCTTTCTATGATGAGCCTGGCTTGCCTGATGGGTCCTGTGTCGATGTCGAAGGGGGCGTTTGGAACGCCGAATGGGAAGGCCATCGCGTTGTTCGCGTCGCACCTGACGGCACGATAGACCGCGTGATCGAGGTGCCGGTCTGGAAGCCCACCTGTTGCGCTTTCGGTGGCCCTGATCTCGACGCGCTGTTCATCACGACCTCAAGGCTGATGAGTGACGAAGCAGCTTTAACAAAAGAACCGGAATCCGGCGGCCTCTTTGCTGTGAAGCCCGGCGTTCGTGGCGTGATCGACGCGCCATTCAAAGGATAACCAACGAAATTCTGGAGGAGAAAACTATGTTGAAAACGCTAATGAGCACTACGCTTACCGCGGGGTTCGCCACGTTGGCAACGGTCGCTCTGGCCGAAAACTATCCAGCGCCGGTTCCGCTTGAGGACGGGGCACAAGCGCCAATCGACGCGATAGAACCCAAAAACGAAACGTTCCGGATCGCGTATATGCCGCCGGCTACGGAGTTCAACTACTACATTGCCATTGGTGAAGGCATCAAAGCGGTTGCCGCTGAGGCCGGGGTGGAAGTCTTCATGCTTGCTCCCCAGTCCGGTGCGGACATCAACGGCCAAATGGGAATGATCCAGGATGTGCTGACGCAGGATGTGGATGCAATCATCTTTGGTACCCACGATGAATTTGCTGCCGCACCACTGCTGAAGCAAGCCGTCGACAAGGGCATGGCAGTTTTGATGATCAACTCGGACATCCCAAACTTCCCGACACCAATTCATGGCGTTGTCGGGTACTCCCAGCGCAACGGCACACATGCTATCGCTGATTGGGCCATTGAAACTTATGGCGATCAACCGTTGAAGGTCGGCATTATCGAAGGGCAGCCTGGCTATCACTCGACCGAACGTGTGGGCGGCTTCCTCGACGGTATCGAGGGCAACGAAAACTTCGACGTTGTGGTGTCTATTGACGGTAAATGGAACGTTGAGGGCGGCAACACTGCTGGTATGGACATCCTACAGTCGAACCCCGATCTCGACATGATCTTCGCGGCGAACGACTACATGATCATTGGGGCATCCTTTGCTGCGAAAGCACTCGGCCGCAATGATATCGTTCTTTTGGGTAATGATGGAGACACGTCTGGCCTTGAAGAGATTGCGGCTGGCAACATCACGGCAACCGTCAACACCTCACCGTTCTTAATGGGTAAAGCGGCTATGCACGCAACCATTGATGCGCTCAACGGGTCCTATCCCGGCGGCTGGATCGAAACGCCCACATCAATTGAAGACAAAGACGGTGCGATCAGCGTGCTGCAAGAGCCAGAAAAGCTCTTCCCGCAGCCGTCCAAAGAGTACTGAACTTTCTCCCCGCTTCCCGGTGGCGCGTCCGCGTGCTGCCGGGTCGCAATTCAACCGAGTTCCCCTTTTGTCGAGGCAATCGCAATGACACCCGCAACGCCACTTTGGGAATTTGTCGATATCACCAAGGCCTATCCTGGTGTATTGGCGAATGACAAAGTCTGCATCCGGCTTATGCCCGGTTCCATTCATGGGCTGCTGGGTGAAAACGGCTGTGGCAAATCGACCATGATCAAGACACTTTCCGGCGTGCAGCAACCCGATAGCGGTCAAATCCTGCACAATGGCAAGCCGGTCACGATCAGCGATCCGCAGGCGGCACGTGAGCTGGGCGTCGCAACAGTTTTTCAGGAATTCTCGATCGTGCCCACCTTGTCGGTTGGCGAAAACATCTTCCTTGGCAATATGCCTCGGTCTCGTTTTGGTGTGATCGACTGGGCCAAGGTTCACAACGAAGCCGCGCGCGTTTTAGCTGAAATGAATGTCGATGTTTCTCCCGAAACCATAACCGGATCGCTATCGGTCGGCGAGCAACAACTGGTCGAGATCGCGAAAGCGGTCGCTATGGACGCCCGCATGATCATCTTGGATGAGCCGACGGCGGCATTGGGTGAAGATGAAATCGAGCGCTTGCACCAGCTATTGCGCAATATGCGTGAGCGCGGCACCGCTATTCTCTATGTGTCGCACAGGCTAGATGAGGTTGAACGGATCGTTGATGAAGTTACGATCCTGCGCAACGGTAGTGTTGTGCGTGCAAGTGGCGAGACCAAGATCAACGTCTCTGAGATTGTCAGCGCAATGGTCGGTGAGGACATTGGTGAGCATTATCCTAAGGAGCAGAACGCGACCAAGGATATTGTGCTAGAGGCGGCGGGTCTGGCCACCAATTCGGGTGTGAAAGATGTATCGTTTTCGTTGCACCGGGGTGAAGTTCTGGGCTTGGGCGGCGTATTGGGCAGTGGCCGCACAGAAATCGCTCGCGCCCTGTTTGGGACAGACGAGCTGACGGGCGGACAGATAACACTTAACGGCAAGCCGGTTCGCTTCCGCCGCGAAATCGATGCGATCCGTGCTGGATTGGCCCTTGTTCCTGAGAACCGTAAGTTTGACGGGTTGTTCTTCAATTTCCGCGCAAGCGGGAACGTAACCGCAGCCTCCCTCGGCGGGCTTAGTCGGTTCGGCGTGTTGAATCTCAAGGCGGAAGAGCAAGCCACCCATGACCTGATCCGCGATTTGGAAATCTCGACCCAGGCCGAGGAAAAGACGGTCAACTTCTTGTCTGGTGGTAATCAGCAGAAGATCGTGATTGCACGCTGGCTGTTTTCAGCCTCGGACATCCTGATCCTTGATGAGCCAACGCAGGGGATCGATATCGGCGCTAAGATCGCTGTTTACAAGCTGATTAACAGGCTCACGCGGGAGGGGAAATCGATCATTCTGATCAGTTCAGACCACGATGAGTTGCTTGCCATGAGCGATCGGATTGCCGTCGTGCAGCACGGAACGATAATGCGCACGGTCGATGCATCCGACCTTACGCATGACGACCTTGTGCGCGCGTCCGCCGACACTCCTCAATCCAAGCCTAAGGAGGCTTTCGCATGAAGCGGATCTTTGACACCCAGTTGATCGGACCATTTGCAGCAATGGTGATCGTCGCACTGATCGTGGCACTTACGACCGAACGCTTCCTGAACCCGGGTAACCTTTCAAACCTGTCCCTACAGGTGAGCATCGTGGCCTTGATCGCAATCGGGTCTACTATCGTGATCTTCGCTGCGGGCATCGATCTGAGTTCCGGGTCTATGGTGGCTTTGCTGACCATGATCCTTGCGCAAATGTTGAAATTTGTTGGCATTCCACTGGTTCTGGCATTGCCACTCATTCTCCTCATGGGCGGATTGCTTGGTCTATTCATTGGGCTGATAACAGCCTATGGGCGTATCCCATCTTTCATCACAACATTGGCGGCGTTGATTGCCTTCAGGGGCCTTGCCCTGACCTTCAACAATGGGTCTCCGATCTTCTCGCTGGATCCGGCGCTGGAGCCAATCTTTTACGGCAAGCTGTTCGGCGTTCCGATGCCTTTCTTCTACCTCGTGTTCTTCTACGTCCTTGCCGCGTTCACTATGAACTTCACGAAACTCGGCCGCGAGATCTATGCCGTGGGTGGTAACCCATCCGCTGCCGTTCTGACGGGTATCAACGTACGTAAAGTTCAGACGACGACATTTGTCATCGCGGGTTTTATGACTGCGGTTGGTGCGATCCTGATGTCAGCGCGCCTCAACTCTGGTTCGCCCAACTATGGCCAGACGCTGGAACTGCAGGCCATTGCCGCTGCTGTTGTTGGCGGAGCCAGCCTTGCAGGCGGCCGCGGCAACATCCTCGCCACGCTGATGGGGGCGATGACAATCGTTATCGTCCAGAATGGTTTGAACCTAAACGCTGCGCCATCTTCGGTTCAGAACATCGTGTTGGGCCTGATCATTCTGTTGGCCGTTGGCATAGACATGTGGCGCGCGGAAATTTCGGGCTTGATGGGTCGAATGTTCGGCCGCCCTTCATCACAGCAGTCATCTAACGTTAAGAAGGAGGCCTGAGATGGATCTGGGGCTCAAAAATAAGCTGGTCCTGGTGACTGGCTCAGGTTCCGGCATCGGCAAAGCCACTGCCCGGGTCTATCTGGAAGAAGGCGCGCGGGTCATCGTGCATGGCCTGACCGAGGCGGAGGTGTCCGACTGCGTCGATGACCTGTCATCTCTGGGTGACGTTGAAGGCATTGCGGCCGATCTAACCAAGACGTCTGATGCGGAAACTCTGGCGGAGTTTGCGCGAGCGCGCGGGGCGGTGGATGTTCTTGTTAACAATGTCGGCATCTTCTCGGTTAAGCCGTTCGAGGATCTCACGGATGACGACTGGATGCACTATTTCAACATCAATGTCCTGTCCGCCGTTCGGATGAGCCGAATTTTCCTGCCTGACATGCTTGGCCGCGATAAGGGATCTATCATCAACATGGCCAGCGAAGCGGCAGTGAAGCCACTACCTCAGATGGTGCATTATTCTGTCACTAAAACTGCCATGTTAGGTCTGACACGTGGCATGGCAGAATTGACAAAGGGGACAAAAGTCCGGGTTAACTCGATCCTGCCTGGTCCAACCTGGACCGAAGGTGTCGAAGCCTATTTTGACGGCCTCGCCGATCAAAAGGGTGAGCCGCTCGACACGATCGTGGGCAATTACTTCAAATCAGATGAACCCACATCGCTCATACAGCGCTTTGTCCAACCAGACGAAGTCGCCCGCATGATCGTCACGATCTCTGCAAGTACAGCCTCCAATGGTTCTGCGCATCGGATCGAAGGCGGCATAGTTCGTAACATTCTTTAACTTCTAACTGGAGGAGCCCTACATGGCCGCTCTCACTTTCTCTCACATTGGCATCACAGTTCCCGACCTCGAAAAAGCCGTGGAGTTCTATTCCAAGGCATTCGGCCTGTACGTGCTGATGGAACCAACTGAAATCCTGCATGACGAAAGCGCCATCGGTCAGATGTGCGACGATGTATTTGGGGAAGGCTGGGGAAGCTTCCGCATCGCACATTTGTCGATGGGCGACGGTGTTGGCATCGAATTGTTTGAGTTCCCGAAGACCGTCGAAGAAGAACGCCCGTTTGAATATTGGCGGCGTGGCTTGTTTCATTTCTGCGTACAGGACGAGGATCTGGAAGGCCGCATCAAGGTTATCGAAGACCTGGGCGGGCGCCAGCGCATGAGCCAAGTGCGCAAGTATTACCCAGGTGAAAAGCCTTATCGCATGGTCTATATGGAAGACCCGTTTGGCAACATCTTCGAGCTCTATAGCCACTCGTACGAATTGACCTATTCGGCGGGTGCCTATGACTGATCGCGCCGACTTTTCCCCCAGAACGGACAAACCTAAGGTCGTGATAACCGATTACGACTTTGGTGATGTTGCCGTTGAGACGGAAATTCTGGAAGCCGCCGGAGCCGAGGTGATTGCGCTTCAGGCCAAACGCCAGGAAGACCTGTTTGATGTCGCGCCGCATTGCTCAGCGATGATGAATCAATATGCCCGGATCGGGAAGGAAACGATTGCGCGGATGCGAAACTGCGAGGTCATCGCGCGTTATGGCGTGGGCGTAGATATCGTGGATGTCGGCACGGCAACGGAAAAAGGCATCCTCGTTACCAACGTGCAAAACTATTGCACGGAGGAAGTCGCCGATCACGCGATTGCTCTTTGGCTGACCCTGGCGCGCAAGTTGCCCGACTATGATCGGGCCACTCATGCAGGGGTCTGGAAGTGGCAAAGCGGGCAGCCGGTCTACCGGTTGCGCGGGCGGACGATGGGTGTCGTCTCGCTGGGAAAAATAGGGCAAGCCATCGTAACGCGGGCGCAATCTTTCGGAGTTACGGTCATCGCCTACGATCCGTATTTGCCAAGAGAAGTCGCGGCAAAGATTGGGGTCGAGCTGGTGAGCAAGCCTGAATTGCTGGCAAGGTCCGACTATATCCTGATGCAGGCGCCGATGACGCCGAACACGCATCACTTTTTGTCGGATGCCGAATTCTCGGTCATGAAACCCGGTGCGATACTCGTGAACACTGGACGCGGACCAACGGTCGACAACAAAGCCCTGTTCCGGGCGCTGACCGAAGGCCATCTGGCTGCTGCAGGGCTCGACGACCCCGAAGAAGAGCCGGCCAAGCGCGCCAACTGGACACCTGATGACAACCCGCTGTTCACACTGCCCAACGTCCTCGTAACGCCGCATGCCGCCTACTATTCCGAGGAATCCATACACGCAGCGCGGGTTACCGCGGCCACGCAAGTGGCCAAGGTTCTGACAGGACAAAACCCCGACTACACAGTCAATGCCGAGGCATTGGCCGTATCTACCGCATAACAGGAGACAAGAATGCCAGACGTCAGCACAGACCTTAGGGTTTTCAATGATTTTGAAAGAAACCCGGAACTTCTCAAAAAATTCGACAAGGTGTTGGAGGCGTATTCTGCTGCTGCCATTTTTGCGGATGTGCAGTACCGAACAGGCGTGATGGACAGCGCCATCAAGCCCGCTTTCCGCGCCAAGGTGACAGGCCAGGCCGTGACGGTTCAGCTTTCAAAAGGCGATCTGGTCGACCCATTGCGAGCGCTTGAAATGGGACAACCCGGGGACGTGATCGTTGTGGACGCGGGTGGTGATCGTCAAACGTCAGTCTGCGGCGGTTTAATGGGTGGTCTGGCCAAGAATCGTGGCATTCGTGGTATGATCGTAGATGGCACTGGCCGTGACACAGATGAGTTGGAAGACATCAACTGGCCAATATGGACGCGCGCGATCACGCCGCGCGGAACGCACACGATGTTCTCGGAACGTAAAGAAGAACTTTCGATCAATGTGCCAATCGCCTGTGGGGGCGTCGTCGTAAACCCCGGTGATTTCATTGTAGCTGATCTTATGGGCGTCGTCGTGGTTCCACAGGAAATTGCCGAGGAAACCGTGCGCCTTGCTCAAGAGCAAGCTGACCGTGAGGAGGAAACCCGTAAATGGGTGGCCCAAGGCAAAACCGTTGAGGATCTGCTGAATGAATTCGGTCGCATCTGAGCCAGCGCTGATCGGCGTAGATTGGGGCACTTCATCGTTCCGTGCATTTCTAATTGGCGCGGAGGGCGAGGTGATCGAAGGGGTCTCGTCGCCTGAAGGTATCATGCAGGTTGCGGGGCAAACCTTTGACGCGGTCCTTGATCGTCTCATCGGCCCTTGGGTCGCAAAAGCTAACCTGCCGATCCTGGCATCTGGCATGATCACCAGCCGCAATGGCTGGGTAGAAACGCAATATGCCGAAATGCCTCTGGGTGCTGGCGGTCTTGCGCGAGCGTTGGTCCCGCACGAAGCGGCCAACGGAGCGCGTATTCATTTTGTGACAGGTGCTTCAACGGAACATGCCGGTGGACCTGACGTAATGCGCGGCGAGGAGACCCAGATCATCGGGGCATCTTCACTAGGCTTGAGCGAAGGTGTGTTCGTGATGCCGGGAACGCACAGCAAATGGGTTCAGGTTGCGGATGGGAAGATCGTGGATTTCTCGACCTACATGACCGGCGAGATTTTTTCGGCGCTGAAAGAACACACAATCCTTGGCACCTTGATGAAGGAGGACGTCTTCAGCGAAGACGCATTCGTGATGGGCGTCGAAGCGGGCCTCAGTGGTGAGTCGAACCTGCTGCACAGCCTGTTTCATGTTCGGACGCTTCCTCTCATGGGAAAAATCTCAAAGGTAGCTACGGCCGACTACTTGTCGGGCTTGTTGATCGGGACGGAGGTTGCTGCCGCGATCGGCGAATTAGAAGACGTTGGTTCGATCACAGTTGTTGGACGTAGCGATTTGTCCGACCGATACGAAATAGCGCTTCGAACTGCTGGTTTCGACAGCCGTCGCGCGCCTGATGATATCGTTGCGAAAGGGCATTTTCTGATTGCTCGCGCTGCGGGGTTGGTCGGATGATTGACCTCACTGCAGCTCTGGCTGAGAACCCGCTGATTGCGATTTTGCGGGGGCTGGCACCAGAAAATGCGCGCCCGGTATCTGATGTACTCTTCGATACCGGGTTTCGGATAATCGAAGTGCCGCTCAACTCACCGGACCCGCTGGAATCGATTACACAGATTGTTGCGAAACATGGTGCTCAAGCCATCGTTGGCGCTGGTACAGTGTTATCTGCGGATCAGGTCGCGGCGGTTGCAGATGCAGGCGGGCGGATCATTGTGTCGCCCAATATGAACCGAGATGTCGGGCGCGCGGCTGTCGCCCGTGATCTGTATTGGTGTCCAGGTGTCATGACCCCCTCCGAGGCCTTTATGGCATTGGATATCGGGGCATCGGTCCTTAAATTCTTTCCGGCGGAAATGGTGCCACCAGCTGCTATTGCGGCCATGCGCGCCGTATTGCCTGCAGACGCAGTGATCGCTGCTGTAGGGGGCATAACGCCAGACACGGTGGCGTCGTATCATGCCGCAGGTGCGGATGGATATGGGCTGGGCTCTGCACTTTTCAAACCGAGCTATACATTGGATGATATCGGCAAGCGCGCGCGCGCCTTCACCAGTGTATTGGAGGAACTTGGATGAAACAGGCCCTTGTAACGGGCGGTACGCGAGGGATCGGTGCGGGTGTTGCGCGGTCGTTGGCGGATGCAGGTTGGTCCGTCATTGCTGCATCCGCCTCCCAATCCGAATTGGATGCATTCGAGCCTCGAGACGGGATAAAGGTGCAGATCTTGGATGTCACCGACCAAGCTTCAATCAATGATGTATTCAGTGGACTCACGGGTCTGAATGCTTTGGTGAACTGCGCAGGTATTCTTCAGCGTGGCGAAGAATACGACATCGACGTATTCGCCAAGGTGCTCGATGTGAACCTGACCGGCACCATGCGCTGCTGTCTCGCCGCGCATCCTTTCTTAGCGGAAACAGGTGGGGCTATCGTCAATACGGCCTCTATGCTCAGCACTTTTGGTGGACCGTTGGTGCCGGCCTATTCCGCTTCCAAGGGCGGCGTGGCACAATTGACGAAGGCACTGGCAGGCCGCTGGGCCGAAGACGGTATCCGGGTCAATGCCATCGCGCCGGGCTGGATCGAGACAGAGATGACCCAGGGCCTTCGGGAAGACCCTGAACGAACAGCGGGGATCATGGCGCGTACGCCCATGAAACGCTGGGGGAAACCCGAAGAAGTCGGTGCGCTTGTGCAATGGCTTTTGAGTGAAAACGCCAGCTTTGTGACCGGGTCGGTCTATCCGGTCGATGGCGGCTATCTCGCTATGTGAGGAAAATCAATGAATGACCATGACACCGCCCGAATGCCCTATCAGTTGCCTTTCCCCAAGGATGCGCAAGACGAGATCGTGATCCCGAATGCCATGAGCGAGGACGACAGACTGTGGGTTCCGCAGGCAGAGAACGTCTGGTTCCGACCGCTCTGCCTGAACCGCTCGCAAGGTTATTGGATGAACCTTCTCAAAGTGCGCAAAGCTGGTGTTCTTTCGCGGCACCGCCATCCCCAGCCAGTCCATGGCTTCGTTTTGAAAGGGCGCTGGCATTATCTGGAACATGATTGGGTTGCAGAAGAAGGAGGATATGTCTTTGAGCCGCCGGGTGAGACTCATACTTTGGTCGTTCCCGACGATGTCGAAGAGATGGTTACCTATTTCCAGGTCAATGGCGTGATGTGCTATGTTGATCCGTGGGGCAAGGTCACTGGCTACGAAGATGTCTTTACTAAGATTGATCTGTGCCGAAAACATTTCGCGGAAGTCGGTCTTGGAGAAGATTACGTTGAACAATTCATCAGGTGATGCGCCGCGTTTCGCGCTCGTGGCCCATGATGCTCGAAAGGACGAAATCGTTGAATGGGTGGGTCTGCAATTGGCCCGCCTGTCCAGAGTACAAATCTTTTCGACAGGGACCACCGGCAGTCGCATTAAGCAAGCCTATCCAGAACTGGACGTGACCAGCCTGAAAAGTGGACCACTCGGAGGCGACCAACAGATCGGCGCTATGATCTGTGAAGAGAAACTGGATGCACTGGTTTTCTTTGTCGACCCTCTGTCGCCTATGCCACACGACGTCGACGTTAAGGCTCTGACCCGTCTCGCGACGGTATATGATCTGCCAATGGCATGTTCGCGCTCAACTGCGGATCTGATCGTGAAGGGACTGATTGACGGGGGTGACAACACGCTTCTCTGATACCCCGGACGCCGCAAGCGCCGATCAGTCAGTTATCAGAAGGTGCTCTCCCAGATTGCCGAGGTTTTCGCTGCCAAGCTGGCTCATGTTGGCCTCTATGTCAGCTTTTAGGATGTGAACGAGATGGTCGATCCCTCGTGCTCCGAACGCTGCAACGGCATATTGAAAGGCGCGTCCGACCATGACGAAATCTGCACCTTTCGCCAGGGCACGCATGATGTCCAATCCCCAGGCAACGCCAGAGTCGTAGATCAGTGGCACATTTGTTCCGACCGCCTCGCGGATGTTCGGGAGTTGGTCAATCACGGCGGGCCCGGCTTCGAATTGACGCCCGGAGTGGTTTGAGACCCAGATGCAATCCACGCCCTCGGCCACCATTTTTTGCGCGTCTTCCGGCCGCAGGACACCCTTGACGATCAAGTGACCCTCCCATTCCTGCCGTAGTTCGCGCAGGTAGTCCCAATCTGGAATCCCACGGATCAGAGCGCCTGCATGGGTAAAACTTTCTCGCCCGCGCGTGGGGACGTAATCGTCAAAGAACCGCATACGTGGCATGATGCCCTCGCGCAAATGCGCAAGGCACCAGGCGGGTCGTGACGCCATTTCAGTCAGCGTGCGCAGGTCAGCTTTTGGAGGCACGGTCAGGTTGGCGCGGCGTTGTCGTTCGCGCCGGCTTTCTTCTGGTACGTCCACCGTGATGATCAGCGTATGAAATCCCGCTGCCTTAATCCTGGGCAGCATCGCGCGGCGCAAATCGCTGGAGTTCACCGGGTAATGCTGAAACCATCCGTTTTTGCCAATGTAAGGTGCCACATCTTCCGGTGAAGCAACCGCCACGCTCGACAGCGAAAACGGAATGTTGTGAGCAACCGCTGCCTTTGCAAGCATCCGTTCTGCTCCCGCCCACATTAGGCCGGACATGCCTACCGGTGCTATCCCGAATGGCAGATCGTAAGTTTGACCCATCAATGTAGTCTGCAGGTCGGCCTTTGTTCGGCCGCATAGTACACGCGGCATGAATCCGATGGCATCAAGTGCGTCCCGGTTGACCTTCAACCCCAGCTCCCGGCCAGTCGCGCTGTCGAGGTATTCGAAAGCAAACTTCGGAATGCGCTTTTGCGCGGTTTGCCGAAGGTCTTCTATCGACGGGTGGGATAGGTCCAAATCCATCCGGGTCCTCTGGTTTTATCGTCTAATGTTTGTAGGCCCTCGGCCGGTCACCAAAGGGACGGCAAGGCCAAGGAAATTGCGGGCACATAGGTGATGAACATCAACAAGATCAGCATGCCTACAAAGAATGGCATGATCGCCCGGCTGAGGCTTTCGATGGAAACCTTCGAAATGCTGCTAGCCACGAACAGGTTTACTCCCAAAGGTGGTGTGCAAAACCCAATGGCCAAGTTGACCGTCAAGATGACACCAAAAACAATCGGATCGACACCCAGCGCGGTTGCAACCGGCAGCAGGATAGGTGTCATGATGATGATCGACGAAATCGTCTCCATGAACATTCCGATCACCAACAACAGCAGATTGATCAGCAACAAGATGATGATGGGGTTGTCGGACAGGCTGGTGATCGTTGTTGCGAGTTCTGTCGGGATTCTTGCGAGTGTGATCAGCCTGCCAAAGGCGGTCGCCATGATCACCAATATCAGAATAGTCCCGCTGGTCTTTGCACTGCCCGCCAATACCTCTGGCAGGTCCTTGAGGGAGATGTCTCCATAAACAAAGATCCCGATGAAGGCGGCATAAACCACTGCCACGGCTCCGGCTTCGGTAGGGGTGAAGATACCGCTGTAGATGCCCCCAAGGATAATCACAGGCACCAGTAGCGCCCAGATAGAAGAGCGGAAACTCTGCCAGACACCCGGACCTGAGAACGTAATCGTCGATTGGTGTACAACCTCGTCCTTTCGCAGCAGAACCCTAGCAACCAACATGAACATGAGGGCAAAAAGGATGCCAGGAACGACGCCTGCAAGAAACAGTTTGCCGATCGAAACCTCGGCAGTAACACCATAGATGATGAAGGGAATGCTTGGCGGGATCATTACACCGATCATTCCTGAGGATGCTGTCAATGCGCCGCTGAATTTGCGCGTATAGCCGACCTTTTCCATCTCTGGGATCATGTTCGACCCGATGGCGGCTACGGTCGCAGGAGATGAGCCGGATATGGCGGCAAAGAACACACAGGCGAGAACGTTCACATAAGCCAGCCCACCCCGGATATGACCAATCAGCGCATTGGCGAACCCAACCAGTCTACGAGACATTCCGCCGTGCTGCATCAGGTCGCCTGCCAAAATGAACAGAGGGACGGCAATTAGAGGAAACGAGTCCGCGCCTGTTACCACCGACCGTGCCAGAAGAACCATAGGTGGCGTGCCATCCACAAAGACCATCACGAACATAGTGGCTAAGCCCAAACAGATGCCAATTGGCACGCTGGAGAGCAACAGGGCAAAGAGCGTCAAGAAAAGCGTTGTCGCAAGCATGCCGGGTTCCTCACGCTTTGGTTCCTGCGATCAGACGCAGGGTTCGGATTAGATGTTGAGTGACGCGGATCGCAGACAGGCCCGCGCCAATCGGCGCCGAAGCATAAAGGATCGGAATTGGTAGTCCCAAAACGACCGACGTCTGGCTGGCCACAAAAGGCTGTCGGATAAGCTTGATGCATTCAATTGTCAGAACGACCAGAAATCCAAGGACAAGAAGCGCGATCACAACATCCGCGTAAAGCCGTGCCCGCTCGCTTAGGACATCACGCAGGACCGTGATCCGCACATGATCGCCAGTGTGGAAAGCATAGCTGACGCCAAGCCAGACAAACCATACAAATAGCCAAAGCGTTAGCTCTTCGCCCCATGAAAGAGAGGCATTCAGAATGTAGCGCATGAACACATTGCCAAAGATCAATAAGACAATCGCGGTCAAAAGTGCACTGGCTAAGACCTTTTCGGCATTCATATCGATCCATTTGATAACCGACACCGTTCACCTCCCGTTGAACGAAAGGGGCACCCGAACCTTCATTGCACGGGTGCCCGTATTGGCTGAGTAGTCCGAGGGTCAGCTTCCGCTCGCTGCGGAAACCGCTGCTACCCAGTCGTCATAGGCTTCGGCGCCAACCTCGTCGCGATACTGCAGACGGACGCTTTCGGTTTTGTCGGCAAAGGCCTGTCGCTGCTCTGCTGTCAGTTCCAGAACCTCGACACCAGCGGCCCGGATTTGTTCCAGCTGTGCTGCATCTTCGCTGGCGACCAACTCGGCCTGATAGTTACGTGCGGCAGCCATCGAGTCCCGCACCAGTTGCTGATGCTCTACGGACAGCGAGTCAAAGAACGGTTTGGAGATGACGGGCATATAGACGGCAAAGACATGGCCCGTGGTCGAAAGGTATTTCTGCACCTCGTAGAAACGCTGTGAGGTAATGATCGCCAGTGGGTTTTCCTGGCCGTCGATCACGCCTTGCTGGAGAGCAGAATAGACCTCACCAAAGTTCATTGGCGTCGGGTTGGCCCCGAGCGTTTCGAATGTCGCCACATGCGCCGGAACCTTCATGGTACGCAGTTTGACACCCTCGAGGTCTGCAGGGGTTGCAACCGGACGGACATTGTTGGTCACATTGCGTACACCCAATTCAAGCCAGCCAAGACCTACCAATCCCTGGTTTTCGACCCGTGCAAGCATGCCATCACCAGCATCACCATCAAGAACATCAAAGGCTATGTCTTTGGAGGAATACATGTAGGGCAGTTCAATTACTGCAAAAGCCGGATCCCAGCCCGCGAAGAAAGAGGAAGGAGGAATTGCCATTTCCAGAACGCCGGTTTGAACACCTTCGATCATCTCGCGATCAGGGCCCATCTGCGATGAAGGGAATATCTGTACGTCGATCTCACCATTCGAGCCAGCTTCGACCAGTTCTTCAAATTTCAGTAGTGCGCGATGCATATGAAACGATTCTGCTGCGCCATGCCCAACCTTAATGACTGTTTCAGCGGATGCTGCAAAAGCAAGCCCGGCTGACATGACGACGCCAAGCGCCAATGTTGATTTCTTGAACAAGGTATCCTCCCATGGATTTAGTTATTTTCGATCTATTATCTGAGATATCAGATATAATATAGAAATCAAGCTCACATGTGGTATTGTGTTAGAGAGACGAAATAGGACAAAGTGAAAATGACCGAGATCTTGCAGATTAAGCGACCGGATTCGTTGAGTAAAACTGCTGAAGAGCACATACGAAAAGGCATTATCAATGGCACGTTTCAATTGGGTGAATCGTTGCCGGAAGTGAAGCTGTCAAATGCCATGGGCATTAGCAAAACTCCGATTCGCGAAGCTCTGTCAGCTTTGAATCTTCAGGGGCTCGTTCAGATATTTCCTCATCGAGGAGCCTTTGTATTCTCTCTTTCTCAAGAGGACGTGGTGCAGCTTTGTCAGTATAGGCTCATCCTAGAATCTGCAGCTTTGGAGCAGGCGCTTGAAAAGAACCCGTCGGTTCTGATCAATGAGCTGGCTACAAATGTTTCGAAGATGTCAGAAGCGCAGGAAGCGGATGAATTCGAGCAGTACTTGGAACTTGACGCCGAGTTTCACGACGCGTTTTTCAGGTCCTGCGGAAACAGTTACCTGCGGGATGGATATCAAAAAGTCAGTGATATCGTCCAAACTATGCGGACGCATCTGTCCAAGCGTTCCGATCGAACGACGAAATCATTTAAGGAACATCAAGCGATCACATCGCTACTCGGCGAGGGTAAAGTAAAAGCAGCAGTGAACACGCTCAAACGGCAAATTACTCGCGGTGAGCGATCTTATTCTGATTTGGTTGGTCTGAAGCAAGCATAGGCGTCCTGCCATCTGGGTCTTGTCAGATTAACTTTGCTTGAGCGGGGCAGAGCGGTTGCGTAGCTTTTGTCCATGACCAAACCTTCTTTTTTCAGATACTTTAAACCCAGTCCCGAGATCATCCGCATTGCTGTAATGCTGTACATCCGTTTCCCACTATCGCTTCGGAATGTGAAAGCTCTGAAAGATGACCAGGTGGATGCCCTTAGGCGTCCGATTTGGGCTCAACGCAGTCACCTGACGTATTTACTCAGATGACCGAAAAGCGGCCTTGAGCGGACGTTCACCCCCTAAAACTCGGAGTTTCGAATAGGAACGACCGCTATAACCAAAAGCGGTCGCTCTCCTAAATCTTGGCAACGACCGGCTTGCGGACCTAACGGGCATTCGTCTTATTGGCGGCAATGACTGCAGTCAGCCCGAAGCGGACATTGGCGACGAAACTTAGCAATACCATTTAAGCAACTTTGCTGTGTATTGCATGTCCAAGTCGAACAACAAATTTTGACATAAGCGCCCGATGGCATCAGGCATCCATCATATGCTCGACCAACGAGGTCAATTGTTTGTCATCATATCCATCCTCCCACGCCGCTCTTGTACGGTCATGCATAATTCGGATTTGCCCCTAGACGCTATGAAGCAAACTATCCGAGCCGCATTTTTGTCCAGAATTTAAGAAGCCAATCTTTTCCTCGCTCTGTCTCATGAGCCAATCGGTCTTAGTGTCGCCGTTCGCGCCATTACATCTACGACTGGAGGCAGCCCAAAGCGGAGCTGTCGTTCTAAAAGTAGGGATTGGCCGCTAGCGCGCAATGAATATGTGGCAATGAAAGATCGACCAAGTAGACGACGGGTCCGTTCGGGCCGCCAAATCCTTTCTTGATAAAAGCCTCAACAAAAAGGTACGCGAAGGGGTCGGTAAATCCGGCCCATTATTCCGTCTTGTTCAAATCGCCAGTTGTCAGGATCGCGCCGGCCTGAAGATCTTCGGCGTCCAGCATCGTTGCAACCCTTTCGAGCGCGGCAACAAGCATTGCCTGCTCCCAGTCCTCCATCTGCTTGAACCGTTGCACATAGAGCTGTTGCAGGGGATCAGGGGCGTCCTCAAGAGTTTGCCGCCCTTGATCCGTGATCAGGATATTGGTCTGCCGTCGGTCGGTCATGGATTTCTCGCGCACAACCATGCCGCCCGAAACCAGCTTGTCCACCAGCGCTGTGACAGTGGCCTGGCTGACATGCATACGCATTGAAATTGCTTTGGCCGTGGTTTGCCCGGTCTCGCCAATCACTTGCAGCACACGAAGCTGGACCGCGGTCAGCCCGGCGGATTGCGCCAGTTCCCGGCCGGACATCTCGGTGGCGCGCAGGATTCGGCGCAGGGCGACAAGGCTGCTGTCGATACGATCCATGTATCTACTCCGCATTCGAATGGAGTGAGATTGTCAAAATTGTATTGATTGCTCAAGCGTTAACGGAGCGCAATATAATTAGCCTTACAAATTAAAATATCGCAAAAATAGGTATATTTATGACGTTTCGGTAGAATTTTGCTTCGCCTTTTGAAGTTTTGATGCCGCTGTGTTACTTAGCTAATCAAAGTTTATTGATGGAGCAGTACATGCAGCATTCTTTGGAGTTGTTCGAACAACCTATTCCGGTTTTGCGTCCCTCTTTGCCGGAAGACGGTGCAGCTGTGTCTTTGCTGGCCAGTACCGGGGATCAGCAAGCTATTGGTGATCTGCTTGGTGAACTGGCGGCGTTTGATGACTACAAAGAATTCTCGGTTATTGCAGAACTGGATGGAGACCTGGTTGGCGCGATACTGGCTTATGTTCTGCCATATGACCCGGAAACCCTGTTTATCTGGCGGGTCGGCGTTTCAGAGGGTGAGGCGGACAAGGGTCTTGCGTCGCTGATGCTGGGGCAGGTGATGCGTGGGGACGTCTGCACCGATGTCACCCGTGTTCAGACTGTGATTACGTCCAGCGACGAGTGCACCTGGGCTTTGTTCCGCAGGTTTGCGCGGTGGCAGCGGTCCCGGATGGATATCCAACCCTTCATCACGCAGGCGCTGACCCCATATCGCCGTCATGAAAACAGCAATCTTGTGACGATCCGTCTTGCGGATCGTAGCGAACTCGCGGCCTGACCGCGCCACAACATTTTCAACCAAAGTGAGAGAGCAGAATGAACGTAGCCACGACTATATCAAACGACACCTCATACTACGGTGATGAAGCGGCAACTCTGGGCGACCGGATCGTCGCCGCGCGCGAAGCCGTTGGATACTCGCAAAAGAAGCTTGCCAGTCGCCTGGGCGTCAAACTGAAGACCGTACAGGGATGGGAAGAAGACCGTGCCGAGCCACGTGCAAACAAGGCGCAGATGATGTCCGGCATTCTTGGGGTCTCTCTGGTTTGGCTTCTGAGCGGTGAGGGGGAAGGTGTGCTTGAACCAACCGATACCACTTCCGGATCGGAGGATATTCAAGGCATCCTTGATGAAATTCGGAGCCTCCGGACGGATATGACTCAGACCACCCGCAGGCTGAGCACTGTTGAAAAACGCCTGCGCGCCAGACTTTGACATCTGCGCAAATGCGAACTTCAGGCATGACCTATGGCCATGCCTCAAACGACAATAACAGGGAGCAGATGATGACAGGACCGGATCCCAGCCTTGTGTCCGTTGATCCGGCGCAAGGCGCCCGTTCGGACACCAATTCCGAGCCCGTGGCTACACCGCTTGAAGTCCGCGAAAAGGCCGGATTGACCGTGGCGGAAATGGCCGAACTTATCGGGATGAGCGAGCTCGGTTACAAACTGTGGGAGAACGGAGCCCGCCGCCCCGGAGGACCTGCGTTTAAGCTCCTCGCGCTACTGGATGCCCATCCGAAAGAAACAGTTACTCGACTTCGACAACAGATTTGAACGATACCCGTGCGGTTCGCTTCGTTTTGCTTGCCAGCCGTGGACACGATTGGTCTCGTTGTCAGGCTAGGAACAGAACTCAAATTTACTTTGGCAATGGGCCGATCACACTGCGGTATCAATGTGCCCAGAATTCCTGTCTCACCATTGTGCCCTAGTGCCCGAAATTGGCCTTTGAAGCAGACTTTCAGCGCAATGCGTGCGTGCAGCTGCACTGAGCATCACAGAACTCAGTTTCTGCCAGTTCGTCAATAGCTCCGTTTCAAAGGTGGTATCACGCTGAATTTTTCCTCTCAGTTATTCTCTAAGCCACCTAGTCATTCACTGCTCTCAAAAATTAACATCTCCGTAGCACACGCTTTGTGACGAGGGTGCGTCCTTGACTCTTCACAGGCTAGGAACCACAAGAGTGTATTGGAAAGATATATTCGTCGCCGCGATGCTGCCGGCTTCGATGATCCAATGGCCTTCAGACTAACTGTAGCATGTGCCCCAGCATTGGAACGGGTTTCGCTGGGGTCTTCGCTATGAGCTCGTTCCTCGCTAGCATTCGCAACTGTCACCTGACAAGCACCGGTCTTCGGGTGACCCATGAAAGAAGGCGCCGTATGAACAGCACATGGCACATAAATTGCGTGCTCGATGCCCGATAGATCAGGTCTCAGGCTCCGTTTCAATCAGTCATTCATCGTGTTTTCGCACCGCGTTCTTTGCCTGATCCCGACACTCTTGGTGTTGCTCTCAGGAACGCAGCTTCCTGCCCAAGTCGCAGGCAATGCCGACGGATCGATTTGTGACGAAGGTTTCGAAAACAAGAACGGATCCTGCCAAATAACAGACGTACCAGAAAACGCATATTTGACGGGCAGCTCCTACGGCAGTGGCTGGGAATGCACTCATGGTTTCCAGAGTGTAGGAGAATTTTGTGAGGAAATAAGAGTTCCAGAAAATGCCTATCTTGCATCAACCGGAGATCGGTGGGAGTGCAATCGGCTATTCCAGCGTGTCGGAGAAGAATGTGAAGAAGTAATTTCACCTCAAAATGGGTACGTCGAAACTAGGTTTGGCGTGCTGGAAATACACTGCAACTGGGGATTTCGTAAGGAAGACCAGGATTGTGTCGCGATTAGTGTCCCGAGCAACGGCCGCCTGACTGACAAAAACAGCGCGGATGGTTGGGTGTGCCTCAGAGGTTTCAGAGCAACGGAGAGCGGTTGCGAACCGGTGGCAATTCCACAGCATGCATACCTCGCACCTGAAACCTATTCTGGATGGAAATGTGAACGTGGCTTTCGCTCAAACCAGGACAGGTGCGTTGCGATCCTTGTCCCTGCAAATGCTCACTTGAATCGAAGAGGTGATGGTTGGGATTGCAATCAGCCATTCACACGACAGAACGATAAGTGCACCGAAAATGTGCCGCGACAATAGGTTGATGGAAATCAATACCGCCTGACAATTCCGGAAGGACGAAGCCGTGAACCATAACTCGATTGACGAAAACCTGGGCAAAATGCTCAGAGCCGAAAGAGCGCATCGCTGGTCCTACAGAGTAAAGATGTCAATCGCGTTAGCGGTGTTTGTTGCGGCCATAATTGTAGTGGTGTTTCTCTGATGCGTAAAAATGCCCCTCAAGTAACCCTTCCCGGTTCAAAGGTATCAGCTTGTGGTTTGGAACAAAGAGCATTTCAGGACCGCAGTATTCGTAAGTCGCGGAACGCTGACGTATCAGGAGTGATTGAAGAAGAGTTTGGAAAATACTTGATTAAGGCTGGCATTCTGAGTGGTAACTGCGTTGCGCGCGCATTTCCCAAGCCACCGGCTAAAACGCAGGCAATGATTGCCGATGCAGTTGGCGAAACACCAGCATTGGCCATTGAAGCCTTAAAAGAAATTCTCGAAGAACGAGAAAGGAAGCGTAGCGGTCAACGCCGTATGGAGGGAAACTCCGGCACCTTCGTTCCCAGTGAAAGAGAATATGCAGAGGCATTACGACAGATCAGGCTCACCCCTGCGCAGGTCACAATGCTCAAAGCACTTACAATCGCAGGCAAGGAAGGTCTGACCATTGGTCACTTGTCTCAGGCGGCCGGTTACAAATCGCGCGAGGCCTCCATCAAGGTCTTCAAGAAAATCGGACTATTGATTGCAGAATATTTGGAACTCGAACTTCCCGAAGCTGGATCGGCACAGAATGATGGCGCTGCACAGGTCCTGGCATATTCTCATATCGAAAGTGACGATGAACCAGCGACTTGGATCATGCATCGGGAACTGCGCGATGCTGTTCGTTCGGTTCTATGACGTGCGTTCCACCGCCTGCTTTTTGAAGCGAACTCCGAACCGGAACAAATGCACGAAAGGTTGCCCACGTAGCTAATGTTGGAAAAAAGACCATATCCTCTCGACCTGATCTATGTCCCTGTGAAACGGGCGAAAACGCTTGATCAACAAAAAGTTCTGACACTGGCCGAAGATATTCTGAAGAACGGCCAGAAGACCCCGATCCAGATACGCGCTGACAACAAAAGGTTCGTGCTGATTGAAGGCCTTCACCGAATAGAAGCCATCCGCGCCTTGGGCGGTGATACGGTCGAAGCCTATTTGGTACGCGCCAGACTACACTAAATACCTATTGGGATTGGCGTTTGACAAAGCCTCGGAAAATGTCAGCAGGCGCTGACTTTTTTCGTCCCAAAGATGCAATCGTGCGCAATGAAGGCTATCAAATAAAGTAATACGCTGGCAATTTTCCAACTCAGAATGGTCACGCAAAACTTCGTCTAGCCGATAAAAAGGTATGCGGCTGGCAAGGTGGTGAACATGGTGTACGCCGATATTGGCAGAAAACCAACGCAGGATGCCAGGCAGGGCATAGTGAGAACTTCCATAGAATGCGGCGTTCTGAAGATTCCACCCTTCTTCCCGCTCCCAGGTCGTGTGTTCAAACTGGTGTTGAATGTAGAAAAGCCAAATTCCAATCGATGATGCGACAATCATGGTTGGCAGGAAAACATACGCCAAAACCTCAATGCCTCCGGCCCAAAAAACCAGAGCCAATAACCCTGCAATCGCGACGTTTGTTCCCATCGCACTTGCCCAATACAGCCAGCCCGACCGCATGAAACCAAGAGGTAAGCGGTTTTGAAGGAAGAACGTATAGACCGGCGCAACACCGAACAGGAAGATGGGATTCCGGGTCAGACGATAAGCGGCACGCCCGAACCACTTCCGCTTCAGGTATTCTTCAGTGGTCAATGTAGGGATGTCACCCATACCACGCCGATCAAGGTTACCGGTTGAGGCGTGGTGGATCGCATGGCTTTGCCGCCAAACGTCATAAGGTGTCAGCGCAAGGACACCCAAAACCCGGCCTGTCCAATTGCAAACGGTACGGTTTCTAAAGAAGGATCCATGACCACAATCATGCATAATGATAAAGATACGGACCAGAAACGCGGCATTCAGGATGGCCAGTAGTATTGCGATCCAGACACTAAAAGATAACGCAAACCACGCTAGGGCCCATAGCGCGAATAAGGGAACAACAGTGATCGCAAGTTCAAAAACACTGCGCTTCGCATCGGCAACACGGTATTGCGCGAGCACCCGCGTCCAGTCTTTGGGTTGCAAGTTACTTGTTCTCCAACGGCTTATAGTAGCCCATTGTTCAAAAGGGCACCCGAAAAGGGTGCCCTTAAAAGGTCAGGCGAGGGCCAGATTAGCGGCGCTTTCGCGTCCGTCACGACCAGCTTCGACGTCAAAAGTAACCTTCTGACCGTCTTTCAATTCGCTAAGGCCGGAACGTTCGACTGCTGAGATATGTACGAACACGTCGCGCTTGCCATCTTCAGGCTCGATAAAGCCAAAACCTTTGGTCGAGTTGAACCATTTTACTGTGCCATTTGCCATGGTGGAAGTCTCCAAATACTTGCCGCCCGCATTATTGCGGCTACTCGGCGTGGTCGGTCTGAATCGAAAGACTGAACGCCGAATTGAGGAGACAGCAGGTCGAAAAAGAAAAACGTAAGCCTTGTGTATATGGACTTCGAGTACCCACGATACAAGTCTTGATGCGGTGGAGGGCAACAGAGAAATCGAGCCTGTCTAGCTTAGAATCTGACAAGTTGAGATGACGCTGTTGCTCTGCGATCCAAACGCGAAGGCGGCTTGGGTAGGCGGTACAAAAGATCAATAACCGCTTTTGGGCCTCTATCCCGCAACATCCGAGACAGCGATAAGCGTCCGTTTTGATGCTGTGGCGAGACTTTGCAAAGTCTGCTTTCTGCGCATCGCTGACATTGGTGCTTTCAGCAACATCGGTTGGTTTGGGCTCAAGGCAGTCATCTGAGTCTTTCAGTCAGATGACGGCTTAGGAACGGAAAGCGGTCATTGTTGGTGGTCATTCCGAGAAATTTCGCCCGAAGGTCTGCATTGAACGACAGCGGACGTTCGCTGAAATCTGCTGCACGTCTGCCAAGCGGACAAACCCGTTACTCGATCCGAACAAAGTCATCCCAATGTAAGTGCTTTCAAGCCGCGTTACTTAACTCTCTAAAAGAATGACGCGAACGTGAACTGCATCCTCTCTGCAACTGCCTTTCGACCGGTAAATAGCTCAAATGCCCGCACGGCCTGAAAAATCGCCATTCCTGCGCCGTTCATCGTATGGCATCCTTTGGCTTTGGCCTGCGCCAGAAACTGTGTCTCAATTGGAAAATAGATGATATCCGCGAGCCATTGATCCGCTCGTACCATCTCTATCGGAAGTGGTATGCCGGGATGTGTATCCATGCCAACCGGTGTTGCATTAACGATACCGTCAAATTCTTCTGCACTTGTGATTGGACCTTTAGAGACTGAAACTCGGCTTCCGGGGAAATTGTGTTCTACCCGTTTTGCCAACTTATTTGCACTTTCCTGCAAAGAATCAGAAATACAGACCTTGCCTACACCGCATTCCAGTAGAGCATGGGCAATGGCAGACCCAGCGCCCCCGGCGCCCAATAGTAGAACACTTCGCTTGGGCACTCGACCAAAGTGTTGCATGAACGCCGTTGCAAACCCCCAATAGTCCGTGTTGTGGGCAATCCTCTTTCCGTCCCTGAAGACAACGGTGTTCGAAGCCCCAACTTTTTGCACCGAACTGCTTACGTCATCTACTTCGTTTAGCACCAGTTGCTTGAAGGGATGCGTTATATTCACCCCAGCAAACCCTTCCGCTTCGCATCGATCCAGAAGAGCATGCAAACTCGAATATGTATGTGCTGTATCGATCGTTTCGTAATCGTAAATGAGGTTGTGGGCCTTGCCCTCCTCGATATGCATTCTGGGTGTCCGAGAAAGACCAATTCCTTGGCCGATCAGACCTGCTTTTATTTCCCTTGGTTGCATATCGTGATCATAGCAAAACGCAGGCCAAAGCATAGTCTCGCCTGTCTTTATGCCTTCAATTAAGACCGCTCGATACCATTGAAACCGTCGCGGGAACGATCGACTGCTAAGGGCTCAAGGCAGTCAGCTGAGTCTTTTCGTCAGATGACGGCTTAGGAACGGATAGCGGTCATTGTTGGTGGTCATTCCGAGAATTTTTGCCTGAAAGTCTGCATTGAACGACAGCGGACGTTCGCAGAAATCTGCTGAACGACCGGCATGCGGACTTTCCTGCCGTTCGTGATGACCGATCAAATGTCTGCTTTGTAGTGCGCCAAAAACATAGCGATGCAATCGTCCAGTACGTCTTTTGGTGTCGGGTTCTCGCCGTGGAAAAACTCTGGCCAGAAGAAAAAGTTTTTGACGAGCGCCAGCAACTGGTTGGTTGCGAAGGTCGGATCGGCCTTTCGGATCACGCCTGCGTCCATGGCTTCGCCGATCAATCTCGTCATCGGGTAATCGTGGGTTTCTGTCTCCGTTAAGAACTTCCGGGACCGGTCGAGATCGCGGATCAGCTCTGATAGGACCATGTGATTTAATCCGATAGCCGTCTCTTCGGTAATCACCGCGATGTACCGCCACAGAGCCTCTGCTTGCGAGCGATCTTTCCTGGTTGAAGTGGTTGTAGACGGAGGAGTGGACCGAGACGATTTTCTGCAGACTTCGCATACGCCTGAAACGCTGCATTGCGCTTTCTCGTTGTCGGAACGGGAGGTGTGAGTTCTCGACGCGGTTGTTTAGCCAACTGCCCGTCCCTTGTTTTTCAAGAGCACCCAATTGTCTGAGCGCAGCCTTACCGGACAGTTTCATGGCTAACGTTGATGCCTCGCTCATGCAGCAGATCTTCGACATTCCGAAGCGAGCGCGGGAAGCGGATGTATAACATCACCACAAGGCGGATGATCTCGGGGCTGGTTTTGAAGTACTTGAAAGAGGCAGGTCTGGTCATGGGCAAAAGCTACTCAACACCCCTAACCCGCTCAAGCAAAGTTATTCGGACAAGACCCTCCCAGCTACTGCTCCGATGATTTCAGTTTGGTTTTTCGGAGGCAGGAACCCTACACAGGGTTAGACTTTGAAGATTTCCCCGCGCTCTTTGTAGAGGCTGCAACATCGCCAACTGTTTTCTCAACAGCTTCAGCTTCGGTTTCAGCGACATATGCTGCACAACGGGCCACGGTTTCGAACCATTCCTGAGCGTCAGCAACCAACCGCTCCGCCGAATGGCGCTGCCACTCCGCCATGCTCTGAAAGGCTTTAGAAGGATCGGACGGGTTCGCGGAAGACACATTGCGTGCAGCTTTTAGAGCCGTCCGGACCGCCTCATGACGCCGTTCGAACCAA
>NZ_JBQFMJ010000022.1:0-34199 GCF_056531785.1 Ruegeria sp. K7
TGCCGAGAACCTGGCCATCGACCGCGCCAAGCAGCTGTTTGGCTGCGGTTTCGCCAACGTGCAGCCGAACTCGGGCTCTCAGGCCAACCAGGGCGTGTTCCAGGCGCTGATCAAGCCCGGTGACACCATTCTGGGCATGAGCCTGGATGCCGGCGGTCACCTGACCCACGGCGCCCGCCCGAACCAGTCGGGCAAGTGGTTCAACGCGGTGCAGTACGGCGTCCGCAAGGAAGACAACATGCTGGACTACGATCAGGTCGAGGCGCTGGCGAAAGAGCACCTGCCCAAGCTGATCATCGCCGGAGGCTCGGCCATCCCGCGCCAGATCGACTTTGCCCGCATGCGCGAAATCGCCGACATGGTCGGTGCCTACCTGCACGTGGACATGGCGCACTTTGCCGGTCTGGTCGCCGCAGGCGAGCATCCCAGCCCCTTCCCGCATGCGCATGTGGCGACCACCACCACGCACAAGACCCTGCGCGGTCCGCGTGGCGGCATGATCCTGACCAATGATGAAGATATCGCAAAGAAAGTGAACTCGGCGATCTTCCCCGGCATTCAGGGCGGCCCGCTGATGCACGTGATCGCGGCCAAGGCCGTGGCCTTCGGCGAGGCGCTGCAGCCTGCCTTCAAGGACTACATCAAGCAGGTCGTCGTCAATTCGCAGGCCCTGTCGGATCAGTTGATCAAGGGCGGTCTGGACACGGTGACCCATGGCACCGACACCCATGTGGTGCTGGTCGACCTGCGCCCCAAAGGGGTCAAGGGCAACGCCACCGAGAAGGCTCTGGGCCGCGCGCATATCACCTGCAACAAGAACGGCGTGCCATTTGACCCGGAAAAGCCGACCATCACGTCGGGCATCCGTCTGGGCTCGCCCGCCGGCACCACCCGCGGCTTTGGCGAGGTCGAATTCCGCCAGATCGCGGACTGGATCATCGAGGTCGTCGACGGCCTGGCCGCCAATGGCGAAGACGGCAACGGCGCGGTCGAGGCCAAGGTCAAGGCCGAGGTCGCAGACCTCTGTGCCAGATTCCCCATCTACCCGAACCTGTAATCGGCTCGAAAAAACAAGGCAGCGGCGCCCCGGTGGCGCCGCATCTGCTTTGGGAACATTTTTTTGCGCCAAAGACTTAGTTCAATATTGGCAAGGTAATCCTGCCTCAGAACCTACCTTCAGATCAGGCCGCGCCACCACAGAAACAGCAGCAGCAGCGCGCTCAGCGCCAGAATGTTGAACGCCAGTCCACCCAGCATCCCCAGAAACCAGCCCCATCTTCTGTCCGCCAGATCAATACTGCCGAGATACGCCTGCACCTCGTCGGACGCGCTGACAAGTTTTGGAGTGTCCAGAACCCGCCGCAACCTTGGATGCGCCGCCATCTGTTCCGCATTCGCCAGCAGAAGCGCCTGTTTGTAGATCCGGCGAGGCAGTCGGCGTTTGGCTCTTTTGACCGAGGCCAACAGGGTTTTGTCCCGCACACCCAGCTTTTCGCGCAGCAACGTAATCGTGCCTGCAATCCGGGTCTGAATATCAGTGTCCTGCGACATTGGCGCCTCCTGACCGGGAAATGTAGCGCGGTCAGAGGCAGGCTACAATGGGACTGGTCGTTTCATTCGCTGCCGGGTATCACGCATTCATGTTGAACACGATCGTACATGGCGAACCGACCTCGAACCCTCCTCTTCTGATCGCGCACGGGCTTTATGGCTCGGCCCGAAATTGGGGCGTCATTGCGCGGCGGCTATCGGACGAAAGACAGGTCATTGCAGTGGACATGCGCAACCATGCCTACAGCAAGTGGGACGCCTCGCATGGTTATCCGGACCTGGCCGATGATCTGGCCGAGGTCATTGCGCAGGTCGGCGGTCCCGTGGACGTCGTCGGGCACTCCATGGGCGGCAAGGCAGCAATGACCCTGACGCTGATGCATGGTGCCCTGGTGCGTAAACTGGTGGTGGCCGACATTGCGCCGGTGACCTACAGCCACAGTCAGATTCAGTTCATCGAAGCCATGCGTGCGGTCGATCTGTCCCGCGTGACCCGGCGCTCGGATGCCGAGCAGCAACTGGCAGAACTGGGTGTCGAAAAAGCGTTGCAGAGCTTCTTCACTCAGTCACTGGATGTCAGCGGGCAGCGGTGGCTGTTGAACCTGGACGGTCTGGCAAACGAAATGCCCAAAATCATGGGGTTTCCGGAACTCGATGCCACTTGGAACGGGCCCGCCCTGTTTTTGTCTGGTGGCGCCTCGGACTATGTTCTGCCGCAGCACCGCGACAAGATACGCGCCCTGTTCCCCGCCGCGAAATTCGCGAAGATTCCGGGTGCGGGCCACTGGCTGCACGCCGAAAAACCGCGCGAATTTGAAGCGGCCGTCAGAACCTTTTTGAACGCCTGATCAGATCGAACCCTGATACAACCGTTTGGCGACAAACCATGAAACCGGTATGGCGGCAACAAATCCTGCGCCAGCGGCCCCCAGAATAGCGCCCGTCGTAACCAGGCCAGCAGTCAATACAGCTATGACGGCCGAGCCAGCCAGGGCAGCTCCAATCAGTGAATACAACATCGAAGCAAGACGCGTCATTGGGTGTGGTCCTATTTTGGAATCTGACCACATATTAGTTTATCAGGATGTGTACGGCTTTGATTCAGGTCAGGTCATTCCCGGGTCAACAGGCTCGACTGTCTGGCCGCCCCCTTCGACCCAGTCAGAAAGGCCCCCAAGGTTGTAAACGCGGGAATAGCCCATGTCCTTCAACAACTTGCCTGCCAGCGCTGCGCGCCCGCCCGACGCACAGTGCAGAACGATTGGCCGGTCGATGCGCAATTCAAGATCATGAGTTGGCAGCCCGCTATCGGCCCTGAACTCCAGCATCCCGCGTGGAATGTGATGAGACCCGACCGCCCGGCCCGCCCTCTCCAGTTCCGGCGTATCCCGAACATCCAGCAGCAACCCGCCCTCGCGCAGCAATTCCGTAGCTTGGGCAAAATCGATACGCGCGACCACCGCGTTGGCGGCCTCCATCATGTCCCTGACTGTCAGTGGCATTCCGGTTCTCCTGTCCTTGGAACTCCAGCGTTTAACATGCAAAATAAGGAATGCGTTTTCCGTGTAAAGGTACAATAGCGGTAAATCGCGAGCGGGGATATTATCCCGTTCTAACTGTGACTTCGAATGGCGGCAACTTTGTTCGACTTGCTGCATCTACAAACACGAAAAGAGGAAGTCCGGGCCACCCCAATCATCAGGACCGGACACTTTTACACTTGAGCTGCAAGCAGCATCCACCCTAACTGCATGCTTGGCGAATTGGCGGGTGTTGTTCCAATCACACGACTAGCTCCGGCAACTTAGGCTTGAGGGCGTGCTGGATTTGACCAAGGCACAATTTGAGGCGGAAGCGCATTGTATTCATGGCCTTATGGTCTTAGTGGTTTCTTCAGGCTCAGGATGGGCCAAACGCACTATGCCCGCGTGGTGGAATGGTAGACACAGGAGACTTAAAATCTCCAGGCGGAAACGCCGTGCCGGTTCGAGTCCGGCCGCGGGTACCAGTTTGTACGAAATTCGAAGCTTGCGCACTCTAACAGGCGCGATGCTTGTTGGGACAAACATATCAAATGACTTAGGAAGTCATCGTCTGCGTCTCGGCATGGAAAGGACCGCAATGTGACCTGATACAAGGTATTATCGCTCCGGTGCTTGCAAATGCTTCGCGGAACTTGAAACCTTTATCCCGGAGGATCACGGGACAACGATTCACTAACATCCAAAATGGACCAGTCAGATGGGTCTGCTCAAGACATCTAATGGTGCCCGGGGGCGGAATCGAACCACCGACACGAGGATTTTCAATCAGTCTGGTTTGACCCACATCCCGCCACAAGCCGCCTCATCCAGCCACATTAACTTCTTGGCTTGGTTGAGTTTCTGACGTGCAAACCGCCACATCGGACCACACGCCGCCACACCCAACCACAGAGGTGTTTGTCACCCATACGCTACCCAGTCCCGAAAGCGGACGTTCATGCATCCCGCAGCGAATGACCGCTTCGAGCCCAAAGCTGACGTTGCTTATCCCGGCCATACACAAGTCTGCGAAGACCTCATCAGTGCATCTATCAAACGGCCGAATTGAACAATGTACAATGCCGCATCTCAAAGGTTAAGCTACGAAGTAGGATGTTATCTCGCCCACTCCTTTAACAAAATGAGTTTGCGGCTCCGCTTTGGGCAAATGGTCACCCAGCGCGTCTTTGGTTTGGGCTGAGATGTGGATGTGCCCCGACCTGCCTGTGGCTTCGAGGCGGCTGGCGAGGTTTACTGTTTCCCCCCAAACATCATAAATTGATCGTTTTCGACCGATGAGTCCAGCAATGACCGGCCCGGTATGGATGCCTATGCGGATTTGCAGGCCCGCGCTACTTATTGCGCTGTCAGACATCGTCCCGAGGATATCTCGCGCAAAGCTTACTGCCGCATGGGCATGGTCCTCCCGATGTAAAGGGATACCCGATGCCGCCATGTAAGCATCGCCAATAGTCTTGATCTTTTCGATTCCGTGAAGGGTGGCCAGGTCGTCAAAAGCAGTAAACAATTTTGACAGTTCGAGGATTAAGTCACCAGCGTCCATGCGGGCCACCAGCGGTGTAAATTCCACGATATCAGCAAAAATTATGGTGGCGCCGACGAACCGATCAGCGATGTTTGTCTCGCCATCGTTTAGTCGTTTTATGACCGGTGCGGGCAGCATCGAATGTAGCAGCTTGTCGGCCCTGTCACGTTCGTATTTGATCTCATTCGTATATGCCAATTCCTTTGCGCGCCAGCGACTGCGTTCCATGCAGGCATCTACGCGCGCGTGCAGCAATACCGGGTCGATAGGTTTTGGCAAATAGTCTTCAGCGCCTACACTGATGCATTTGGCGATTGCGTCCGTCTCGTTGAGACCCGAAACCATGACCACGGGTATTTCCCGCCAGGACGGATGTTCTTTCATTCTTTCGAGGACTTCGATTCCATTAACCTCAGGCATAAGAATATCCAACAGAACAAGGTCGAACCCTTCGCGCTTCAGTGACACGTACGTTTCCCTTGCTGACCCAACCGACCGCACGCTGTGTCCTTGGCGCTCCAGCAGCCGGGTCAGGATTTCGCGATTAGCCGCCTCGTCATCAATAACCAAGATATGGCCAGTCGAGACTTCGCGATCGACATCCTGGGTCGTAAGGCTGCGTTCAAGACCAGCTGCGATTTCCTCGTCCCTGTCGCTGTCCTCTGCGATATGCTGAATGTCTGAACCATCAATGGTGTTATCTATCTTAAGTGCCAGCTTACGAGCCTCGTTCAGGATCGCGTTTATATCTCTGCAAGCGGAAGGCTCGAGATCAACCTCGAAATCATCCAAGACCATCTCTGAATAGCCAATTATTGCATTGATCGGCGAGCGCAAATCATGCCGTAGTTTTGCCTGAGCGTCTTTGTCGGTGGAAATTTGGTGCATACCCTTCCCCAAAACTTCAACCATCTGAACAAGGTTGCTGGCGGCGATACCGATCTTATGCAAATCCTCTAGCGCGGCCTGTGGCCCAGTTCTGCGTACTTCCTCGATCATAAGGCCATGAAACCCTATAATCGCTTCCGACGGACCCTTGAGGTTCTGGGAAATGCGGGTAGCTAGTGCCAACTTGTCTTTTCGGTTCTTTGAAACCATACCATTCTACCCGTCCAGCAGTTTCTCAATGATTTCCAGCAGCCCAGGCAGTTCAATAGGTTTGGTATAGAAATCATCGCAGCCTGCATCCATGGCTTTGTCGCGATCACTTTGCATCGCATGGGCAGTCAAAGCGACGACTGGGATAGCTTGAGTGTCTGGGTTTGCTTTTATCTGTTTTGTCGCCTCCCACCCGTCGATTACAGGCAGGCTCATGTCCATTAAAATTAGATCCGGTTTGTCCGAAAGGGCCTGCTCAACGCCCGCCTGACCATCGCGAGCGGATACGGTTTGGTAACCCTTTCTCTGCAGTCGGCGCGACAGCATGTCGAGGTTCATATCGTTGTCTTCCACAATAAGTATCTTCGCCATCGCTTTAAACTTTCCGACCTATGAATAATCTTTTAGTTGGCGCTTTAGTGCAGCAAGGAGATCACCTCGACCCGTATCGCCTTTGCGAATGACTTCCCCTGAATGGGCCTTTAGCCAATCCAGTTCAGCCCGCGTGAGGTCCTTTGACGTTGCTACGATCACGGGCAAATCTGCAAGTCCATCGGTCGCGCGAACTGTTTTAAGAACATCAAAACCGTCCACATTAGGCATCATGATATCTAAAACCATTAGTGTCGGCCTTTGAGACTCTAATTGGCTGAGCGCGCCCTGACCGTCAGCCGCTTCGCGCACTGTCCAGCCATTCCGCGTTAATATGCGGCGAAACAGGTTTCTTGTAGACATATCGTCGTCAACGATCAGAACGTCCTTGTTGCGTCCAGAGGCGATTGCGTCAAGCGTTGCGACAAGCCGCGCTGGATCAATCGGTTTAATCAGGTGTTCTATCGCTCCAAAGGCGAGGCCCATGTCGCGATCCGCAACAATCGTGGCAAGAACAACCGGTATCTCACACAGCTTTGGGTCTGCTTTGAGTTCCTTCAACATCGACCAACCGTCGCGTTCAGGCATAATAACATCTAGTATTATGACGTCGGGCTGTTGCTTGCGCGCAATTTCTATACCCGCCATTGCGTTCGGTGCTGTCAAAACACTGTACCCTTCCTCACGCACGATTTGAGCAACTGCGTTCCTTGCATCTTCTTCGTCATCCACTATCAGGACACGGCCCAAAGTAATTTCGGGGGACGCTTCACTATTATCGCTAACCAAAGCGGAAACAGCTTCGTAACGTGCGGGGATTTCGAAAGAAAAAGTTGATCCAACACCCTCTTCGCTACTAACTTTAATGTTTCCGCCCATCATGCGGGTAAATTCCTGCGCAATAGCGAGGCCGAGCCCAGTGCCTCCGAAATTTCGTGTAGTAGACTGATCAGCTTGGACGAAAGCCTGAAACAGCTTGTCGCGTTGTTCCGGAGTCATTCCGATACCTTCATCTCGCACCGAAAATCTAAAGAAATCCGTATCGTTTTTCTGAAGTTTAGAGACGATAAGCTCAATCCTGCCACTTTCGGTGAACTTTGCAGCGTTGGACAAAAGGTTGAAGAGGTTTTGTCGAAGCTTGGTTTTATCGGTTTCGATCTCGTCAGTGTCATCTAGATCGATTGAGAGAACCAGTTCGTTGCTATTCTTGCTAACCAGTGGCACGACCGTCGACGCAACTTCGTCCAACAAGGGCCTAAGCGCAAAGCGTTCCGGGTACATATCCATCTTGCCCGCTTCGATCTTGGACAGGTCGAGAACGTCATTGATGAGTGACAGCAGGTGCCGCCCAGATGCCATGATCTTTTCCAGATCGTCGGTAGCTGTCTCGAAACCCATTTCCTGCGCATCTTCTGACAACATTTCGCTATAGCCGATGATTGCGTTCAATGGAGTGCGCAACTCGTGACTCATGGAAGCCAAGAACTGGCTTTTTGCTGAGCTAGCGGCGATCGCCTGCGCGTTGGCTTCTTCAAGTTGTTCCTGTTTAGACTTTAGATCAGATATGTCGCTATAGACAGCGACCGTACCCCCGTCGGGCGTCTTGCGTTTCGACACCTGAATCCAAGCGCCGCCCAATAAAACTTCCTGGCGATCCCCGTCAGGTCTGCGATGTCGGGCAAGCCGCTCGTTAATCCATTCTTCGTCAGGTATATTGTTAGTATCGACTGATTTTCGCTCCAATTGCAGCCGCAAGATGTTTTCGAACCGCGTGCCCGGCACAAGAACATCTTCCACATGTGTGAAAATGCGGCGGAACCGATCATTGAAGAGTATGAGCTGGTCTTCGTTGTCAAACAGCGCAAATCCATCTGGAATTGTTTCAATTGCTGTCAGGATGGTATTGCGCTGCGCACGCGCCTCCTCTTCTAATTCGCGTCGTTTGTCCTGACTGTCGCGAAGCGCCCTAAGCGCCTGGGACATCCGGCCTAGCTCATCAGGGCCTTCAGGCGGTAGCGCAACATCGCGTTCGCCGCGGATCAGGCCTGAAATCGCTATGTTGATTGCATGCAGTGGTACAACGATCGACCTCAGAGCACGCCATGTAAGAAGCGCTCCCAAAATCACAATTACAATACATGCGATGATCGCTCGGTTCATCGCGGCCCTGGCGGCGACAGTTGCTTCATTTCTGGTTTGATCGGCGCTTTCAGAAAGGTCTACTACCAATTGTGTCAACGTCTTGTCGACTTCGTCGCTTGCGACACGAGCCTGAGCGAGCAACGTGTTTCCCAGCACCCTGTTCCCATCAGTGTAGGCATCGGCTGCACGCATAGATGTTTCGTGATAGGAATTTGCCTGCTCTTGTACACTAGCTGCGGATTCGGGTGCAAAAGCCGCGAGTTGTTCGAGGCTGCCTTTGAGCTTCGCACTCGCCTCATTGGCGCGCCGTTCCGACAGGGTCAGCAAGCTTACAGAAAGGTCCGTCAACCAGTACCTCATTTCCCCAAAATGACGGTCTGCCTGGCCTGCAACTTCCAGTCGGTGAAACTCAGTATTTGCGTCTTGTATTCGGGCCTTGTTACGCGCCAAGTCGTAGACCATCACGATGGTGCTAACAACCAAAGCGGCCAACAATAGCGCAGACAATGATCCGATGCGTACCGGAATAGTGTTTTTGGACACCCATCCCCAACTGTCGTTCACGCCGGATTTTTGTTTCATTTAAAAAGCGTTATGCTAATTGCACCGGCTAGATCACCAAGTTGCCCACCTTCTTTGGGAAAACCGGTCACGTCAGTTTCACCCGCTGGCGATCCGTGGCAAGAAAGGCAAGATTCAGAATAGTATTCCGGGATCAACATTCGAAATGCGAGTGTTCCGGAAGCGTCAGTTTCTTCGAAGAATGGTTGCCCTGCGACCCAGGAAGAGTCCTTGAACTTTTCCTCGATAACCGAGTTTTCCCAAGTGTCGGGACGGGCCATGCGATTGCGCACAAGTTCCGAAGGCGCCGTTACCTTGACCGTGGCAGATGTACCGATTTCATCCGCGAACTGTTCATTAACCAATCGCGCAAAAACCGCTGGAATAAATCCTTTGAACGCCACTCCCTCTGCGTTTATTAACTCTTGGTTTGTGTCGATTACCGTGACCATAGCGTTGAGCTGCGTTTCCGTCAGTTTACGCTCCAATGGGTCTAGTTCGTCATGTAGCGGGGGTTCTCCATTGGCTGCCACGTATGCTTCAATTACTTTCTCGTAAAATACGTCGCCGGAAAGGCCTTTGTCAGTAATTTCTGGATCGTTGATCAATTCTTGGCTGTTCGACACCACGCTTCTGCCGGCCCTCAAAACTGCCGCTAATCGGTTGCCTGTCTCAACTTGTTCTGCGGTTTGCGCCGCAACTCCATCTGAACTAACAGGATAGAATAAACTTATAATGACTGCTGTTCTAATTATTGGGTTTTTCAATGGACCAACGCCTCCACGCAAAGTCGAGTGCAATGACAATACGCTACCGTAGCAAAAATTCTTCAAACTGTCTTAGGAATTTGGTTCGACTGGAATTGAACAGTCTGAAAGCGGTTTTATTTCGGTTGCATCCCAACAACCAAGTTTGCTGCGTGCACGTCAGACAATCAACTATCAAAGCGTTTTTGGAAATAGCGGGCCCAATATGCGTTCTTGCAGTTTTGCTTGCCTATAGCCTTCATAAGGCTTCTGCCGCGAGCTACGCATCGATCCTTATGTGAAACAATTTAGCTTCGACCGAGATGCCAGGTGCTTTACAAAACGATGTTGCGACAACAATCAAAGTTCAATTTGCATAACTTATCGATCGGCCCGATGAACGTCTACTTTGTGCTCAAGGCCGTCATCTGAGTCTTTCAGTCAGATGACGGCTTAGGAACGGAAAGCGGTCATTGTTGGTGGTCATTCCGAGAAATTTCGCCCGAAGGTCTGCATTGAACGGCAGCGGACGTTCGCTGAAATCTGCTGAACGTCTGCCAAGCGGACTTAGCCGCCGTTAGCGAAAGCTAATCCAAACAACCGAAGAGCGGACAGTCCAGACTGTGAAAGAACGTCAATTTGCGAAATCCAATTGCGAATTTCTAGCCCGGCACGCAGTGAAAGCCACAAATCGTGATCAACGCTGCTCTCTCATCCGGCACTCCTGAAATTGTGAAGTCTGCACGGGAAAACTGTCTTTCAAAAAAACAATTGTGCTTGCTTGTGGACCTCATACCTGCGCAGTGTCGCAAGCCTCATAATTCTCTAAACCATTTTTATGGGGTGGTTCCGGTCGCATGACCTCGAGCGAAGTCGTGTGATCGGGACGCAAGGAGAGCCTCGGCATCCTTTCGCAAAAATATTGCAGCTTATTTGCCCCTACCAAATTGGCTCATTCTTTCCGGTTCGCTGTTGTTTTTGTCTTCCTTCATGCCGGTAGAGTCCCGTAGGACGTGATCAGGCGCAACTTACGTTTGGCCAACAATAAATACGATCAACGTCCACCACGCGCGGAAATTGGCATCGGCTTTCTAAGCTCAGTCTTCTACGCAGTGTTCCGCATCGCGTTTAAGACGGGCTTCCTTCAACCGTTTGGTTTTTTCCTCGCGAGCCGCTTTTTCATCGCTAATTATCTCGCGCGCTACTCGGTCAGTTTGCTCGTCTTTGGAAATCCGTTTGTTCGGTAAAAAGGGTTGCTTCTTTTCTGTCATAAACGACAACTTTCACCCACGGGATACAAATTATTTGGCAGGACAGCTAGCGCAGCCGTCCCGCCTGGTCTTACTCAGGCAAGAGCGATATTCGTCGCGTTGCTGCGACCGTCGCGGCCAGCCTCGACATCGAAAGTCACTTTCTGGTCGTCCGCGAGGCCGGTAAGCCCGGAGCGTTCGACAGCTGAGATGTGAACGAACACATCCTTGCCGCCGTCCTCCGGCGCAATAAATCCGAACCCTTTGGTGGTGTTGAACCATTTCACGGTGCCATTGGCCATTCCGTGGTCTCCTTTTGAATTGTGCCACCCGCGTAATGCGGTGGCCTTGGCGTCAGTCAGAGCAATCGAGACTGAAGCCTTCAATGGAGACAGCTGGTCGAGGTGCGATAACGGTCGCTATTGGTGTATGACGGCAAGAGATACGAATTACAAGCTTCGTCTTCATCTTCCCTTCAGCTGTTCAAATGGGCATGGTGCCTGCAACTGGTCATTCCAAGCTTGTAGTCCCGGCCAATCCAATTAGGGATAAGTCTTCTCTGACCAAGTTGGCCGGGACTGCCTCAGGAAGAAGCCCGACACCGTGCGATGAACCTCAAATTGAAAGCAAGAGAATTCAAAGGCACTAGTTAATTTTTCAAATAATTTGATAGCCCTTACTTCGTTGACGGTTTGGAAAGGCCGACGATCACACGCTTCTTCGCTCGGGACGTCTGAACGGCGCTCGTCTTTGGGGACAATGTTGAATGCCCCGCCGATGCGTACGTCTGAGCCAACACCATAAACGTCTCCTTCGGGCTCCGAGCAGTCCTTCGCTGCGGTGTCCATCAATGTCCGCTTACAAGAAAATCAGGTGCAAAACTCGTCGGCTGTCACCCAAATTGTCACCCAAAGGCGAAAATGCACTTCGGCGTAAGCGCGCTAAGTTCAGTAAGCATCTGTTTTTGTTTAATTTAAGTGGTGCCCGGGGGCGGAATCGAACCACCGACACGAGGATTTTCAATCCGGCGCTAATTCAAGCAAACCAAACACTTACAAAACCGGGGCGCGTCAAACCCCCGACGAAACATCAAAGACTTACCTCGAAAGTGTCAAACCGGCTGAGGCCGAACTGACAAACGAAAACCCCGGCACGACGGCAATCGCAACCGGGGTTAAAGACGTTATGGAAGGCGTCTGTTCTTACGGTAAGGATATCGCGGCTTTGCCCATTTTGGCAATGCATTGGGGGGTGCTGCTGTGAATATTTCGACGCAAATCCCCGACAACATTAAACGTGTTTGCCGCTCCATCGGATATGCCGCTTGGCTGGATGGCACTGACGAGTGGTTCGGCCTTCCGGTGATCCTGCGAGCACGTCTGGATGCGCGGCAGCGCGTGGCCCTGGCATTTATGGCTCTCAAGGCTCTGGACCGTGATGACGCAGTAAATGCAGCTGAGGCGGCGCTAAGCACTGGTGCGGGACACCCCCCTGCCCCGTTCATTAGCTTCATGGATGAGGCCGCGTTCTGGGCGGATTATGCCGACCCGGAAGAACTGGACGCTTATTGCCTTGCCAGCTTCAAGCGCATGAAACCCGCGCGGCAGGCAGCATTCCTTGAGCATGTACAAAGGAGGCAAGCGGCGTGATGCGTGATTTTGCTGAGATGGCGGTGCAACTGGATGCGCACCGAGCCGAGTTTCCCAAAGAACGGTCGGACCGTTTGCCTACAGAGTTTGTCTGGCGCGACCCTTCCGCTATTCCGCCCCGTCCTTGGCTCTACGGGCAACACCTGATCCGCAAACAGGTATCGGTGACGGTCGCACCCGGCGGCGTCGGGAAATCGTCTTTGACGATCTGCGAAGGGCTGGCAATGGCATCTGGCCGCGACCTACTGGGCGATTGGACCGCATCAGGCCTAAAAGTCTGGATATACAACCTTGAAGATCCCCGCGACGAGATGAACCGGCGCATCATCGCGGCCATGCAACATCACAACGTCGCCCCCGAGGAAATCTCAGGGCGTCTCTTTGTGGACACGGGCCGGGAACGCGAACTCAGCACCGCCATTCAAACTCGTGAAGGCGTCCAGATCGTCAAGCCGGAAATGGAAGCCTTAGCCCAAGAGATCGAAGCGTGCGAAATCGATGTTCTAATTATCGACCCATTCGTGTCGTCGCATCAGGTGGGCGAGAACGACAACGGCGCAATCGACCTTGTGGCAAAGGAATGGGCGCGGCTGGCAGATCGTTGCAATTGTGCAATTGAACTTGTGCACCACACTCGCAAGACAAACGGCGAGGAAGCAACTACTGAAAGCGGGCGCGGTGCAACGGCGCTCTTGGCAGCAGCAAGATCCGGTCGTGTGCTCAACAAGATGAGCAACGACATGAAGGCCGAGGCGGGTGTTCAAAACGATCCGTCCACCTACTTTGCCGTGACCCGTGACAAAGCGAACCTCGCCCCTGTTGGGGATCGTGTTTGGCGGCGCATGGCATCTGTGCAGCGATCCAATGGGGATAGCGTAGGCGTTGCTGAGGTCTGGAAATGGCCGGACACTTTCGATGGGGTATCGGTCGCTGACCTGCTGGCAGTGCAACATGCTCTGGATGGTCAGGGGCGGCGCTACTCGGATCAGGCTGGCGGCGAGTGGGCTGGTGTGACCGTAGCTGAAGTGCTGGGCTTCGACGCCCAAGCGGGCGTTGGTTGAAGGCCGGCTAAATGACTGTTCTGCGGACAACGCTGCCATCCGCATTTTTTTCCAAAGGACCGCAGACAGCCCAATGCGGACATTCAAAGCTAGACTTTGCAGTTTTGAGATAGGGGTAAACCGCTGTTTGTCACTTTTTACTCGATGCCCTTTTCTAAGCTTAAACTCGACGATCCTACAGTTCAGAATACTCGCAGGTTCTTTGAAGCTCTCATTAATTCAGCCCAACAGGCTTAGTTGAGCGAACCAAGATTTTTACTATTCTTACTGAAAATAAGCGCTCATTCTGCGGAGTATTCTGTTGTGTTTTCCAATTTCGATATCGCGCTGATACTGACGATTGCTCAAGCGGTTATTGCATGCGCAGTAACCATACACGCTGTTTTGAACAAAAGAGATAGCCGAAGTGCAATCGGGTGGACCGCACTTGCGTGGCTTGCACCTTTTGTCGGCCCACTCGCTTACCTCGTTCTTGGGGTCAATCGAATAAACCGGGCGGGGACTCGCCTTGGGCTATCAGATGCTATGCGCGACAACCCTCAGTTCGAAATTTCTGATGTAGAAATTGAGCAAGCGCAGAAGGCACTGAAGCATTTCCCAAATTTCTCAGGCTTGGTGCGCGCCGGCGAGGCAGTGACCGACAAACCGTTACTTCCGGGGAACAAGGTTAAATGTCTTGTGGATGGCGACGAAGCATATCCGGCAATGATTGAAGCAATCGACAAAGCTGAAAAAACAGTTGGGTTGCTCAGCTATATCTTCGATAGCGACAGCGCTGGAGAGCAGTTTCTCAAAGCCCTTATCCGAGCCAAAGAACGCGGTGTTGAAGTCCGCGTTCTGATCGATGGTGTCGGCGCCAAATACAGCAAAGAGAACATGGTAACGCTTCTGTCAAACGCCGGGGTCAATGCCGCGAGTTTTCTGCCAACAGGCGGATGGCGATCAAAGAGGTTTTCCAACTTGAGAAATCACCGGAAGATTCTCGTCGTTGACGGTCAGATCGGGTTTACGGGAGGAACGAACATACGCGAGGCTCATTGCATAAGACTGAACCCCGTTGTAGCTACCCAATGTCTGCACTTCCAGTTTGAGGGGCCAGTCGTCGGCCACATGAAAGAAGTGTTTTTCACCGATTGGAAATTTTCGACCGGAGAACAACTTAGTGGTAATGGGTGGTTTCCTCATCTCGACCGAGAAGGGTCTGTATGGGCAAGAGGGGTCGCACATGGACCGGATGAAGACTTTGAAGCTCTTGCCAAACTGATTTTTGCTGCACTATCGAGTGCGCGAGACCGCATTCGAATTGTGAGCCCATACTTTTTACCCGACGCGCGCTTGGTAGAAGCCCTAGCAGTCGCTGCGTTGAGAGGGGTTCGTGTTGAGATATTTCTACCCTCAGATAACAACGTTAAGATTGTGGAATGGGCAGCAATGGCTCAGCTTGGCTTGATGGTCGAACATGGATGCCGCGTTTTTGTGACCAAGCCACCATTTGATCACACTAAACTTACTCTAGTCGACGACACATGGGCGCTTGTCGGAAGTACCAATTGGGATCCACGCAGCCTTCGACTAAATTTCGAATTCAATGTAGAGTGCTACAGCCAGTATCTATCTGAACAGTTGCATTCAATTGTGAACAAAAAGGCGGAGGGCGCTCGGGAAATAACGCTCGAAGATCTCGCAGGCAGGCCATTTCCAGCAAAAGTTCGAGACGGGGTCGCCCGACTAGCATCCCCCTATCTATGAAAGCACTGATTTGCAAAAGCAGCCTGTCTTTCTCATCATCTATCAACTTGCCACTGGTTTTTTGAGAAAAGAAGTTTCGTCGAAATCTCAACCTAAACTGCAAAAATAATGGGGTGTCGGCAAACCGTGTTGTCCCGCTATGCGGACAAAGCTGACTATCGTCACTTAGGGGTTGGCTAGCACAAATAAGGTTTCAATTGCCTGAACGCCCCTGCATTTCTAACTTTTAAAGCAGTTGCTCCAACGTACGAGAGCTTTATGCTGAAACCATGGCCAAACGTACCCTGCTAATTCTTAATAGGAAGTCCGCAGCAAGACCCGATCTGCGTGCTGCTGTTCGCCCATTGGAAAAAGAGCTTGGCATTAGGGTAAGTATTCCTTGGTCAGGAAAAGACTTGAAGAAGACGCTCCGAGAAGCCGTGGGCGATGGGGTAACCCGGATAATCGCTGGCGGTGGTGACGGCACTTTGAACTCGGTCGTGAGTGCTGTTTTGAAGTTGAAGACAAAGTCGCCTGTCTCGCTAGGTCTTGTTCCCTTGGGAACGGCGAATGATTTCGCCCGGTCTTATGGTGATAAGGGCTTGGACTTGGCTACATCTGTTCGAGTTGCTGCATCGGGAGACACGCGGCCTATCGATGTCGGATACATAAACGGCAGACCGTTTGTGAATGTTGCCAGCGGCGGTTTTGGAGCAATGATCACTGCAACGACACCCAAGGAAATGAAGAAACGACTGGGGGGACTCGCGTACACACTGTTTGGGCTTGCTCGTTTATCTGATGCAAAATCTGTTCCCGCAAAAATCTCAATTGATGATGAAGACCCGTACAACGTTTCCATTTCCGCTATCGCGATTGCGAACAGCCGCTATGCAGGTGGCGGTTTTGACGTAGCGCCTGAAGCGGAAGTGTCCGACGGGTTGCTCGATTTAAGCGTGCTTTCCGCTGAGAGTTTAATGCCAGAAAACCTACCCTTTGGCAGACTGCCGGATATTTCGGATCCCAAGGATGGTGTTGTACAGCGCTCTCGTCTGAGATCTATGGTTTTGGAAACCTCACAGCCGTTTCATATGAATTTGGACGGCGAGCCGATGATCGATCAACGCTTTGAGGTTTCAATTAAACCAAAAGCGCTGAACTTCGTTTTCCCAAGCGGTAAGTAGTGCGGGTTTCTCCTTAAACTCAGACTTCGCACGGTGTTTCGAACGTTACATGCGGGGCTGACACATACACTCGCCCATAGATTCAGGTAAAAAGCCGCTATCCAGTTTGGCGAACGTCTCTCTCGCTTAGCTGTTCACTGCGTTAGTGTTGTTTATCTTCCCATCACCGGACATCAGTATCGCGATTGGCTGCGTAGACGGGATATTCGAAAGCACAATCATTATGCACACGGTGATCGGGACGCTCATCAACGCTCCGGCAATGCCCCAGATCGCAGTCCAAAACGTGAGCGCTAAAATGACCATGAATGGCGACAAATTCAGGCTTTTGCCAAGCAGCATTGGCTCCAGGATATTGCCGACAGAGAATTGAACCGCGCCACAACCAATCAGAACCACAAGAAAGGGCACGACTTCTTCAAACTGTACCAGTGCGACAATGGAAGGAAGCGCGACGCCGACGATAGAACCGACTGTCGGGATAAAATTCAACAAGAATGCAAGAACGGCCCAGGTTTCAGAAAAGTCCAAGCCGACGGATGCCATCACGGCATAACTGCCCAAGCCAGTCAGTGCACTCACCAGCGTTTTGATGCCAACATATCTTTGAATGCTCTCGGATGTGCTCTCAAGAACGCGGCGAACTTTTTCAGCGGCTTCCCTGTCTTTGATTGCGAGCTTGATTTTGGCGCGCATTGGAACACGTTCAACCAACATGAATGGTACATAGAGCAGCACCAGGAAAAAAGCGCTTAGGAATGCCCCAGCAGAGCCGATCACTCCCGTCGCGAGCCCAGCCAGGTTGATCTGTTCCAAGGCTTTGATCGCGGCTGCATAGTTGTCTTGCCCAACCAGTGATACCAGCTTTGCGACTATGCTGGTAAACCGTTCCTCATAGCGCGGAAACGCTTCCGAAACCTCACCGGCTTGACTAGATAGTATCGACAACACAAGCGAAAGGCCGATTAACACAATTGAAATTGCGGCCAAATGCGCAAGCCACTTCGGGACAGTCCTTCCAAATATCTTGAATCTACCAATGCGATCCGCAGTCGCTGTGAGGAGAACGAACAGGAGGGCCGCAAAACACAGTGGAACCAGTACAGACGAAGCGAGGACTAACGTGGCAATGGTCAAGAACACAAGAACGACCAATTGATACCAAAACGTGAGCCCTAAGAAGTTTGGAGCAGGGTCTTTATGATGGGTATCCTTCTTCACTCGGAGGCTCCATAAATATTGTGTGTCGTTCTGACTTTCTGAGTTGAAAAGTATTAGGTCGCCTTAGATGCAACTTGGCAAGTAATTCACGCACTTCTCTCTGGACACAACAGTCGATTGTTTTCAGTCGATGCCTTCATATTCGACGTTTGCTCGCTGATACTCAAAAACCTTAAACTCAAGGGTTATCAGCAATAGTTTGGTTATTAAGCTTCCTACTGAGATCGGACTTCGGATAGTTCGCTTTGGTCTCGAAGCAGACCTCTGCGCGGTGCTTGGTCTACGATGCGCGGATAATCTCCGCCGGACGCATATCCGAATGGTTGGCCCCTGCATCGGAGGCGTCAGGTTCGGATAACACTTACCGTATCAGCGTCGAACTGCCAGGGGTGGCTGAAGAAGACATCGACTTGAGTGTTCATGAAGGTGTTGTAACGCTGAAGGGCGAAAAGCAAACCAAGCGCGAAGAGAAAGGTGAGACATGGTTCTTCTCCGAGAGGCAGTATGGCTCTTTCAGCCGGTCTTTTCGGCTGCCGCCGGACGCGGATGCCGACAGTGTCGATGCACTCCTGAAGGATGGAGTGCTGACCATCAATATTCCTAAGGTCACACTGGCAAAGTCGGAAGATACCAAGGTGCAGATCCGCAGATCCTAGGGCCAGCCGAATGATCTCGGGGCTGGTTTTGTAGTACTTTAATGGCGATCTTTTATTCATAAGCTGAGGCTACGAAAGCCCCCTGCTCCGCCTCTAGCCAAGTTCTTCTGACAATTTCAGGCCAACGTTTTCAAAATCTTCAACCGCGTTTCTTCTATCGTACAAGAGGTCTTAATATGGTTCCAATCAATCGGACCCAAGTGCTTTTGCAACTGCCTTTCAAGCACTCTCGGAGTCGCATCAGAAGCTGATTGAGGCCGTGTTTGAACGCGTCGTTTGAGTTCTCCCGGCGCCGCGGTTAACCAGATGCCGTCGAAGCGAACACAAGCTTCCCGCGCGACCTGTTCGGCTTCCTCCCTTCGGCCTGGGCGATCGTAAACGGCGTCGACCACCACCGCGCTCCCACCGCTCAAAAGTGAGCCGGCTCTCTGCGCCATTGAACCATAAACTCTATCCGAAACCTCAGGCTCATAGGCATGATCCGGTAACTTGGTGTGTGGATCGCACCCGAACATTGCTTTGCGGGTCTTGTCACTTTCTATCACTCTTGCGCCCGGTGCAGATCCGATGGCAGGAGCAATTGCAATCGACATAGTCGACTTGCCGCTACCACTAAACCCGCCGATCGCGACCAAGCGCGGCTTTGAGGCACAAAAGAGAGACATTGCCAGCTCGTAGTAACTGCGGGCTTCTTGCCGCTTGGCGTTTGCGTCTTCGATGTGTGGGTCTTCGGATTGGGTCGCAAGGACATGCGCTCGGACCGCTGCTCGAAGAGCAATAAAAAACGGCAAACAAGGGTAACCGTCTTCTTCCTCTGTAATATCTAGATAGTGATTTACGACGAGGTTCGCGAACTGTCGTAAATCCCTGTGCCAAAGGTCCATAGCTAGGAAGGCGAGATCGTAAAGAACGTCAACAGTCGCCAGTTGGTCATTGAAATCGATACAGTCGAAGAGTCTCGGGCGACCGCCGAAGAGGCAAATGTTTCGAAGATGAAGGTCGCCATGGCACAGTCTAACGCAACCACGCGCGGCGCGTTTGTCGAGGATAGGTGCCCTCTGCTTCAAGTCCGCGTGAAAAGCCCCGTCAATTAGGTCAACTTCAGCCTTGGAAAACACCGAACTTTGCTGAAACCCCGCATGATTAATTTCCAGGACGGCTTCGATATTTTCACGCCCATTGGCTTGGACTTTTTTTGCCAACTGATGAGCTTTGGCGATCGTCTTGGCCAGGACACTCATTACGTTGGAGGTCAACTCTCCCCGCACAGCCATTTTGTCCAGAATTGCATCTTGATCGAAGCGTACCATCTCAACAACTGCGTCAACAAACTCGCCCTGCCCGTCCAAATTCAACACTGAACCGCTTCGAGTAATGTGCCGTACGCCGAGATAGATTTCAGGCGAAGTGATTTTGTTAAGTTGCAACTCCTTTGCGCATGCCTCTGACCGAATTTCAGAAGTTGAGAAGTCTGCATAAGGCAAATAGACCGCCTTCTTGAGCTTGTATGCTCGATCTCCGGCGAGAAATACGATTGATATATGTGTTTCGATAACGTCGATTTTCTCATTGATGCCGTACGTGGCTGGGTCCGAAAGGAAAGCCACCACTTCGCTTTGGTCTTCAACAATCATCTTTGCCTCCGGCGACCTAGAAAAGTCTTTTTCGGCTAGGTGTTCACGGCACGTACCTAAGCGGCTTGGGAGATTGAATGCTCTCCAGGTACTCGGTCAACGCGATGAGTTTGGCAGGAACTTCTGCAACCAAGCCATTTCCCGTATCAAATTCGACCGTGGAGCCTTCGCTTAGCTCGGCGATAACGGGCATGTCCTCACGTGGGGTCGTTGTTTTTAGATAGCCATCCAAGATTGACATCACTTCTAGCATAGGCCAAAAACCGCTTCTTCGGTCGGCAATCTTGGTCAAATCCGGAGGTTGTGTTTTCACGGCCGTCGCCGCAGGCCCATTTCCCTGTGCATCAACCCCATGGCATTTGGCGCAGTGTGCGATGAATAGATCTTCGCCTTGTGTCGGAACTGTTTCCGCCAAACTCTGAAACGAATAAAACACGGAGCCAACCAGGATTACTGCCGTAAGTTTTTTCATAGTCTCAAGCCCACTAAAATTGAGTCTTTTGCCCTTTAAGATTTGAAACAAGGCGGTGTCCTTATGGGTACCAACTCCGCTTTTTTCACCGACTTCGAAAACGGCTATTGGAGCGGGCAGCAAAAAGCGAAAAACAGCTTCGCTACTTAACATTCCAATCTTAGCATTCGAGTCCCGTCCGACTCCTTGATGTGGGTCAGATGAAGATGGACAAGATTCGTTTGAAAGTTCACACCGTTTTCTTATTTGCCACCCGATTTTAGACAAAAAGAACCTGCATTGCGCGCGCCAAAGGTGGTTAGGCGCAACAAGAAATTTGTACTCAGCGGTAAAGATCTGAGAGTGCTTTCTCATACCTTGCTAGAACTCTAGCTCGCTTAGGCTTTAGTGTCGGCGTGATTAGACCGTTTTCTAGACCCCAGGGTTCAGTCTCGATGACAATGTCGCGGATGCGGGCAAAGGGCGGGGTATCTTCCAATCTATTTGTTAGATATTCAACCAAATTCCGTCGAACTTCTTCGGACATTGGGTTAGCTAAGGAAACATCCGTCTTTTCGCACCAAGCTTGGAATTTCGGTGCATTTACAACGACAACCGCCGAGCACCATGGCTTGCTATCACCCAACACACAGACCTGTTCGATCAGAGGATCGGCAGCCAGAGCTGCTTCTATAGGCGTTGGATTGACGTTTTCCCCGGTCGATAGCACGAGGATGTCCTTTATTCTTCCCCTTATATAAACACGCTCATCGATTATCTCGGCCGCATCGCCTGTACGAAGCCAATGATCTTGATCGAAGGCATCGTTTGTCGCGTCTGGGTTATTCCAGTAGCCGATCATAGCGCTCGGTGAGTGGATCAACAGTTCTTGCCGATCACCTATTTTTAGTTCGCTGCCCGGAAGCGTGAAGCCGACGCTGTCACAGCGACGATCATCAATTGTCGACCCGGTTACTGCAGGTCCAGCCTCTGTGAGTCCGTACCCCTGAAGCAGCGGGATTTCCATTGCTGCGAAAAACCGAGACGTATCTGCGGACAAAGGCGCACCACCGCAAACCAGCATTCTAATATGCCCCCCAAAAGCTTCGTGCACACGCCTGCTGACACGTCTACCGATCAGGGTCCAATAAAGGTTAGCCACAATAGAAGGAGGCGGCAGTTTTTTTTCAACGACTTGCCGACGGCGCCAGCCGATTGCCTCTGTCCAAGCTAACAGCCTGCTGGCTATTACCGAACCTTCTGCTTCCGAAATCACTTTGTCATGGACTCTCTCGAAGAGTCTCGGCACCGCAAGCATGACGGTCGGATGCAGAGCCCGCATGTCTTCAGCCAAGTCTTGAATGGAGCGCGCGAAAGCCACCGGGCTGTTCGCAAGCATGGGACAGATATAGCCCAAGGTTCTCTCGAATGCGTGGGCCAAAGGAAGGACGGATAGGAATAAGTCCTTTTCGGAAATTGGATTGATTTCGCCCACAGTCGCCGCGTTCCAGAGGAGCGCTTTGTAAGTTAGCATCACACCCTTAGGAGGCCCCGTAGTGCCGGAGGTGTAAATAAGTGTCGCCAAATCATCTGGCGAACCAAATTCACCTCGATCTTCTTTGTAACTTCCGATCTCTATGTCGGGGCAAACCATCGCTCGACCTTTATTCGGCCCTTCCCCACTGACCAGCCAAACTTGTTTCAATACGGTCAAGGACTTACGTTCAGACCCCAAATCTTCCCATCTATCGATACTGTCGGTCACACATAAAACTGCACCGCTGTCGCGCAGAACGTGACAAATATTGGCAACACTATCCCGCGTGTAGACCGGAACAGCTACCAACCCCTCGCTCATGGCCGCCAGATCAGTGACTATCCAATCGACACAGTTCGGTAGGAAAATCCCGATCCGATCCCCGGCGCGCAAATCAGCTTGCGCGAAGGCTGCACGGCGTTTGACAACCCGTTCATTCACCATGCGCCAAGTCAGTGTCTGCCAGGCACCGTTCACGAATTGAATATAGGCGGGGCTATCGGGCGTATCGTTGACCCTTGCTTCGAATGCTTCGGGAATCGTCTGGCACAGCGCTACATCCACCCCGCTGGTTGGCGAATTCTCAAACATGTTCCATCTTCTGAGATCGCGTTCAAAACCTCCATGATTCAAATCAATTTCAATCAACGTTGGGCGGGTTAACCTGTCGGAGTGCGTCTTGAGTTGCTCGACAATTCGAGGCTTGGAAAGAAAGGTTCGACTGATGGCAGGAACTGCTTCTTCACCAGCCGCACGAATAAAGTCTTTGACGAAACTCGTGCAAAACTCAGGGCTGTACCCAAACAACCCTATCGTAAACAGCGCGACGACGGAGCCTGTGATATGGGTCGACGGTCGAGATCATCTGCTGTTTTGCTCCAACAACCTTCTTGGCCTTTCGAACCACCCAGATGTCAAAGCAACTGCCCAGAAAGCGCTGGAGCGCTATGGGCTGGGTTCCGGTGGATCACGACAGATGGCAGCGAACATCGATGTTCATAGAGCGCTTGAGCAGCGTATAGCCGAATTCGTTGGCCAAGCAGACGCTATTTGTTTTGCGGCAGGGTACATGGCTAACGTCGGGGTGATCCCAGCGCTTATGAAAGTAGACTTTCTCCAGTCTTTGGCCGAGACCCATCTTGGCCATCCCGGCCAAGACAAGCTTGGAGAAAATGACGCCGTTGGTTGGGAGGTATTTAGTGAAGAACTGAACCACGCAAGCGTCGTAGACGGTGTCCGCCTCGCAAAGGCGAAGATCAGCAGGTTCCCACACAAGAATATGAAACACCTCGCTGAGGCAATTGGCGAGTCGAAAATGCCATCCAAATTTATCGTAAGCGACGGTGTGTTTAGCATGGATGGAGACATAGCACCAATCCCGGCGATGGCTGATTTGGCTCGCGAGCATAACGCCATGCTGATGATCGATGACGCACACGGGGTCGGCATGCTCGGGGCTAATGGTCGGGGTAGCCTAGAACACCACGGGGTCGCTTCAACCGACGTGGACTTGCAAATGGGTACATTTACAAAGGCTTTTGGAGGCGTTGGTGGATATGTTTCCGGGGATCAGGAAGTAATCGACTTTTTGCGTATTTCTGCACGGACATACATCTTCTCCGCACCATTACCGCCAGCCATCGCAGCCGGGGTAACCGAAGCTATCGACATTGCTGAACGCGAGCCCTGGAGACGCGAAAAAGCGCTTGAGAATGCATTTTACTTCAGACGTGAAGTGGAATCCCGTGGGTATGAAACTCTTGGCAGCGAAGCACACATTGTCCCAACCTTGATTGGCGACGAACTAAAAGCGGCCGAGGTTACCCGCCTGCTTAGACATCGCGGTATCGTCGCACCACATGCTCGTTACCCCGCTGTTGCGCTCGGCCAGGCTCGCATCAGGTTTGTAATGACTTGTCAACACGAACGCGAGCAGATTGACTTCCTGCTGAGTTGTCTTGCCGAAATGCGTGAGACCCTGAACCTTTAGGAGCGCGTGACGTTGGAACCGCTAGACAACAGAACGGCGCTCATTACAGGAGCATCTTCGGGGATTGGGCGGGCATTTGCGGAAGAATACGCATCCGAAGGCGTCAATTTACTCATCGTCGCACGTCGGAATGATCCCTTACAAATGTTGGCGTCACAACTGCGATCAAAATACGGAATAGACGTCCAAGTTTGGGTTGGAGACCTTGCTATCCCTGGGACGCCTCAAAGTTTGTTCGATTATCTGACTGAGCAAAACATCCAAGTGGACATCCTCGTGAATAATGCCGGGTTCGGGGTTCCTGGAAATCTGTGTGAGGTGGAATGGGACAGGCATCGAGAAACCATCGAAGTCATGGGCGCGGCCCCAGTCCAACTATGCTACTTTATTGCTCCCGCAATGCAGGAAAAAAGGTCAGGGCGGATCATAAACGTATCCTCGCTGGCGGCATTTGTTCCACCTCACGCAGGGGGAACACTGTACTACCCTTTGAAATCGTACCTTGCTCAGTTCTCAATCGCATTGCGGGCGGAAATGAAACCAAGCGGCGTGCACGTTACCGCGTTGTGCCCCGGCTTTACACGCACAGGGTTTCAGGCCGCAGCAGGTGGAACCGTAGAATCTGTCCCGATCCCAAAGTGGATGTGGAGCGAGCCGAATGATGTTGCGGCTACCGCGATACGCGCCGTAGAAAAAAACCAACCAATCTGTATCCCGGGTTTGTTCAATAAGGCTGTGGCATTGTTCTTCAAGATCATACCCGGTTCGCTGGGACGCAAGATAGTTGGCGAGTGACCGATCAGAAGACGTCACCAGCACTCACCATTACAGGACCGTTTCGCAACTTCGCGATCATATCGTCGCCCATTCCGACGACGTCGATCCTCAATTTAGCTGAGCCTGACGTGGCATGAGATAAGAGACCCATTTTTCCACATTCTCGAATGCGACGCAAAACGCTGCTTCGTTCATCAAGCATTATCAGGCCAATCTTGGCTTGGTAATGATGCAAGCAGGCTTCCAATAGCTTAAAGAATACTGCTTCCTGTCCCTCTTTCACGACCAGATTTCCAAATCTGACGACCCTAAGATCCTGCAAACAGAAAACGCCATTTAGCCCAGGCAAATATGGGAGAACCCTAAGAAAAAATGCCCCCTGGATTCCGGGCATCGAGACGATCGACCACCTCAACAGTTCTGCCTGAGCAAGCGCTATTATCGCGTCTCCTTCTCTTACAGCAAAACACTCATCCGATTTGAATGAAGAGCGGAAGTCGGTCAATTCGTGGTCTTGATAAGCCTGCTCCAACTCGGCCAAAACCTGTTCCGCTTCCTCGGGATGGACCATGCCCACTTTTGGATCCTTGCGCGGAAAAAACCGCGAAAAAAGAGCCAGAGGTATGTTGGCCTCAACCGTATGACCAATCTGATCCGATAGGTGGAGCGAGTATTCAGTCGTTTCTTCGACATAGGCAAATCCAAACCCCGGTGACCCGACGGTCGAGGTGCAATAATTCCGAACATGCTCAATCAGCTGCCCTGCAAGTCCCTCATGCTGTCTATCAGGCCTAGTCGAGGCCATTACAAAGTGGAAACCATGGCACCTTTTCCCCGCCAACAATTTCACACACTTATCCAGAACGAAAACACAAAGCTCTTGCCCGGCGTCAGACAAAACGAAAAAACTTGGGTCACGCAACCGAGCCAACTTTTTAGGGACATCAATAATGCGGTATTTCGTGGATCGGCTCCCCCAGACTGTATGTCCGAGCAATTCAACGGTTGCCGCCGAAGGTTCATCCGATCGCGTGATCAGTCTGAGTAAGCTGGGGTCTTGCCAAATCACCTCAACCGTCATGAGTTTGACCTTCGTTTGACTGGCTCAAAATCGCCTTGCACATGTCATCGAACAAACTGGCATCTATCACGATCCTGGGAACCTTATACTGACCGCCCAAGCCACGACGAGATTTCATCCATCTGAGGAACCCTCCCGCGGAAACGAAACTCACTTCTGGTGTTGAAAGAGCGAGACCTCTTGCACGTAACTCGGAATAATCTTCATTTTGGCTGCACAAGACTTTGTCAACTGTTGCAGCGAACGTTTCCGCAGCATTCGGATGAGGTTCTCCCTCTACTTCGACGAGATAGAGATGGCGATTGCGCTGATCTTCGCAAACTGCACCCACGCTAAAGTCGACAACGGAGAGCCCTGTGTTCGATGCGGCCACAGCTACTGCCTCAGCGATTTCCGCTTCAATCAGATGTTCACCGAAGACGGACAGCCCGTTTTCCACTCGCCCGACCACCAACAAGCGCGGTGGCGAGAGATCCAAGAAGCGCACAATATCCCCTACAATATACGACCACAGTCCGGCGGCTGTTGAAATTGCCAAGGCGTAATCAACTCCGGTTTCAATGTTTCCAACCCAGTACCGTTCGGGATTTTTGGAATGGAGCTGTTCCGCCGGAATAAACTCAAAAAACACATGACCATTCAGGTGCAGGCGCATACCCTCCCCGTCGCCTCGGTCGGCGTAGGCAAATACGCCCTCGCTGGCGGAGTACATCTCTCGTGTTTCTGCGTGGCCTCCCTGCATCAGCGCCACAAACCGCTGCCGGTACGGAGCGAAATTTACGCCACCGTGAACGATAAGCTCTAGGTTTGGATACCAATCGACTAGTTTTACTCCCGAAGTGTCCCGATCTTTTGCGAGTTCGTCCAAAAAGATAAGCAACCAGTTTGGTGAACCACCCAAAAAACGCACATCTCTCTGCAAAGATAGGGGTGCCAGACGGCGGATCTTTTCCTCCCAATCTGCGATCCCGGCAATTTCGGGGGTTGGCAACACTCGCCCCTCAAACCAGTTTGGCATTGCACCTGCAGTGATGGCACTGACGGAACCCACATCCACCTCTGGAGTGGCGTGCTGCAAGTCAGTTGGGCCGGTCAAACCAAGCACAGAGCCCCCCAGCACCCTGCTGCCTGGTCGATTAACAAAGTGGTGACACAAAAGATCTAGAAATCCGCGCGCCGCAGAACGCCGCATCTCGGTCGAATATGGAATGTATTTTGAGCGACCCGTTGTTGTCCCGGAGGTCATTGCAAAATGCGGAATTCGCCCCGGCCAAGTTTGGTCGATGAGATCGGGGTATCTTGCCTGCCACCACTCCTGCCAGAACTCGGCGTATTGGCGGATAGGCACTCGCTGCTGGTAGTCTCTGAGTTTGGAGATTTGGTCAAAGCCATGGGCTTGTCCGAACTTCGTTTTAGACGCGCGGCGAACAAGCCTAGTCAACAGCGTCGATTGAACAACAGAGGGGTTCTGTCGATTCAAACTCCAAACCCTAGCCTTGGCGTACCGACGAGCCAATGGGCTGAAGTCGATCATGCGACTGGATCCGCTAATTGCTCGTGTCGGTTGAGGTTTGTTCATCGCCTAGGCTGCCCAGTTCACAAGGTTAATTTGCGAAAACGATTACTTCTCCAGTGTTTCACACTTGCCATTGACTGTCGGCTAGACTCTCCGTTGTGAAATTCGCATAGCGCGGCGCCTTGTACAGCGAAATGTCCGTTTTCCACGAATACGTTGGTCTCGGCCTGCGCTCCCGCTGACAGATTTCGGCATATTCTATCGAAATCTTTTTGGCCTCCCAACTTGAGAACCGTAGCTGTTCAAGTGGCGCGCCACATTGATTTGGCTCAAGCACCGTTGGCCTGACTTTGCTGTATGCACTGAACCAAAGAAGTTGAACACTTGCCGCGTGGCCAGCGAACACAGTGGTTGATAATCTTGGTATCAGTTATGCGGAACCGCCGGTATTTTGGTCACCGAACTCCGAGTTTGCTGCGGCTGCTCAATTGTACGTTCTGGATCCAGGCAGGCCTGAATTTCCGAGAAGTCCAGAGTTTCATTTTTTTCAAGCGCTGCAATCAACGTCTCGACCTCGGGCTTGTGCTCTTCGAGAGTGGAAATTGCTCTGGCTTCGGCGTCAATGAGCATTTTCATAACCGCCCGGTCTACTTGTGCTGCCGTTGTATCAGCTATGTTCGTCGGCTGCGCGATTGTACGTCCCAGAAATGGGTGGTCGTCGTTTTGTCGCAGGTCGATTGGGCCGAGTTCTTCGGTCATCCCCCACCTTGTCACCATACGTCTGGCGGTTTCGGTAGCCCTTCGGATGTCGTCGTCAGCGCCGGAACTGACCGTTCCCAAGAACAGTTGCTCTGCCGCTCGCCCCGCAAGCAACGCAACAATCTGATCTCTGAGAAACGTTTCACTAAGGGTATGACGCTCTGCTTCCGGCAATGAGTGTGTCCCCCCAAGTGCGTGACCTCGCGGAATAATCGTCACTTTGTACAAGGGGTCAGCTTCTGGCGTGAAATAGCAAACGGCGGTGTGGCCAGCCTCGTGCACGGCAAGACGGTGCCTTTCTTCGGGTCGTATCGCAAGAGTGCGGACAGTCCCCATCATCACTTTGTCACGCGCTTCATCAAGGTCGTTGCGAGAAATCAGATCAGCTCTTCGCCGCGCTGCTCCGATTGCGGCCTCATTAAGCAAGTTTTTCAGGTCAGCTCCCGAGAACCCCGGCGTTCCTGCTGCGATCCAACCCAGGTCGCCAGTATCTTCAAGCGGCAGTTTTCTTGCATGTATGTCAAGAATAGCCCGCCGGGCATCTTTCTCAGGCAAGTTCAGTGTTACATGACGGTCGAAACGGCCAGGCCGGAGTAAGGCTGGGTCCAGCACATCTGGCCGATTGGTCGCCGCCAGCACAACAACAGATTCTCGGCCACTAAATCCATCAAGCTCGGCAAGTATCTGGTTCAGTGTCTGCTCCCGTTCATCATGACCACCGCCAAGCCCTGTTCCACGAGTACGTCCGACGCTGTCCAACTCATCGATAAAAACAATGGAGGGAGCAGCCTTACGCGCCTCTTCAAAGAGTTTACGCACCCTTCCTGCGCCAACGCCGACGAAAATCTCAATAAACTCTGAACCAGATGTCGAAAAGAATGGTACGTCGGCCTCGCCGGCAAGGGCTTTGGCCAGAAGCGTTTTGCCCGTCCCCGGGGGGCCAACAAGCAAAACCCCATGTGGGACCTCAGCGCCGACACGGGCAAAACGCTCTGGGTCGCGTAAAAACTCTACTAACTCTATTACTTCGCGCTTAGCCTGATCCTGCCCCGCGACATCTTCGAAGGTTACCTTTCTTCCAGCTTCGTTTGGTTTTGAGAAACGACCGCTGAGTAGACCACCAGAAATACCTCCCGGACCGCCGGCTATCCCGCCCGTCATTCGTCTTTGAAACCAGAAATACAGGGCCAGGATAAATATCCACGGAATAAGATAGACGAAGACCGAGGTTCCAGATGGCTCAATCGCAGTAACATCAACACCGTTATCTTCCAGCAGCGCCAACAAATCCGGGTCGCTCTGGCTTGGAACAACGGCCCGGAAAGCTTGCTCACCATCCCCGTCTGCAGAGGTAGCGCGAACCGTTATGCTGTGATCACTTAATTCCGCCGAACGAACCCGTCCCGCACGAACGATCTCTTTCACGCCGCTATATGAAATCGTCGTAGCGGTCAGATCGGTAGGCGGCGCAAAGAAACTTGCGACAATTAAAGTTCCCATCGTGGCAACAAGCGCAACATAATAAATCCACTCTGGCCATTTTGGCCCATTGCCGGGATGTTTCGGTGGCTCTTGTGGCATAAGCGAAATCTTTCAAACAGACTGGTACTTGCGTCCGCAGACAGCACAACCTCAGACCCTCAACCAACCACACAGACTATGCATCCTTGATCAAGGCCCAATCAAATAATAGTCGACTTTGCATTATCTTAGCAAAAACCAATTGCAGATTTAGCTGAAGTTACATGCGTTTGAACAAACCGCTTTTCACAGCAAACCTCCAGGCTTCAACACCACTCGAACCTCGGTCAAAAGGGTGGCAACGGCGGAAATCGCAAGTTTCGAGTTCACTGAGTCTATTGACCTGCATCAATGCATTTTCCTCTGATACCCGTCAGTCTTGGCCGTTCAAAACGGAGGGGAAGCCATGATTTCGAATATCTTGGTCGCAACTGACGGCTCTGAAACAGCTGATCGTGCCGTTGAATTCGCTACAGACCTAGCGCTCAGACTGGATGTGCCAATGACTATCGGCCATGTTCTTCAACATGGCGCTCGCATTGAAGAATTGGGCCGCATGACTGAGGTCGAGCACTTGGTTCAGCAAGTCAAAAGCGATGTGAAGCTTCATTTGGGCGACATTCCATCCAATATTGACGCGGTATTTTCGGGCCCCCTGTCACGCGCAGACAGAGAGCGTATCATCACAGTGATTGGCGAGAAAATCGTTGATGGAGCGGCGCGACGCGCGAAGGATGCAGGCGCGAAGAACGTTTCGACACGGGTAAACAATGGGGATTACGATGAAGGCATCCTAAAAATGGCCAGTGAAATCGGTGCAGACACAATAGTTATGGGCCACCGCGGCTTGGGCCGGGTTCAACGGATCTTTCAAGGCAGCGTTTCGCAAAAAGTCAATCAGCGTGCAGACTGCACGGTGATTACCGTACGCTAAAATAAAGCAAACGGACCGGATACTATTCTGTGGTACCGACGCATTCAGAATTTCTGCAATGCGCTGCGTCAATGTCGGCAACAAAGGAGATCCAGAGGAAGAAAACTATGCGAGCAATGGTTTTTGGCAATGCCGTCTCAAAACTGGAACTTAGAAATGTTCCGACCCCGAAACCCGCCGCCAACCAGGTGCTTATCAAAGTTCTGGCATGTGGCGTGTGTCGAACCGACTTGCACGTTATTGACGGTGATCTTTCTGAACCAAAGCTCCCGCTTATCCCTGGGCACGAGATCGTTGGCTGCGTCGAAAGATTGGGGACCAATGTCGAAGGGCACCAAGAAGGGCAGCGCGTTGGTGTGCCCTGGCTCGGGCGTACGTGTGGGAATTGCTCTTATTGCCTCGAAGGACGGGAAAATCTGTGCGATCACCCCGGGTTTACTGGCTATACGATCAATGGAGGATACGCCGAGTACTGTGTCGCTGATGCCAAGTTTGTTTTCCCATTGTCCGAAAAAGCTGACCCCGTTTCCCTGGCACCTCTTTTATGTGCGGGCTTAATCGGCTACCGAAGTTTAAAACTCGCAGGCAAGGTCCAGACACTGGGCATCTATGGTTTCGGCGCCGCCGCACACATTCTTTGCCAGATTGCGAAACATCAGGGTATTGAAGTTTTCGCCTTTACTCGAGATAGCGATATAGCCGCGCAAAATTTTGCGCGAAACCTTGGTGCAAGTTGGGCAGGAGGCTCTTCGGAGACGTCACCATCACCATTGGATGCCGCTATAGTTTTCGCTCCAGTCGGAGCTTTGGTGCCTGCTTCGTTAAAGTCTGTGCGCAAGGGAGGCCGTGTTATTTGTGGGGGAATCCACATGAGCGATATTCCAAGTTTCCCGTACGCCGATCTTTGGGAAGAGCGATCAATAGCCTCCGTCGCAAACCTTACGCGTCAGGATGGCAGAGAATTTTTTACTCTTGCTGAAGCTGCAAATGTTCGGACGGAAGTAATTCCTTATCCTCTTGAGAAAGCAAACGACGCGCTTGATCACCTTCGGGAAGGCAAGCTGCAAGGAGCAGCGGTGCTTGTACCTTAGACGTTCTGCCTGCATTTGTGCGATGTGAATAGCCTGAGTTCCGGAACAGGCGAAGCAGTCAGCGAGAACTCAGAACGCAACCAGCCTAAGAGTGTTCCTGAGCGAATTTTTGACCCAACAATATGTATTGGTCGGTCCACGGGAGAGGCTGAGCGCGAGTGAAATCTGCCAATGCTTCAGCGTGCCGGCTCGCCTCTGTGGGGTCGCGTCCGGCTATGGCAACTTCGATCGCAAGGCGTCTGAACCAGAAATGATTGCGGCTCATCGAGCCAAGCTCTAACACATGCTCACCTTCCTGCAATAACTTCAGCTGGACATCGCGATCGCGCTCAAGTCGTGCCATTTCCGCGAGTACCATTGGCCCACAATAACTCATTCCCGCACGTCGGCATGTCGAGAGAACCGTATCTTGCTGGAAAACTACTACCTGCCCGGTGATCTCAGGCAGCAGATCGATGCTTTCGTCGATCACTACAACCACCGGCGCAATCATGAGAGCCTGCAAAACCTCACCCCGGCCGATGTCTACTTCGAGCGCGGCCACACCATTCTGAAACAACGAGAAAGGATCAAACGGAAGACAATCGAAACCCAGCGCTTGCTTCACCGCAAATCCGCCGCATAATCAAACCAAACAGATGCGCCAGATCCTCTCTTAGCTCAGCCGGCCATCTGTCCCAAAATCCCTGACGACGGACAGGAGGAGAATATGCAGGTTTATCGAGGGATTTTACTGGCACTGTTAGTCACGGGGCCTGCACTAGCGCAGGAGGTCCGCCTCAGTGAGGGAAGTGATTTGTACCGGACGTATTGCTGGCAATGTCACGGTTTCGAAGCGACCGGAGACGGGCCAATGGCCGAAATGTTGGCTATTCGAACACCCGACCTTACCAAATTGGCGGGCGAAAACGACGGTGTGTTTCCGATAGTTCGCATAGCTGAACAGATTGATGGTCGTTCACAATTGCTCGCTCATGGGGGCGAAATGCCAATCTTTGGCGCGGTGTTCGAGACAGACCAGCAAATCGCGGTGGCTTTGCCCAATGGGCAATCTATGATGGTTGGCCTGCCGTTGGCGAATTTGCTCGCTTTTCTTGAATCGATCCAGTCTGAATAGGCGCTGACCAATCCGCTAGTCGGTATCCGCCGTGCGTCTGATCGACATGAGAGTCAACGGCGGCCCCAACACCTCGAAGGCCACAGTACTGGCCAGAGTAATGGCCATGATCGACGCGGCCCAATGCGGAAATTGCTCTCCAGCTACAAGGGCCATTCCGACCGCAACACCGGCCTGTGGCAACAAAGCGGGACCGTACCAGCGGGTCTCACGGCGAGGCAGGCCGCCAAGTCTTGCTCCGCAGTAACCTCCGACCAGGCGGGCCACGGCGCGCAAAAACAGAAAAAGTGCACCAGCCCAGCCCATCAAGCCGAAGGCTTCAATGTCCAACGTGGCGCCAGCCAGCAGAAAGAACAGAATCATGAACGGCCACTGAATGTGCTCGATCTCATGAAAAGCACGGTCGTGATGGCGCGCAAGATTTCCGATAACCGCGCCCGCAACCATGCCTGCTACCAAGAATGAAACCTCCAGCCAAAGCGCGAGGCCCGCTGTCAGAAAGACTATGCCCACTGCTTCTGCCTGCATGGGTTCTCCGGGTTTCAAGCGGCCTGTCAGGTAAGCGGATGGCACGCCCAGTGCGGTACCCAATAGTATCGCCCCTCCGAAATCCCACATCGCTGTGGTCGTGACGGTGGCCCAACCATCCGAATGACCGGCCAGAACCAAGGCGATGCTGAAAACGATCAGACCCCAAGCGTCATCAATTGCGACTACGCCCTTTAATGTTTCGGTAAAGCTGTTGGACACCCCAGATTGTTTGATCACGTCTGCAATGGCGGCCGGAGCTGTAGCCGTGCCAATTGCCGCCAGCACCAACGCCAACCCGAACGGTACGCCAATCGCGGTCAGTCCAACCGACACAATAACAAGGGTTGCAACCACGATTGAAATCGAAATCGTCAGAATGGCTCGGCCATGCCGAACCAGGTTTTTGCGGGTCAAAGATCCTCCAAGAAGAAACGCGACCATCGTCAAGGCAACAATGGAGATCTCATCGAACCACTTGGCAACGTCGACCGGGATCACCCCGAATCCTGCGTTCCCGGCAATCAGGCCGAGGAACAGTAAGGTTGTAACACGAGGAAGATGCGTGGCCCGGCCAAGTTGATCGGCCGCCAATCCGGCAAGGAAAAGGACACCAAGGGTAATCAGAAAGCCGGCAATGTGCATAGAAAACCAAGCGTTAAGTTCTTGTCTAGACTACTCTAACTCCAACCCGGCCTGCTAGGAACCGATGTCGGAGAGATTGCGACTGTCCCGTCGCAGCTTTAGCCGAAGGTCCTAAAAATAAGGGATATTGATCTGTATTAAGGCGAAAGCGCGCCGCAGGTGGCAAAAGAGCTCATTCAGAAAATGCGGAGGAATTTTCGATGCCGACAAAGAAATCCAACACAAATAGCCCGACCTCACTTTTGGATGTTTTCAAGCAAATGCAGCCGCCCATTTCTGGCAATCCGGCCTTCGGTGCCCAGATCGAACAATTTTGGGACGCGCAAGAGA
>NZ_JBQFMJ010000023.1:0-33214 GCF_056531785.1 Ruegeria sp. K7
CCACATCATGCTCTGAACATGCGCCCACCTGTGCCTGAAACCTTATTAGAGAAACCTCAATTTAGTGGTGCCGAACGAGGGGGCTAGACAGGTTCGAGTCCCTTCAGCGGCACCACTTTAACATCCAGTTGCGTCCGATTTTGACTGATAGTAGCTTGTAGTTGCAGGATTTCTACTGTCGGATTGTTCGATGTTGTCTTGCCACGTGCGCTGTAATCTACCCCCAAATGGGGTACCGAATTGGGGTACGTGCCACACGATGACTGGAAGGTACCCCCAATGCCTGTCTTGAGCGACGCACGGATTCGGGCTCTAAAACCTAAGGAGAAGCCCTACAAGCAGGCCGATTTTGACGGACTATATTTGCTGGTAAAGCCGAACGGTTCGAAACTCTGGCGCTTCAAGTATCGTTGGCTCCAAAAGGAAAAGCTGCTGGCGCTGGGCAAGTATCCTGAAGTGACACTGGCTGATGCGCGACGGAAACGCGACGACGCCCGCGGCCTGATCGCAAATGGCGAAGATCCTTCCAGCGTTCGCAAAGACAAAAAAGCCAGAGAAGAGGCAGAGAACAACGCTACCTTCTCCAAGTTGGCGGCAGAACTGCTGGAAAAGAAGCGCAGCGAAGGCCGTGCCGAAGCAACGCTGACAAAGACCGCCTGGTTTCACCGGCTACTTTCCGCAGACATCGGGAAAATGCCGATCACGCAAATAACAGCACGGGATATTCTGGTTCCGCTGCAGAAGATGGAAAAAAAGGGCAATCACGAAAGCGCCGTACGGATGCGGTCTGCTGCCGGGGCTGTCTTTCGCTATGCCATCGCCCTAGGACTCGCGGATAACGATCCGACCTATGGTTTGAAGGATGCCCTAATCCGGCCCCAGGTACAGCACCGCGCGGCAATCACTGATCCGGCGCAGGTCGGTGCATTGCTCCGGGCTATCGACGGGTTTTCCGGTCAAAGAACTACGCGCCTCGCGTTGCAACTGCTCGCGTTGACTGCCCTGCGCCCTGGAGAGTTGCGAATGGCGGAGTGGGATGAGATCGACGAAGCCAGTATGGCGTGGACCGTTCCGGCACATCGCGCCAAGATGCGTCGGCCTCACACAATACCGCTGTCCCGCCAAACCTTCGATCACTTGAAGGAACTGCGCGAACTGACGGGCTGGGGCAAGTTGCTCTTTCCATCGGTACGTTCATCCCAGCGCTGCATGAGCGACAATACTTTGAATGCCGCGCTGCGCCGCATGGGGTATGAGAAGGACGAGATGACGGCGCATGAGCGTTGCCGATGCGTCTGTGATGCCGCAAATGAACACCGGACACCCCAACGCGCCGGTGATTATGATTGCTGAAAAAGCTGCCGACATGATCGCTGGGCGCGTTTGAGTGAAATAATTGCTAAGCATCAGACAACCGATTTTTTGTGACAGGATCAGGCCCCGACCTAGAACCGCAGACCGAAGCCTATCGAAAAACCGGAAAATCCTTCGGCAACTACACCGTTTAACATCACACGTCCCGCTTGAACGGCTGGCAGACCGGTCAGGCGAGTATCAATCTCAAGTCCTACGCCAGCTGTGGCCAGCCAATCGGTGCCAAGAACGGTTGCACTGTCGCCGTGATACAGCACAACACCAGCATCCAGAACGAGTTGTGTTGGGAGTTCGAAGAGATTGACGTTTTCCAGCGGATAGCGATGACGTGAGAACAGGGTTGTTTGGTTTGAACTCGCACTTGCGTTCCCAGCCTCAGGCTCGTTGATCGGGTTAAAATCCAAGAATGTTTGACGGATACGATATTCCCCCTGCCACGATCCAAATTGCGCCTCTCGGAAGATACCAAGCGAAGCACCAACCCCGAATGCGTTTAAGTCTCCGTCGATCAAATCGTTGGAGCTAGATGCCGAACGCAGCAATGGAAAGCCGCCAAGAAAAGCATCCGCAGTCACTTGGCCAAGTGAAAGATGTCCGACCGGACGAACTTTCCACTCGTTTACCAATGGAAATTCCCAACCGATGCCGACCGTTGCTGCCACGCTTGACCAAGTTACATCCAACTCAGTGCCGGGGGCGATCTCTGGAAAGAAGAGTACCGGGTTATATTTTTGATAGGCAACAAGACCCTCTACATACAGCCCGTTTTCAAGTGGCTTGTAACCTCCTCGCAGTTGCGTCGAGCGTAGACTCTTGGCACCTCCGGAAGCATCAAGAAAAGAAAACGAGGATAGAGTCTCGTTTGGGGTGGCGGCGATACTCAAGACGGACAAAGCCGCTCGCGCTGCAGCCTCAGAGGCATCAGGGTCCACGCTTTGAGCATTGGATGGACTAGTTGAACTTGCAGTTGAAAACACCGCGAAAGCAAGAAATCGTCTCAATGTACAGGCTCATTTGTCGGATAAAATGGAAGACTTAGCGATGTCCCTTAAGCTTAGCATTGCCGGGATAAGAATGCCCCGCCTTTTGCCATATTTGTTTTGCTGTTAGGCAATTTGGTCTCGATTGTGAGGGTCTCGCCCCCAACTGCTTCCTTAACCGCCTAAGAGGGGACCTAAATTGGGGAATACCAGTCAGCAATGTGAATTGAACCCGTCGCCGCAATGTCCGCTCCGCATTGATAACCCGTATCCAACAAAAAGTGGCAGGTGACAGCTTCGAGCCCAAAGCGACCCTGAAAAATGACGCAACTCGTCGCCCGCGGTGAATGTAGATAGCGAGCTTTAGGTTGGGTCGTGGTAGAATATCGAAAGGCGAGAACGTCTTACATATCTGCCATTCGATTATTAGCCTACGCTCTAGTAACCCATCTAAGCCTCTATGCTTGGATCGGTTCACCTGGCAACCCTATAGCCTCTCTGATGGGGTCAGGCAGATGAAGATTTTGTGCGAGGATATCCGCTTTTTCTGACAGCGCTTCCGCACGTTCTGCAGCAGTTTCTGCTTTGGGGTGCATTCCGGACTTCCTGAGTATCCACGCCTTCACTAACCAAAAGTGTCTGCAGTAGGGGCGCATTTCAGTAGCGTCTGAAATTGCTTCGATCGCGAGTTGCTTATCACCTGCCATCATGTGGGCAATCGAAAGGGGATAAAGCCGGTACGGAAGAAACGGATCCTCGGTGGAACGACTCACGGCCTTCGCTAAACTTTTCCGAGCAGCTTCCCAGTTGCCGGCAATAACTTCGGTGTAACCGCTCGCCTCCATACCCAAAACGTAGCTGGGATTCAGTCTGAAAATCCTATCAATGTCCTTCCGGGCGCCATGCAGATCACCCGCGAGGCGCGCGCGCACCTGCGCCCGCGTATACCAGCAGTAGTCAGAGCGAGGCGCAGCCTGAACGGCCTTGTTCGATGACTCTATGATCCGCATTCGCAAATCAGGATCAGCCTCGCGATAGCATGCTTCTAAGGGGTACAATTTGGCTTCACACCACATTGCAAGCCCGGACCCGTTCTCGGGATCAAGTCGAAGCGCTCGCTCCAGCAATTTACCCGCATGCCTATAGTCCTCGACGGTGGCACGGTAAAACAGCATTGCCGCTCGGGATCTCAACTCACTTGGGCTCAATTGATCGTCTGGAATGTCATTAAGACGGTCACCGTCAAACGCATTGATCTGCAGACGTAAATCGTCTGACAGCAGTTCTGCAGCCCGGTCGCTTAGTTCAAACAAATCCTTTGAATCTCCGTTTAGGAAGCGCGACCAGGTTACCTGTCCATCTCCCAACCGAGTAAGGCTGGACGATATCCTTGCTTCAGTCTCCCGGCAGCGCAACCTGCACCTCAGGCTGTAGGTTGCTTTGGTCTCGGATGTTGAATCTGTTGCAATTACACGCACACCTGTGCGGCGCGAAAGACTGTGAACCAACTGCTCCTGCAGGTCAGCGCAAACCTCAAGAGTCTCTCTCGTTTCGGGAGCACTTGTGACCGGCTCGACCGCAATGGAAGGCAATTCGGTTAGTTCAATTTCACGCTGCGTGGCGGGCCGCCATTGAAACCCATTCACCGGATTAGCAAGATTCTTCAAATCGAACGTGCCCGCATCGCTGAAACCCGCCGAGAACTTATTGTCCAACTGCCGCTTAAGGTCTTCGGAGATCATCACACCACCGGGTGGCGCTTCGGTTTGCAGGCGGGCGGTGATATTTATACCGGCGCCATAAATGTCGGCCTCGTCTTGAACGATCTCACCGAGATGCGCTGCCATCCTCAGCCTGATTTTCTTATGGTCGACCAATCCCAATTGCACAAATTGAGCGGTTTCGATTGCCGCTGATACTGAAGGAAAGGCAATAATCCATCCATCGCCCATACGCTTCAGTATTTCGCCGCCTCTTTGTACGGCCTCTGGTTCCAGTAGTTTATCCCGAAGTTCGTGGACCAGCTCGATTGCGAGCGACTGATCCGCCTCCATTGCGGACGTATAGCCGACCAGGTCGGCCATCAAGATTACGGCCAGGCGAGCTTTCATAAAGCAAGGTTAAGACAACGCTCAGGTATTGTCATCTTTTGAAGCGGGCGAAGCGGCTTCTGGGCATCACCAAAGCAATGCAATGAATGGCGGCTTCGTCCGCAAAGCAGACATTGAACTGATTTGATCGAACATCCGCTTCGAGCCCAAATTGGTCTTTCGATTTTCACAGCCGCGTAGTTGCCGCAGTTCGTGGCAACTCAGATTTTCGATGCCGTGGCACCGCGGAGAAAACCTGCGCCGCGAACTCATGGAACGTCGGGCGATAGGGACGCGATAGTTTTTCGGCAGCGCGATCAGCTTCGGTCAGCGGGGATAGGTGATCGGGCAAATGCTTGAGCAGGGCGGTATCAAAAGGGGCATTCATCGTCTTTCTCCTTGTTCCTGTTGCCACTGTGACAGGGGTAAAAGATCTTCGCTTGAAGACAGCCCTTAGAAATCCCTGTGAATTCATTTGGATTTGTCTAGAATTTCAAAGATCATCTTGGATCAAAGGTTTGTCTCATTGTTTTACCGTTTTGGAGATTGCGAACTCGACACTGCCAGCCGCCGACTGAAATGCGCCGGTCTGGAAGTTGCCATCGAACCGCAAGTTTTCGATTTGCTGCGGCTTCTGGCGGAGAACCCTTCAAGATTAGTGACCAAAGATGAGATCATTGACGCCGTCTGGGGCGGACGCGTCGTTTCCGAAAGTGCCGTCAGCGCCCGGATCGCTGCAGCACGCCGTGCGATTGGAGACAACGGAAAGCAGCAGAAGGTAATTCGGACACATCACGGGCGAGGTCTGGAAATGGTTGCTGTTGTTACAGGCGGCGACGCCACCGACCGCCCAAATTTGGAAAAACCAATGGCTCCCAAGGTGCGATACACGATCTCAAAGCGCGGGCACTCTTTGGCCTATCTTGTTTCCGGTTCCGGGCCACCGCTGTTTCAACTTGATGGTCCGCCGCTTAGCAAGGAGAAGGCGTGGCACATACCGATCTTGCGAGATGGCTATGATGCCTATCGAGAGGGTCGTACGCTCATTCAAATGGACTGGGCCGGAACGGGTCTGTCGGAGGCGTTGGATGAAGCGCTTAGCATCGAAGAGAATGTCGAGGATATGGTCGCCGTTGCCGATGCCGCCGGGTTAGACCGATTTGCTCTCATGAGCGAATCTGGTGCGTGTTTGCCAGCCGTCCTATTCGCTGCAACGCATCCTGAGAGGCTCACACACCTTGTCATGGTTGGCGGGTATGCAGAGGGCCGCGGGATTCGTGAGGCGCAAGGCCAGCCCGAGGTCTTGAAGGCTATGATGGAGGCAGGTTGGGACCAGCATGAAGGCGGGATCGCCACTGCCTTTCTCACGGCCTATTTTCCCGAGGGTCCGGCCGAAGGCGTGCGGCAAATGGTGGGACTAATGCAGGAAAGCGCCTCTCAGAAATTCATGCTCGAACATCGCGACCGGTCCAACAATGCATCAATCATCGATGTATTGAAGAATGTCGAATGCCCGACTCTGATCATTCAAGGTCGTAACGATTCAATACATCCCTTGGTGCAGGCGAAGAAACTTGCTGCAGGCATTCCCGGCTCGGAGCTGTTGGTGTTGGAAAGCGCGAACCACTTGCCTGTCCCTGGCCACCCAACATTCGATGTGTTTATCCAGGCGCTCCGGGGTTTTCTCGATGCCTGACAGATAAGGCGCGCGGCTGGAGGCAATGGCTCCTTCGTCCGCAACTTGGTCATTCCCGCAATAAATCTGAATGTCCGCCCACCCTAAAAACCGAGCAACCTCCTGCATCTAAATAAAGAAGCAAATGCAGGAGTTTGATCCATGAAGTACTTGTCTGCCCTCGGCGTTCTCGTCGGGGGTTTTCTTTTGCACCCACCGCACAAGGCTGTCCTGACGACGATGCTCTGGGTGGTGTCTCGGTCTCATCCCGCTGTCTCGGCGCTGGTTCTGCTGGCGGTCCTCTGGACGTGGAGGCCCGACGATGACTGAGCTGAAGCTTGTCTGACGTCAGCACCAATGGGACAGTTTGAAAGAGTTACTGCGACGGAGCTTTAGCCGGTGAGTATCCCTGAGTGCTGGACAGCGCTTGGCTGTCGCGTTGTTTGAATACAGGACCGCCAGCAAATCCGGGATCGATTTCGATTACATAGAGCTGACCCGCCTTCGCCTGAAGCTGTAATTGAGGTTTCTCCATAATCACCAATCCAAGTCCTACGTTCAAAACGCTCGCCACAGTCTCAGCATTCAAATTTACCGTTCCGGGGCTGACTTCTTGCACATGGCGTGTACCAACAGACATGTCTGCCACAGCATTACCGTTTACAAAGACCCTATAGATATTTGCGCTGCCTGCAAATTCGTTTCCACGGAAAAATACAACCATTGAACGATTCGCTGGAACGGTTGGTACTAGGCTCGTTGTTCCTTGATTTCCAATTGAATCGGTTGTCTTTGGAGATGGAGTTTCGCATCCTGCAATCAAGAGAGTGGCAATTGTCGCGGCGATGGGTAGAAGCTTCATTTCCGGCTCTCCTAGATCATTCTCCGAGCTTCGGTATTTGGAAAACCAGATTAATGAGAAACACTTTGTCATGTATTGACATACGTCAATATGAAGACCCCACCTACTTATTTGCGCCAGCAGCGTACCTGTGCAGTTGTACGATTCTGCAACCTGTCTCAAGGTAGTGCTCCGCGTCTGGGTAGATTGCACATCCTTTCCGCATTGGGCTCCCATCAGTCATTCGCAGCACTAGGATTGAACGTCCGCCCCCCCAATCCGCCAGCACCAGCGACCCCCGTCAGCCCCCGGAACGACTCGTCAACGGTCCAGTCCTACGGACGCCGTCAGCACTAGAGAACGGCCTCTCCGGCGGTCAGAAGTGCCCCATGCTGACCCGCTGACGCTCCATTCCGCCCGTCGCTTCGCTCAGCAAAATGCCCCCGAAACCGCCCCAGTTTCTCGGGCTTCGCTGAAAAGCTCTTAGGTTTCATCGGACGGCAAGGATTCCTACCACCCCAGCCAGTTCATCAGAACATGGAACGAGACTAGGCACTTGGGGCTAAAGACCCCTCACATCAGGGACTTTCTGTTCGCGGATCAAGGTATTCAGTTGATGAACCTTGATAGTCAGATAGCGGAGCGCGTCCATCGGCACTTCTGCGATCGGGCCGTTCCAGTCCTATCCGTGCATGACAGTTTTATTGTCGATTACACCCGCGTGGGGGAGCTGAAGCGGGTGATGGCCGAGGCGTCTACTGGAGTGGCTGGTGCACCGTTACCCACATCGAACAAGTTCTACGGGCTGGACGAACAACCCGATCCGAACTCCGACCACGTCAAAGACTACATCATCTGGCGGCAGACGGCCCGGTCCGAGGCGTATCTTCAACGGCTGGCGGAACATGAACGGAGAACAGGGCGAGAGGTGGTGCCGTTCGAAGCTCAAAATTGACGCTGCAGAAATAAGTGGGCCGAGTTACCGGACAGACGAAGGGTTGAATTGTGCATAAATCAGTTTCTAACACTCCGTGAAGTCACAGGAAGCTATTGCTGTGATCATTCAGTTCTTTCATCTTCAATTTTGTGACCTGACGTTCACTTGGAGCGGTGCGAAGCTAAAGCCTTTGCAAAAACGCTACGGATACTCATTTTGGCAACCCTGCTTTTAACCAACCTTCGCGCCAACTATCTGCACAGGATGGAACAGTGAATATTGGCATTTGTGTCTGCGCTGAGGCTGCAGTCAGGCCCGGGCGCAACGTCTGAAGGTCCGCTACCGCTTTGCGAGCTGCAGCATCATCGGTGAGGTGTCCCAAAGCAGCAATCAGCATAAGATGGCTCATTACGAAGTTTGAGCGTACAGATAAAGCTTCTCGGCAAGCCTTAGCCGATTCTTCATAACGCCCAAGGTGAAAAAGCGCGCTAGCCTGAGCAAGGTAAGCAGCGTGGCGCAATGGATCGTGAGGGCTGAGCTCAACAGATTGAACCGCGTGACTTAGTGCTTCCTCTGGACGATCAAGAAGAAAAAGGTTGATGGAGCCCAGCATATGGACCGTTGCGGCATTTGGATTTTGCTCAAGAGCTTGTTTGAAAGCAACCCGCGCGCGTGGCAGGTCTCGCGCCAGCATAGAGATTGAATGCGCAGCGTACGCCAACGCGATGCCGTCTGCACGATCGCTCAACAGAACCCGCTCGGCTGCCTTAATAGCCTCTTTCGGCCCTTCACCAATTGGCTCAAGCCCTTGAACCATTCGCTGAATATGCAACCAAGCCAACAGCCCTGACGCGGATGCGTATTCTGGATCACGCCTCAATGCGAGGTTTGTCAGACGTATGGCCTCTCGATTGTCTTGATCCGTTAAAAGATGGAAATGCGATTGTGCTCGAAGATATAGTTCATAAGCTTCCAAATTTTCCGTAGGTTTTGCCCGCGCTCGGTTAGTTTCGGCGTGCCTTAAAGACGGTTCAATCGCGGTTACGACCTCCAGCGTTACTTTGTCTTGAAGGTCAAAAATATCATCAAGCACGCCGTCGAAGCGGTCTGCCCAGAGATGACTGCCGTCTTCCGCATCAATCAACTGCCCTGTAATGCGGACTCGTTGACCTGCTCGTCTGACTGAACCCTCGAGAACGTAGCGCACTCCAAGAATGCGACCCACTTCGCGTATGTCCGTGCTTTTTCCTTTGAATGTAAAAGATGAATTTCTTGCCACGACCATCAGCCAACGGAAACGAGACAACTCTGTGATAATGTCTTCGGTGATGCCGTCCGCAAAAAACTCCTGTTCGGGATCACCAGACATATTGTCGAATGGCAGCACTGCAATCCCGGGTCTGACATCTGCCTTTTCTGACAGATTGGCAAAAGTGCCCTTTGGCCAGCACCAAACACCAATGCGGCGCGTGATGTTTTTGAGTTCTGTCTGCTCACCGCCATCGAATTTGGATGCGTCACCTCGGTCAAGACTGTTGTGAGATGTGTCCGATATCAAAACCTGATCCGGTTCGGCCAGCGCTTCGAGACGAGCGGCGACATTTATTCCGTCACCAAAAATGTCATCGCCTTCTGTAACGACCTCGCCAGTATGAATGCCAATTCGAAGCTTGATGCTCTCTGGTTTCTGCGCTGACTGTAATGCAATAGCGCAATCTGCAGCGTCTGATGTGGACTTAAACTCGGCAATCCAACCGTCGCCCAAGCTTTTGATCAATGTCCCCCTGTGGGCTTGCAGCAGCGACTGAAGTGTATCTTCACGGAATGATCTAAGCGCAGCAATCGTACCTTCACGGTCATGATCCATCAGTGCTGAATATCCGACGATGTCCGCCGCAAGCACTGTGGTAAGCCGTCTGTCCATTCGTTCCCCCGTTTTGAGGAACTTAGCGCGACACTCAACTTCTGTCAGCCCGACAACTTTGCCTTTGAGCGTTAAACCCTAAGTCCCAAACTGCTCTCAAAATCCATTCCATGCTGGAGATCATCCCAGATGCGGTCGACCAACTCTGCCACCTCTGGATGGTCCGACCAGCGATGAACGTCGATTGGCCGCGAGTGCCATGGGTCCTCTATCTCCCCCATAACCTCCTCCTTCCTCAATGTATTACGGATCAGGAAGGAGGATACTCGGGTCTCTCTATCCTCCTGTTTCTATTCATTACTTATACCTATTCCCCACCCCCATAGAACTCCTGCTAGAGGTCAGGAAAGAGGAGGAGTCAGGGGGAGTCAGAACACCCGAAACCACTGGGGCATAAACGGGGGCATTTCTCGGAGGGTTTAGCCCCAAGTGCCTAGTCTCGTTCCATGTTCTGATGACCTGGCTGGGGTGGTAGGAATCCTTTCCCACCGATGAAACCTATGGGCTTGTCAGCGAAGCCCGAGAAACTGGGGCGGTTTCGGGAGCATTTAGAGGGTCAGCATGGGGCATTCTCGACCGCTGGAGTACCCGTTCACTGCCGCTAGAGTGACCACTAGCTGGCGCTGACGGCGTCCGTAGGACTGGTTCAGGGGGCTGACGGGTGCCTGCCTACTTTTCCTGTCAGGCTGCGAAGAAGCGACACCGCTGGCCGCAACTGCTCTAGTCTACCCTGGGGTAATCGTTGCAGCGCCGGTTCTAATTGCGGCCAAAGACGGGGATATCAGGCAGCCAGTTCTGGTGAAAACGTCTTCGGGCGCTCCACTCACACCAGATTTTAGCGGTGCGGCACGTGCGACGTACACAGTTGAAACATCGACGGTTGTTTGTACTGGAAAACACAAGCTTAACGAACGCACTGTAGTTTTCGACAGCACTGCAGCGAGTGGATACAAGAAGCAATACAAAATACCTCTTGCGTGCAACCAAGGACTAAAGGGGCTTGCATTCTTTGCGCCAAGAACTCCTGCGGACGATGGGCCGGTCACAACGGCCAGCGTGAGCGTCGGACCGAAGAACGTTCCTCTGGACAAGTTTGAAAGACTAGGCGATGAACGGTTTGGTTGCTACGGACCTTTTCGAGCGCGGGGCGCTAACGTCGATCCATTCAGCGTGAAGTGTTACGATGCTGGAAAACCTGATAGCCGCTTAGGCGACTTTTTCAGCGTTTTCGCGCAGACGGGGAACACCAAGAATACAGACGAATTTACCGTTTGGATATTTCCCCCAAACTAAATACTGGAAATGATTGCTGGGGCCACAAAGCAGCCCTTCCGAAAGTTGCCACATGCTGCGCTGCCGTGAAAGGCCGGTTTGTCCGGATAGTGTTGAAAATCTCCAGTTTTGGCCCACTCGCTTTTTCGCGATTTCCATCGCGTCAGCAATGTTGGCACCACTTGCCCAGAGTAGGCCATGACAGCCTCTCACATAGCGGAACCAATGCTTTGGCCGACCCCCTGGCCCAAAACTTCAACCGCCTCTCAATGTGTAGTTTTTTCACCGGTTTTGGCCAAAACTGGGGTTTTTCAACGATACCCGCCCGAAGCAGACGTTCGGTACAGGATCGGCAAGCCCGCAAATCATAGCTGGTTTGAAGATCACGCGGTATCATCACTTGGTGGCCTCTTCCGGTTGCACCGGGTAGCCAGCAAGGGTCAGGCCTTCCATTATTTTGTCAATAAGCTCTTTGGGCATCCCACGTGCGCGAAACGGTGCACGCGGATCTGACTGGTATTCGGGGAACTGCTGTTTGATATATTCTACGGTCTCTTCAGCCTTCTTTTGCTGCCCGTTTAGGGCATAGCTGGCCGCAAGACTTGCTTTGTTCATGGGCAATCTACCCGCCGCAGCCAACTGTATTTTGATTGCTTCCTCGTAATCACCGCGAGAAATAGCATCCAGATGCGCCGCATAGGTATAGCCCGAATGCAGTTTTGGGTTGAGCGCCCGTGCCCGGTCGATCCAAGCCAACCCCGTTTCAAAATCACCTGAATAGGCAAAGAAAATACCCAGATCAGCTAGAATCCAAGAGTCATTCGGGTTCAGTGCCACCGCACGCTCAGCATGTTTACGGTAGACATCCATGCTCTCACCCAGCAACCGGCTCCGTACTGCCAGTGCGTAATATGCATCTGGGTTATCGGGATCTGCTTCGATGGCATGTTGAACCGCGTCAAAGCTTTTCTGAGCCCAATCGGGATCAAGGTCGTAAGAGTTCTTTTTTGAATCAAGGTAGTTGTACGCGAGGCGCGACCAACCCAATGAATAGCCTGGCTCTTCCCGCACGGTCCGCAGCAGACAATCGCGTGCCTTTCGGTGCTCGGGCAGTGCAAAGGTCTGATAAAACCAGTGTGCGGTCATAAAGCACTCATATGCATCGAGGCTTTCGGGCGCCTTTTCGCGGATCGTTTTCAGAACATCGGCCTTGAACAATGGGGCATCGCTCGATCCGATAAGCGAGGCAATCTTGCTGGCGACTTCCACCTGCACGTCCAGAACGCTCGCAAGGCTCAGGTCGCTTTCAAAGGGGCCAGGAGCCTGAAGCTGCAGACAAGTTTTTGCATCGGTAAACGTGGTGGTGACGCGAAGCTTGTCGTCAGAACGCTGCACCGTGCCACCCAGTATGTAATCCACAGCCAGCTCATCGCGGATCGCTTGGCAGTCCGCATTTTCTCTGAATGCCTTGCCGGCCCCTGGCGCCAATACGAACAGGTTGGTGAACTTGGCGAGCATCACGTTAATATCGCGGGTCAGGCCATCGCTGAAATAGTCGTCCTGCGGACCGCCGCCGACATTCTCGAAGGGTAGGATCAGCACCTTTGGTCCGGTTGGCAGGGCATAGGCCTCTTCTTTTGGGTAGAACTGGTACGCCAAACCTGCAAGCGCCAGAACAGCTGCAGCAACCACGGCGCCCAATTTTCGACTATCACGCCGCGGTACCGGCTTAACCGCCTTGTCCGCTGGCCAAGTCCAGAGTTCCACGCTTCGAGTGATGTTCTTCAACTCGTGGATGCCAGAATGCCCGAACTCGACATCCAGCTTTCCTGTGACCATTTCGGCAACCGGTTTCGATACAACGATCCCGCCGGGGGGCGCCAAGGCCTCGAGCCGCGCAGCAACATTGACCCCATCACCCAGCAAGTTATCACCCCGGACCATTACATCACCAAGATGAATACCAATGCGAAACTGCAGCCGTTTGGGCCCTGGGCTTTCCGCGGCGCGCCGGGCCATATCCCCCTGTGCAGCCAATGCCGCCTGTACCGCTTTGACCGGGCTGGAAAATTCAGCCACCACGCTGTCCCCGGCACTACCGAAGATCCGACCGCCATGGCTTGAAATTTGCGCGTCAATCAGTTCCCGGCAGACCGTCAGTTCGGCCAGAGCCGCTTCCTCGTCCTCGCCCATTAGCCTTGAATATGCGACAGCATCCGCAGCGAGGATTGTGGCCAACCGTCGTTCCATAAGAACCTCTCAGTGACTGAGTTTAGCCTAATGGTGAGATTTTTCTATGCGCGTTAACGAGCAGCTTCGAATGTCGACTCTGTCCGCACAGCGGTCACTGATGCTCTGCGCAGCGGAAGGTCCAGATAGAGCCCAAAGTAGTCGTTTATTCTTTCGGAGATTCGCTGGTACTTGCCGCTGCAACTGCCGCAAATTGCTCAGCGCTCGGTCGATCGCCAGTTCCTTCAACTTCTGGCATCGCGACCCGCACCTCTTTACGGGCAAAATTTATACCTGCATCGTCGAAAGCAGCCTTTACACGGGCCTGCAGTTCCGCGCGGATAGTAAATTGTTCACCAGGCTTAGTCATGAACTTGCCTCTGACAACCATACCGACATCGTCGAAATCAAAAACTCCCTGGCTCTTAAAGGGTTCGATAAAACTACCCGCGAAAGCCGGGTCGTTCACCATATCTTCGCCGATCTCCTTAAACTTCCGTTTAATGACTTTCGGATCAGTGTCATAGGGTACCGTGAAGCTGAGTTTTACAATGACCCAATCGCGACTGAAATTTGTAAGTTGAGCAATCTGCCCGTACGGGATTGTATGAATGGCGCCGAGATGGTGGCGAAGTTGCATTGACCGGATTGAGATCTTTTCGACGTTCCCCATAGCGTCACCCACCTGCACGTATTCTCCTTTGCGAAAGGCATCGTCCATCAGGAAAAATACGCCGGACAAGATATCCCGAACCAATGCTTGTGCGCCAAGCCCGATGGCAATACCGCCGACGCCGAGACCAGTTACTACTGAATAAGCCGGGAAACCGAACCTTTGTGCGGCCGCGACTATGAGCGCAAAAAGAAAGAGCCCTACAACGATCCAACTCGCAACAGTTAACAAAAGTACCCCTGCCGAGTTTGGCTCCAAACCTCGCGCCCAACTGACAACATCCACAAAAACATTTCCGGCAACAACGATAATCCAACCCAATAGAACAAAACGCAGGACGGCCAGAATATAGGCAACGGTGATCTGAGTATCGCCCGTGAGATTGACGATTTCATCCACAAACCATGCTGCTGCTATCGTGAGTGCGAGCGCAGCAAGCAGAGTTACAAACTGGTTTAGCCTTTTCGCGCGCTCCTGCTCTTGCGTTTCCGCGGTGCCTACCGAGCGCGAAGTGCGCAAAATAGGGATAAACTGCACGGTGAGCAGTATTGTAACCCCGGCCAGCGCGATCCATTGCCAATATGTTTGCTCAAAAACGACCAGCTTGCTCCAGTCCGGCAAGCCTTCGCTCCACCTGAGCGCGATCCCGGGTCCGGGCGTCGTCAGATAGGCCGTGTACAGGCCCGGTGACGAAGTGTCGATGTAAGGCAGTTCGCGTATCGCATCATAATATTCGCGGATATTCTGAGCGGTGCTGGCGGAAAAAAGGTATTCGCCGGTGCGCGGCCCGCTTTCGACAAGAGCAATTGTTATTGGGGTATTCGGGACGCGCCATTTGTTTGGCGTTTCATCGTCAACGGATGGCGCCTGAGTGATGTCCGGTAGCCCTATACGATCAAAAATTTCATCCAACAGTAAAGCAACTTCAATGGACTGGCTGCGCCGGATTTCAGGCGGAAACAGCGACATGTCAATCGTCGCCGCTGCTCGACGTAGAGGCAGTATTGTATCCGATCCTTTAGCATCAGGCTGCGTTGCGATCTTGTAAACATCGGCCATCGCGGCAACAAAAGCTTGCAAGGTCGCCTGCGGGCTTCCGGTCTTTGGTGGCCGAAGGGGGTGTTCCACAGACTGCGCTAAAGCCACCGAAGAAAGTAGCGTTAGAATGGTGAATGCTACAGCGCAGATGACGCGGTTCGAATTAAGCATTTTTGAACCAACTTTTTTGAATATCAGTTACTTACATAGCTCGTCTGGCGACGACATAAAATTGTCGGCACATCCGAGGATATATCGGGGTCCAAATTGGCAATTTTGCAAATGCGGTGCAGCCAAGTAGCGGACCAAATTATCATCTTCGAATGCCGCTCGTCATCAGTTGGATCCGATAACGATGTGGTCTAAAGTCTCTAAACACGGGTAACCGATCAGGCGCATTCGCTCTACGGGCCTGGCACTGAACGTTGACTGCAAAAGACACTGTGATACTCCAACGGCTATATCATCTCCTAAACGCTCTCTGTTTTCGGTGTCGCGATGGCCATCTCCTGCGTGTACTCGGAAACGATTTCAGACGTGCCTGCAGCAACTGCTGCTTGGTACTTCTCCGGATTGACAATGAAATAGCAAAAGGCTTTTTCAGTTTTGCCCGCTAATTCGACCGCAATTGTTTTGCGAACATAAGTGTTGCCTTCGCGGTTGATGGGGTCGTAACCCTCAAGGTTATCAAGCTCTTTCAATCCCTGCGCCGTCACGCGGTACACCTCGCCGCGGACATGTTTGCCCGAACCTTTCTTATCCACCAACGTCGCCATGCGATGTAGGAAACCACAATTAGGATTGTCGCAGGCCGGTTCTTTCTGCACGATCAACGGCATGGTCTGTGTAGTTGTCGCCGCGCCAACAAAATCGCTCAGCAGCTTTGCGTTTTTCTCATAATTCGGGAATCCGCGCTTCAGCGACCCATACGTAAAGTAGAGGTATGTTGTGTCATTGTCGTCGTCCAGCGCGTCGTCTTCATCTAAATCCTCCTCCTGCGGCAGATCACTACGCACGTTCTCGGCCCACTCGTTGAGCAACTTCCGGGTTTCGTCTGAAAGTTCGACGTCAGGGTCCAACAACATCCGCATGCAACTCAGAACCTTGAAGTCGCCAGTGTCGAGGATCAGCCTGATGATATCTTCTGCGCCGTTCTTGATGGCAACGTGCATGGCAGAGTAGCCAGCAATGTTGACACTGTTCACGTCGATACCGAGTTTCAACAATTCTTCGACAGCGGCGACATGTTCAATGCCGTGGGTGGTTCCTGTGCCCAGTGTCTCGCCGGGGCCACCGCAAGCAAAATGCAGCAATGTGTCTTTTGTTTCGTGATCGAGTACATTCACACCAACCACATCTTCCCGTATCATTCTGAAAATACGATCCCACAGTAGGTGATCGCGCGACATGGACGCTTCTTTCGCCCATTTGATAATGCGGTCCGGTTGATGGTCCAGATCATCAAATGCAATGTTCAGAGCCGTGACGATTTCGCTAGGAGTGGCCATGGCACCGATACCCATTGTGCCATTCGAGAGTTTGGAGCGGCGCGGCCCCGCAAATGTTCCTCCAAGACGTTTTAGGATAGCGACATTGTTCTGCGTCGTGATGTTGTTCCACATATTCGTATTGCAGGCAGGGCAAAATATGACGGGTTTGGTGTGATACTGCCAGGCGACAAAAACCGACGTCAGCAGCGTATCTCCGATCCCATGCGCAATTTTCCCCATTGTGTTACATGTAATTGGTGCCACAACCACGCAATCCGCCCAATCGCACAATGCGAGGTGAGAGGCGCGCACCGCCATATCGAACTGCGTATACCGGAAGTTCCATTCATCGCTGTCGCGGTATACATCTTTGGGGGTGATGTGGTCGTAAATGTCGTATGCCTTTTCGTCTCGTTCTTTCACATCTCTGAAAAAGTGCTCTGCGTGGGGTGAAGGGATCAGTTTCACGTTGTGACCAAGGTCGGTGAGCTTCTGCACAAGTTCCGGCACTTTATCCGCCGCAGAGGAGCCGCAAGCGCAAAGCAACACATTGCGCTTCCCGTCGCGTGGCTCCGTCAAACCGCCCTTGGGATATCCGTAGTCATTGTGCTCCAGGCTCGGTGTCTCGGTTTTTAACAACACGCGCAAGCCGGCCTTCTTGATGTCTTCCTGAAGTCGCCCGGCGATATAGGCATCCATAATGTCTTTTCTTTTGCCGAGGTACTCGCCTTCGAGGAACAAATACGGCACCGTGGGTTTGCTTGTCATTTTTTCAAGCTGCCGCCGCATGCGTGTCGCAAGCGTACTGTCGCCGGACACATCAACCTCAACCAGATCCTCGGCGCCGATGTTGTTCAAGACACTATGCAGCATGTAGGACCACGGATCTTCGTCGTCATAAAAGAGGATCAGTTTATGGTCTTTTAACAGCTGCTGGACATCGCCCGGGTCACGCGGCATTTCTTTTTCTTGAAGTACGACCATCTCGGGATCATTGTTGTCGCGCAGCCCATGAAAGAGAGCTGTGCGGGTTATCTGCCAGACTTGCGAAGTTGCAGGGCTCATATCCACGAGGGTGACGTAATCGGTGTCCTCATTGTATCCGATACAAAGGCACCAGAACTCCTGCAAAAGCGCTGTTTCTGTGAAATCGCTACTGGGCAGAGCCACGGCATTGTGTCCGAGTACCTTGTTCAGATCGATGTTGATCTGCAAGTGACGCTTTTTCTGGTGCGGTTCGTCTTTATCGGGAGAATCAAAACTCTGGTCCGGCTTATGCGTCTCAGGAGATTTAAGGGTTCGCAACTGCGCCTCGAACCAAGCCTCCGCCGTGTCCGGGCTTTCTTTTGTTCTCGTGTTGAACGAATGAAACTCGGCTTTGACGTGCAGATCTTCCATTTTAGCAAGATACTTCCGCGCAATTTTGCTGAGCTCTGCGGCCGATCTGACCTTGCCGAGCGACTCCGTGTAGGAAAGTTCTGCCACCCGCATCAGCTTGTCTTCGCTGGCACCGTGATCTCCGAAAATCTCGAAGCTTTCCGCAAGAACACTCAAACCGTTCAAGTTGGGTGTGGAGCGTCTGAACATCTCATGCCGTTTGTCATTCGAGATGCTTAGATGAATGGTGCTGTCCACGTAACGGATCTCACGTTTGATCGCTTCGAGTTCGGTTGCGACCGCACCGCGGGCTGAGAACCGCAAGATTCCCCTTGCGCGGTGCGAGCTTCCGTCGCGATCGGACATCGCTTCGTAAAGCCGGCCGACCGTTGTCACCCACAGCTTGCCATACTTCTCCGGGTGAACATCCATCATATGCAGCAAGCCGGTGCTCGGGTTGCATTTGGCGATCACGGCAAAATGCCCCCCGGGCATCGGACGACCGTGTGCAATGCCGACCTGAAAATTGGCAACAATGATATCGTCTTTGCCCGCAACACGCTCGGATTCGAGAATGGCTTCCATCAACGTTTCCGCGCTGGTTGTTTCAGGGTCCATGAAGAAAGGCGTCACTTTGACCCGATCCCGAAGACCAACCGTGTGGATGTAGTTGCAAGCGATATCGAAAAGCTCACCCAGCGCGATACCCGTGTTGACGACATAGGAACTCGGCAAGTTGACCTTCCGGAAGATGTCATTGACCTCGCAAGAGAAGCCAAGTGCGGTCATACTCAACGCCGCAGCAGTAACGCTGCAGCAATTGATGGATTGCTGGAAGTCCTGCATGTAGACATTCACCAGGTCGCCAAAGAGCGTTGAGACAAATACTTCGCGTGTCTCGTTCTTCAGATCGCTCCATTTGTTGCGCGACAAGTAAGCCAGAGTTGTGTTTTGCTCTGCTTGGGCGGTCAGGCCAACCGGCAGTTCCGTATATGCAAGGTGCGCCTCGTAAAAATAATCTCCCGTTTCGGCGCGCGCGAGCTTCTCGTCAGTTTGCAAAAGGGCGATATTGCCCTCGAGCACAACATACATCCCGCTTGGCGGCAGGATATCTCCTTTGGCGACGTTTAAGACATCGAATGATGCTCGCAACTCGAGGGGTTCGCTTAACGTCACCGCATCCGGCAACGCCTCAAGAACGATAGCCCATTGATCGTCGCTTACAACCTGCGTTGTTTCGGTCCCCAAGGATTGTGTCTCGGTCATGGGTTGTATCCTTTCCTGCAGGTGCGATCAGTTTTAGGTCGCCGCCGTTTGATAGGGTTTTTTGCGTATGACGGGCATTGCGTTGAACAGGCTCGCCGCCTCTGCCGTCGTTCGAAGTGATGTCAATGCTTCGTTATCTGGCATCCCGCGCGCTTTGTTTGTCAGCGCTCTGGTCCGTTGAATATGATATTGCGACCATGGTGTCGGTTCGTCCGCGGTGTAGTCTTCGAGGGCTGTCGCCAAACGCTCTGCGTCCTCGAAGGCTTCTGCGTTCAGGCAAGCTTGTATGGCATTTCGGTAAAACCGAAAGTAGTTGTGACCGACACAACCCTTTGCAAGCAATGCTTCTCCTTCCCGCAGAATTTCAATGCGTCGCGCGGCATTTGATGTCGTTAGGGCAACCGTGGACATCACCCAAGGGCCTATAAAAGTATCGAGCGCCATTTCGCGCACTTTCGTCAGCGCGTCCTCGGCAAGCCTCTCTGCTTCAATGTCGTTGCCCTGTTCGAACTCTATGCGTGCAAGTGTCTCTTCCAAAAAGGGAAGGAACCGTTTCGCGCCGATGCGTTCGGCTAGTTTGCTGCCCCTGTCGATCTCCGAGCGTGCTTCGGCATACCGCGCCATCGAAGTGAGGATCCAGCCCGCTGTCAGTCGAGACACGATTTCCGGACGATGTGTTCCGAGTTTTTGCGCCAATTCGGCTGACTGCAAGGCGCAGGCCAGCGCCTGCTCGGTCTGGTTCATGTAAATTTTTGTTGTGGCCAACATGAACAGATTAGCACTCTGTACCGCACCCAGACCATGTTGTTCACAAAGCTGCAGGCAGTTTTCTATGACCTCATGAGCGGTAAACATCCTGCCACGCGCATAAGCGGCGTCGCCCAACCCGCTGAGCGCCAGGGCTTGCCTTTCCGGCAAATCGGCTCTCTGCGCATATTCAAGCGATTTGAAATGTTCTTCCTGGCAACCGTCTAGATCACCACGTGGGAAATGCAGGCTCCCACGCAGATAGTGTATATTGCTCAACTCAGACAAAAGCGTGCCGCCTTCGGCAATAGTCTGGGCTTCGTCGAGAACCGCGTACGCTTCATCGATCCGGTCCAGGATACGCATGGCGGCAGCGATGCCGATCAACGAACGGCATTTGTCCAACGCATGCGCTGCGCAGTCTTGTGCCTCGCGGAAGCATGTGATGGATTTCTCACTGTCACCTGACTCCCGCAGAACATCGCCTTTGACCCGCAAAAGTGCACCACGCGTGTCTAGATCGGGATCGCAGTTCAACCCCTTTTGTGCAAAATCCAGAGCATCATCTGATTGGAATGCATCTCTTGCGTCACGCGCCGCCGAGAGAAACGCCTCAGCGGCGCGCGGGTCTTCGGCGAACGAAAGATGTTGCGCATAAAGTACGACGCCGCGCTTCTCAAACCAATTTGCGGCTGCCAAATGCAATGCGCGCAAGTCTTTCCGCAGAATAGTACTGAGAATGGCATCCCGTATCAGAGCATGGGCAAAAAGATATCCGTCGTCGATGGGTTTTATCAGGGCTGCGTCCAGCAATGGGCGCTCGTCGTAAACGCTCACCTCTGCAATTTGCGTCACGGCGCTCATCGTAAAACGCTGCCCCAACACGGCTGCCGCATGCAGTATTTTCTTGTCTTGCGGCGCAAGTCGGTCAAAGCGGGCCTGAATCAAGCTTTGGATCGAACTGGGAACCAGCCCATCTACATCGTTCGCGTGGGCCAACATCTGAACCAGAAAAAGCGGGTTACCCTGCGCCTTCTCGATACACTCATCGACCATTTGGTTCGTGACGCGAATGGTCATCTGTGCAAGTTCCATCGCATCAGCCGATTTCAGAGCGCCCAGGGTCATTCTTCTTACACGCGCTGAACTTTCGATCGGAGCAATATCCATGTCCATCACGTATCCTTCCATACGTGATGTAAGCAAAAGAAAGACCGGATTGGCCTGACTTTCATCGACCAGAATATTTATCAAGGGCAGCATTTTGGGATCTGCCCAATGGACATCCTCCAAAACAATCAGTTGCGGTGTTTGCGCTGAGAAATGACGCACGACGCGTCTGATGGTTTCATGCAACCCTTCCACCCGAGCGGTGTCACTCATGGCACCAAGCATCACCGACATCTCAAGATCAGGTTTCACGCCCAGAATCTGAACCATGAAAAGTGTGGAAATCTCATTCAGGACGTCTGCCTCGGTCAATCGCTTGATCACGGACATGACCGCTGATTGTTGAGCGTGCTCTCCCAGACCACACATACTGCTTATGATTTTGTTCACGGGCGACTCTGCATCTCCCAGACCAAAGTCAAGAAACAGTGCGGAATGCCTGTCAAAACCTTTCGCTTTTGCCTTTAAAAGAGTTTCCTGAACCAGCCTCGTCTTGCCGATACCCGCATCTCCGCGCAGGTATACCGTTTCACCAGTACGCCGCGAGATGGTTCCGTCAAGTGCTCGACCCAGTAGCTCGACTTCTCGATCACGTCCGACAATTTTGTTTTGTGCGACCGCCCGACCGAAGCCGACAAACCGATGCGCCAGCACGGGGCTTTCGTACCCTTTAACCTGTAAAGAGACTGGAGCGTCGCAATGAATGCTTTGACTGAGAGACAGAAATATCTTGTCGTCAATCAGTGTTTCTTTTGGGCCAGCCTGATCAGCAAGGCGGGACGCTAGGTTCACAGTATCTCCAGTAACAGTAAAGTCTTGGTCTTTTCGTTGTCCGTAACCGCGCTTGGAGAAGAGAACGTTGCCAGCTGCAGCACCAATATGAACAGTCAGTTCACGACCAAATCTTCGAGATATCTCTTCCATGGCGCGGTGCATCTCGACGGTTGTCCGCAACGCCCGTTCACTATCGTTGCCAAATGAGACCGGCGCGCCGAAAACCGCCATCACACAATCGCCGATATGACGGTCCACCGTGCCACCCATGCGGATCACAATTTCATTGAAGCGATCATACAAGCAAGACAGCACATCGTGCAGATCTTCCTTGTCCAGTTCGCGCGATAACTGAGTATAGCTGCTGAGGTCGGCAAAAATGGTAGTGACGTCTCGCCGTTCAGCGTCAGAGGAGCTTTCAAGGTTTGTCGATGTGGGTGCAGTGACAGTTGGGTCGTATGTTTCCGCGGCCTTTTTCAGGCCCGCCAGGATTTTCTTCCGGTGCCCCAGAGAAACGATGCCGATTTCCTTCAATTCATCGAGGGTCAGATCGCCAATAAGTGACATATCAATGTCGTTTTGAACAAAAGCATCGAGGTATTGAGAAAACCCGATGTTGCTCAGTATTTTTTCAAGTTCATCCACCGAACAGTCCCGCAAGTACCCTTGTCTGATCTACTACTTTCACTTGTACTAAAGCAATCGTTAACCATTGAGTCGAATGGATCAAACGAGCTACTTGTTCGTGTTTGATCTGAGCAGGATAAACAAAAGAGTTCTGACGGATCGCAAATTCTGTTTTGGCCGATTGTCATCAAATCTCGAATAGAGGCCAGATACGGTTTCGTTCGCAACGCGGACGTTACTACAAATCAAGTACCGCGCCACGCACGGCTGACCGTTTGCGGGAAGCTAGATTTCAGTGCCATTTGGAACGATAATTATCGGCATTGGCAGTTTGTAGTAGCTAGACTGTTCAGACGATTGTCGGCTACGTCCGCTTAACAGGCATTCATTAAATTCATCCGAACGGCTGCTTGGAGCCCATAGCAGCCACTAAGTTGCGCTAGCTTTCGAGGCGAGAATTGCACTCGACTCGTTATTTACTTTTGAATTTCCGTAGAGTGCTTCCTGCAGTAGCCATTTGCGAACGGCGCGGACAGCTCTGCGTCTTCCCGCGCGTTGGTTCGTTGCTAGGTAATAGCCTCCAAAATGAAGCTCTATGTCATTCAGGCGAACCAACGCTCCTGTTTCTTCCTCAGTTTGACATAGGTGCTGGTCCATTAGAACCGCACCCAGCCCCGCAACCGCGGATTGGATTGCTAGGAGAGCCCCCAAGGGCTTTGGCAGATTAAGAACCGGAACCTCTTTCAAGCCAGATTCGCGAAACCATTCCGGCCAGAGGCGGAACGTCGCTTCTTCTATCAGCGCCCCTGACGCCAACACTTCAAGATTCAAATCAGAGCCTGTGCCCGGGGCAAAGCTTGGAGCAGAAAAGGCACTGACGAGAGATGGGAACAACAGGTCGTACCCTTCGGATGGATCGACACGCAGATATCTCAGGCCCAAGTCAAAATCATGCGCTTCAATGTCCATAACATCCGTTGTTATCGAGAGGTTCAACTCTATGTCGGGATGCGCAGCTTTTAATCTTGGCAGTCTTGGTACTAGCCATTTTTGTGCCACTGCACTCTCTGTTGTCATTGTGACAACACCTTTGGGTTCGGCGGTCAATGCTTCCGTCGCCTCGGCAATTCGATCAAGAGCAGGCGTAATCTGAGCCAAGTAGTCTTGCCCTTGCTCCGTGAGTGCGACACCAGATTTTTGTGTTCGGAAAAGATGTACATTCAGCCGTTTTTCCAACCCACGTATGTGACGGGAAATCGCTGAGTGCGACACGTTTAGTTCTTCGGCTGCACTGGTAAAGCTACCCAACCTTCCTGCGGCTTCAAAGGCACGAAGAGGATTTAGAGGGGGCAGGTTTCTTGGCATGGGGCATTGTGACTTTTTGGAACAATCCATGTCAAGAAACGGCGTTTGTCTGATTAGCCGTGTGCTGAGATTTTATGGGAGCGGCCAACGATGGAGCCTACCATGAAATATGCAGATACACATGAGTTTACATCACAATTTAAACCCGCGATCTCCTGCTCAAAGAGCCCAAATTCGGTCCGCGAGAAGATCAAATTTAGTTTCAGATCATTGTTTGCTCCGCGACTAGATCCCACGCGGTTGACCCGGGTTGAACGGCGTGAAATGGGCATCACAGAGCACGATATCGACTGGCACAACGCCTTACATGGTCCCTTGGTCAAATGAAAAGAGCAGCATTTTTTGCTGACCAAATAACCAAGAACGGCCTCAAACCGCTCTCAAATGTTACTGACCGGCGGCAGAGCCCGCAAAGCGGGCGCTAAAGCATGCGTCAGCGAATGATCAGAATATTGCCTTTAGTGTTCAAACCTATGAAGCTGGCTTGGTGTCAGATTGATCTAAAAGCTCGTATCATACGAATGACTAGTTTTTGAGGGCGTAGTTGTGTTCGAGGTCAAAATTGGCCTCTACATGGTGAATCACCGTGGTTAGTTCACTGCAGATGCAGGCGAGGCAATTTCGCCACTGGGGGTGCTATTCGGGGTATCATTGAGTATGAGTATATATTTCGTGATTAAAAATATATACTTACCTTATTTTATGTATTCCCTTCAGCGCACCAAAACCCCTAATTTATCAAATATATAACAATTTTTTAATATGTTTTGGCTAGTTTTGATCCACCCTACTAGCCACCCTTTTGACGGTTGAGAAATATTTCTCAAGGCCAGCGCGTATGGGCAAAGTATGAGAGCGCAAGGTTCAATGAGGCTAAGCCGAAAAGTCTACAAATTCATAACTATCATTCTAAGCGACTGAGCGAACCTGTTTTCGATCATATCCTTAATGACGTCAATTGCGTCGGACCAGTTCAGTCTCTGCTCGACTATCATGGCCAAACATCCCCGACTGAACTAATCAATTGTGTTCGGCGTCCGAAAAGCATTTCCGTCCCCAGAGATTTTCTACCAGGCTAATCCTGCAAAGTCTTGCTCCTACAATTTAGACAGTGCTGTACAAGTAGAAAAGCCCGCCGAGCGAAGCCGGCGGGCTTAGAACGATAGCGTTGTTCCAGTGAGTGGTTATCGCTCTGAACTTTGAAGTTCACATCCCATTATTTTTGATCTCACGACTTTCTCAACCTACCAATTAGACTAGACTTGCACACACTTTGCTGGCCTTAAGTATTGCTAGTTCATACAAGGTCCTTACTGTTGTTGGGAAACTTAAAGAGATTGTGGAAACTGTAGCCGATCAACCTGTTCGCGAGTGCCCTTTGTGTCTTTCTTTAGTCTACCAAGGGCGATCTCTAGAGAGGCTACATCAGCCTTCGTAGCAATTATTCGCGTAGTCTCGATTGATTTTGTCAATGAGCGAAAACCGAACAATGCAGCGGCTCCATTTAGCTTATGCAAGTGGGAGGAAAGCTCACTTCTTTCGCTCAAATCGGTGACCTTCTCATGTTGTAAAAAGAAATCTGACATCTCTTGGAAGAAATCCAAAATAGCTTTTCGCATTTGCTCTACACCCAAAGTACCACCCAGCTCTTGGAGTATGTTACTGTCAATTAAAGAAGTGCTAGGCTGCCTAGTGTTTGAATATATGGGCTCTCCCAGCAAGACTCTCTTGAGATCACTCAGGCGAATCGGCTTAGTCGTGTAACCGTTCATTCCAACGGCCAAGGCTCTTTTTAGGAGCGCCTCTTCGTTATAAGCAGACAGACCATGAATCCGGCAATATCTATTCAATCCTTTGGAATTCCTGATCATTTTGGTGAGTTCGCATCCGTCAATGTCCGGTAGACCAACGTCCATGAGAATAACGTCAAACCGCATACTTGTTGCCATTTTGTATGCATCGGCCGCAGAGGTCGCAGAATGGACTCTGTGGCCCAAGCTATTTAACATTTCGCACAAGACTGAATTGTTGACGACGTTGTCTTCGACGACAAGGACGCTTAGTTTTTTGGTGTTGGGCAAGGTGAAATTTGAAGCTGTATGATCGTCTTCAAGCACTTTTTGCAGCTGTTCTTCCACTTTCATCTGAGGAAGCTTGAGAGTGAAATGACTTCCGTGCCCCAAATGCGAGTCTACAGTGATATCTCCCCCCATTAGCCTTGCAATTCGCCTTGAAATCGAAAGTCCGAGTCCATCTCCTCTAGATAATCGCCCTTTCACCGGTGCACGGGTCACGTAGTCACCGAATATTTCTTCAAGCTGATCCGTAGGAATTCCATCTCCGGTATCTGAAACAGTCAAAACTAAGTTTCGAGCCTGCTTTGCGTCTTCGAACTTCATCCGGACGCTGACAATTCCGGTGGAAGTGAACTTGATCGCGTTTCCAACAAGGTTTGTAACAATCTGGCCGAAGCGTACTTCGTCGGCGATGAAAGTACCAAACAAGCTTGGGTCGAGATCAGAGTCCAGTTTCAGCCCCTTCTCGGCAGCCAATGCTTCAAGAACTGCAACGACTTGAGATACCTTTTCGTGAGGGTTGAACGAAACTGGTGACAGAACCAAAGCGCCGGATTCTATTCTAGTAATATCAAGTGCTTCGTTAATCTGCTCTAGAAGAACTTCTCCGGATCCCGCAGCCACTTCCAAAAAATGGTTCTGCCTTTCGGTAAGATCTGTGGTTTTGAGTAAGTCCAGAACCCCTAGAATACCAGTGAGTGGAGTCCGCATTTCATGGCTCATGACTTCCAAAAACCGCGATTTTGCGCGATCAGTTCGCTCTGCTCTTTCTTTAGCCTCCAAAAGCGCTTGCTCGTTACGTTTTCTGTCACTTATGTCACGTAGATATACTGCGACCAAGTCTCCCGCTGCGTTCGATACCCTTGTGACATTGATTTCAGCAGGAAACTCATCCCCGTTGCGTCGGGTGCCCACTATCTCAACCCGATTTCTTTTAGTGAGCCCTGAGATCAGGTTGGGACCCTTGTTGTCATCAAATCTGTCGCTTTGGTCAAAATGAACTCCTGGAAGAATTGTGCTCTTGATGTTTTTGCCAAGAACTTCCCCTTTCCTCCAGCCAAATACTCTCTCCGCAGCGTTATTGAACTCTACAATTTCTCCCTTTTCATTGCCGATCACTATGGCATCGAGAGAAGCGGAAACCGTCGATTCCAATCTGCCAGTTGTCTCCCGAAGCGCAAGGTCGCGTTCCCTGGAAATCTGCAACGATCTGTACAAAAACAAAAGTACGGCGGCCAGCACGAAAACAACCGAAATAGCGACCAAACCAGCGTTTCTTAGTGCAGATGAAAACTTTTGCCGACGAGCCTCCGTTCTTTCAGCTCCGATGGTAATACCTAGCAACGCGAGTTCACGTGCTGCCGGTTGATAGAGAGTCGCCAAATCGGCGAGTTCACTAACATTGACGGGTGCATCATAGTTTTGAGTTAGCCGTGAAGCCTCCTCGGCGAACTTTTCAAGTTGTTCCAGCAACTCTAATGCACGGCTATCGCTTTCGATTATGTCTCTTGCGATTCCGTGGCTTACAAGATCAATTCGGCTTAAAGTGATCTGTGTTTGTATTACGGTTCTCAGAGAGTCTGGCCTGTACCGCGAAGCTTCTTCCAGCAAAACGGATCGCAAATTAGCGAATTCAGTATCCAACTGTAGAACTGTCCATTGGGCATTCTCATTGCCGGCAGTCGCTAAGGCCCGCTGTTCAATCCAAAGACTTCTTCCCAAGGCAACTACGACTGCCACGAGAACCAAAACAGTCGCGGGAAAGATAAACCTGGCTAGACCTCCTATCATTCGACCCTCCAAAATAGTTTCTCCAGTCAGCCGAGAAACTTTCGTAATTCATTCGAGAAGTTCAATTGTTTGCAGTTGCCAAATTGCACGTGAATAGTTCGACTCAGTCTTGTAGTCGGGCCTATCGTCAAAGGGAAACATGACCCAATAAGGTCCTTTTTCGCGAACCGACATGGTTGATCCGTCAACTCGGGTCGCGATAATCGGTACTTCTGCCTCTAGCTCGGCAACAGGTATCTTCACCGAATAATCATTCAAAGCGGACAGTTTAAGCTGTTGAACTTCGGCATCGAGGTATTGAAGCAAGCTGGCAACCGGAACACCGCTGAATTGGTTAACTCCATCTGTCCAGATTGTTGAAGTTGAAAAGGAAACCTGTTTCATTGTGTCTAGATCTTCCAATGAGAGGTTTTTCTGTTCTCCTCCGGCAAATACAACTGTCAACGGAATTTGGTCTTGCGCTCTGACCGTTGAAGAACACACTAAGGCGACAGCAGTAGTGATGCTAAGGAAATTTCTTGAACTCATAGAATTGGCCTCCCTGGAAGCATGATGTTACTGTGGCGTTGTCACTGCTTCGAGCGTCGAACAGCGAATGAATGAACCTAGGTCGATCGTTGCTTGTGGCATAACAGTTTTTTCTCGGGGGCATTCCGTTACTTGATGAGTACCATCTTAATTGCCGATGATCATCAACTGGTTCGCGATACATTGGCCACCTATCTGGCCGAAAAAGCTGGGTTTGAAGTAAAGGTAGCTTCAAGTGCAGAAGAAGCTTATGTTGTGATTTCTGCCTTCAAAAACATCGACCTCGCGATTCTGGACTATCAGATGCCAGGTATGAACGATCTGGAAGGACTGGTTCGACTCAAATCACGTTTTCCAGACCAAAAAACAGCCATTATTTCCGGTGTCGCCTCCCCTGAAGTTGCTGACAGAGCCATTGAACTTGGGGCACTCGCTTTTTTTCCAAAGTCCATGCCAGTGGATTTGATGCTCGACAGTATCAATGAACTAACCGGAGATAGGTCGATCGCGCGCTCAGCAGGCATTCAACAAAAGCAGCCCGGTGCTTTCCCAAAGGACTATGGCCTGACAATTCGGGAACAACAGATTCTTGACATGCTTGCATCCGGCCAATCCAACAAATCGATAGCACAAGACCTGCTACTAAAAGAAGTAACGGTAAAATTTCACGTCACGAACATACTTGGAAAACTTGGAGTGAGTAACAGAACTCAAGCCGCGTTGCTTGCCAAGTCAAGTTCACACTCTCGGGGATAGTAGGCCCAACTAAAAGCAAACGGACTTGATGTTATACTCAACCCAAATTGCAGCCCGCGCAACGATCATTCAGGCGATCAGGTTGCCGGCACTGTCTTGGTTCAACCTAACAAAAATTCTTGCGGCACGTTTGGAATTGTCTAGCTCAGAACAAGGTCAAAAGGCACACTTATTGGTTGGCTAAATGGCCCCAATCATCGGATCTGCCCGGAATCCAGCAAAGAATTAGTCGCTCCACCTAACAAGTAGAGGAGCGACCAGAACGATCTAAAAATTACAACCACTCACAGATTGCTACTTTAGTATAGTAATCGAACGCAGCTGAAGCGAAAAAAATCTCACAGATCGTGCGAGTTTGACCTGCTCCCCTTGGAGTCCGCGTCTATAGGTTAGCTCTGTTCAGGGTTTGGTCCTCTCTTGACCTTTGGTGATACTCCCACGGCGTGAGCCCGTCGAGGCTCGAATGTGGGCGGTGGTGATTGTAGTCGGCGCGCCATGCCGCGATCATGCGGCAGGCATGGCGCAAAGACGGTATCAGGTGCTCGTTGAGGCATTCCTAGCGCATCCATCCGTTGAAGCTCTCGACCAGGCCGTGCTGCATGGGCTTTCCCGGCGCGATGTAGTGCCAGCCGACCTTGCGGTCCTCTTGCCATTTGAGCATCGCATTACTGGTCAGTTCGGTCCCATTGTCGCTGACCACAAGACATGGATACCCGCGAAGCTCGGTGATCCGAACCAGTTCGCGGGCGACACGCGCGCCGCCGATGGATGTATCGACCACAGCGGCCAGACATTCTCGGCTGAAGTCATCAATGACGTTTGGCACACGGAACCTGCGGCCATCCTCCAGCGCATCCGACATGAAGTCGAGCGACCACCTCTGGTTCGGCCCCTGTGGGATCGCCATGGGCGTTCTCGTGCCCACTGCGCGCTTGCGTCTACCCCGCTTACGAACGGTTAACCCTTCTTCGCGGTAGAGCCAATACAGCTTCTTCCAGTTCACTTCCCAGCCTTCCCGTTTCAGCAGGATATGCAGGTGGCGGTAGCCGAACCAACGCCGCTCACAGGCCAGTTCTTTCATCCTGGTGCGCAGTTCCGTGTCGGAAGGGCGCTTAGATCGACGCCGATACACACGCGGGTTAATCCCGGTCAACGCACAGGCGCGTCGCTGATTGTAACCCTTGGTCTTCATCGCCCAGTTCACAGCATTCTTCCTCAAACCGGGCTGCAGAAGTTTTTTCCGAGCATCTCTTTCAGTGTCACCACATCCATCATCTGCTCGGCCAGCATCTTCTTCAGTTTGGCGTTCTCGTTTTCCAGCGTCTTCAGTCGCCGCGCGTCTGACACCTCCATGCCGCCATACTTGGAGCGCAACTTGTAGAACGTCGCATCGCTGATGCCGTGCTTGCGGCACAGTTCCTTCGCACCGAGACCAGCTTGGTGTTCCTTCAAAATGCCGATGATTTGTTCTTCGCTGAAACGGCTTCTCTTCATCGTCTGTCTCCTCAGTTGGAGAACAGGCTAACCAAAATTCGAGGACTTCTCAGGGGAGCAGGTCATTTTTACGCATCAGAAAGTTTGAGCAAACGGCTCGCGGGGACATAGTCCACTGCTATCATTACACCTTTTGGGGCATAGTGCGACGCGCCGAACTCGTACCCCCTCATTGAAATCGTAAATCCCCATCAAGGCGCGCCGCTCCACACTGCTACTTGTTCGGCTTGTTCAAATTGGGTCGGTGGAATGAAAAATGCGGTTGTGCTCTGACATCTAAAAACCGCAATTCAATTCTCCAGCGAGCTTTTTGGGGCCCGTGGGGCGGCACGCCGAACCCAACAACCCGCTCATAACCGGTCGCAATATCCGGAATGCGCAAAAAATCAACGCGTGCCGCCCACGGTCAGAGGATTGCATGGTGGCAAAATTATGCCCGCTGCTCGTTACGAAACTTACTTTTTGCCTTTTGGAAACAGACTATTTCGCCAGATTTTGCAATGCTACGGGAATTCCCCAATTTCGAGGATTGGGTGCTCAAGGTAAGTTGTCTTCAACGGAACACTACTACCACTCCGGAATTCCCCCTTGTGAGAGAGGGGCTGGCTCTTACCCCCTCGTCCAGCCCCTCGCTCCACCCATCACAAAGCTATCAATTGCGACAGGCAGTATGCTTGATCTGATTGTAATTGGCAGTGCATATCAGCTTCACGGTCTGGTCCACTCGCTTTTTTCGGGGAGTTCCAGGTGAGCGACACTCGGGTCGCGTTGTTTCAGAAGCCCTTTCGTACTATTTTCTTCAATCTCGTTGAACACTTTTTTGGTTTAGTGTTGCAGCGTTATGCGGCTTTTTCTGATCGGCGTTGTTGTGATTTCGCTGTCCGCGGCGGTCTCGTGAACGAGGCGCTACAGGTCCAATTTTGATAACGATGTAGTCGGTTCCTCCCGGCGCACCAGTTGGCGACGAGCTGTTCTAGATTGAACGAAGTAGAAGCGTCAATGCCAGCAATTCCATAATAGATGTCGGTATCTTACTAAAAGTCCGAGCGAATTGCTTGCATCAGGTCCTGCTGACATATCAGTAGCCGAAATCAACTATGCGGTTGTGGGTCGTCAAGGTTCAACTCTCGCTGCGCATCATCAGCGGCGGCGAGACAGGCACAGCAGAAAAACGAATGGTACTAGTTGGCCCGCGCTGCAAGCTAGCTAGAGGGGACAAGAGCAACGCGGGCCCCCCGAAGGGTGGTAGTAGTAATTAGTTAGCGTGATTGCCTGACCCGGCTCCGCGTCGCAGCGCCGCAAGCAAGAAAAATCCGCGCTGCTGAGGGATGGGATCATTCGCGGCGTAGGGTTGCTCCGCAATAACCCCCCGACAAGGCGTGCCACGGCGCGCAAGATCAGGAAAAGAGCACCGGCCCAACCCATGAAGCCAAAGGCCTCATTATCCAACGTGGCGCCAGCCAACAGGAAGAACAGGATGATGAATGGCCATTGATTGTTCTCGATCTCATGAAAAGCACGGTCATGATGGTGGGCAAGATTCCCGACAACTGCGCCTGCAACCATGCCTGATGAAAGAAATGAAACCTCCAGCAATAGCGAAATACCCGCTGTCAGAAAGACGATACCCACCGCTTCGGCTTTCAGGGGCTCTCCCGTTTTCAAGCGCCCGGTCAGACAAGCGGATGGCACGCCAATCCGGCAAGGATGAGGACACCAAGGGTAATCAGAAAGCCGGCAACGTGCACATAATACCAAGCGTTAACTTCTTGTCTAGACTACTCAAACTCCGACCCTGCCTTGTAGGAACTGATGTCGGAGCGAATGCGAATATCCTTACACGGTCTGAACCGAGGATCATAAGATTAAGGGATATTGATCTGTATTAAGGCGGATGCCCACCGCAAGTGGCACAATAGGTCAATCAGGGAATGAGGAGGAATTTTTGATGCCGACAAAGAAGTCCAAGTCAAATTACTCGGCTTCACTCGTGGACGTTTTCAAGAATATGCAGCCGCCCATGTCTGGCAATCCGGCCTTCGGTGCCCAGATCGAACAATTCTGGGACGCGCAAGAAAAAATGCTTGGGGAAACAGAGGCCTTTGCGCAGCATTGGTTCGAGCGGCGACATGAGGCGGTCCGAACGGCCCTGCAAGCTGCGCGTGAAGTGTCTTACGCTAACCCGTCGGAACCCTCGAAAGCCCTTCAGAGTATGGCGGAATGGCAGCGCCACTCGACGGAGCGATTGGTTGCTGACGCGCAGGAATGGCTCGAAACCGTGGCCCGTTGTGCAGTATATGTCGCTGAAACCGAGGCTGAAGCTGTTGAGCAAACAGTTGATGATGTTGCAGCCGCTACAAAGAGCGCAGGGAAATCTTCAAAGTCTGAGCCGGTTTAGATTTCCTGCTGCCGACTAAACCAGATTGAAATCATCAGAGAAGTAGATAGGAGGTCAAATGTACAAGAACATCCTGATCCCGGTTGCACTGGACCAAGAGCACGACACCCAAGCATCGTTTGAGGCCGCACACCAATTGGCTGATGCGGACGCTGTATTTACTGTTGTGCACGTCCAAGAGCCTATCCCCGCGTATGTGGGGTCTCAGATTCCAAGCGAAGTGCTTGCGAAGCTGCCAGGGCCGAGTTGCGACTGGTTCATCTGTCCCGGCACCTGCAAACAACACCACTGTTGAGCGCAGATCAAATCCAACAGTACAGCAT
>NZ_JBQFMJ010000024.1:0-32936 GCF_056531785.1 Ruegeria sp. K7
TCGGCGCGAAATCCTGCGGAAATCAGGTGATCCACCCATGCGGCACAACAGCCGCAGGTTGGCGTCTTGTAGACTTTGATGAGTGGGGCTTCTTGACCGACGGAAGGAGTGGCTAACACTGCTGCTGTACCCGCTAGTAAAAATTCGCGTCGTTTCATTGGTCTCTTCTCCGCTTCCTCATGGGACTACAAAGATATTGTGCCAAGGCCAAACTTTTCAATGTTACCGGACTGAGCATCAAACGGGCAGTTTCGATACAAGATCTGAATCTCAATCCAAGTAACACTGGTCGCCAAACGTTTTGTGAGTTGCGTCGCGTATGGCTCAAGTTCACTCGAGCGTTCGGCAATGGACCTCGCGATCGACGTCGTGGTGAGGTCCATAGCAACCTTCTAAGCCGTGGCCATGCCAATTGCCTTGGTGGTGCCTGCCCGTGCACCCTGACACTGCAATCACTATGACCAAGAATGCCGCTCTGCGCGAGTACTTGATCCAACGGTTCTGTTCCATGTGTCAAACAACTTAGCAGCGATCCAGCCACCTATGCTTTGACGCAGGTCAACTCCCGATTGCGGCAGCTTCCAAACAGCGGCAGTTAGTCTATCGTGAACAGCTCCTGTCTTTCAGCAACTCCGCGCAATCTGTATTGCCCCAGGGAAACAAGACTTGGAATAGAGCCCACCAAGTCGCCCGCCACCTTGTCGGAAACCACAATGTTCTGATCGAGCGCGCTGCACATGCCTAAAATGCGGGAGGTAGTATTGACCGCTGGGCCGACCACTGTGAAATCCAAGCGAGACCTACCGCCAATATTGCCGTAAAGAACATCGCCTGCGTGCAACGAAAGCGTGAAGCCGGTCGTTGGCAAACCATCCGCTTGCCGTCGTTGGTTGAGATCCTCAAAGGTATCCCGCAACTCCGCTGCCGCGTGAATTGCGACGCGGCGAGCGTCTGGAACTTGATTGATATCGAAGATGGCAAGAATTCCATCTCCCATGAATTTCAGAACGTTACCGCCATTGCGTTCGACTACGTCAACAGCTTCCGCGAAGTAGTCGTTTAGCAATTCTATGATTGAATCCCCCGGAAGCGCCTCTGACAATTTGGTAAATCCTTGCAAATCAAAATACCAAATCACCGCTGAAATAGTTTCCGATGAACCTCGGGTGATGTCCCCGGAAAGAACGCGCCTACTGGCGTCTTTTCCCAAGTACGCGGCGGTTATGTCTTCAGCCATCAGCCGGTTTGCCCCGCACTTCAGCGTCAGGCAAAGTGGAGATATCAGTTGACGCAAACCGTCAAGTTGCTGGCTTGTGAAGCCCCCGCTCGCGTCGGTTGCCAACGAAATAATGGCACCTTCTTCGGCCTGCATCGGGTCAACAGGCGTAGCGTTGTCCTGAACAAGGAAGAACCGTTTGACAGCAAAGTAGTCAGTTGCACCGCGCTCGCGAAGTTCGTCGAAGATCGGAAAGTTGAGCTCTGGTTCTTCGACTGTAAGGTCTTGTCTGATCTCTTCAATGTTGTTTGCCAAAAGATAGTAAATCGGGCTTAGAACGTATTCCTCAGGCGCATCCGATCTTCGGACAAAGTCCTGTCGTTCATTTCCGCCATCTCTGTGCCAGCGGAAAGCAACTGTCCCAATCTCCGGATGATGAGCGCGCACTGTGATGTTTGCTCTTTGAAGTGGAATTCCTGCCGAAACAAGACGGTTGCAGAATGCTTCTAGCCAGAGCTCCACAGGAGCATTCTCCAAGCCCTGTTGAACCAGCCAGTCGGCTATGTCCTTTACGGCCGCGGTCAGTTCCCAGTTTTGGACTAATGGAGCTGCCATGATGACCTCTCAACGAATTGACTGTTCCGTTAGTTCTCAGTCTATTTAACTTCAAGGACACTTCAATTTCAATTTCCAGCGCTGCTGTCATTATTCATCGCCCGCTTTTTGTCTTTTTTTGAATTTAGAGGCAATCCCGACGTTTAAGCACTTCACGATAAGTTGGTGGATGGCCCACTCACAAGCCCCCCTGCCGAACTGGACTGCAAATGTCCAGGACGGTTGACTAAGTCCCTTCAATTGCGGTTTCGACGTGGCCACAGAACTTATCAATATCGCGCTCTAGCATATCGCTTTCTCGGGTCTCATCTCTGACCGCCGATAGTTCATCTACAACAACCCGCAAGTCTCCTTTGGGAACTTCTTCAGCAATGCGCTTCAAAGCTCGAATTAGGGCGGCCGTTACGAGGCCATTGCCCCTGACTGCGCGTCTCAATGCTGGCATCGAGTCCTGAAACAACGACTCTGCTGTGATGGATGGATAAACCACCCGCACGGCGCCGTCGTCATCCCGATATACACCCGTGTCTTCGCCATAGCGCTGCTAGAGCCTGGGCCCAATTGATCCTGCTACCAAGGTGTAGACTAACAGAATAATGGAAGCAGACTTTGCAAAGTACAGCGTGCGGCCACTGCCGGCGTTACCAGCGAGAAGACACGGTGGCACCAGAACAGGTCTTTGATTTGTCCTGCAACTGAACCAGACGACGTCCTCACGCTTTGGAGACTTTCGAGCCATTGGAGCTGGTTGCCAACTTGTTCCATGGGAATCGAAAATGATCAAGACCTGCTTTGTCGCAATACTAGTTTTACTATTCGGCGCTGAACCAAATCGGCGATGTGTAAGCACGGTCTTGGACTTCTGCGGGAACCGCCTCGGGCAGCGGTATATCGTAGAAAGCTGCGTCTATGGTCGTCCATCGCGGCTTTGGAATTTCGATCACTCTCACATAGTAAAACGCGTTGTTGTTCGGGTCAAAATCTGGGTCTTGCCAATGACCGGCGAGCTCCACGGAACCGATTGAGTTGCTGTATGTCGCGCTTTCAATGTCTACCGTCGAGCCTACTGGTTCGTGTGCACGGCCATCCTCTCCAATCTCTCGGCCATCGGAGACGGCCACGTCGAAGATCCGCTCATGGGTTTCGCCATTCTCGTCAACCCAGCCTTTGATAATTTGGACTCGGTCGAGGTTCGCGCCGTCTGGGTCGCGCAGCGCACGGATCAGGAAGCTGGGAGAAACCCCATCAGGCGCGTTCCTAAGGTCTCCGCCCATCGGCACGCCGTTCTTATAACCGTTGGAAACAAAATCCGCGGCGTACAGATCATCGGCATCAAAATCCCAGCCGCCAAAGACCCGGACTCGCATTCTCGGCCCGGTCGTCGCGTAGGCTTCCTTGCGCTTGATAGCACTATGGACTTCCTCGCGGGTATTTTCACGGGTCCAAACAGCGGTGAGGCCCGCAGCCGACTCCTGTGCCGTAATGATACGCAATGCCGGGTCTTCGGCCGGGATTACATCAAAGTTGTGACGGTTCGCTGAAGGCTCTGTGTGTTGGTACTTACCAAAGTAGTTGTCCTCCCGCGTGGTTGGGAGCGCGGTGTGCGTGTCCGTCGTGCCGTAGAAGCCGAACTTGAATGGGTTAACGCCTGTCTTCCGCTGAACTTCGAGCCCGACCTTCAACGCAGAGCGCCCATACTCGTAGCGCAACATTTCAGGGGTCTTTGCAATGGTGCCCGAGATGTTCGCAACGTCCCAGGTTTCGAAATCCGCAAACTCATCATCAGGTGACAGGAATGGGTGCGTTTCCTCATCCCCCTTAATCTGGGTTACCTCATGCATCGGCTCCCAACGAATGCGTTTAGCCGCGTATTCCGCATCCATAGGTGTGCCGTCGAATTTCGTAGGCGCGAACATTATTCCATTGGATATATTTCCGTTATGCGGAACAGATACTGCGCTTCCGCCCGTCTCTTCTTCGTACGCAGCCAGATAGTCCCACAATGGCTCAGGGTCTTCGCTTTCAAAATAGGTGAATGGGCGGGTTCGAGCGGTCTTATCGGCACCGTCTCCGAAGATCACCACTCGGTGGAGGTTGTTACCTCTCGGAGTTGATGTCCACTCGTACCCAGCCAACGATGTGAAGACGCCGGGTTCGTAGTATTCGTCGACCGTTTCCACGATTTGTTGCCAAAGGTCACCGTCCAAATCCAATCCAGCGGTCGGGTCTCGCCCTTCGATTGATGCGATTTCGATGATATCAGCGAACGCCTCCATCCGACCTTCTTGCCCGGAATTGAACCTTTCGTAAGTCAAACGACCCCACTCGTCAGCCAAAAGCCGAGGGTCAGCTGCTCGAACGGCGGTCGCAAGTCCCAACATTTCCGCGTGTTCGGTTATCGCGAGGAAATCGAGGGGCCTAATGAGTTGTACTGGTTGCCCGGTGTTTGAGGTTATCCTGTCACCGCGGGCCACACGGAAGGCGTCGTGGATGTTCAAAGAAGTCCCAACAAGCCCTGCGTCGAATGAAATTTCAGTGTGGAAGTGAAGATCACCAAATAGAACTTCATCAGGATAAGATCGGTCAACAAAAGGAGAGTAGGTCTGTGCGGGGACCACCGTATTAGGAGGTACTTCGCCTTCAAAGCCAACTGCTTGCGTTCCAAATGAAAGCGCTAAGGCGGTTGCAGCATGCAACATAATCGTGGGTTCAAAGTGAGTTCTCATGACTGCCCCCAAGACAAAAAATAAATCATACGTGTACGAGAAAGCGTGCATAAAATCAAATATTCAAGTGAGTTGGGTCCACCGTCCCCCATCCGCGCTCATGGACCTGTCTAAGACTCGATCTTATGAGTCTGCTTTGGGCTGCGAACCGCCGAAAAAACAAAGCGCAGAGAAACGCGTAGTTGAGGCCGCGGCGGTTGGACAATAGAGTAATATCCGGCTTCAGCCGGTCATACCTGCCGCCTGTAGCCTATTGGCAAGACGCTCAAAATGATCCGGTCGCCGCCACATAGACCGAAACCCGCTGGCCAAGCAATCTACTGTGTCATCCTCTACCACAATACCTCGACTTGTGAACTCATCGTGACGTTCGGTGACGAATTCTCGCAATGCGTCGGAGGCGTCTCGCTCTCGTCCGAGCTGCGCGTAAGACGCAGCAACAAATGCAGTGGCCAATGAGTTCAGCCGCGCTGCTCCCATTAGAAAACTAAGCACTGCTTCATAGTTGCCGTTGAAAAATTCGACCTGACCCATAATCCATTCGATGGCAGACGGATGCAGCGGATCCAGTCCCATAGCTTCCGAAACCACTGCTCGCACCTTTTCGCGCTGGCCGAGCAGTAGGAAAGCATAGCCGCACCAAGCAATAGACTCCGCCTCGCTTTCTATCATGGAAAGTGTCTTGTTGAATTGCGACTCGGCCTCATCCCACAGTCCGGCACAGAGATAAGCAAACCCAAGCTGGTTCTGAATATAGACGTCGCGGTTGTCGAGTGCCACGCCCTTTCGGGCGATTTTCAATGTGTGGATTGCGCCGTTGCGGTCGAAAATATGGATTTTACCGAAGCGGAACTCTTCAGGATTAATGAGGTCAGTGCGGAAGAGGACATTAATCTATGGGCGCTATCCTCGGAAACTGCGTAGGATTACTGACAACTGTTTTTTGGTGCGATTAGGTTTTTCTGCGTAATCGCTTGGCGTTTCTGCTTTGGGCTAGAAGCGGCCTTGCGGCGAGTCAGCAGCTCGACTTGCAACCTAGTCCCAAAAGCAGTCATTACACTAATTGAGCTGGTCCGGTGTTTTCAAAGGCTTGGCCGAATGCTCTGACAATCGGCTTGAGAAAGCTGTCGTTCGCAAGTTTCGTGCTGACCGACCGCTTCTAGCCTAAATTGCATCAAAATTCAGCAGAATCCGAAGGTCTAGGGCAGTGGATGACGCGGAGCCGACGGCCACGCCGTTCGCGAAGCAGTCGCTCACGCCGAAAGCCGCGAATTACTAAATCGAGCCCAAACCGGAAGCACCTCTGCTCTGGCAACAGCACGCGCAGTAACATGAATGACCGAAGTTTTTAGTTCAGCCGCAGAGAGCTAAATTGCCAATTAGCCAAAAGATCCTTCTTTGTGCTGACTGAATATCGACCCGCGGGCCCTGCCTGCTGAAGAGACTTGTTCATCGCAGCACAAGAATCTTCCAGCTCTTTATTGCTTTCATTAACCCGGTTGCCGAAGATAGCCACAACGGTTGCCGGTGAAAAGTGATGGGAAAAAAAAGAAAAATTGCAGACATCCCGTGGCTCAACCGCAGCGTCGAAGCAATGGTAGCGGCATGGATTTGGCTGGCATTTTCGACATCAAGGTGGGAGAGGATCGGATTTGAAGACCTCGAAGACTCATTGCGGAGCGGCGAGCCCGCAATCATCGTGCTTTGGCACCAACGACTGATGATGTCGCCGTACTTGTTTGACCCTTCGCTTGGACCAATTTGTTCGCTTACATCCTCTTCAAGAGCTGGTCAGCTTGCTGGAAATGTTGTCAAACGATTTGGGTTGGGTACGATCAGCATGTCTTCGCACCAACGCCATGTCGCGCTGACGCGGGCGGTTTTGCGAGGCATTCGCGAGGGAGTATCTCTTGGAGTGGCAGCAGATGGCCCTAGAGGCCCAGCCAGGATTGCTTCGCTTGCCCCAGTAACCTGGGCACGCGCTTCTGCGAAACGCGTTTTTTTGGTTAGTTACTCGGCGCGACGGGTCCACGTCCTGCCGACTTGGGACAAGATGTGGTTTCCCGCGTTGTGGACTCGCGGCGTGTTGTTTTGCCGGGAATGGCACGAAGCCGTTTCGAGCTTTCCAGACGACATCGAAACCGAAAGGCTTCGACTTAGTTTGCAAAAAGCGCTGAATGCGGTGACAGATGAGTCCGACCGCGCTGTAGGTCGTTTGCCCGAAGGGCGATAGAAGTAGTCCGGCAGGAATCACCATTTTCAGTTGATAGCTGACTCAGACTCGATCATCTTTTAGAAAATGGCATAAAGAGATTTTCCATATGAAAATGTATTGGCCCGAACATTTTGTGTTTGTTGGAAAATCGTCTCCAGATGGTGTGGCGGTTCCGAGGGCACGCATCGCCCGTCGCGCCGCGCTGATCGCGGAGCTTTTGAAGTCGAACGGTGTATCGCCGGGTGATCGCGTCGCCATGTGGTTGCACCGAGGCGAAGACCAGATCGCGGCAATGTTCGGATGCTGGTCCGCAGGCGCGGCTTTTTGTGTGCTGCCTTCCTTTGCGGGTCGGACTGCGACTGAACGGTCGCGGCACCGTGTGGATGATGTCTGGTCCGTTCTGCAGCCAAGACTGTTGCTCAAGGAGACGGGCACAGACTTGCCCGAGGCCTTGGATGCTACAGTTGACACGCTGGAGTTGCCGCAAGACAACGCCCAATCGGATTTATCCTTAGATCCAAATAGTTTTCTGGCAGATCGAAGCCCGGACGACATTGCTTTCGTCCAATTCACCTCGGGCAGCACAGGCGGGGCCAAGGGGGCCATAGTTCGCTTTGGGCAACTTAAGGCCAACCTGGACGCAATAGCGCAGAGATCAAAGTTGTCAGAGGCAGATCGGATGGTGTCCTGGGCACCTCTTTATCACGATATGGGCCTCATGGCAGTTCTGCTTCCATTGAGCCGCAAAGCGAACCTAGTACTCATGGAAACTGAGTATTTTGTACGTCGCCCGGCCGCGTGGCTGGAAACGATTTCAAACTATGGTGGTACTATTACAACGGCTCCGCCCACAGCGCTGAAACTATTGACGCGCCGGACAGCCAAAAATGTGGACCTGACTGCTCTTCGATATGCATGGATCGGCGGCGAGATGGTGTTTCCGGCAGTGGTTGACGCTTTCGAGGAGGCATATTCCGCTGCAGGATTAAGCAAAGGGGTGGTGCAGCCGACCTATGGGATGGCGGAAACTGTCGTAGGCATTTCCTGTGGTGCTTCTGGTGAAACGTGGTCTGTCAGTAACGGGTACATCTCCTGCGGGCCAGTGCTGCCGGACATGGAGTGCCGGATCGTAACCGAAGACGGAACCAAGATTGGCGCCGGTGATGAGGGGCATATCCAGGTCCGTGGACCATCAGTTTTGAAAGGCTACCTCGGGCTTGAAGCATTCGCATCGGACGCGTGGTTTGATACGGGCGACTTGGGTTTCATGGATGGCGGTCGATTGTATGTTACCGGTCGAACGAAGGACGTGTTGAAGCGGGGCGCGGAAGCATTCCCTGCAACTGTGGTTGAAGCGGTCGCGGAAAATGCGCTGAACCTCGGCGTCGGACGCGCCGTGGCCTTTGCGTGCATACGTTCCGGCGCAGACCGGGAAGAGATTGTTCTCCTAGTAGAGTGTCGCAACTGGGATGATGATCAAGCCCGTAGGGTGGGCGCTGCAGTGGCTGGCGAACTGGGTTTACAGGTCGATGTAATCAGAAATGCGATAGGAGGGCGTTTACCGCGCACCTCCAGTGGAAAACTCATGCGCCAGAAGGCGGCGCAACTATTTAGGGAAGGACGGGTTTGATGGACCAGAAAAACCGGAATGACTGGACAGTTGATCGGCTGATCTCAATTCTGCGCGATCTCGCCAGCGAGAAGGTCCTGCCGAACCATCTTGTAAACGGCCACATTTCGGGTTCGGATACCGTATCTACTCTGGGGATTGATTCCATTGGCGCCGTCGAACTCATCGACCATCTTGAGGCCGAATCTCAGGTCCTGTTACCTGATGATTTCCTCGACTTTGAAGACAGAATCGAAGACATTGCTGATCGCCTGAACTCGCTGAAGCCGGGGGCAGCCAATGACTGAATCAAACTCCGGGGCGTCGCAGGAAGCTATTGAGTTTCACTACGATATGCCCGCCGATTTTTTTTCGCTTTGGCTCGGCAGATCTATGACTTACACGGCAGCGCGCTTCACGCGACCGGGCATGACACTGGACGAAGCGCAGGACGAAAAAATCAACTATCACCTCAGTGCCGCGAATGTTGCGTCGGGGCACCGCATGCTGGACATCGGTTGTGGCTGGGGCACTCTGCTGAGCGCTGGGGTCAAACGACTGGGAGCCGCCTCGGCACACGGCCTTACACTGAGCCCCCTTCAGCATCGTTACATCGGGTCTTTAGGCCTGCCCAACGTAACCGCGGCTCTGCAAAGCTACGAACATCATGAACCTGAAGAGCCCTACGAGTCCATTGTCAGCGTCGGCGCTTTTGAGCACTTCGTGAAACCCAGTATGTCACGGGAAGAAAGGCTGCGAATTTACTCGGAACTGTTCCGGCGTTGTGCCGAGTGGATGACGCGAGATGGCCGGTTTTCCCTACAGACCATGACGTGGGGTGACGCTGGTCCGGCAGAGCGTGATATGAATAGGATACATGAGATTTTCCCCGAAAGTGACCTGCCAGAAATCGCGGACGTGATCGAAGCGTCCCATCCGCATCTGGAACTGGTTTCAATGGAAAACCGCCCGGAAGACTACCAATACACTCTGGCCGAATGGGCAAAGGGGCTGATAGCCAACAGTGACGCTGCGATCAGGATCGTTGGTGAAGAGCGGTTCAAGTTTTATCTGAACAGTTGCAAGGGTGGGTCCCTGCTATATCGACGCAGACGTTTCTATCTTTGCCGTTTCGTGTTCAGGCGCAGGGGCAGATAAATTATCCGGCCGCGAGCCGGGTTTCGATGCGTTTGACAGCATTGAACGTCGGCTTTCCTCAGTCTTTGAGACCGCTTTGCCAAAACAAAGCCGCCCACAACGTGAGCGGCCTTGAGAAATTGAGACAAATCAGTTGGTGAGAGAAGCATTGCATTCACGCGCCGCTTCAATCGCTTTCTTCGTACCGGCAAGGCTCACTTCGAAGGCAAAATTGCTCTCCGGCATTACGATCATGGCTTCGCGCTCCATCACATCTGCCACGAAGTCGGGGTTGTTGGCCAACAAATAGCCACCCTTATACCCATCTGCCAGATTGGGTGGCGCAGCTGTTGTATCGCCGTAGTACAACTTGTTGTCCATGAGCAGTTCAACCTTGTCATCTTCGAACTCAATGTCCGCCTTGGTGAAGACCCCTATGTAGCCGAACTCCTTGTCTGGGGTCAGACCCATTTGCACAACGTTTGTATTCTCATCGACCCGTTCAATCAGGCAGGTATTCCGGCTCTTGTCTACAAAGATGTTCCAGCCGGATTCTTCGCCGTAGTTTACAAACTCTGCATTGTCTTTCGGCAGAATGTTCTTGTCCTTGGCGTGCCCTAACGTTGCCCCGAATGCGAGAACAGCCGAAACAAAAACAATCTTAGTTGTAGTTTTCATAGATACGCTCCCAAAAAAAATATCGCAAAATGAGGATGCGAAGATAGGCGGTAAACGCCGTTCTTGCAAACAAGCCTCAAAACCGAAGGGAAAGGGCTTCGTTTTTTCCTGAATTGCGGAACGATTTCGGTAGCCAAGCGTTTGATCATCTAACGCCGACCGGACCGGAATTCACCGACCCGATCGGCCACTAGCGACGGAAAACTCGTTACCCCCTCAATCCCCAAAAAACCCGCATTGTTCGGAGGGAAACCAATTGAACAACGCGGGAAGCAGTTTGGGGTAACCATTTTACGGTGCGGATGGCGGGTTGGATCAAAGTTCCCCGCGCCACCCTAACCTGAGATGATAGGCAACGCGGGGATTTAGTCTGCCCATGTGCCTTGCCAAACTATCTCGAATGTGCGTTGAGCCGCAGGTAGCAAAAAAGGTGCCTTGCCTACTAATTTTAGACTCTGCTGACTAACCTCGTGACCAACCAATCGCACGGCACGGCCACGTTTTCTAACGCGGGCCAGTAGGGTAGAGTATGGAAGCAAGCACCAAGAGAGTGAGAAACAAATTTAGCGCGCGCAAAAATACTTGATTTGGTGCATTTTGGATTCAAGTATTGGGGTGCGTAGCAAATCTTAATTACCTCTGTTGCTGCCGCATCCACCAGACGTGTCTGGTCGCCTCCCGGTGATGTAAGTGAGTGACGTCGCTGGGAGGCCATCTATTTCTTCTCAACGCACTGGTCCAATCATAACAATCTCCGAACTCGTATCAAATTGTGAAATAAGCCAAGGAAAGTCCGAATGAAAGGGCATCGGCGTTTTTGACATCGTGTTCAAGTTAGCAAGGGGACTGGGTGCTACGAAATTACAAAAGCATAGCGGTCGCTGACGTGGCTTGGGATGCGGGAAGCGATGGAACGAGCTTTTTATCGGTGGTGAAAGAGGATACAATAGTTCACCTAGTGAGGTTTCGCTGCGGACGCCTATTCTTCGACAATTCCCACGGCGAGACCTTCCGTGAAGCTCAGAGCTACTTTGTCTCCCGGGCTAAGCTGCTCGACAAACTCGCGACCAACGTCTGTTTCAACCTCGATCATTTGTTCTGTACCACTGCTGTCCGTCACAGTGGCGATTGAGCTCGCGTTGTCGAAGGACACAAAAGTCAGAATCAAGGTGACCATTGTTCCGGCAGCCATGCCCGGTGTTGATCCCTCTGCAGCCTGGCCTTCCAATTCAACCAAACTGTCAACCTCGCCAGGGAAAGCAATGCTTGCAGCCATCCCCAGTGTGTACATCGCTTTGACTGTGTCACCCTCTTCAATTTGATCGAAGTTTTTGACTTCCGGTCCTGCAAGAATGGTCTCTTCTTCACCTGTCTCTGAGTTTTGCAGCACGATGAGCCGAGTGTCCGGATCAACTGACTTAACTGTCGCGTCGGCTTCGATGGTAACGCTGCGCTCAGCTGTTTGAGCAAAACTGAGTGCGGGCAAAATAAAGAAAAATGCAGACGTTAGAATTTTCGTTAGCATGTCTTCTCCTTATGAGATTCATGGTGGAAGTCTGTACACTAGCATGCAGTTCTTCAGGATGGCGAAACGTTGCCACACCACTTCGAATTTAAAAAGATGTTTGTCAGCCAGCTACACCAAAGACCGATGTTCTCGAACTTCAGATTTCCGCCAGACAGAGCATAGGAGATCTAGAGCGATTACGCGGACAATGCTTCAATGTAAGCTTTGTCCCGCATAGTGGTCGTTCATACCAAGTACAGAGAATTACCCCTCTGAGCCCAAGGCCGACAATCGAAACGGCAGGAATTACTCGCGTGCGGTTGTAGTGTACCCCATCTCTATGTCTGTGGAGAGGTTTCAAACCAGCGATGACGAGCAAGGTTAGCCTGTATTGGACAAGCCACGGTCGATGGAACTGCCGTGTTTGAAACGCAATGTAGGATTAAACTGAACCAAATTTTGAGTGCCGTTCATCATCATATCGGTGATATGCTCGAGACAATCGGAGTTGACAAGTGCCAATGGAAAGACGCCTAGCCGCCATTCTTGCCGCAGACGTAGTCGGCTACAGCCGTTTGATGGGCGCAAACGAGGTTGCCACTTTGGCAGAGATGCAAGAAATTCTCGCCAACGTTTTCGATGAAGCAATCAACCAAGCTGGCGGACGCATCGTTAAGCTTATGGGGGATGGAGTTCTTGCGGAGTTTGCAAGCGTTGTTAGCGCTTTAGAATCCGCGCTTGTCATTCAAGAGGCAATTGCCAAACGAAACGTCGGCGTTCCCGAAGATCGACAGATCCACTTTCGTATCGGCATTAACATGGGCGACGTGCTCTTTGAGGGCGGCGATATATTCGGCGAAGGTGTCAATATCGCGGCCCGCATTGAGGCGCTGGCTCAACCAGGTGGCATCGCTGTTTCGGGAGTGGTTCGCGATCAGGTGGGCAATAAGCTTGGCATCACTTTCGATGACGCAGGCGAACAACTGCTAAAAAACATCGATGGCGCCGTTCCAGTTTTTCACGTTCGATCTCAAACCGGCGATATGCAGCCTGCAATAGCAAACGCCTCCAGTCATCCCAGAATCGCGGTTCTTCCTTTTGAGAACATGAGTGGTGACCCTGAGCAGGAGTATTTTGCTGATGGCATCGCTGAAGACTTGATCACTGATCTTTCAAAGCTTTCAGGTCTCTTTGTGGTTGGGCGAAACTCAGCTTTTGCTTACAAAGGCCGTCCAACGAAACTGCAGGATGTCGCCCGAGACTTAGGCGTACGCAACATTCTTGAAGGCAGTGTTCGAAAATCGGGCAACCGCCTACGCATCACAGCTCAATTGATCGACGGTGTAACGGGCGGGCATCTCTGGGCAGAACGCTATGACCGGGACCTATCTAACATCTTCGCACTTCAGGACGAAATAACCAATAAAATCATTGATCAGTTGCAGGTTAGGCTTTTTGACTCTGATATCGCCGAAAAGGCGCACACGGAAAGTGTGGACGCCTATACTCTTTACCTTAAGGGGCGACGCTACTTTCACATGCGTGCCAGAAACTATCTTGAAAAGGCGCGTACGCTTTTCCTTGAAGCAGTGCAGCAAGATCCTGACTACGCCCGCGCTTACTTGGGGTTGGCTGAGTGCGAAGCAAGGCTTAACGATTGGCATGGCACAGATTTTCCGTCAGAAGACATTGTCAGCATGGCTCAACGTGCCATCAATCTCGATCCTAACTTGGCAGAAGCGCATGCCTCCCTTGGACTGGCATTGCAGATTGTCGGGAAGAATGAAGCCGCGGTTGTAGCTTATCGCAGGGCGCTATCGCTTGATCCGCTTTGTTATGATGCGCATCATAACTTTGCTCGTTATCACCGGGGGCAACTGGATCATAAGCAAAGCGCCTATCATTTTACACGCGCTCTTGAAATCAAGCCGGACGATTATCGGTCGCCACTCCTACTTGTTGCCGACCTCGTCGAACTCGGACGTCTGGATGAACGTGACCTTTACCTTGAGATGGGCCTTAAGCGGGCTATACAGGCGGTAGAAAGCAATCCTGATAACCCTGATCCGCTCGAATTGTCGGCGTCCGTTTTGGCCAGCTTGGGAAGGTATGATGAGGCACGCGCGTGGTTGAGTCGAGCTCTTGCCATGGAAACCCACAGCTATTCGACCGACGGTTATAACGTGGCCTGCGTTTATGCATTAATCGGTGAAACTGAAAAAGCCTTGGAGTGTCTTGAGAAGGTATATCCGAGCCTTGGCCCCGTTCAACGGGATTGGATGCGAAATGATCCAGACTTCCAGTCTCTTCGCAATCATCCCCGGTTCCAGTTCTTGTTAAACGCCGCACCAAAAACGGACGCTTAGGGGCACGTGACTGAAAAGGAAAAAGACCGGCGCAAACGCGCCGGCCAGTCCAATAGGGAGAATGCAGAGTTGACCTCTGCATTGTGCAGTCACCACATAGATTTGGCGTTAGTTGGACCTCTTTGTGGACTATTGTGCGGTTGTGGCTTCTTTACCGACACAGCAAGCTACTGAACTTCAGACGATGGTTGCTCCGTCCGCAACTCGGTCATTGATGCGCTGCGCAACGAACAACCGCTCCGAGTCCAAACCGATACTTTAGGTTCAGTGATTTAGAGGCCGTTGCGATGTACCCTTCCATCCGTCTTGACGAAGCGGATGACCAACGGGACTAAACTAGATTCAGTTATGTTCCACACAATCCAAGATTTTCTGAGCAGCTAACTGAACCGACTTTCTGAACTGCATGATCTCTGAGTTCTCGGTCAGTCGGGCCTTCATCTCTGTGTTCCCCAGTAGTTGGTTAATCGCATTCTCCAACTGATCCGGTGTCCAATCCCATCGGTTTAGCCTGAGACCGACACAGGTATCAACTGCCCGCTGGGCGTTGTCATGTCCGTCCCAGCAATAGGGGAGGATCAGCGACGGAACCCCGAAATACAGTGCTTCGCAAAAGCTGTTGTTGCCGCCGTGGTGAATAAATAGATCGCATTGTTCAACCACGGAAGGCTGCGGGAACCATTCCTGCAGGTGAACATTGTCTGGCGCTCTGGAATAGGCATCGATCTGGGCGCCGACATTGATCAGAAAACGCATGTCCATTGTCTTGAATACGTCGAACAGGCTTTCAAAGAATGAGACATCCATGGCACCGAGGCTGCCAAAACTCACGTACACCAGAGGCCCTTCGTTACGGGGCATCTGAGGTACACGATAGGGACCTTCCTGGCGCACGCAGCCTTCGAGAAAGGTGAATTGTCTCGGGTCCGGCGCCTGCTCACGATCATGGCGAATGATAGACGGCGCCAAAAGAAGGTTTTGATGTGGTGATGTTTCCAGGAACTCACCTTCAGGCAATAGCTTAAGCCCTCGATCCTGGCGAAATTTGTTGTAGCGAGCATGAAGTGGGCCAAGGGTCTCCAGGTACTGGCCGCGGAATGTCGCGCACCCGGCAACGTCAGATGCCGGCAGGCCGGACAGGTACGGCGGTAGGCACTTGTCTGGCAACTCGGTTTCCGCGCAAGAAATGACCCTGACCCATGGGCACTTGGAGCGTACGATGGCAGGGAACATGATCACATTGTCGAGGACGACGACATCCGGGTTGATACGCTCTAGCGCCGATTCCAACCCCTGTTCGACCGCTTCCGCTGTCTCGACGATTGCGTTCCAAACCGGCTCTACATAGGTGGCCAGTTGGTCAGTTGGGTGCATGTTAAAATGCGGCAGATGATGGCTTAGGAATTCCTGCCAGTAGGTCTGGGTTTCTTCTTCTGTCAACTCTGACTGAACAGGGACAGCGAATTCGTCAAAACCGTAGTCTGCGAATACGCCACCAAAGCCGCCGTGGGTCAGGAAAACGGGGTGTGCACCCATAGCGCGAAGTTCCTGAGCGATCCCCACACAATTCAGTGCAGCCCCAAAACTAGCTTCGGGGAAAAACGCGATTACGGGTGCTTCCTTGCGGTTCATCATTCACTCACCGGATTGACCCGCGGGTTGCTTGGACTAGCGCCGGAGCACCACGATTAGCTACGCTGGGCCTTTGGTGCATTGAAAGCCGCAAATGCACCCTCATCTGATCCGCCGCAAGATCGAAATGACCCTGTTCGATGAAATCAAGTATACGCACGTGTTCATCGAGCGCCTGCCGCATCCGAAAGTCGATCATACCGAATGATCCGCCTGGCAGGTGGCGCAACCCATGATGGGCCATGAGAGCAGAAGCTAGATACTGGTTTCCGGACGATCGAGCGATGAGCTTGTGAAAGGCAAGATCCGCGTCTTGGAAATCCTGGCTATTGAAAGAGTTTTCCGACTGCGCCAGAAGCGCTTCGGTCTGGCTGCGGACCAGATCGGCGCGCTTGGTGTCCAACTTGAAACCGTCGGACAGAATGGCCTGCGGTTCCAGTATCAGACGAAATTCGTAGCTCTCTATTCGTCCGGAGCGGTCTCCCGGCATGCGCGTGAAAACCCAGGACTGACCTTCGGCTTTCTGAATCACACCTTGGGCCAGGAGGGCTTCGAGCCCACGCTGTGCAGCGCTGCGGGAAACCGAATATCTGCGGATCAGGTCTGTGACATTTATGGCACCGTCCAGGCGTCGGGCACCGCGATCTCGTAGGATGGCACCAGCGAGATCCACACCTGCTCCGATCGCATGTTGGTTGAGTATCGAATGCCCCTTTTCGGGTTCGCATTCTAGGACAAACCCGCCTTCTGCCGCTTTGCGTGCCATCCCCTCCTTTTCCAGCAGTCTCAATGCGGATCTAACCGGAGTGCGAGAGACGCTGCACGAATCAGCAAGGGTTTTTTCCACCAGTCTGTCGCCCTGATGCAAATCGAGATCCATCGCAACATCTAGTATTTTTTGAGCAAGTTTCAAGTGTTTGCTTGGTGGCATAAGAAGACGGCTTTCGTCATACCTAATTAATATACAATAAAAACGGTATCTTAAATGGCTTGGCCGGGCCATACAAAAGTGATTCAAAAAATTGTTGAGTTTTATTTCATCAAAAAATACCGTGATTGCATCAAATATCTCGCCCCAGAAGCGAGCGCGGATGTCAAGGGAGGAAGACATGACCAACAAGTTCACCAATTCGTTCCGTTTGCCATTTGCTTGGCTCACCGCCGGGGCGGCCTGCGCACTCAGCGTTTTTGCCGGAGCGGCCCAAGCAGAAAAAATCGTGATCTCGAACTGGGACGGCTACATGCCGCCGGACCTGCTGGAGAATTTCACAAAGGAAACCGGTATCGAGGCCGAGCTCTCGGTGCATGGCACCAACGAAGAAATCATGGGCAAGGTCGTAGCCGGTGGAGGCAAGGGCTACGACGTTCTTTTCGTCTCGTCGCCTTTTGCCGAGGCGTTAAACAACCTGGGGCTGGTGGCCGCAATCGACCACGACAAGGTTCCGAATGCCTCCAACCTGTATGACGATGCTAAAGAACTAGCCCATGATCCGGGCAACAACTATTCAATGCCATACGCTTGGGGCACGACGGGCTTATGCTACCGGTCAGACCTGATGGCAGAGCCAACTTCGTGGAACGATCTGCTCAAACCCTCTGACGACCTTAAAGGCAAAGTGACAATGCTCTCGACGGATCGCTGGCTGATGGGGGCCGCTGCGCTAGCTCTCGGAAAGTCGCTGAACGATACGTCGGATGAGACGTTGGCGGCTGCAAAGGACCTGCTGGTTGCGGCGAAGCAGGATCTACTGGCCTACGACGACGCAACTTTTTATCTGAAGTTGGTATCGGGCGAGGCAACGATGGTTCACGCCTGGGATGGCTGGTGTAACTACGGCATCGGTGAAAACGCGGACATCAAGTACACGATACCATCAGAAGGATCGGATCTGTGGGTAGATGCGCTAGTCATCACGGATGCATCTGAAAACAAAGACGCGGCGCATGCCTTTGTGAACTATGTCTTGGGCGCGGACGTCGGTGTCTGGGTTGCCAGCAATATCCTTTACAAAACGCCAAACAAGGCTGCGATGGAGGCGCTGGACCCGTCCTTGATCGAAACCTTCCCGAACATGGGGATGTCGCCTGCAGACCTTACCAAGTACGAGCAGTTGCGCGATCTCGGCAATGGCCAGAAACCCTTTGCACGGACCGTGACCGAAATCATGGCCGCACAGTAAGTGATCAAATCCTGAGCAAAACCCGACCCGAACAAAGGGTCGGGCCGATACGACATCACTCCACAGATTGCCAAGTATATGACCAATCGACTTAAATCGGTGATCTTGCTGGGGCCGGGCCTTGGCTGGCTTGCGCTTCTTATGGTGGTGCCGTGTGGTCTTATTTTTACCTATGCGTTCTTTGAACGCGGTATCTATGGCGGCATCGACCACGTCTTTACGATTGAAAATTTTGTGCGAGCCGCCGATCCTCTTTACCTCGGGATCTTCTTACGCTCGGCCAAGATTGCATTTCTGGCCACCATAATCGCGATCCTTATCGCCTATCCGGCGGCCTATGCCATCACGCTGGCGCCGCGCCGTTGGCAGACCGGTTTGCTGATTTTGGTGATCCTGCCGTTCTGGTCCAACTACTTAATCCGCACTTACGCCTGGATCGTGATGCTGAACCGCGAGGGCTTAATCAATAATACTCTCCAGGGGGCAGGCTTGATCGATGAACCGCTGTCTCTGCTTTATAACAATTTCGCAGTGATCGTGGGGCTTGTGTACAACTACACCCCCTTTGTGGTTTTGGCGATCTATTCATCGCTGAACCGCATAAATGTCGAAACCATAGAAGCCTCGGAAGATCTTGGAGCGCCCGCTTGGGCCACTTTCTACCGGGTGATACTGCCACAGACCGTTCCCGGCATCGCGGCAGGTGGTGTCTTTGTTTTTGTGCTGTCGATCGGCAATTTCATAACGCCCGATTTGCTTGGTGGCGGGCGACTTCAGATGGTTGGAAACCTGATCTATGACCAGTTCCTGAGCGCCCGCGACTGGCCGTTCGGAGCAACGCTGTCGATGTTCCTGATTGCGATTATGATGGGGCTTTTGTTCGCACAGGCGGTATTGGCCAATCGCGCAGCGGGACAGAGAGGGCAGGACTGATGCGGGGCCGATCTAACATGGGCCTAAAGCTGCACCTGGTTTTGTTTTACACCTTTCTCTATGTGCCGATCCTTGTGCTCATGGCGCTAAGCTTTAACCGGGCCGGACTTCCAACTGTATGGACCGGGTTTTCGTTGGAATGGTACGGCAAGTTGTTTACCGCGGATCCAATACTGTCGGCAGCGCGCAACACGCTAATCGTGGCCTCAATCTCGACCGTTCTGGCGACAATAATCGGCACGCTTTTGGCGGTCGGTGTCGAGACACGGCGTAATTCTTCAGTTCTAGACGCGGTTCTGTTCGCACCGATGATCATCCCCGACATAGTTCTGGCCATCGCGCTCTTGTCCTTTTTCACCCTACTCAACATGACGCTGGGGCTTCATTCGATCATCCTCAGCCATGTCGTATTTAACATAGCCTTTGTTGTCGCCGTGGTGCGAACGCGGATGCGCAATTTCGACCATTCGATACTTGAGGCCAGTGCCGACCTTGGGGCCAGCGAATTCACCACCTTTCGCCGCATTCTGTTGCCCGCCATCGCGCCGGGGGTTATCGCCGGGGCGCTGTTGTCTTTTACCCTTTCTGTGGACGAATTCATTATTGCCTTCTTCACCGCAGGTGCTGGGCAATCCTCGACCACGTTGCCGATGCAGATTTACGCAATGATCCGATTTGGCGTTACGCCGGAAATCAACGCGATGGCTACCATCGTCATGTTCGTTTCGTTCACGCTGGTCTTCTTCGCGCAGCGTGCCGATAAAGAGGTTTTCAGCCGATGAGCCAAGGGATTCAACTCAGGAATATAACCAAGCGATACGGTTTGGTGACTGCGATCGACAACGTTTCACTGAATATTCGCGATAACGAGTTCTTTGCACTTCTGGGCCCATCGGGTTGCGGCAAGACCACATTGTTGCGGACGCTGGCGGGGTTCGAAACACCACAGGAAGGACAGGTAATAGTTGCCGGGCAGGACGTGACAAACATACGCCCCAGCAGGCGGCCCCTGAACCTGATGTTCCAGTCATATGCCTTGTTTCCGCACATGAGCGTCGAAAAAAACATCGCCTATGGGTTAGAGATGGAGAGATTGCCCAAGGAAGAAATCGCCATGCGGGTGGCCGAGGTTCTGGAAAGCGCGAAGCTTTCAGGCTTTGCTGGACGCAAGCCGGATCAGCTTTCCGGTGGGCAGCGACAGCGGGTCGCTTTGGCGCGCGCGCTGGTCAAAAGGCCAAAGGTCCTGCTGTTAGATGAGCCCCTTTCGGCTCTGGACAAGAAGCTGCGAGAAGAGATGCAGTTGGAACTCAAACGGTTGCAGCACGAGGTGGGAATTACATTTCTGATTGTGACTCATGACCAGGAAGAAGCTCTAGTCATGGCCGACCGGATCGCGGTCTTGCATGATGGCAAGCTGGCGCAGGTCGGTACTCCTCACGAGCTCTACGAACACCCCGGATCGCGCTTTGTTGCAGATTTTATCGGCGTGATGAACTTTCTGGATGGTAACGCCGTCGACGGCGGTGTCGATGTCGACGGGGCGGGGGTGCTGAGGGGCGTTTCCGAGCTGCGCGGTGCCGCCACGATTGCTGTGCGCCCGGAACGGGTCAGCCTGATGCAGACCGCCCCTCAAGATGGGCGCAACTGCCTTCCCGGCACTGTCGAAGAAGTCGCCTATCACGGGTCAGACCTGGGTGTGCATGTGCGCGTTCGCGGCGGGAGGAGCACCCTTTCCGCCCGCGTTCCCGCCAGCCAAGCCGACCGTGAAAATATTCAGCCGGGTCAAGATGTCCACTGCGTATGGGATGCAAAACATTCCCGCATCCTTCCCAACTGCTAAGCCAAATCTAACCGGAGAACTACAATGTCACAGAAAACCATCGCCTTCTTCCCCGAAGCTGCCTTTGGCCCTGCGCTGAATTCGGTTGGTATCGCGCAGGCCTGCGAAAAATTGGGCCACAAGGCAGTATTTCTAAGCGATCCCGGCTTTGTCGAGGTATACGAAGGTTATGGGTTCGAGGCACATCCAGTAGCCCTGTCCGAGCCGATGGAACCAGAGGCGATGGCGAAGTTCTGGGAAGATTTCATCAACGGTCACATCCCAAATTTTCGCAAAAGCCCGATTGACCAGATCGATAACTACGTCAAGGATTGCTGGGAGGCGATCGTCGACAGCGCAAAATGGGCGCAAAAAGATCTGCCCGAGGTACTGGCAAAAATCAAACCAGATATGATCTGCGTGGATAATGTCATTATGTTCCCAGCCATTAAGCAGTTCGGCGTACCGTGGGTGCGGATCATCTCATGTTCCGAAAACGAAATCCCTGACCCGATTGTGCCGCCGCATTTATCAGGCTGCCGGGTGGATGACCGCGAGGGCATGGCGGCCTATGAGGCTAAATTCCACGAGGTGATCAAGCCGATCCACGACGACTACAATGCGTTCCTGGCCAGATGCAACGAAGAGGCCTATCCGATTGGAGAGTTTTTCGAAGCGTCTCCCACAATGAACCTTCTGCTTTATCCCGAGCCTGCAAAGTACGAACGACAGAACCCGCTGGACCCAAACCGGTTCCAGTATCTTGAAGGTTGCGTACGCGAAGAAGAACCGTTTGAGGTGCCAACGTTTAAGTCCAAAAATGACAAACCACTTCTCTATGTATCTTTCGGGTCGCTTGGCGCAGGCGATACCGACCTGCTAAAGAGGATCATTTCGACCATTTCCAGGTTGCCTTACCGGGCGCTCGTAAATGTCGGGGATTACATGGATGAATACACAGACATTCCCGACAACGTGCACATACAGAGCTGGTATCCTCAGCCTTCGGTAATTCCGCAGGTTGACGCGGTGATACATCATGGCGGTAACAACTCGTTCACCGAGTGCCTATATTTCGGCAAAGCAGCAATCATTATGCCCTATGTCTGGGACGGCCACGATAACGCCACCCGTGTTCAGGAAACCGGCCACGGGTTCGGGTTTCACCGATACGATTGGACCGATGATGAATTGGCTATTGCCCTCGAAAAATGTATCAACGATCCAAGAATGCAGGCGAAGATGGCGGCAACCTCTGTTCACATGCAGTCACGGCATGGCCCGACCAAGGCAGCCGGCATTCTCGACGACATCCTGAAAGCCGCTGAATGAGCAGTGCCCCGCATCTTTCCGAAATCTCGACCCGCACCGACCTCACGGACTGGGGGCCACAGCCGGATATGATCGAAGGCCAGTCTCATTCATCGGGTATGCTGGTTCACAAGGGTCCTGACAACCGGCCGGAGATCGGCGCATGGGTCTGTACTCCAGGCCGCTGGCGCCTAACAATCCCGCGTGACGAGTTCTGCTATTTTGTGCAGGGCCGCGCGGTCTATCGGTCGGATGCAGGCGAAAGCATCGAAGTTACGCCCGGAACGGCCGTACTATTCCCCGCCGGTTGGGTAGGGGAATGCACGGTCGAGGAAACATTGCGCAACACCTACTACCTAACGGATCGCGAACCTGAAACATGACCACGGCACGTATGCAAAACCCGCTCCAGCAGACTGATCTTGTCGATTGGGGGGTAATCCCGACGATGATTGAAGGGCAATCCCGCACCTCGGGAAAGCTGATCCACAAGGGGCCTGACGGTCAGTCCGAATGCGGCCTTTGGGTCTGCACTCCCGGTAAGTGGGAATGTCACGTCACCAAGGACGAGTTCTGCCACTTTCTGGAAGGCCGCTGTACCTATGTCCATGAAAGCGGAGAGGTAATTGAGATTACGCCCGATACGGCGGCCTTTTTTCCGCAGGACTGGAAAGGCGTTTGCACTGTCCACGAGACGGTCAAGAAAGTGTACATGATCCGCTAACGGCGCAATGCCTGTCAGACAAGGGGGCTGCCCAATGCGTGACCCGTTCAAATCTACCTACTACCTCAACCCCAAGCATGTGCCATTGGAGGGTGGTGGGACCACTCTGGTCAACCCGTCTACCTTGCAGCCCGTCGGGGTTTTTGGTGAGCCGTCGCCGCAGATCGTGAACCAGGTCCTGGACCGGGTCAATGCGGCGCAAAGGAGGTGGTCTGCGATGGACTGCAAATCTCGCGCGCGGTTATTGCACCAGATCGCCAACGACATCGAAAGCGGCGACATGACTGAGATCGCCCGCTTGATGACATTGGAAACGGGCAAACCTTACCCTGAATCGATTGGCGAGATTGCGAACATCCCGCCGGTTTTCCGCTATTATGCCGAGATGGCGCGCAATGACGCGGGCAAGATCGCCGGCACTATGCAAACTGGATCATTTCAGTATCAGACATACGAGCCCTACGGCGTGTCCGTGCATGTGGTTCCGTACAATTTTCCCCTCATTCTTGGCTGCTGGTCGATGGCCGCATCACTTGCGGCAGGTAACGGTGTAGTGTTGAAAGCCTCACCCGCAGGAACTTTGTGCACGATGGCGTTCATGGAGTTTTTTCGGGCGTTACCCCAAGACCTGATTGCTTGCCTGCCGGGTGGTGCAGACGTGGGCAAACAGCTGATTGCCAGCCCCAAAACCCATGTGGTCGCTTTTACAGGGTCCGTGCCGACAGGTCGTGCAGTCGCAGTGGCCGCAGCAGAGAACCTAAAACCCGCAGTGATCGAGGCTGGGGGAAGCGATCCACTGATCGTCAGTAAACACGCCGACATCGCGGTCGCTGCTGCCGGGGCGGTTACCGCTGCGTTTTTGCAGTCGGGCCAGGTTTGCACATCGTCTGAACGGATTTTTGTAGTGGATGACGTGTACGACGATTTTGTCGATGAATTCGTGACCCGAACCCGGAAACTGCGCATCGGCGACGGAATGGGGGTGGCGGAAATCGGACCTTTGGCCTCCAAGGAGGCACGCGACAAGGTCGAGCGGCTGGTGCGTGATGCAACTGAGAAAGGCGCGGTGGTTGAGGTAGGAGGCGGTACCCCGGATCACGCCGGGCCGGGTTGGTTTTTCGAACCAACGATCCTGACCGGCGTTACGACGGACATGGCGCTAGCTCAGGAAGAGGTCTTTGGGCCAGTCGCCTCGGTCATTCGGGTGAGCGACTTTGACCAAGCGCTTGAACTGGCAAACGCGTCACAATTCGGTCTTGGCGGATGCCTGTTTACCGGCGACTTGGATGAGGCATTTCAAGGGGTGAATAAGCTACAGGTGGGGATGGTCTGGGTCAACAACCCGCTCGTGGACAACGATGCCTTGCCTTTTGGCGGCGTCAAGAATTCTGGGCTTGGGCGCACGCTGGGCCTTCAAGGCCTCGAGGCTTTCAGACGGCCCAAGATGGTCGTGATTGATCCGAAGGCGAAGGAGGCGGACTGGTGGTATCCATATCCCGACGACTGGTTCTATTCAGATGACGTACAGGGCGGGAGAAAGCACAGCGGCTAGGATGGTCGGTGCGACCTGATCGACTCTACAACTGAAGATGAGCTAACGGCAGGATTGTCCGCATAGCAGTCAATCAGGCCATCTTCGGCGAATGACCGCAAAGAGCCCATATTGGTGAAAAACTCGAGATTTCGGCCCACTCGCTTTTTCGCCTACTTCCATCGCGTCAGCAATATTGACGCCACTTGCCCAGCGCAGGCCATGACAGCCTCGCACATCGCGGAACCAATGCTTTGGCCGACCCCCTGGCCAAAAACTTCAACCGCCTCTCAAGGGGTAATTTTTTCAACGGTTTTGGCCAAAACTGGAGTTTTTCAACAATATCAGTCCAAATTCGACATTGGGGATGCGTGCGGAATTGGCCCCAAAGAGGCGGAGAGCGGTCACTTTCTGCATGTGCGCACTGACTTCAACACTGATCTGGATGCGGACATTCAGATTGCAATTACTTTGGACACGTTTCTGAAATGCCGCATGAGTTTTTTTGGCTCGAACGTACACTTCATACAGGCTGACACGAAGGTCGGGTTTTCTCCCCGTTGAAGCTTGAAAAGCTGTATTCCAGAGCACCTGCCATCAACGGTCGCCACCTAAATCCAGGCATTCGCACCAAGTCGGGCTTCAGCGGCATTAAAACCTCCCGCCCTTACAGTGCACTACCGACCAAAGCGACTCTGCCGAAGGAGGCTTCTGGAAAAGTGATAAGATAGACCGACAGAGAGTGTGGCGTTAAGCTTCTGAATGTGCCGATCTACTTTGGCCAATTATGAGTGTTTTCGAGGGTGTTATTGGATGGTGCAGACTGACAGACCTCGCGCGGCCGAAACGCGTCGGCTTGCGGTTGTAGCATTTGCGGACGTTGCAGGGTTTTCGCGTCTTGTTGCAGAAAACGATATTCGCGCAGGCAATCAATGGAAATCGCTCAAAGAACATGTTTTGCTGCCCTTGCTGAAACGACATGGCGGAAGGCTAGTTGAAACCGCTGGAGATGCAATCCTTGTCGAGTTTACAAGTGTTGTTGCGGCCCTAGAGTGGGCGGTGGATGCACAGAATACCCCGCAACTCAAGGCTGGTATGGATGCGGGCAGTGAAAGCAATTTGCAATTGCGCATTGCAGTAAATGTCGAAGATGTCCTGGTGCAAGATGGGAACATACTGGGCGACGGCGTAAATATCGCATCGCGCATTCATGATGCAGCGGCCCCCGGTCAAATCATAGCTACAGGCATCGTCCGGGAATTGGCTGCCAACAAAGCCAATGTCAGGTTCAAAGATCTCGGGACGCCCCGGCTGAAGAATATCAAACGCATTGTGCACGTGTTTCAGGTGATTCCTTCAGAAGCAGCGTCCGAAGAAGAGACGCGGTTGCACCAACCTTTTATCGAGTGGACTTCCCGCCCCACCGTTGCGGTTCTGCCGTTTCGCGCGTCATCGGGCCATGAAATGGAGGAGTATTTTGGGTCTGGCATCACCGAAGACATCATCAATGGTCTGTCGCGCAGCCACGCCTTTCACGTCATTGCGCGCGCTTCGACTTTGCGATTTGCAAAACGTTTGATGGACTTGCAGGAAGTCGCCTCGCTGCTAGGGGTCAACTACGTGATGGATGGCAGCGTGCGTCGCCAAGGCGATCGGCTTAGGATAACGGCGGAACTGGTCGACGTCGCCTTGAACCGATCGATCTGGTCCGAGACGTTCGACGGAAGCGCCGATGACCTGTTCGACTTCCAAGACACCATCGTGGCAGCAGTTGTTGGATCTTTTGAACCGCGCCTGAAAGCGCATGGTATCAAGCGCGTTCGAAATCGCTCTACGGAAAGCCTCGACGCATATGACTGCGTTCTCAAGGCGGCCTCGGAACTGTACCGGTTCACTGAAGATGGGTACCGGAATTCCGGAACTGCGTTGCGACGGGCGATCGAACTCGATCCCACATATGCGCAGGCCTATGCCTATTCAGCATGGCGCCTGAACTACCTGTTTGGCGAAGGGCGCTCGGACGATCCTGAGCGGGACAAAAAACTGGCCATTGAACATGCTCAGTATTCAATCGTACTTGATCCCGAAGACTCGTTTTGTCAGGTCGTGGCAGGTCATTTGACAAGTCTGCTCAAAGGAAAACCGCATCAAGCGCTGTCCATGTTCGATTTGGCTTTGTCGCTGGATCAAAACAACGCTTTGGGTTGGGCGTGGAGTGGGGTTACTCTGTCCTACCTCGGCCGCGGTGAGGACGCGATACACAGGTTTCAAAATGCCTTTAAGCTCAGTCCTTTTGACAATCTAAATTTTACATGGTGGACCGGCGCCGGAATTGCGGAGTTTGTGTCTGAGAATTATGCCGAATCCATTTCTTGGCTGGAAAAGGCTCGGCAAGTAAATCCGCGATTCATTGCGACGTTGAGGATTTTGGCCGCAAGTCTCGCGATGAATGGGGAAGAAGATAAAGCACGAGAAGTCGGTAATGAGTTATTGAGGCTCGACGAAAAATTCTCGGTCGATCATTTTGTTTCATGGTATCCTTTCGTTCATAGCGAACACAAACGGGCTTTAAAAAGCGGGCTCTTGATCGCGGGCTTGCCGCGCTGACTGATTGTTTCACGGGCAATTTTTTCCGTATCAATTTCTAGGGAGACTTCAGATGACATCGAACATGAATACAGGAAATGGCATGGGACGCGGTATGGGCATGGGCATGGGGCGCGGCATGGGTGTGGGACGCGGCATGGGTATGGGCATGGGAACCGGCATGGGCATGGGCATGGGGCGCGGCATGGGTATGGGCATGGGGCGCGGCATGGGTATGGGACGCGGCATGGGTATGGGCATGGGAACCGGCATGGGTATGGGCATGGGGGCCGGTATGGGTACCGATCCTGTTATGGGTGAAATCCCGGTCGGCGCGGATGGGGGCATCGGGTTCGTCCGCAGCTACTACGCAACACCCATTGAACTCGCTCTCTTACCCTGGGCGCTGAACTTCACTCCCGACAATGCGGGCAACCCATCTTTTCCGCTGGACTACATCATCAGCCCGTATCAACCGGACCGACCCTGGCTGGAGTGGACAACGCAGGACTGGGACCCGGCTTTGCGTTTCTGGGCACTGCCGTTCGACAAGCATCTGACGGAATGGTTGCGTGCGGCAGACCGGTCCGAGCCGGCCACGCTTGCCGCTCTTGAGTTTGCTGGGCAGGCGGACAAGTGGAACCCACTTGTTGGGTTTAATCCGGAACCGGGGGGAGAAGACTGGTTGGAAGATGATGATTTGAAGTGGAGGCCGTCGGGGAATTCACAGGCGGAGAAAAACGAAGCGTTTTCGATCATAAAAGGCGAGTTGGAAGCGTTGAAGCACTACATGGAGGATGACCGGCAGAGCTACCTCGTGGAATCAGATATCCAAGCGGATGGGTTGCCCGACTATCTGGTCCATTTCCTTGGCATCAATTCCTTCGACCATCCTTATACGTTGCAACTGATCGACATAGGTCTCGCGCTGGGGAACGTGGCTTACATGTCCTACAAAGCGCATTACAAACGGGTGCGACCTTCGATCCTGCGTCCCGGCCTTACCGTTCCTTTCGGCCCTCCTGCGCATCCGGCCTTTCCCAGTGGCCATTCCTTCCTTGCGCATTTAATCTCATTGCTCCTGTGTGAAATTCCTGGCATCGCAGCGCGTTACGGCGTCCAGCCTACAGGCACGACTAAGGGAGATGGTCATCTGTTGAGGAAACCTGAGAGGAGCGATCTGACTGAACGCAAAGTGATCCACTCGCCTATTTTTACGATCGCGCAACGCATCGCTGTAAATCGTGAGCGGATCGGGGTGCATTATCCCTCCGACAGCTACGCCAGCCGCCACTTGGCGGCGGCGATCTGGGAACTCCTCATGAAACCGCTCGGTGATGCAGAACGGATTGATTGTCCGACACTTGACGCGATTATTTCGCATGCGACCAGCGAATGGCCAGATTCGTGGGCTCCGCCTGTAGGCCCCTAAGGCAACAGGGAAGCTATAACAACATCAGACCAAGGTTGTTGTCGCCCGCCACCAGATCGGTCAGCGCTCGTGGTTGTCTTGGTGGATTTGCTTGGTCCGGGATCTCTGCGGCCAACAACGCCTGCGGGTCCGAGTTGGCCAAATCGTCGTCGCAACTGCTCTCAAGGAGGCAGATGAATGTCGTGCCTTCACTTGCTTGTCCCATCGCTACGTTGATGTCGTCGTGAATCCCAACCACTTCAGTTGATTCTGGGTCCAAGTTTGGAACGGGAGGAAGTGGAACAACAAGCATCCAATTGATGCTGTTCGTGAGATCCCAATGTGGCTCGGTCATATCGCCGGTTACAATGCCGAGCCACATCCTCAAGCGAACTTCTCCTGAAGCCACGCGCCCGCGGTTTCCGAGCACAAAGCCTTGTGCTGGGTCAACCATCCACGCACGTTCCCCGGTCCAGTCGAGAGACACGGGCGCGTAGCTGCCTGGCCCGTAGTGCAAGGTGCCACCGAGCACGTCGTCTTCCTCTGGTCTGCCGTCCCGCAGATAGACATCAACGGGTGCAGCGCGGCCCGGGCCGTTTGTTGTTTGCTTGACCTCTTCAACAAACATGCCTTGCGCTTCAAAGGACCACCGCACGACTTTATGCGATATCCCGCCCGACCACGTATCCCCGGCTGTCAGTGCGGGTGTGGTGTCGAGTGTACCCGGTGCCGGTGCTGGAATGCCGACGGCTGTGTTCATTAACAGGCTCGCGTCTTCCATCGCTAGCTCGAGCATCTCCGCTTTCGACGGGGATTGCGCAAAGGATGCTATCGCACGGACCAGAAGGAAGAGCGTCATAAAGGAAGCACGATAGCGGATGTAGCGGTCTGGTTTGCCGTCCTGAACCGTGTCGCCCCCAAGTGCGAGATATAGCCGGAAGACAGTAGAGGACAGAATCTGTTCGCTCAGATACCCTTTAAGGGTATCGCAGCTGGTTGGAGGTGCGGCAATCACTGAGCGATTGAGGGCTCCATACCACGCCCAACCCAGTAGCGGGGACCGGTCATGTCTTCGTGTTGTGAAAACAAAGGGGTATGTGATTCCCCGGAACTGTGGGCCGAGACCGTCTGACGGACCACCCAGCCGAGAAAAGGGATCATACCAAACCGCCGCCAGCGCATCTCCCGCACTGTGCGCGAAATCGAATTCCAGTTTGCCGAGACGCGCGGCAATCAGATAGTGCCCCATTTCGTGCAGCATCCAGCGCCCACTGGATGCAATTCCAAGTGGCTCAAGTGGCAGAAATCGTTTGTCCGGATGTGTCGACCCTGTGGCGGCGGGGTTCTCTGGCCGTGCCCAACGGTTAAGATTGGCCAATGCCAGCCGGATTTGTACTTTTGGCTGAACACCTTGTGAGGCCTCAGCACAATCGAATGCAACCTGTGCATTGACCGTTTTGCCGTCCCGCCCTGGGCCCGGAAAAATTCCGTATCGATAGAAAATCTCGACCTTCTTTTGTGCGCGCACCGCGTAAAGAGCCGGCGGCAACCCGACTGCTTCCATGAAGTGAAAGAAATCGAGGCTGTGGCAATAGGTCATGATCGCAGAAAAGTCGTTGCGGCGTGGCGCAGGGTCCTCTCCGCCTGGAAGCGGGACAGTTTTCACGCCGGGGCCGTCCTCTTTGTCTGCAATCACGTAGTCCGGGCAGCGGCGGACTTCAAAACCGTCATCTTCCAGCTCCATTTCCACTTCAGGCCCGATGTCGCGGGCGACACGGTACGCCTCAAGGACCTTGTCTTCGCGCGAGGGACGTCTCAGCGTGTACTTGTAAAGCTGACCATCTGCCTCAATCCAACCTGGCGGTGTTTTTACGAAAACCTCCGCGGCCCCCGGGTCCGCGCCATGAGAAACCAGCGGGCCGACCTCGGTAGATATGGGTGTGTCTTCAGGTTTCAGAGGCAACGAAAGCTCAAAATCGGAAACGATCTGATAGCTTTGAGGAATTGGATAGCCCGGTCGCACATTGTATTGCGTTGAGTTCTGAGGGGCGGAATTGGCTTTCGAAGACAAGGCAAATCGAAATACCTGGGTCTCGCTTGTCCCGACTGGAACTGCTGGTATGAGAAGTTGTTCCGCGTTCATTGTATTTTCGTCAACAAACGCATCTTTGGCACTTAATGCCGTGAGTTCACCCAAGATCGACTGAAATGAGCCTACATCGCTACGAGCCAGAAGTGCCTGAATGTATGCTTCTTCGTCAGGGTCACCATTCATCAAAAGTTCGCTGGCGCTGATATAGCCTTCAGCAGGACGCTCGACCGTGACAGAGCGGACAGTTACGCGGAAACCGCCATCGTAGGACGTCACCGACATGGGAACGCGCACTCCGAATGAGTAAGACGCCACCTTGTCCACAACGGAATAGGTTTCTGCGGCTGTCATGATCACTGTGGCTGGCAGCTCGCCGTTTTCTTGCCGCGACAGGTTCCACGACGCAAGTGTCGGCGGATTGGCACCGACTGCTGAGCCAATGGCAGGCCAGATGTCGAGCCAGCTAATGAGACCGGGCTGGGGCGGGGGGGGCACAGGACCAAGCGCATCATGCCAGCTCGTCGGCATCAACGGAGTTACAACTGGTTTTTCTTCCGTAGGGTCAGATGACTTCCAGTCAGAGTCCAGCAGATCGCGAATTGCTTCGACGTATCGAGCCGCGACGGTTTTCAGCGCAGCTTCCAAGTCGTCTTCACCTGTTATAATCGCAATGTATGGCACATTTTTGTGCGCGATCAGTCGCGACGGACGACCTGATCCCGGATACCCATCTTCTTCGCGTAGCCAGTTTGGAGGCCAAAAATCCTTTTGATACTCGTCGGGCGGCCATTTGAGAGATGTAATCGTCAATGTGGGTATCCTGTCGGCATCGGCAAAAAAGCGGCGTTTAAATTGTAAAAAGGTTAACACAAGAATTGCGTTCTGAACACTGGAACGGGGGCAAGACGAGGAAGCAACAGCCGAGACACCCGCCGTGAACGTCGGCTTGGTCCGCTCCGCGGTCATTCAGACGGAACGCAGCGAACGGCTGCTCTGAGCCCAAAGCGGTCAATTGGCAGAACAGTATCCTATCCAAAAATCGACTCTAAGCTTCTGGGTTGCTCGAAGTTTTTTCGAGCTCAGCGAGATCCTCCCAAACGCCCTCAGGGATGGACCACTCTGCCCATTCCATTGCCTGTTGAACATGCTGAGGCCATGTCACTCCGCAAATCGTCGAAGTGATGTCGTCGTTTTTCAACGAGTATTGCAACGCGACCGCCCCGACTGGGACATCGTAGCGCCCGCATACCTCTTCAACAGCACGTATTGGCGCAAGCCTTTCATCATCTGCCGGTCGATAGACATAAAAGCGATGGATCGCGCTGCCTCGGGCAAGTGCACCTCCGGAATAAGGTGCTGCGTTCAATATCGAAACGCCACGTGATTTCGCGAGTTCCATCAGAGGTGCCGCGTTATCGTTTACCAGCGTATGCCTGTTGTGTGTCAGGACCACGTCAAAATCCCAACTCTCCAAAATTGGCATCATCAAGTCGATACGTCCCGCCGCGATTCCGACCGCCTTGGCCAGGCCTTCCTCCTTGATACGGAACAACTCTTCAATCGCGCCACCTCGCCCTTTGACCTCTGATAGGTCATTTGCGTATTCGATATCATGGACGTGGAGTATATCAACGCTGTCGACGCTGAGGGCCGCAAGACTTTCCTCGAATGATCTACGTGCCTGAGAAGCATCAAAAGCACCAGTTTCCATATCCCGGTCGATTTTGGTGGAAAGCACCCGCCCGTCCGGCCACCCACCAAGCTCATGAATGACTTTTCCTATGCGCTCTTCACTTCGACCCATGGCATAGCAACGGGATGTGTCCAGGAACGCATTTGGCTGCGAAAGAATTGCCCGAATTGTATCAATCGCGCGGTCTTCATAAACCTCATACCCGTAGATTTCCGGGATACTTCCCAACCCCGTCGATCCAAACCCGATGCGGGGAACCCTAATCCCTGTCTTACCAATTTCGCGTAGCTCCGCCATGCCAACCTCCCAATTGGTTCCGGACATTCACAGATGTTGCGCGAGTAATTTATTGAAAACAAGTCAGACTTGTCGCTGGAGTTACTCTCTGGCCTCAACGCAATTGTTCAAACCGCAAATTCACCAAGCTTTTTCACGAATTGTGGAAGTGTCCACAATGCAGACATTCACTGAATTCTGCTTAACAGCCAGCTGAGCGCGGCACTGCGAAGCGTCTCCCCCTCTGGATTGTCCAAAATTACGGGTTCGATCACGCGCTCTATCGCCCCGCCACCACAATAGACAATGCCTTCGGGCGCTTCGTAGGAGGCCCCCTGGTTAATATCTGACTCGCAGGCGGAACGAAGGGACCGGATTGCCGCGCTGGAACCCTTCAAGTCAAAGATTCCGTAGCTGACATCTTGATCAATCATCGACAAATTAACCGATGCATTGGCCGCAAGCTGGTCCAGCACAAAACCATAGTCTTGCTGACTATTGAAACTGACCTCGACAGGAAAATTGTCGACGATCTGCAAAGCCGCGTTTTCTGCGCCAACCTGAAATGCCCCAACTTCGGTGGTGCCGTTCTTCAAAAATCGAATGGAAAGCCCCTGCTTCTCCACAATGTCCTGGCTGTCCTCATATCCAGCCGGTGCAAAGCGGATACGGTTACACT
>NZ_JBQFMJ010000025.1:0-31336 GCF_056531785.1 Ruegeria sp. K7
GTGCTCTGGGATATAAACCACCGGCCCCGGCAACCATCGTTCAATTGGACCAAAGGCCGGCCACGCACTAACAATCAACTTGGACCACACATGTGGGGCTGATCACCCTCAGTTCCAAGCAATTGTTTGTATGAACACCGTTTTGGGTTTTGCAGGCTCTTTCGCGATAGGTCGGAAGAAGTAGACTTGAAGCGTTTTTGTTATCAGTTTGGTATTGAAACGGGTTGTTCTAGCGCGCAATTGCGGTCGCCGCCAACCTGCTGCGCAATACAGCGAAAGGAAACACTGTGCCCAAAACACTGAAAGCTTGTTTGTCTTTGTGGTTGGTTGCAGTCGCTCCTGCGTACGCACAAGAACCTCCTCGTCTCGTTTTGCAGCTAACCGTCGACGCGTTTCGGGGCGATCTGCCGACACGCTACTTTGAGAATCTTGGGGAGGGTGGCCTTAAGTATTTACTAGAAAACGGTGTACACTATCTGGACGCCCATCATTGCCATGCCAATACAGAGACGGTTGTCGGACACGCCACATTGGCGACCGGTGCAACTCCGGCAGTACACGGGATGATCGGAAACATCTGGTTCGACAGAACCTTGGACCGCGTTGTCTACAACGTTGAAGACAGCACCGCTCCGCTTCTTGGAGATGGCGCTGGCATCAATGACGATATTGAAATTGACCCAACACAGGCGGCAGCTGGCACAGATGGCCGGTCACCACGCGCTATGCTTGTTACGACGCTTTCGGACGAATTAAGCGCTTCCACTGCTGGTGCGGCCAAGGTCTTTGGAGTTTCAATCAAAGACCGTGGGGCAATTACAATGGCGGGACAAAGCGGCAAAGCCTTCTGGTTCTCAAAAGCCGCAAATCGTTTTGTCACAAGCTCCTATTACTATGACAAATACCCGGATTGGGTTTCCTCATGGAATGACGCATCGCCGAGCGCCTCCTTTGAAGGAACCTCTTGGGAGTTGATGCACCCAAAGGAAGCCTATCTCTTTGGCGACCGTGACAACCAACCATGGGAGACGGATGTCGCCGGGTTCGGCATAACCTTTCCTCATCGCTATTCTTCGACGCAAAATGGGTTTGACCCGCTAGAAAATCCCTACTTTACGACCTTTTTAACGCTTAGTCCCGCTGGCGACGATCTGACGGCGCAATTTGCCAAACGATTGATTGATGCCGAGGATATCGGGCAAGACGCGGTAACGGATTATCTGGCGATTAGCTTCTCGTCCGTGGATTACGTCAACCATGTGTTTGGCCCCTCCAGTCTTGAAGCCGAGGACACGATATACCGCCTCGATCAGACTCTCAAGAATCTCTTCGCGTTTATCGACGAACGGATTGGGCTGGAAAACGTTTTGATCGTTCTATCGGCGGACCACGGCACCACCGATGCGCCAGGCTATTTGGAGAGTGTTGGCATCCAAACTGGCCTTGTTGCTCCGGACACATGGGACCCGACGGAACAGATAGCCAGGCTTAAGGAGCGGTTTGGGATCACCGGGAAATTGCTTGAGGGTTATAATCACCCCTATCTCAATATCGCCCCCGAAGTATTGGCTCGCAGTGATATTGATTTACCCACGCTGGAGTCAGCTATTGCAGAAGAGCTTCTATCCTTTCCCGATGTGGCATTCGCCGTCCCCAGTACGGCTATCGAAGCAAACCTCCTGCCCGATACCGACATCATGCGCCTGATCCGCAACAACTATCATCCGACCCGATCCGGGAACATATACGTAGTCTTCAAACCCGGCTGGTTCATCGCAGACTTCGATGGTCTGTCCGTCACATCCACCCACGGGTCACCGTGGCGCGGTGACACACATGTGCCGATTATCTTCGCTGGACCGAACTTAAAACCGCAACGGGTCGCACGCCGTGTTTGTACGACTGCTCTCGCATCCACACTGTCTGCATTATTGAGCACGGCACGTCCTAATGGTGCGAGCGGTGAAGTGTTACAAGAAGTCTTGGATTAGACCGTTGTGAAGCGCGAGTCCTGATATTGAAGCAAGCTAGGCCAGACCACGACGGCATCGTCCACAACGCGATCCTCATATTCGTTGCTTCTTGGCGACTACGGAAACCGCCCATCGCAGCACTCTTTAGCGTACTCAACTGCTGATCAGAACTTCACGGAACATAACGTTCCGGCTTTGGAAACTGAATACTCTCCAAATACTCAGCAATTTCGATAAGTCTGGAAGGAATACGCGTAACCAAACCATTCCCCGTATCGAATTCGACAGTAGGGCCGTCGTTCAACTCGGTGATTATAGGCATGTCATCGCGAGGTTGTTGAGGTTTCAAATAACCGTCCAAGATCGACATCACCTCGAGCATCGGCCACACGCCTCCCCTACGGTCAGAAATCTTTGTTAAATCAGCAGGATCTGTTTTCAAATCAACTGCGTCAGGTCCTTTTCCAGTTGCATCGATTCCGTGACATCTGGCGCAATGCTCAACAAAGAGGTCTTTGCCAAGGTTCGAAAACTCATCGGACGCAGATATCGTCGCAACCGAAGAAATGCCCATGCTTGCAACGATCATAAAGCACCTCATAATCCGGAGGTCCTTTGCTAAACGAGAGTTCACTACAACAAAAATGGACCGACATCTTCCGCCGGTCAACGTCGGTCCTTTAACACATAACGTTCGCTACCCGCTTCGGGCCGCAAGCAGCTAGTGATGCTTACCTCAGAGAACGGCAGCACCGAGCCCAATGCTACCGCCTCGGTGATTTTGTAAGCACGGTAGATACGGTGCGCGTCTTTCTACTTCTTGTGATCGCGATTGCGCCCAGCACTAAGGCACATGCAAAAGCTTGAGGAAAAGAGATGGCTTCGCCAAAAGCAAGATATCCCACGGCAAACATTGTGGGCAATTCGATACTTCCGACGACCGCAGTTTGGGTGGCTCCAATGACAGGCGAGCAAATCGTGTAGATAAGCTGGGGCACGAACGCGGTGACCAGTCCAATACCAACAATGAGAAGCCAATCGGATTGTTCTTCAGGAAGAAGCTCTCCAACCTCAGCACAAAGGATAAGCGGTGCGAGGCCCAGTACAGACCCCAGAGAAACTGACGCGATACGTGCCAACGGCGCAATCCGTGACAACCTGTGTACCAGGACGCAGATTCCGAAGCCAAACCCAAATGGGGCAGCAAGGGATAGCAGCAGCGTTGGTAGATGTCCCCCAGCCACTGACGCAGGCGAGCCAGCAATGACAGCTGCCACCACAATCAGACTAGCGGCCAACATGGCGCGTCGCGTGGGTGCATCGCCAAACACAGCCCAAGCGACAACTAAGGTGAACACCGGATAGGTCATGTAAAGCACACCCACTGTCGATGCGGGCAGCTTCTCCAGCGCCGTTACATATCCGATCCAACCAAGCCCCATTACGGCTCCGGCTGAAAGACCCCAAGTGATCTCTCGCCATTCTTTTCGGTGCACAATGAGAACAGGAAGCAGAAGAATAGCCGCAACAATGTAGCGGTAGAATGCGACCACATACGGTGCAACTCCCTGTTCGGTTAGGCTGCGGCTGAAGTAGGGAACCAGGCCGAAACAGATTGAAGCAAAAAGAACACCAAAAACGGCAAATGCGTAAGGGATGGATGGTCGATTTCGCGCAGATGTCGTTGCCATAATCTGGAGCTATCACGCATTTGCATCTTCGTCTTCAGAGATTCTACGAAAGACTGCTTTGTCCCGCACACCGGTCGTTCACTGAATTTTTCTGAGCGACCGCACTGAGCCCAAAGCGGTCACTGAAATGCGACAAACAAAGCATTCCGTTTCTTTTGCTTTAAGCAATTGCTGCAATGCGGCATAGTGATGGTGCATGTGCGATAAAGTCTCATGGAGCTTCGGTTGTGCCTAAGAAAAAAATAGATATCGCTCTTCAGGGTGGTGGATCGCATGGCGCTTTCACTTGGGGCGTTCTGGATCGATTGCTACAGCTTGAAGATATTGAAATAGTAGGCATTTCTGGTACCAGTGCCGGGGCAATGAATGCCGTCGCCCTGGCACAGGGCCTAACACAGGCTGGGCCTGAGGGTGCTCGCAACTTGCTTAGGCACTATTGGACACAGGTGAGTCGGGCCAGCAGGGCGAGTCCATACAAACGAACTTTGTGGAACAGGTTACGAGGCGATTGGAGCCTGGAGCATTCTCCTGGCTTCATCATTTCCCAGTTTACACGTCAAATGGCGTCACCGTACCAGTTCAATCCGCTCAACATTAATCCCTTACGGGACCTTGTGCGGGACTGTTTTGATTTTGAAGCCATCAATTCAGCAGAAGGGCCGCGCATCTTTCTGTCCGCTACAAATGTGCGGACCGGGCGCCCCAAAGTCTTTCGCCAACCCGATCTAAGTGCAGATGCGGTCATGGCGTCGGCCTGCCTTCCACATGTATTCAAAGCTGTGGAAATTGACGGAGAAGCGTATTGGGATGGCGGTTACATGGGTAATCCACCGCTCTTCCCCTTGGTGGACGAGACCGAGGCGCGAGACATTGTCATTGTTCAAATTAATCCGTTCGAACGCGCGGAAATTCCCACAACGCCCTATGAGATCGAAAATCGCCTTAATGAAATTACGTTCAACGCCAGCTTGATGAAAGAATTACGCTCTCTAGGGTTCCTTTGGGAGATTATAGAACACGACAATCTGGATCGCGCGGCTTACCGCGATGGGCGCTTGCACAGGATCCATGCATCCGAGGCTATGTGTGACCTCGGCGTGTCCAGCAAGATGAACGCCGAGATGGCCTTTCTGGACCACCTTTTCGAAATCGGGCGTAAAACTGCTGACGAGTGGGTGAACTCAGAGTGGCCAGACGTTGGAAAGACCTCAACGTGGCGGCCTAGTGAGATTTTTGAAGAAAGCCTCCAGCCGGCGCATCTGGCCGAAGGTGCCAATCGGGAGGCCAAGAAATGATGGATATAGCCTCTGTTCTGCTCTCGCTCTTTTTGCTCATGTACTTTGCGTTCCGCGGTGTCACGCTGCTGATATTGGCGCCGCTCCTTGCTTTGCTGGCAGCTGCTTTGACGGGCGCATTGCCGCTGCTGGCCAGCTTCACTCAGATATTCATGACTAATACAGGCGATTTCATCATTTCGTTTTTTCCTCTGTTCTTTCTTGGTGCAATCTTCGGCAAATTAATGGACGACAGCGGCTCGGCGCGTTCAATCGCACATTGGGTGATCTCCAAGCTTGGCACTGACAAAGCCATTCTGGCGGTCGTCTTGTGCTGTGGCGTACTAACCTACGGTGGGGTCTCTCTCTTCGTAGTGGCATTCGCGATCTATCCGATCGCAGCCGCTCTCTTCCGTGACGCGGATATTCCCAAACGGCTTATTCCCGGAGCGCTCGCGCTTGGCGCCTTCACTTTCACGATGTCGGCTCTACCTGGCACCCCTGCGATCCAGAACGCTATCCCGATGCCATTCTTCGGAACCACAGCCTTCGCCGCACCGGGTCTTGGGATCATCGCGGCCGCCATCATGGCTGGCCTAGGAATGGCGTGGCTCAACCGCCGCGCGTCCCGTGCAGAAGCTGCCGGTGAAGGATATGGACAGCACGATGAGGTGCTTCCCGAACTGGACAGTGAGATGCGCACGCGATCCCAGGGCGAAGGCTTCGACTTGAACGAAATTGAACCAAGCAATACGCCTCAAACGATTGAACCGAGCTTCGCGCTGGCCATCACCCCGGTAGTTCTTGTGGTCGTGGTTAATTTCCTTTTCATCCAGGTAGCCGTTCCGCATTTTGATACCAGTTATCTTGCCGAGCCGTTGTTTGGTCAGACAACCATTGAGGCTGTACGTGGCGTTTGGTCAATCATTGTCGCACTTACCACTTCGATCCTGTTTCTGCTCGCAGCAAATTGGACCCGTCTGGCAAGCGTCAAAACAAGCCTCAACAAGGGAGCTGATGCGGCCGTATTGCCGATCTTCAACACGGCCAGTCTCGTGGGTTTTGGCGCCGTTGTAGCGGCACTACCGGTTTTTCAGGCGATCACAAATGCCATGCTCGGCTTGAGTGAGGGCAATCCACTTGTTGCGGTGGCGGTTTCTGTTACGACGCTCTCAGCGATCACGGGTTCTGCCTCTGGCGGTATGAGTATCGCTCTTGATGCATTAGGTTCACAATTTGTCGAACTTGCCGCCGCAACCAATACTTCGTTGGAAGCCATGCATCGCGTAACATCTGTCGCTTCGGGCGCTCTCGACGCCTTGCCCCATAACGGTGCGGTGATCACGGTGCTCGGTATTTGTGGACTGACCCATCGAGAAGCATATAGTGATATATTCGTGGTTGCTGTTCTGGTGCCGATGATTGCATTGATTGCGATCATCCTGCTTGGGTCACTTTTCGGCGGCTTTTGAAGCCTGATAAGATCAGAAAACTCGGCGCAGCGCCGTCGTCGGATGGAGGCAGATCGCCACCCATCGGAACGCCTTTTACGTAGCCTAAGGTAGGTTCGAAACGAACATTTGGATAATAAATGCATTAGCAATATCGACAAAGAAAGCTGAAACCAACGGAAGCACAATGAAGGCAAGCGGAGATGGGCCGTACTTGTGCGTCACAGCAGTCATGTTTGCGATAGCCGTTGGCGTAGCTCCGAGAGCGAAACCCGCGAAACCAGCCGACATCACGCCAGCAAAGTAGTTTCGCCCCATCGTTCGATAGACAACAAAAATGATAAAAACAGCAGCAGCGGCAGCTTGAAGCGTCATAGTAACGGCTAAAACCCCAGCGGAACCCGCCAAAGTCCAAAGTTGCATACTCATCAGCGACATTGAAAGAAACACCGCTAGCGAGAAGTCTTGCAATAGTTGCAAAGAAGCGGTTCCCGTTGGTGTTTTGATCTTTGGGAAAACTCTGGGCGTCAGGTTTGCAAGTAAAATACCAGAAAGAAGGCATGGCACGAAGAGTGGCAAGTTTGCTCCGGTCAGCTCCAGCGATTCATCTGCAATGTAACCAATCACAATTGCAACATGTGTCCAAAGAATGGCTCTCATCATTCCTGGATTTGTTGGACCACCGGTTGGATCGTTTGAAGCAACCACTCCACTGCCTTCTTCGTTGGAATTGGTAGTCGCAGTTTTTTCCTTCGCACTTGGTTCTAGTTGGTCACGGGCGATCAAGTAGCTGGCGATTGGACCACCTATCAGGCTCGCCATGATCAACCCGATCGTCGCCGCTGCTATACCGAGTTCCGCTGCGCCCGCTACAGCATATTGCTCTTCTACCACTGGGCCCCACGCTATAGCGGTACCGTGACCACCAATTAGAGATGTAGTTCCCATCATCACACCAGCTTGGGATGGCAACCCAAATAGTGAAGCCCCAACAACGCCTATTCCGTTTTGGATAAACATGTACCCAATGGTCAGTACAAGTATAAGGCCCAGAAGCGGTCCGCCTTTAATTAGGTCCGAAAACCTGGCATTAAGCCCAATTGTGGTGAAGAAATAGATCAGCAAAGAGTCGCGCGAAGCCAAATCATAAACTACTTCTCGACCTGTCGCAGTCACCACGCCTAGCGTCACAAGTGCAGCCAGCAAGCCCCCTGAAACCGGCTCGGGGATTGAGTACTTGCGTAAAAACTCAAACTGCTCTGTGAGCCTGGAACCGAGAAAGTACACGACGATGCCCAATGTCACAGCAATAAAACTATCAACCACTATCGGTTCTGCCATGAACAGCCTCCTAACTTCGCTGCGCGACTAACCCCACCTTTTCCAGCGGCATCGCGTCCTTCGAAAACTACGACAACTCTCGCTTTGGTTTGCTGCACTCAACCTTGGAGGTGGCAAAGCTCTACCTGCAACCTTTTCAGTTCTGTCTCATAGCACTATTTAGAGATCTTCTTATTCTTCGCCATTCCCAACACCTCTTTGCCACAAGTAGCATTTTTTCTTAGCACACTTGGAGTGAGTTCGTTCGCCGCAAAGGACTTGGGGACAAAACAAACCAACAACCTACGCGTCCAGAATTTCCGGCGCCTCTATTACCGGCCACCAGACATGCGTGGCGAGCCATTCATAATCAGCCCCACCGGCACCGTTCATTCCAGTTGATTGCTTGTGTGCAGAAATAAGTTTTTGGCTGAAACGATGCCCCCCTCGGACGAACTTTTTGAGTTCGCGATGCACGGTCCAGTTTAGAGCCAATCCCAACTCAGTGATTTGAAACCCATCGTCAACACGCTGCACGTTCGGGTCAGCTAAGAGCTTTAACTGTCGTCTTACGCTGGTCTGAGGCAGGTTTGTGTATTTGGCTAAACCGCGCGTTGTCCAAGGTTGAGGGTGAATAACAAGTGCTTGATGCACCCTCTGCATAGGGGGAGGATACTTGAAATGATCAAACGTAACTTGCCAGCGCCGCCAAAGACGCAACCGATTGCGCTCAGTTTCACTCATCGACATAGTCAAATACTTTAATGGTTGTGGTTCAACTGGCAAGTCGACTTAAGCAAGGTTCCCGTTAGCGACATGAAGCCTCTGTGGTTTACCGTGGCGGACGATCGCTCCAAAGTGTCCCCGACTTAAAACGCTGATAACCGTAATCAAACAGCGCTCGCATATACTCTGGATCGAACGGCTCAGCTAGAGGATAGTCGAAGTCCGTCCCGATCCAAGCGGCTTGGTATTCAGCGCCTCTCTGAAGGCTTAGTTTGTACGCAATCGTGAGATCATCTACGCCTTGTGCTTTAATAAGTGTAGAAAGCGAGCGTGCTGATACTTGGAAGACCCCCGGTTTTGTTACTCTAAGTTCTGGCTCAACTTTGCCGTTTCGGATCGCATATAGCTTGCCACCGCGAGCATATTTTCTTGGGATATCCCATCCAGGCACGTAAGCGGTCTGAGAATAGACACCACCATCAACGTGAAGTTCATCCCGAACACCATCCTGAGTTTCGACGTCGATCAAAACGGGAGGGAAAACGCCTGGTATTGAAGCTGAAGCTAGCAGCACGTCTACGAACACCTTTTTTGCGTTTGCTGCCCCGCTATTTGCGATGACGCCCAGGTCCCAAAGCACCGGCCTTTGTGCATCCAAGCTGACCGATTGAACCAGCAAGCGTCGGCCGCGACGATGTTCGTTGGCAATTTTTGCTAGGAAATCGTCAGTAATGTAGCTTTCTATAAGTCGCCTTAGTGGATCAGAACTCTTCACAGAAGCACCGCTCAGGATCCCAGTAACGAACCTTCCTCTGAAAATTCGGGACGGTGGCAGTCCACCGTATAGGTTTTTTAGCTCACCGTCATAATTGCTGCCCAAGAACGCAAAGGGCGCAGCCAACGCACCTGTGGAGACCCCTGTGACCGCCATGAACTCAGGGCGACTGCCGGCTTCGCTCCATGCAGTAAGAATACCGGCGGCGAAGGCTCCATCTTCGCCACCCCCCGACAGCGTTAGTGTGTAATCTGACGAAACCCCCGATGCTTGTCGCTGGCGCAGAGCGGTTTCTAGAAGCTCGCTTATATTGGCCGGAGCAATATCAGCCCAATAACGAGCACCTTCGATGCGTGGGACTTGCGGGTTCTGGAGATCCCTAGCGCTTACTGGGGTCCTTGAAATACTTGAGCAAGCCGCTTGAAAAAGTAGCAGAAAAACAAAGAGTTTTCTCCAATTCATGCGTCCCGTCTCCCCCACAACTATCTGACTTGGACTAGGCCAGGACAAACGCCAATATCATTAACATGGACCACGTCTTTTGATCGTGGTTTTGATCTAAGGTGCGCTGTGTGTGCTCCCATCGCATTAGTCGCCTTCAAATTGAGCTCAACAAAAAAAACTTGATTTTCATGGTATTAACGTTTCTCGGAAGGGGCCATTTCTGTACTGGTTGGTAGGACGTCGGTGTGAGATGTCTGCTCAGCACGAGACACAGGCTCAACTGACCATACCCTTTTTCCCAAATACAAAGCAAAACAGAGCATGACCGCAAAATTCACCCAATAGAGCGCGATGTCACCGAAGTAGGTGGTAGCGGCATTCGCGATCAGGGGGCCAGTTATGGATCCTAAAGTCCAAACCAATAGCATAGTTACCGCCGCCGAAGACACAAAGACCGGAACTGTTCGGTCCAACGCGTGCGCTACAAGCAAAGAATAAAGGGTGAGCAAGCTACCACCCAGCAACACCAATATGATGGAAAGGACCACGAAACCGATTGAGTTGTAGTCGAATGAATTGGCGCTATGGTCGTAATCCACATCGACGAGAACCCCCATGACAAAAAGAACAAATGTTGCAGTGACCGATGCAATCAAGATTACTATCCGGCGATCCATCTTGTCGGATAGCCGACCAAGCGGAAACTGAAAAAGAACACGTCCGAAGTAGATTAATGCGACCATAATGGCCACATTTATGATCTCTATCCCAAGCTGGGCAGCGCTGTAGGGAACCACGCTCAACAGCGTTGTCGACACCATACCTATAGCAAAAGCACCGACAGCCGCAGCCGGTGCATCTTTGAACAATCCGCGCACCCTAATTGGTACCGGGGCGTCATTGTTGGGCGGCGTTGATCGAGTAGTCGAGATAACCATAATCGAAATGCAGTAAAATAATGCGACATAGACGAATGCCTCTCGGATATCACCAGGCACTACAAAAACTAAAAACTGACTGAATACCGCGACGATGCCTACGACAATCGAATAGACTGCGAGGACACTCCCACGGGTCTTTTCCGCTGCGGTCTCATTCAACCAAGTGTCGCCGATCGAAAACAGCCCTGCAGTCGCCAAACCGGCCAGGAAACGCAAAAAGACAAGAAAAGAGGTGCTGGTAGAAACAGAAAATAGTATCGCCACAGCTATCGCGATAGCAGCCCCAAACGCAAATGCACGGATATGGCCAAAATCGACAATGGATCTGGCCACGACAAAGCAGCCGACTAAGAATCCCGCCGAATATGCCGACGCCGCCACGGAAGCAGCTTCTTGAGATGCCCCAATTTCAGAAAACGCAAGTGGAACCAAAGTGCCAGATCCAGCAGTAGCCAATTGCACAGCAGCCATTGCTATGAAGAGAGACTGAAGATTGAGAACTTGTTTTCTAATTGCCAACACACCCTACCTTCAAGCTTTTGCTACTTCTCACATCTACTCAAGTAGACGCGCAGTATCTCCCTGAAATATGCGCCGCATCCCAAAAAACTGTAACTCTGAGTTCTACTGAAATCGAAAACCGCTTGAGCCCATTGCGGTAGGTCCGGCTTTCGCGACGGCAGCATTCTTGTTGAATTTTAGCTTACGCTTTGTAATACAACAATAAACTGTTTCCAATTCATGATATTTTCGCTGAGCCATTTTGGCTCACCCAAATTTGTGAAAGTCTACTGTTGCAGGCAGAGTTGATTCAAACGATCTCTTCTCTCGCCAAGTTTCTTGTGCCCATCGCAAATGCCCAACAAGCGAGCAGCTTCGAATAAGAAGGTGAAAAATATGCATCTGAACTTCTTAGGGACGTTGGCGGCTGTTTTATTTTGTGCTTTTCCCATCGTAGCTGTAGCACAAGATACCCCCGCGACGATAAGACCAGCAAAAGTCTTCACTGTTCTTAAAGCCTCATCTGATTTTGAAAGAATTTATCCCGCTATCGTCTACCCTTCGAGGGAAGTTGAACTCTCTTTTCGAGTCAGTGGACGAATAATAGAATTACCAATTAGGGCCTCTAGCAATGTGGTGCAGGAAGGCGTTGTTGCGCAGCTAGACACACGAGACTTCGAAGTCGAGGTAGCAAGACTTAATAGCCAACTAGAAGAGGCAGAGGCGAATCTAATTGTACTGAGGTCAGGCGCACGCCCTGAAGAAATTACAGCTTTGGAAGCCTCGGTACAGGCCGCTAAAGCTCAACGAGATCAAGCTCGCGAAGAATACATCCGCTCAGCTCAGCTTTTGGAGAGGGGTGTAATCCCTACTGCCCAATACCAGCAACGTGAAGCTGCCTTTCGTCTGGCAGAGGCCGAACTGGTGTCGCGAGAAGAGCAGCTGACAATTGGTCGAGTCGGTGGGAGGCCCGAAGAGATAATTGCAGCGGAAGCGTCGATCCGTGGCCTAAAAACACAGGTTCAATCGGCAAAAAACGATCTTTCTGATGCTACGCTTCGAGCGCCGTTCGATGGAACGATTGCCAAGCGCAACGTGGACAACTTCCGTAATGTTCAAGCCGGTGAAACCATCGCCTTAATCCAAGATCTTTCGACCGTGGATGTAAGTTATGACTTGCCCGGCACTGACATAATCGCAATGTCGTCAATTGGCTTCGACAATGTTGTTAGTATGGTTACGTTTGACTCGTTGCCGGGCGTAGAATTGAACGCAGACCTTGTCGAGTTTTCAACGCAAGCAGACGCAGCGACACAAACCTATCGTGGTCGTCTATCAGTAACCCCGCCTGAAGACTTGGTTGTACTGCCTGGGATGGTAGCGCGCGTGATTATTAGGGCGGACGGGCAAAGCGACACGCATGTTGTGGTTCCACTTTCAGCATTAGCGGCAAGCCCCGACGGTTCCCCTTATGTCTGGCTGTTGGATGGATCCAGCAACACCGTTAAGCGCCAACCAGTTGAATTGGGAGAAATATCTGACGACTTCGTGGTCGTAAAAGATGGCCTTGAAGAAGGACACATGGTTGTAACCGCAGGCTTGAGCGAACTGCTGGATGACATGGTAGTTCGCCCGATTTCAAAAGTTGGTGAGTAGCAAATGGATCTCGCTAGGTTTGCAATTGAGAAGCGCCTAATTTCGGCGTTGGTGACTATTCTCATCTTGGTCGCTGGCTATTTTGCATACTTAACTCTTCCTCGTTTCGAAGATCCTGAGTTTATCATCAGGCAAGCTCAGGTCATAACACCTTATCCGGGTGCCACTGCAGAAGAAGTCGCAGAAGAAGTCACCGAGGTGATTGAGAATGCTCTACAAGAGCTCCTAGGGGTAAAAGAGGTGAAGTCAGTTTCATCACCCGGACTCAGCACTGTGACGGTCGAATTTACAATCCCCACAACTCCTGATTTTCCGTCACTTCACGCAAGATTTGCCCAATTGCGCGCAAAGATACTTGACGCTCAAACTAGCCTGCCGCCGAACTCACTCCAATCGCAAGTCTACGATGACTTCGGCGATGTGTATGCCTTGTATTTCGCGATTGTTGGTGATGGCTATTCTATAGCCGAGCTCCACGAGTACGCGAAGGAGCTCCAGAGGGAGTTGGTTGCCGTCAGCGGTGTTTCCAAGGTGGTCTTAAGTGGTGAACAGAATGAAGCAATCTTTGTAGAATACGCACCAGCAAGGTTAATAGAACTTGGAATATCACCACAAAAAATTGGGCAAGTTCTGGAGGGGCAAAACCTCGTAGCGCCGGCGGGTTCCATCAAGTCCAACTCGCGTCGCATAGAGATACGGCCGTCGGCGGCAGTCGACTCAATTGACGCTATCAAAGACCTAGTCGTTTCTGTGCCGAGTAGCGGTGCATCATTTCGACTTTCAGATATCGCAACCGTGTCCCGCGGTTACGTTGAACCCGCAAGCCCCTTACTTTTTCGGGACGGCCAACCTGCAATTGGAATTGGAATATCCAATAGCCTGGGCGGAAACGTTGTGAACATGGGCGAAGCAGTGAAGCAACGGATAAACGAGTTGGAGAACCTTAGGCCAATCGGAATCCAGATTTTGCCAATCTCTGATCAGTCTGCTTCGGTAAAAGAATCGATCAACGACTTTGTCATGAACGTGGTTCTGGCGCTCATCATCGTTGTAGGCATATTGCTTATTTTTATGGGGTTAAGATCCGGAATACTGATGGGAGGTATTCTGTTGGTCACAGTTGCAGGCACGCTTGCCGGTATGCAGCTATTGGGGCTGGACATGCAAAGGATTTCACTAGGCGCGCTAATCATTGCACTCGGCATGCTAGTTGATAACGCCATTGTCGTTGTCGAAGGTACGTTGGTCCGAGTTCAACGCGGTGAAGCCACCAGCAACGCTGCTATCACTGTCGTAAATCAAACCAAATGGCCGCTACTCGGAGGAACAGTTGTAGGACTCTTGGCGTTTTCTCCAATTGGCTTTTCACCGGACAACACGGGCGAATACGCCGGGAGCCTCTTCTGGACTATTACGATTTCCTTGCTCTTTTCGTGGTTGATGGCGATATGGCTCACACCCTATTTTTGTACTCTGCTACTGAAACCAACCTCGGAAACACCGCCTGCAGAGAATGCTATTCTCCGTGCATATCGTTCGCTCCTCGCTTATGCGATCCAATACCGGTACCTTACGGTGGGCCTTATTGTTGCGCTCTTTTTCTCTGCAATCGCAGGGTTTGCGTTAGTACCGCCGGGTTTCTTTCCCAACAGCACCAGGGCGCAATTTGTGGTGGATTACTTTTTGCCAGAGGGAACCGACATTGAACAAACCAGTCAGGACATGCGAGAGATTGAAGCGCATCTCTTAGCTCTACCTGGTGTCACGTCCACAAATCTTTCCGTGGGCAGCGGGCATTTACGCTTCATGTTGGTATACGACAGTGAAGACCAGAACCCCGCCTATGGTCAAATTTTGGTGGACGTGGAGGACTATCGGCAGATCGATGCATTACAGCCGGAAATTCAGTCTTGGATCAACCAAAACTACGCTGACTCATATGCAAAAGTTTGGAAGTTTGTATTGGGCCCTGGAGGTGGATCGAAAATCGAAGTCGAATTTTCTGGACCCGATCCCGTTGTGCTTCGCGAACTCGCCGAAAAGGCAAAACTGATATTCGCTGAAAACGGAGCCATCGCGGTAAAAGACGACTGGCGCGAACAAAAGCAGGTAATTCGACCTGTTATTGACACAGAAAACGCCCGAAGGCTGGGTCTCACCCAAGCGGAGATATCTAGGGCAGTTTACTGGCATCAAGTAGGGGCGCCTATAGGGATTTATCGCGAAGGCGACAACTTATTGGACATAGTAATGCGCCCATTCGAAGCAGACCGAAACAATATTAGTGACCTAAAAAACATCCAAGTTTACAGCGATGTAGCCGGAGGATACATTCCGATATCTCAAGTTGTAGACCGATTTGACCTTGTTTTCGAAGCTGGGAACCTTAGGCGCATCGACCGCAAGCTTGCAATCACCGCACAAGCCGATAACGCACCAGAAGTACTCTCAGGCGACCTTTTCGCTCAAATCCGACCATTCGTAGAGGCAATCCATTTGCCGAGTGGGTATTCTCTTGAATGGAGGGGTGAGTACGGGGACTCGCAAAGTGCAAACGACGGTTTGGCTTCGACTATGCCGCTTGGGTTCGGAGCGATGATTGTCGTAGTTTTCTTCTTGTTTAATGCAGTCCGTCAGCCACTGATCATATGGTTGACAGTACCTCTGGCTCTCATTGGAGTCGTCTGGGGGCTCGCGGCAACCAGAACGCCACTCGAATTTATGGCAATACTGGGTATTTTGTCTCTAACGGGGATGCTAATCAAAAACGCTATCGTCCTTATTGACGAAACCGATACTCAGATTGCTGGTGGAAAACCTCGATTGCAGGCTGTTGTCGACTCAGCTGTTCTACGCGTCCGCCCAGTGGCACTGGGAGTACTTACTACTGTACTTGGAGTAATGCCTTTGCTGTGGGATCCATTTTTTGAGTCGCTCGCAGTGGTGATTATCTGCGGTTTGAGTTTTGCGACCGTTCTTACGCTGATAGTGGTACCGTCTCTGTACTCAATTTTCTTTAGAATAAATGAGGACGAAACAGCGGCTTAGTAACTAACCTTCAGATCCTCATCTCCGAAAAACATATCACGCTTTCGCCATGTTCCAGGTTTTAAGTACGTGCTTTTGCATTAACCTGCTGATTTGGATCCAACCTTCTATTCGCGCGTCCTTACCAGACCTGCAGAAATCTAGGTCTCCAAGTGCGGAAACTAACTTTTTTCGCAATCCTCTAGCATTCTTGGTTCAGAACAGAGATTCTGTTGGAACATTGCGAACAGTAAGTTTGCCTGACCAAACGCAGCATTCTAAATCAGAAGTTGGTGTCGAGCGTTGGCATGAAGTGATCGAAAGGTATGGAGCTTGGCCTTTTCTAATGATCTGATACCTGTATTCATGCTATGTGTCGCTTGCTTCACCCTCGTCATAACTTTGTTGTACCGCCTGATGCACGGCGCTATACATGACCGAATTGCCGACGAAAACATTAAGATCCTTGATTGGGGCGCATTCAGAATATCAGTGATACACTCGCTGTTGCTGACGCTTGGCTTTAGTGTAACTCGCGAAGACTTCACCGAATTGAGATTTGTCGCCAACCAGCAGGCCATTGAAATCGAGCGAGTTTATAAAGGCTTGGGTTGGTCGAGCGACCCGGAAGCTGCGATCATAAGAGCCAAAGTGGCGGAACTGGCAAGCGTTTTAGTCAATGAGGAATGGCCCCTTCTCGGTGAAGGCGAGCTTTCGTCGGCAGCAGACTCGCTAATGAGTGAGATCGGTACTGGCTTAATGCATCTGCGGTCGAACGCAAGCGAACCACTTGCGGAAGACCTTCTCGCGAGTCACTTGGCTTTACAAGAGACCCGGGCAACTCTCAGTTTGAATGTCATGTCTGGCCCAACCAAGCTATTCTGGACGATCGCTTCAGTCGGCTTTGTATTTACTGCGATTTGCTTCCTAGCATACCCATTGAGAAGTGCTTCTACGGCGGTGATGGCGATGTTTGCGGCATTAAACGGCGCGGTACTTTTTGGAATCGTCGTTATGGGTAATCCCTTCGACCAGATTGTGGAAGTCACACCAGTTTCACTTGAAAGGGTAATCGAAAGATCATTCTGAAGTTTTGCCTGCACAAACAACTTAGATAACCGCTTTAGGCGGTTTCGTTTGTTTGTATTAAGGCGGTTCAAGTCGCTTACCGCGAATGTCGGCTCCGTCCGCACAGCAGACATTGAGTGATTTTTCCCGAATGACCGATATGCGGACATTGCTGCCATCCGCATTTTTACTCCAAAGGACCGCAGTCAGCCCAAAGCGGTCAGTCAAAAAGCAAGGAAAATGGGCATTATCTTAATTATTCGGTGAATACCAGATCGGTGACGTATACGCGCGCTCTTGTCCGATCAATGTCGCTTCTTCAGGAATGTCAGCGCCTAGACGCACTTTGTCGTAAACGACCCAGCGTGGCGTCGGGATTTCAATGACCCGCGCGTAGTAAAACGCGTGTTCGACGGCATCAAAATCTGGGTCCACCCAGACCGTTCCCAGCTCTGAAGCGCCGATGGTGTTGACATAGTTTGCCGCTTCCAGGTCGACCGTATTGCCCACTGCTGGCAGTTTCCCGTCAGCATCCAGTTCACGGTCACCCGACCACGCCACATCATAGACTTTTTCCGACAAGTTCCCGTCGCTGTCCATCCAGCCTTTGACGATCTGGATGCGATCAAGATTGGCCCCGATGGGATCGCGTAGTGCATAGACCATGAAAGTTGGCGCATCGGACGTTGCCACTCGCAAATCACCACCCATCGGAACACCCTTTTCGTATCCAACAAAGGCTGGAGCGCGAGACCTCATGTCATCCTCGTCAAACTCCCATCCCCCAAAGAACCGCACAGCCATGCGCGGACCTGTTGTGGCATAGACCTCGCGGCGCACCATGGCATCCCATAGACTAGCGCGCGTGTTCTCTTCGGCCCAGACACCTGTGTACCCTGACGCCACCAATGACCAACCGGGGAAAATTCCATTTTCTGTTTCGGTGAACGGATGCGACGCACGTGTCAATGAAGGTTCGGCATTTGTTGCTTTACCAAAGTAATTGTCGCTGTCAGCGGTTGCCAGAGATGTATGGCTGTCCGTCGCGCCGGACAAGCCAAATTTGTATGGGTTTACACCCGTGCGCGCCTCGATAGCGAACCCCTGCTTTAGCGCCTCGCGCGCATATTCGCCTGACAGCATATCTGGCGTTTTGGCTTCAGTTAGATCGAGATTCCCCGCATCCCAAGTCTCGTAATTCGCAAACTCGTCATCCGGACTAAGTGCGGGGTGCGCTTCGCCGTCTCCCTTGATCTGGGTGATTTCGTATAGCGGTTCCCATCTCATCCGCGCCATTGCATAGGCTTCGTCCACAGGTTCGCCATTGTAACGTGTTTCAGATGGGAACATGATGCCGTTTGACAGGTTTCCATTGTGCGCGAGTGCAAAAGCCTGTCCGCCGGTATCGGCCTCATAAGCCTCCAACCATTTGTACAAGTCCATCGGGTCTGTAGAACCAATGGGGGCTTGCGTTGTCATAGGTTGGACCTGTTTGACCCGATCTGCATTGTCACGAAAAATGATATTGCGGTGCATGTTGTTGCCCCGGATCAGCGACGTCCACTCAAAGCCGTGGAAAGCCGTGAAGTCTCCCGGATCGTTGAACGATTCCACGGTTGCGATCATGTCTTCCCAGACCGAGGCATAGATAGGCGATCCAGGAGAATAATCTGCGATCAAGTCTGGATCCATGTTCCCTTGAGAGAACGTAGTGATCAGGTCCAGAGCTGCTGCAGCAGACGCCTCACCGCCGTCTTGCAGACCTTTTGCCCAGCGGGAGCCCTGTTCTGATTCCATAATGTTGGGAGATCCTTTGGCCAAATCGGTGATCATGCCCATTCCATCCGAGTGTTCCGTTGTCACGATCCAGTCTAACGGTCGCGCCAATTTAACACGCTGCCCCGTGGCAGAGACGACCTCTTCGCCTCGCGCAAACCGAAGCATTGTGTCCAGATCGGTCGTGTTCCCGAAAAGACCGGCATCCATTGAAAGACCGGTGTGAATATGAGTGTCGCCCCAAAATACGCGCGATGGAAAGCTGCGCTGAGCATAGGGTGAATAGGCTTTGCCGGGGTAAAGGTTTTGAAGGGACTCTTCAGAGGGTACAAACTGTGCGTCGGCTGCGCCCGAAATTAAAAATATGGAAGAGAACAAAGCGGAATTTAGGTGCCTGAGCATAATAAACCTCCCAAAACTTGCTGAAATCAAAACGCGTTATTTTACGAATGCCGCACATTCAGACCCGATGATAATACGTCATTCTTACCATGTCTTCGAATTTCCGCTTTGTCCGCAGAGCGGTCACTGATGCTCTGCGCAGCGAACGACTGCTCTGAGAGCTGACATTAGTGCAGTCCTTAGCTGCTTTGCAGTACTTGACCTATGTGCTGCATTCGCAGCCAATATAGCGGTCATTCTCTATGAAAGTACGATCAAGGGTTACTAAGTTTGGGTTCGGCAGGTTGAATGCGAAAGCCCTTGCTTGAGAAGTGGCCAAACCGGGCGGAATTGACGTAGCGAACATTATTCCTGAAGGTCAACTCACGCGGAATCCGTCGATTTAGCCAACACTCCAAGTTTTAAATCTGAACCTGAGAAAATCTTAGGCCTACGGGATCGACCAGATGCTTTGCGATGGAGCCATATCAAGTCGGTGTTTGAGTTTAAACTACCGTTGATTGTTTGCGCATGCACCTTTCAAACAACTTCTTCTGAAAAAACCGATGCAAGACCAAGTCGGTAAAATTACGCCAATTGCTTTAGCCGGGGCATCAAATCCAAAAGTTCCCGTGTATACGGATGCTCTGGAGATACGAACAAAGAGTCCGTCTTCTGAACTTCAAGCAGCTTCCCATGACGCATCACGCCCACTCGGTCACACATCTGACGTACGACCGGGAGATCATGGCTGATAAAGAGCATAGTCAAGCCGAGGTAGTCTTGCAGGTCTTTGAGAATGTTCAGGATTTGCGCCTGAATGGACACATCCAGGGCGCTGGTCGGCTCATCACAGATCAGAAAACGGGGCTGAGTTGCAAGGGCGCGGGCAATACAAATGCGTTGCCGCTGCCCGCCGGAAAATTCATGTGGATACTTACGCCACGCGTCCTTGGCCAACCCAACCCAGTCAAGCAATTCGCGCACCCGCGGTTCGATAGCGGACTTGGGCAGGATTTTGTGGTGATGGATTGGCTCGGCCACGAGGTCCCCGACCCTCATTCGTGGATTGAGGCTGGAGAAAGGATCCTGAAAGATCATTTGAATTTGGCGGCGATAGGCCTGCAGGGCGTCTGCTCCCATGGCCGTCACATCCTGACCGTCAAAGATCACGCGGCCACCGTCCACTGGATACAGCGTGCCGATCATCCGCGCGACGGTGGACTTGCCAGAGCCACTTTCGCCAACAAGACCAAATACCTCACCATCGCGAATGTCGAAACTGACCTGATCGACGGCGGTGAAGTAACGCCGCTGCGATGGCAGCAGGCCGCCCTTTTGCAGGAACGTTTTCGTGATGTTCTCGACTTCAAGCAGCTTACCGGATTCTGACAACTCGGTTTTGTCCCAATGCGCCGCCAGATCATCAATCTTGAAGGTTCTTGCCCGCTCGCCATAGCTGACCACCGGAAAGCGTTCTACCTTGGTGTGAGGTCGTGGCACGGCGGCAATCAGGGATTTGGTGTAATCATGCGTGGGCGCGCCAAGGATCTGATCGGTCGTGCCGCTTTCGACCACTTGGCCGGAATACATGACGGTGACCGTATCAGTGGTGTCGGCGATAACACCCATGTCGTGCGTCACGAGGATTACTCCAACCTGACGCTCCTTCGCCAGTTCCTTGATCAGGTCCAGTACTTGCGCCTGAACGGACACGTCCAAGGCCGTTGTGGGTTCGTCCGCGATCAGGACGCTGGGTTCGGAGCACAAGGCCAAGGCGATCACAACCCGCTGGCGCATCCCGCCGGAAAACTGGTGCGGATACTGATTGAACCGATCCGCCGGGTCGGGGATGGAGACGCGGTCCAGCAGTGCAATGGCACGCTTTTTGGCCGCTGTTGCAGACAGGCCCAGGTGCAGTTGGATCGTCTCCACCAGTTGCTGACCCACTGTGAATAGCGGATTGAGCGAGGTCAGCGGGTCCTGAAAGATCATTCCGATCTCCTTGCCCCGGATTCTGCGCTTGTCCTCTGCATCCAGTTCGTCGATCCTGCGACCGTTTAGCCAGACCTCGCCCTCGGACACATGGGCCGGAGGGTCCAGCAGGCCGATCACAGCATTGCCGGTCATGGATTTACCAGCGCCGCTTTCGCCAACGACCCCCCGAATTTCGCCAGGATGCAGATCATAGGTCACGTGCTCCACCGGCTTGAAAACGCCGTGGCGGGTCGGGATTTCCACCGTCAGGTTGCGGATAGAAAGAACGGGATCAGTCATTTCAGCCTCGGGTTCAGAACATCGCGCAACCAGTCGCCCAGCAGGTTCACGCTCAACGCCAGCGCCAGCAGAGTGCAGGCCGGGAAGAACAGGATCCACCACTCGCCCGAGAACAGGAAACCCTGTCCGATGCGGATCAAGGTACCCAGCGAGGGTTGCGTAGGCGGCGCACCAACGCCCAGAAAGCTGAGCGTCGCCTCGGCAATGATCGCCAGAGCCAGTGAGATTGTTGCGATCACCAATACCGGTGACAGCACATTGGGCAGGATGTGGCGCAGCATGATCGTCAGTGGGCTTTGCCCGATAATGCGCGCGGCGGCGACATAATCCTTGTTCTTCTCAACCAAAGTCGCGCCCCTGACGACACGGGCGAACTGCACCCAGTCAGACAGGCCGATGGCAAGGATCAGCACCCAGATCGCCATCTGGTCGCGATACTCAACGGGTGTGACGCCCTTTGCGATACCAAAGATCAACATGGCCAGAAGGATCGACGGGAAAGTCAGCTGCACATCGGCCGTGCGCATGATGATCGTTTCGGTCCAGCCGCCGAAATAGCCGGACAGCAAGCCCAGAATGATCCCCAGAACCATGGCAAACAGAACCGCGGCCACCCCGACAAACAGCGAAATCCGCATCCCGTACAGGATGGTCGAGAACACATCCCGCCCCTGATCGTCGGTGCCCATAAGGAAGCTTTCACCGGTAAAGGCATTCGGCTCCATCGGTGGGGTGAAGCCATTCATTAGGTTCAGGCTGGACGGGTCAAACGGGTTCGTCGGCGCAATCAGCGGTGCCAGGATCGTTGCGAGGATCAGAACCAACGCGACCGCGGCCGATACCATGGCCACAGGCGACCGGCGAAAGGCGTAGAACTGGTCGCTGTCCAGAATGCGTCTTACACGACTCATGCGCTGACCCTCAGGCGCGGGTCGATGAATGCGTAGAGAATGTCGACCGCTAGGTTGATGGTGACAAAGATGACCGAGATCATCATCAGGTAAGCCGCCATGACAGGAATATCCACGAACTGGATTGCGTTGATAAACAGAAGGCCAAGGCCTGGCCACTGGAACACCGTCTCGGTGATGATGGCAAAGGCGATAATGGCCCCCAATTGCAGGCCGATGATGGTGATCACCGGGACCATCGTGTTTTTCAGTGCGTGGCGAAAGTTTATGGTCCGATCGCTCAGGCCACGGGCGCGGGCAAAGCGGATATAGTCCTGCCGGAGAACTTCCAACATTTCAGACCGCACCAAACGCATGATCAGAGTCATTTGGTATAGACCGAGTGTTATTGCAGGCAAAATCAATGCCTTAAGCCCGCTTGCGGTCAGCAAACCGGTGCTCCACCATCCCAGATCCACGACCTCTCCGCGTCCGAAACTGGGAAGCCAGCCAAGTTCGACCGAGAAGATATAAATGAGCAGGATGCCGATCAGGAAAGTGGGCAAGGACACCCCGATCAGTGAGGCCGACATGATGAAATTCGCCGCAAAGCCATCCCGCCTGATGGCGGTGAAAACGCCCAGGGCGATGCCAAGGACAATCGCGAACACAGCCGAGACGATCGCCAGTTCCAGCGTTGCTGGTGCGCGTTCAGACAAAATCTCGGCGACCGGGCGGCCCTGACGGAAGCTGACGCCAAAATTGCCCTGTACGGCCTCTTTCAGAAACTTCACATATTGCACCGGAAACGGCTGATCGAGGCCCAACTGGCTGCGCAGACGCTCCACATCTTCCATCGTCCGTTCCTGCCCCAGCATGTTGTCGATCGGGTCGCCGACAAAGCGGAACATGGAAAAGGCAACAAGGCCTACAACAAAAAGGACCAGCGCCGACTGGGCCACACGCCTGATAATGTATGACAGCATTTAGTTGACCGTGACCCAGCGCAGAAGGAAGAAGTTATCAGGCCGTTGCGTCAACTCGATATTGCTGCGCGCGCCCCAAACCAGCGGTTGGACGTAGAGGGGCACATAGGCCACTTCGTCCTGCAAGATACTTGCGACCTTATCCAGCATCGCCTGACGCTTGGTTTCGTCAATTTCGGACTGGATCATTGGCAGTAATTCATCCACGCGGGCGTTGGAGTAACCGCCAAAGTTCCAAGAGCCCAGTTTCTTTTCCTCATTGGGGGTCGAGGCGAGAAAACGCACCGGATGTTCGGCGTCGAAAGTCCCGGGCGACCATCCCAGCAGATACATGTCGAAATTGTCAGCCCGCAGTTCCGGCCAGTAGTTCTGAACGGGCATTGCATCGAGTGTTACTTTCAATCCAACCTGCGTCAGCATGGCTGTGATCGCCTGGCAGACGGACTCGTCATTCAGGTAGCGATTGTTGGAACATTTGAAGCTAACTTCAGCGCCTTCAGCACCGGCCTCAACCAGTAGCGCCTTCGCGCCTTCGGGGTCGAAGGCATACGGGTCCGCGTTTGCAACCGAGAACCCTCGCATTGCTGGGCTGACAAGTTGGCTCGCCACCTCGGCGTTGCCGCGCATGATGGTTTGCAAGATGGCCGGCACGTTGACAGCCTTGGCTACGGCCTCACGAACGCGCGGGTCACGGAACAGATCAGAACTGCCTTGCCCTGCTTCGCTTGCGCCCTCCTGCTGATCAAAGCCCAGCATGATAACGCGCGCTTCGATACCCTGAATGACCTTTACGTCCGGGTTCCCTTGCAACCGGGCGACGTCCTGAATTGGGACAGGATTGATAAAGTCCACATCACCCGACAGTAACGCCGCCAGCGCTGTTGCAGGATTCTGGATGGGCACCAGTTCAGCGCGGGTCAGGTTATGCTCTGCCTCACCCCACCAACCGTCAAATGGTTCCAGAACGGTGCGCAAACCCGGCTCTCGCGCAGTGACACGGAATGCGCCGGTGCCGTTGGCGTTCAGTGTCGCGTGGTTGCCAGCCTCTTTGTCAGGCAATGTGGCGTCATTCGCCTCGGCCCACCCGCTATCAAGGATCATCCAGTTGGCGATGCTGTCTGGAAAGATCGGATTGGGCGCGGTCGTCATGACATCAACGGTGTAGTCGTCGACCTTCACCACCTCGCTGACCGGAGCGAACCAGCTACGGGTATCCGAATTTTCATCCGAGGCACGCTGGTACGAGAATATCACATCATCTGCGTTGAACTCAGACCCATCATGAAACGTCACGCCTTCCCGCAGATTGAACCGCCAGCCTGCGCCGTCACCAATGGTCTCCCAGCTGGTCGCCAGCGCCGGTTCGATGGACATATCTTTGCCCCGACGGACGAGCCCTTCGTAGACGTTATTCAGAAACCCCAAAACGGGGGCGGAATTGACTGCATGCGGGTCCAGCGTTTGCGGGTCGGTCGTGACCGCAAACGTGAACTCTTCGGCTGATACGGGTAACGCAAGCGCACACATTAGCGCGGCAGTGGTCGGACGTCTCATAATAGCTCCCACATATGTGGCGGCGAGCCCCGCATCCCGAGGCCCGCCGCTCAGCTTAGTTCAGACCGAAGTGCTTCACCATGGGTTGATCCTCGGGATCGACCTCGATGGCCAGATTTTCAGCCATGCCCCAGTTCAGCACCTGATGGTGGATCGGGATGTACAGCTGCTCATCCTGCACTACACGCCAAATGTCGGCTATGTCCTGGTCGCGGGCAACAAGGTCTGTGTTTGAGGCAAGCGATTTGATCTTGGCGTCAAGCTCATCATCATTAAAGCCAGTGCCGTTCCAGGTACCGATGTCACTTTCACGGCCATGAACCAGGAAGTTGAAGATGTATTCCGAGTCGTATGTCGGAACGCCCCAGCCCAGCATGTAGAAGTCGGTCTTTCCATCGGTGATCAGCGGGAAATGTTGCGCCTTGGGTTTGGCATCCAGATTCACGGTAATGCCAATTTGACCAAGCATCCCGACGGCCGCCTGGCAGATACCTTCGTCGTTGATGTATCGATCATTGGGGCAGTCAAGACGGATTGAGAAGCCATCAGGATAGCCCGCTTCAGCCAGAAGCGCTTTTGCTGCTTCAACATCAGTACTGCTTTCGGCGTCCATATCAGCCGTCCAGCCGTTCACGAAGGGCGGTGCAATCATCCCGGCGGGTTGCGACTGACCGCGCATGACCACCTGCTTGATGGCATCGCGGTTGATCGCCTTGGACATCGCCTGACGTACGCGCACATCTGCAAGGGGGTTCTTGCCATCGACGTTGTCGGCTTCGATATCATTTGCGCCCTGGTTCATCCCGAAAAAGATCACCCGGTTCTGCGGCGCCTGTTTGACTACAAGGCCATCCGCAGCGTTTACCCGTTCCAAGTCCTGAACCGGCATGTCCTGAAGGAAATTCACCTCGCCGGACAGCATAGCCGCGACGCGCGTCGCGTTATTCTGGATGGGCGTGTAGATAATCTCGCTGATTGCCATTGGGAACTGATCGCGGCCCCAATAATCCTCGTTTCGCTGCATGACGGTCTTTACGTCGGGTTCGCGGCTGACCAGCTTGTAAGGACCAGTGCCGTTCACGTTAGTAGTCGCGAAGGTGATCTCGCCGCCTTCAAAATCCTGAACATCGACCGTGTTGTTCGCTTCGGTCCAGCCTTTGTCCATGATGAACAGGTCGGTCAGGTTTGCAGGCAGGATCGGGTTCGGACCGTCGGTCACGATCTCGACCGTATGGTCATCGACCGCGCGCACCTCGACAATCGAGTTGATCAGTTCTTTCATGTCCGAGTTCGGCTGTTTCGCGCGATTGATGCTGAACACCACGTCTTCTGCGGTAAGATCGGCACCGTCATGGAACTTCACCCCCTGACGCAGGTTGAACACCCAGACATTCGGATCGCTTTCGCTGGGGTTCCAGTCGGTGGCCAATGCGGGCTCGAACGCGCCAGATGTGTCGCGGATGATCAGAGGTTCGTACATCTGGTGGCGCACGGTATGGGTGGGCCCTTCGTTCTGCGAATGCGGATCAAGCGTCAGCGCATCGCCCGAGCGCGCCCAACGCAGGGTTTCGGCAGTGGCCAAAGACGTCGTCGTCATCAACAGCGCCAGTACGAGTATTGGTTTTTTCATCATTTTCTCCCATATTGCAGTCGTTTAACCGCATTGAATTCACGATACTGTGTCGCAAATTTCTGCGAACGTTATGGTTGTGGATAGCATACCAACCGCAAATGCATGTCAATCGTTCAACTCGGTGCTGAATTTCTAAACGTAAGCGACCCGGGACTTTAGGAGGACAGCCACTCTCCCAGAAAACATCGCATCAAGTGTCTATTACTTAGGCGAGACGAAAACAAACCGCAAAAATCAAGCTTCCCGTACCGATAAGAAAACCCAGATAGCGCTGACGGGAATTGCGCTTCTCAGAGGCTTGATAAGTGTTCGGTTTTAGAAGCGATTGCCACATTGCCCTAGTCTCGCTGCCAGATTTGCAATCCTCCCGAGGTGTTTTCGCCGCGTTTGCAAAGTGCAAAAAGCGGTGGTTCGAGCAGAACACACCAACGGCAGATTAGTCCGCACTTCGGTCGTTCAGAAGATTTCAGCGAACGTCCGCTGCCACTCAATGCAGACCTTCAGGCGAAAGGCCTCGGAATGACCACCAACAATGACCGCTATCCGTTCCCGTCCAATTGGCATGGGCGACTGCGCGAAATAATTGGCTCATCGAAGGTCAGTATTTAGGCTGCAATCAGCCGATCCGCACACCGCAGAGAGTGATTACTTCAAGCCGAAACTTACCATTGACGTCATGTTGAGTTATTCGAATGCGTGACTTAACAATTGCAGTAGATTGTTTGAATGAGGAGTTCGTTTTGCCAACTCGTTTAGCTTACTGTTTTCTCACTATATCTTTGATTTACTTTTTCACTGCTTTTGCCGCGCAAGCCCACTCTGGCGAGGGGTATGGTGGAGGCTTTGTCGCAGGATTTACGCATCCAATCCTCGGTTGGGATCATGTGGCTGCAATGGTCGCAGTTGGTATCTGGGGTGCGTTTCTTGGTGCGCCAGCAATCTGGATCTTGCCGGTTGTTTTTCCTTTGGTCATGGCCTTCGGGGCGATAGCAGGAATTATCGGTATTCCAATCCCTGCTATAGAAACAGGCATTGCTCTTTCCGCTGTTGTACTGGGAATAATGATCGTTTTTGCTGTCAAGCCGCCGATTTGGATATGTGCGGTTATTGTGGGGTCTTTTGCAATTTTTCATGGTTACGCGCACGGCACCGAACTTCCGGCTACGGTAAACGCATTTGCATATGCAGTCGGCTTTGTAATCTCGACAGGGTTGCTTCACCTTACTGGGATCGCATTCGGACTGCTTGTTCGCTGGCCTGCAGGTAGAGTTGCTGTGAGGGGTGCCGGTGGCTTGATCGCTTTTGCCGGGATCGCGTTTCTTACTGGTGTAGCCTAAGAGAATGAAAAAGTGCAGACTAATCTGCTATCCACTTGCGATTTTGGTCGCGGGGCCTGCCTCGGCCCATAGTGCCTTTCCCGGTATTGAGGGCTTTTATGTCGGGCTGATCCACCCCTTTTCGACACCGCCGCAGGCGCTTCTCATTATGGGCCTTGCTTTGCTTGGTGGTGGGTTCAAACCGGAACAGGTGCAATGGCTGCTTCCCAGCTTTTTTGTGGCGAATATTGCGGGCCTCGTTTTAGCTTTCGGATTTGAAGAACTCGACGCAAAAATGTTTGCAATCGCCTTTGCCGCGTGTTCGACGGCCGCGCTTCTTCCCCAAAAACTGTTGCCGTTTGCAATCGCACTGGTCTGCGTCGGAGCATTTCTGATAGGAGACGCGTCTGTCCCGGAGCCAGGGCCGTTAAGAGACAGATTGTTCACAATGTCCGGCTCCTTAGTCGGGGCCAATGTTGGTCTTTTGTATCTATTGGGGGGGTCCTTGTGGGTCAGAGAACGCTTTAAGAAACCTTGGGTTGGAATTGCTTTCCGCGTTGCTGCAGCTTGGCTTGGAGCCGTGTCATCTCTGATGCTGGCACTCGGCTTCGCAGGTGCAAATCTCTCTACGTGAACTGACTAACGCCTACCGTGTAGGCTCAGACAACCCAGCATGGGAAGGAGGCAATTGGCAGCTCGGGCAGTTTGCATAACCAAGTGGGGCTTGAATAGATGACCGCTTTCCTCCGTAAAGCCACATTGGCAAAGTCTTGTTTTGAATGTCCGGTTTGGGCTTAGAGCGGTAGTTGGCTTATGCTGAGCGGATGGCGGCTCTGTTCGCCAAGCAGACACTCTGAAGGTCTTTGAACCCTGCAGTGCGGCTAACGGCGGCTTTGTCCGCTTAGCGGTCGCTCGCTGCAACTTGCTTGAACGTCTGCAATGCGGACAAAGCGGCCATTAGTTGCACCGCTGCACAGGCCCTAGGAAAGAGTAATTTAGAGTTGAATAGTCACGTTTCTCAATCGACTGTCGCGCCTGGCACTTTTTCTTAGCTCGAAAAATTGACGGGCTTTGGCCAATATCGCGAGCGAACGCGCGTGAGAATTTGCAAACCCATCGCTAGAGAGCTGAGCGTTCGAAGACAAACCGAATGACACGAGCTTTCGGCTGTAACAAGATGATGGTGGAGGTGTAAGTTATGGCGGATGTTTTCGACCGCATTGCAGATTGGCTGCAAAAGCTGGCCTTTTTTGATGCTGACCTTGGTGGACTAGTCGAGCAGTTAAGTAACAGGCTGATCGATGGTGGCGTGCCGGTCACGCGTGTTTCCTTGGGTCGCCTGATGATGCACCCTGTAATTGGATTGCTCGATGCAACTTGGGATGCATCAAACCATCGTATTGAATGGACCGTTCTTCCACGCAGCTCAGTAACGGCTGATCTCTTCGACAAAGCACCCTTCGGAGAGAATTCGAAATTGGCCAATGAGATTGCGAAACAGCACTTTAATAAGGAAGTATGGGACTTGGCGGACGGACTTGCGAACGGCACAATCAAGTTTCCTTTCATGCGAGCAAATCTGACTGATCAAGCGACCCGTGACAAATTTCCGCTATTCCGAAAACTCGCTGAAGCAGGCGTCACCGACTATGTCGTATGCAGTGCACCATTCGGCAATCGTACTGTTGTCTTTGACGGAGAGTTGGAGTGGGCTTTGGGCGCGTCTGTGTCTTTTGCTACAAAGCGTCGCTCTGGCTTCACAGACCGTGAGGTAGATGGTCTGTCGCGGCTGTCTTTACCTTTGCTTGGTGCAGCGCGTGTATTGTCGGAGCAGTTCTTGGCAGCTGAGTTGATGGAGGTCTATCTAGGCAAGTTGTCCGGTCGATCCGTACTGAACGGTCAAATAGCCCGGGGAGATGTCAGCATAATTGACTGTGCTCTCTTGTTCAGCGATATGCGCGGCTCAACGGCGTTGAGCCAGCGCTTGTCATCGGAAAAATATGTCGCGACGGTTAACCAATTCTTCGATTGTGTCGGTGGGGCGGTACACGATCACGGCGGAGAGGTTCTTAAATTCGTTGGCGATGGGTTGCTTGCGATCTTTCCTTTTGATGGTCAACGAAGACTACCCGAAGACATGTGCGAAGCAGCCCTGTCCGCGGCGCGTGAAGCGTTCCAAAGGAATGAAGAACTTGATCCATCAGACCGTGCTGAATTTGGGGTTGGTTTGCACACTGGGGCGGCTGTCTACGGAAATGTTGGCACTGAAAAGCGCTTGGATTTTACGGTAACCGGCCCATCAGTCGCTATAGCCAGCAGGTTAGAGGGCCTGACGCGAAAACTTGAGGCGCGGCTTTTAGCAACGGGCGATTTTGTGAACTTGGTATCTGAAGAGCCGCAAAAATTGGGGCGGCATTCTCTGCGGGGTTTTGAGGAAGACTTAGAGGTCTTTTCTTACGAAATCATCACATAACGCTCAATTCCATTAGGCTTTTGGCAATCATTCGTTGAGGCGCGGCTATTCCCAATCGCCAGCAGACGAGCGCCACGTCTTAGCGTCCGCATCCCAAACACTGGCGGTGACGCAAGGCGTTGGGTTTATTCCGTTGCAATTGGATCCATGAATATCCGCAACAACAACGCGTTGACGCCCAAAATCAACAACCGTCCAGCCCTGGTTGAGCAAGGATTGAACCTCCTCTTCAATCAAGAAGTGCGACATGCATCCGCCAGTTCCGCAGTAAAGAGATGCGGCGCTCGAACACGCAAAACCAGCCTCATTCAAAACCCAGTCGCGTTGTAGATCTCCGTCGAGATCGACCCTTTCAACCGCGCCCCAATCTAAGTCAAACTGACCGTTGTTGAACTCCGCGCATGCCCGCACCGCCAGATCAACCTTTGCTCGCAAACCGGTTGGAAGTTGCGAAACGTCAGCCGCGACAACTGGTGAGGTCCAAACCAGGCTCGAACCAAGCAGGATCGCAGATACCAAACGTTTCAAGTAGCTTGACAATTGGGAAGCCGGTTGGAAGGTGGCTTCAGTTGCATTGTTCATACCTGTAATCCCCGTATTCCAGCCAGTTTGCCGAGCCTTCGCTAAAAATCAGAAACTCGGACCTGTCCTCCCCAAGTAGGGCGACGACAAACCCGGCGGGCGGCACAGAGTTTCCGAAGTAACTGTAGGCTGTCATGGCTCTGATCGACTCGCCGTTGACCGTTACTCGCGCGTCCCACTCCCCCTCTGGATTGTCCAGAATTACATATTCGATTTGGCGTTTTATCGCTCCGCCACCACAATAGACAATGCCTTCGGGTGCTTCGTAGGAGGCCCCTTGGCTAGCACCTGAATCGCAGGCGGAACGAAGGGACCGAATTGCCGCGCTGGAACCTTTTAAGTCAAAGATTCCGTAGCTGACATCTTGATCAATCATCGACAGATTAACCGATGCATTGGCCGCAAGCTGGTCCAGTACAAAACCGTAGTCCTGCTTACTATTGAAACTGATTTCGACCGGATAATTGTCGACGATCTGCACGGCAGCGTTTTCTGCGCCAACCTGAAATGCCCCAACCTCGGTAGTGCCATTCTTCAAAAATCGAATGGAAAGCCCCTGCTTCTCCACAATGTCCTGGCTGTCCTCATATCCAGCCGGTGCAAAGCGGATACGGTTACACT
>NZ_JBQFMJ010000026.1:0-28501 GCF_056531785.1 Ruegeria sp. K7
AAGAGTTTAGAGAAGAGGGACATTGGGCGGCTCCTTTCAGCGTTGCCATGACCGGAGACTAGCGCCGCTTAGGACAGGCGTGAAGCATGTCGTGCTATTAGAACATTTGTATTCGATCCGTTGGCACGGTCCTTGCGTTGCCTAATACCTCCAGATCCGCGGCAAAAATCCATTCCCCAGCACCACTCTCCCTTGTACGGACGGTCCGAAACCGCCATTCTGACACGTTGCCGCCAACAACTGCGCTGAGCGCAACCTGCTCGTTCGTCAGGTTGCAGCGAATGGCAGATTCTAGTCGCCGTCGACACCTGCAGACCGCATCGACGCGGATTTGTGAACGGCTACGCCAATCATGACGAGGAGCACGCCGAGGACATCCACAGCGCTCGGAACCTGACGCAGGACCGTCGCGACTATGATCGTGGCGGTCGCTGGCAGATGAGCTAGAAGTAACGCGAAGCTGGCACGTGGCAAGCGGGCCATCGCGAGCTGATCGCAGACATAGGAGATGAACGAGGAACAGATGCCGACGCCGATCCCGGCCAGTACAAGCGAAGGCGCACCAAAATCGTCGAGGGCTTGCGGGAAACCGATGGGCATCACGAATATCAAGGCCGCTGTCATGACAGCGCCAAGGCGCTCCACACCGCCCGACGCGCCACCTACGGAAATCGTGTGGCCGAAGATGATGTAGAGAACGAAAAGCGAGCCGTTCAGCAACGCCCAGAACAGGCTACGAAGATCAGAAATGAGATCAGGTCCATCTGCTGCCAGTAGCGACGGCATGTCAATTAGGAGGGTTGCGCCGATGATTGCGAAGGCAAAGGCAAGATAGTTGCGCCCAGTGCGTATGCCCAAAAGAGCAATAACGATGGTACCGACGAATTCGATGGCTGCAATTAGCGCAATCGGTAGCCGGTCGAAGCCCATCTTTCCTCCCAAGCCTGGGAAGAGGTCAGAGAAATCCGCAAAAAACGATCTTGGTAAACTTTCCAGGTTCGGTCAATTACATGCTTCATCTGGAGCATCGTTTTTTCAGGGAGTCACATTCACTAGGCTGGGCGAGCAAGAAAACGACTGGCGAAAGCGTAGACACAAATTAGTTGAGAGAACGCGGGACAAACCGCCTGTGACTGCCACTCTGGCGGGGTGAGTAAAACTCAATTCAACATCTCCCCAATTTGGCCGACTCTCAACGCTCCGCCTTTAGCAACCTCAACATAGACACCCATGTCCGTATGACCCATCAACTTCCGAATTAGATAGGGTATCTTCAGGTCCCGCTTAGCCGTTTCCGGGTTCACTTCAGTGGCTGCACACCTTTTCGTACGTGAGAGTATATTTAACTCAACATCGCCAAATCTAAAAACTGATCCAGCTTCATCCAACTCAGAAAATGGGGGCATACCGTCCATCTCGATATTCGCCCGGAAGCGCGCTGGGTGGACTTCCGCGTTCAGTTTTTCACCTAACTTTTCCACAGACGCCAGATTTAGAACGGATATCGCGTTCATCATTTTAGGTGACACGACAGATACATCTGTAAACCGATGCGGAGCAGACGAAACGAAATTTGGTGGTTCGAGGTCTTTTAGGTCGATCTCTGAAGACAGGAAACTTACCGCATTCATCCGATCTTCTGGTGCTTGCATATTAAAGCTTTGTGTTTTGCCGCTCGCTTTGATCTCAAGATATTGGGTCTCAATATCAAAATTTGCCTTAACGCCTGCAAGCGCAGCTTCATTCAACAAAACAACAAAGCGATCTTTCGGCAGTGGCTGAGGGTTTTGCGCGTCGAAACCGGAGTTGTAGCGCGCGAATCCGAACAGGCGATCACCAGGAATCCCCTCTCCCGCTCGTAGCGTCACGCTTTGCATGGGCTCAGCACTCAAGCCTTTTATTGGGTACCGGTTCAATCTGACGATAGAGAGCGTGTTCATACGTCTGCACCTGACCAAACGAGTTATACACGATCCTGCGTGGCCCGTGCTGTTTGACGCTATCTCCAATTCTCCAAGGTATCGACCAAATAATCTGTGAGTGCTTCAAAAGCGTGTTCGCTAAACCTGCTGGACACATTATTGCCGCGATTGCGGGCTGAACCAATTTTGGTCAATAGGGCCTCATAAATCCTAACTGCCAAATATACATGCGCATCAACGCAAATAAGTAAACTAAATAAAATCAATGACTAAAAAGCGGCGTTAACAACCTTACTAGGCTACCTGAGGTACGAACCTCAAAAAATTCTGGACTTGAGGTGCGTACCTCAAATAGCCTTGGAGGTATGCCGCGATTCGCACATCCTCGATTGACGGCGCAAAAAGGGAGGAATGGATGACTTACACAAAACTGGCCTCTGCCAGCGCAATAGTCCTTGCCGCTACTACTCTTTCTACCAAGGCAAATGCTGAAGATCTGACGCTCTGTTGGGCTGCATGGGACCCGGCCAACGCGCTTGTCGAGCTATCTAAGGAATTCGAAGCAGAATCCGGCCACTCGATGAACTTCGAATTTGTTCCCTGGCCAAATTTTGCGGACCGGATGCTGAATGAGTTGAACTCTGGGGGTAAGCTCTGCGACCTGCTGATTGGTGATAGCCAATGGATCGGCGGTGGCGCTGAAAACGGTCACTATGTTCAACTAAACGAATTCTTCGATGCTGAAGGCATCAGCATGGACGATTTTGCGCCAGCCACTGTCTACGCTTATTCAACTTGGCCCAAGGGCACACCAAACTACTATGCCCTGCCTGCGATGGGCGATGCGAATGGTTGGTTCTATCGTAAGGACTGGTTCGAAAACCCTGAAATCCAAGCCGCATACAAAGAGGCGACTGGACAAGATTTGCGCGAACCTCAATCTCAGAAAGAACTATTGCAGATCGCACAGTTCTTCCAAGGACGTGAGATCGACGGCAAGACGGTGTACGGGGCAGCGATCTTTACCGAGCGTGGCTCTGAAGGGATCACCATGGGTGTGACCGGAGCGCTTTATCCCTGGGGCTTCAAATACGAAAACACCCCGGGCTCATATGACATGGAAGGCGCGGTAAACTCACCCCAAGCGGTTGAAGCTCTGGAGTTCTACAAGGAATTCTACGAAACGGCGACGCCTCCGGGGTATACAAACTCTTACATGGGTGAGAGCTTGGACGCCTTTAAATCCGGTCAGGTCGCCATGGCAATGAACTGGTTCGCGTTCTTCCCAGGTCTTTATGCCGACCCCAATACCGGCGGTGACAAAATCGACTTCTTCGTGAACCCACCCCAAAATCAGGCAGGTTCGACGCTGGGCGGACAAGGTATCTCGGTTGTCAGCTACTCTGACAAACAGGACGCCGCTCTTGAGTACATTAAGTGGTTCGCGCAGCCAGAAGTGCAGGCCAAATGGTGGGAGCTGGGCGGCTACTCCGCACATAACTCGGTGCTGGAAGATCCCGGTTTCGTAGACAGCCAGCCTTTCGCCGGTGACTTCCTGGAAGCAATGGGCGGTGTGCAGGATTTCTGGCAAGAGCCTGCCTATGCGGAACTTCTGCTGGCAATGCAGAAACGCATCCACGACTACGTTGTAGCTGACCAAGGTACAGCTCAGGAAGCGTTGGATCTTCTGATCGAAGATTGGACGGAAGTCTTCGAAGACGAAGGCAAGCTGTAATCCGGACACAGGCAGGAGCGGGCGCAATCCCGCTCCACCTTCACCCGTGAGTCCTAAACCAACAAGAAGAACTGGCAAAGAGATGTCTGACAGGACCGTAGATCGCGTTGCGCGGGCAACGCCAGAGCGAGTTGCGCGAAAAATCCGAGGATTGTCCGACCGTGCGATCGCCTGGATATTCATCTCGCCGACGATCTTTCTATTGCTGGCGATCAACATCTTTCCGTTGATCTGGACTATCCAACTGAGCTTTACCAACTACAAGGCCAACCGGATCGGGCGTGAAGTCAAAGATGTCGGTTTCAGGAATTACGAGCGTATCCTGACAGACTCGGACACCTGGCTGAACATGCAGGCCACCGCGCATTTCCTGTTCTGGACGATCTTTTTCCAGGTCCTGATCGGGTTTACTCTGGCGTGGTTGATCAACAAGAAATTCAAGGGCAACGATCTTTGGACCACGATTATCGTGTTGCCAATGATGTTGTCCCCGGCCGTTGTCGGTAACTTCTGGAAGTTCCTGTATCAACCTCAAATCGGCTTGTTCAATTACATCGTGTCCTGGTTCACCGGCAAGGATCCGTCGAGCTTTGAAATGCTGGGATCAGTCACGTTGGCCCCATGGGCGATTGTGATTGTCGACACTTGGATGTGGACCCCATTCGTGATGCTGATCTGTCTGGCCGGGCTGCGTAGTATTCCCGACTACATCTACGAGGCGGCTGAGATCGACAGGGCCAGCAAGCTGCGACAGTTCTTCACGATTACCATCCCGATGGTCTTGCCGTTCCTGATGCTTGCTGTGCTGTTTCGAGGCATCGAGAACTTCAAGATGTTCGACCTCGTGGTTCAGCTAACCGGCGGAGGACCCGGTTCTGTAACGGAACTCACTTCGATCAACCTGAAACGCGAAGCCTTTGAGAAATGGCGTACGGGCTATGCGTCAGCCTATGCGATCATCCTTTTCGTCACCGTGTTCGGCCTTGCGTCGATCTACGTCAAAGCCCTGAACAAGGTGAAACAGAGATGAGCAGTTTTTCCGTCACCGAACCCTCGAACCGTTCCAAGTGGATCGCCGGTTTTCTGGTCATCACCTATGCGCTGATCACGATGATCCCGCTGGTGTGGATCTTGCTGACCGGCTTCAAGTCCCCGGCCGATGCGATTAGCTACCCGCCAAAGGTTGTCTTTGACCCAACGCTTGAAGGCTACGTCAATCTCTTCACCACTCGCACGCGGCAGACGCATGAATTTCTAGAAGCCAACCCACCGCAGAACTGGGCCGATGAGATCGTGCGCCAATACGACATGGTGATTGTTGGGCCATCAAAGTTCGGTGAGCGTTTTATGAATTCGGTTATCATCGGATTTGGTTCAACTTTCTTGAGTATCTTCCTTGGCACACTGGCCGCCTATGCGTTCAGCAGGTTTAAAGTCCCGCTTAAGGACGATCTACTGTTCTTCATCCTCAGTACGAGGATGATGCCCCCGGTCGCCGTTGCCATCCCAATTTTCCTGATGTTCAGAAACCTTGGATTGAGCGATACGCATCTGGGAATGATCCTGTTGTATACGGGCGTGAATATTTCCTTGGCGGTCTGGTTGCTAAAAGGGTTCATCGACGAAATCCCAAGAGAGTACGAAGAAGCGGCTCTAATAGATGGCTACACACGCTTTCAGGCTTTCTACAAAGTCGTGCTGCCACAAGCCGCAACGGGCATCGCTTCGACAGCTATCTTTTGCCTGATCTTCGCCTGGAATGAGTATGCGTTTGCTGTGCTGCTGACATCTGCGAATGCTCAGACTGCACCGCCCTTCATCCCGACCATTATCGGTATCGGTGGCCTGGACTGGCCTGCCGTGGCGGCTGGCGCCACCATATTCCTAATCCCGGTCATGATTTTCACCATCCTGATGCGCAAACATTTGCTGCGTGGGATCACATTCGGAGCCGTGCGCAAATGAGTGATTTTCTAACCGGATTGATGCGGCTCCGCCGCGGCCCATGGGAGATGGTCGCAACTATCCTTATCGCACTGGGTGTCTTCATGCTGATGCAGCCCTTTGTCCTGTGGGCCTTCACCTATTCTTTCATCGTCACGTTGATCGGAACCGTCATGTTTATCATCGTCAGCCATTTCCCGGAGTAGAAATGGCCCAGATCGTAGTCCAAAACGTAAAAAAGATGTTCGGCAATTTCACGGCTGTCCGCGAAAGCTCGTTCACGATTGAAGACGGTGAGTTTTTCATGCTGCTGGGGCCATCCGGTTGCGGAAAGACGACGACTCTACGGATGATCGCGGGATTGGAACTTCCAACATCGGGTGAAATCTATCTGGACGGAGAAGAAATCAGCCAGCGGCCACCGTCGGAGCGAGACATTGCCTTCGTGTTCCAGATGTTCGCGCTGTATCCTCACATGAACGTGCGCAAGAACATCAGCTACCCGCTAATATCGCAGGGTATGCCGCGCCCCGCCGTAAAAGCCAAAGTCGAGGAAGTCGCCGGAATTTTAGGGATAAACGACATACTGGATAGCCCAGTAGGTGGGCTTTCAGGCGGCGACAGGCAGCGTGTAGCGCTTGGACGCGCGATTGTTCGCGAACCCAAGGCGTTCATGATGGACGAACCTCTTGGTGCCCTGGATGCCGAATTTCGTGAGCACATGGCCGAAGAACTGCGCGCGCTTCATGATCGCATGGGCGCAACCACCGTTTACGTTACACACGATCAGTTGGAAGCCATGCAAATGGGGGACAAGATCGTAGTGATGAACAACGCTGTGATCGAGCAATTCGGCACACCTCAGGAAATCTACGACAAGCCGGCTACGATGTTCGTGGCGGATTTTATTGGGTCTCCTTCGATGAACTTCCTGCCGTTTCAGGGAAAGGTCGAACCCGGCTCGGAAATGGTCCGACTGAATGGCCATGACGAAGCCGTGCCCAAGCTGATGGAAGGGGCCGAAGGTGAATTGGTTTTTGGTGTCCGTCCCGAACATGTTTTTCTGTCGGATGCGAGCGCCTACCGGGCCAAGGTTCTGGCAGCGGAATATCTGGGAACCACTCAGATCGTGACGCTGCAAAGCCCGAACGGAGAACTGAAAGCCCGGATTGATGCACGCGAAGTCGTCAGTCCCGGTGAAACAGTAGGATTGGAGTTCCGCTCTCCCGCAGTAACCCTATTTGAAAAATCTACCGGGCGCGCTTTGAGATCCGCTCTGAACGACGAGGTACTAAGCAATGGCTGAAGTCGTTTTGGAGAATATCTCGAAGTCATTCGGCAATCTTAAAGCGGTGGATGATATTTCAATGACGATCCCCAACGGTGCCTTTGTGGTGTTGTTGGGTCCAACTGGTGCGGGAAAAACAACGACGCTGAGATTGATATCCGGACTTGAGAAACTGGATTCAGGAACGGTGCGTATAGCCGGGCGAGATGTTGGAATAGAAACGCCAGCCCAGCGCGATATAGCCATGGTCTTCCAGCAATACTCGCTGTACCCGCATATGACAGTGCGTGAAAACCTGTCTTTCCCTTTGCGTTCGCCGATCCTGAAGACACCAGAGGATGAGATCGCCAGGAAGGTTAACGAAGTCTCGGAGATCCTCCAGATCCCGCACAAACTGGACAACAAAGCCACTGAACTGTCTGGCGGCGAAATGCAGCGCGTTTCAATTGGACGGGCGCTTGTGCGCGACCCCCAGATATTCCTGATGGATGAACCCCTCAGCTCTTTGGACGCCAAGCTTCGGGCGGATTTGCGGGTAGAGCTGAAGAGAATTCAGGCAGATCTGGGATCAACCTTACTCTACGTGACCCATGATCAGGTCGAAGCCATGACAATGGCGACGCATATCGGCGTTTTGGAAAACGGTAGGCTAGTCCAGTACGGTACCCCTCGCGACATTTATGAAAATCCGGGCAGTGTTTACGTAGCCAGCAGGTTGGGCCTGCCACGGATAAACATCCTGCCGTCCGAGTTGTTCGGAGGCGATCACAAAGGCCCACAGATTGGTCTTCGCCCGGAAAACATAATTGAAGGCGAAGGCCGTGAAGCGCGTGTGATACGTGCTGAGCATCTGGGGGATCAAACGCGGCTGCACCTGGACTTGAATGGTCACCCTGTTGTGACTTTGATTGATGTCCATCAGGACTATCCCTCAGGAAAAATCATAAAAATCCGCCCACACAACCCATTGTATTTTGACGCGTCCGGCGCGCGAGTGAAATAAGGAGCAAAAGCATGGCCCAGTTCCTCAATACTAAAGAAACCTTGGTGACAGAGGCCATAGACGGCCTTTTGGCCTCCTCCGGGGGACGACTTACTCGGTTGGACGGCTACCCGCACATCAAGGTTGTTTACAGATCGGACTGGGACAAGTCGAAAGTCGCCTTGGTTTCTGGCGGAGGGTCTGGTCACGAACCCGCCCATGCAGGTTTTGTTGGCGCTGGTATGCTGACAGCTGCGGTTTGCGGTGAAGTGTTCGCCTCGCCATCGGTGGAGGCGGTTCTGGCGGGCATTCTTGCTGTCACGGGTGAGGTTGGATGCCTGCTGATCGTCAAGAATTACACCGGAGATCGGTTGAACTTTGGACTGGCAGCGGAACGGGCCCGTGCATTGGGCCGCAAGGTTGAAATGGTCGTCGTCGACGATGACATCGCCCTGCCCGACCTTCCGCAACCACGTGGCGTGGCGGGTACGTTGTTCGTTCACAAAATAGCCGGAGCGCTTGCTGAAAGCGGTGCTGATCTAGACACGGTCACCGCCGCAGCAAGACGCACCATAGCAAAGGTCGTCAGCATTGGTATGAGCTTGGACACCTGCACCGTTCCCGGGTCTCCGAAAGAAGACCGGATCGCACCCGGCAAAGCGGAGCTCGGCTTGGGCATCCACGGCGAGCCCGGCGTACAGCAAGTCGAATTCTCAAATGCTGTTTCGGCCATGTCCACGGTGGTGGAGAAGCTGAAGCTAAGGGTTGGGTCTGGGGATTGTGTAGCGTTGGTCAACAACCTCGGATCTACAACTCCGCTGGAAATGGCTGTCCTCACGCATGCGTTGTCCGAGACTGGTATTGCCCATCATATAATTGGCCCGGCACCAATGATGACATCGCTGGATATGCACGGGTTTTCTGTTTCTATTCTGCCTGTAGATCAAGACGATTTATCTGCGCTTGAAGCTCCTGTTGACCTGGCGGCTTGGCCCGGCGTCAATTCCGTCGACCCGATAAAAGTTGTACCATTGCCTGATGGCCTGACCCCAATCGATCCAATTCCTTCGAACAATCCCGCAACAAAGGAAACGATCACCCGGCTGTCTGAGTCGCTGATCAACGCCGAGAAAACCCTGAACGAGCTGGACGCGAAATCCGGAGATGGCGATACAGGAAGCACATTGGCGACTGCCGCAAGAGCATTGCAAGGTAGCCTTGATCGCATGCCGCTTGCTGATCTGACGCAATTGTTTCCAGCGTTGGGCAATGAGTTAAGCCAGACAATGGGTGGTTCTTCTGGTGTGATACTCGCAATCTTCTTCAATGCAGCTGGAGATGCCTGTGCGAGCGGGGCTTCGGTACCGAAGTCTCTGGTCGAAGGTTTGAATCGCGTCAGCCAGGTTGGGGGTGCCAAGGTCGGTGACAGGACAATGATTGACGCCCTGGCGCCGGCGCTTGCCGCACTGCCATCTGGTCTGACGCATGCGGCCGAGGCTGCCCGCGAAGGCGCGAACAACACCGCGAATATTCGTCGTGCGAAGGCGGGCCGGGCAGCCTATGTTCCCGAAGAAAACCTAGTTGGACATAACGATCCCGGCGCTGAGGCTGTTGCTTTATTGTTTGAAGGCTTGGCGCGGGAGATTGAGGGCTGAAGAACACGTGGAAGACCAAAAACAAAAACTAGAATTGGTGAAAAAGCCAACCGTAAACGACCTGGCGCGCGTCGCGGGTGTCAGTCTCGCAACTGTTGACCGAGTCTTGAACAGACGCCCCGGCGTGCGGGCCGTAACTGTACAGAAAGTACAAAGGGCAATTGATGAGCTGGGCTATGTGCGCGACACCGCTGCGGCCAACCTTGCGAGAAACCGAGTCTACAACTTCCTCTTTGTTCTGCCGGATACTGACAACGAGTTTGTGGAGGCAATCAGCAGTCAGATCGCAGAACAATCCCCTGACCAATTTATCGAGCGGACCCGCATTGCGATAAGGAAGGTCGCTCCGTTTGAGCCGCAAGATATCGTCAACATTCTGGATGCTGTCGACAGTTTGGATGTAGACGGAGTCGCAGTTTTTGGGCCCGAAACGCCTTCTGTCCGGGATGCTGTAAAAAGGCTCAGGGACAAAGGCGTTCCAGTGGTCGCCTTGGTGTCTGACTTGCCCAGTTCTGAGCGAGACCACTTTGTGGGAATCGATAACGTTTCGGCAGGACGAACCGCCGCTCAGCTGATGGGACGATTTGTGCATCGCGACGGCAAGGTCTTGGTTCTTACAGGCTCTCGTTTGGCGCGTGACCACCTCGAGCGTCGTCAAGGCTTTGATATTGTTGTGGCCGAGGAATTTCCGCACCTCCAAGTCGTAGCGTCTGTCGAGGGTCGGGATGACCCGGATCTGATTTACAGGATGATGCCCGAAATCTTTGAAACCTATCCAGATCTGGTCGGAATATACTCGTCAGCAGCGGGCAATGCGGGCCTGATACAATTTCTTTCAGAGAACAGGTTCAGCAAAGATCTGGTGATCATAGCACATGAGCTTACTCCACTCAGTCGTGAGGCGCTTAGGCTTGGCACATTTGACGCCTTAATCTCGCAAGACACCGGGCATATTGTTCGGTCTGCCGTCCGTCTATTGCGCGCTACTAAGGACAAGGTTCCATTCAACAAAGCGCAGGAACGCATCCGTATCGACATCTATCTGAAGGAAAATTTACCGCCATAGAGGCTTAGGGTTTGGGGAGGAAATTTTATGAAGACGATCAAAGGTCCAGCGTTGTTTCTGGCACAATTTGCGGGAGACGAAGCACCGTTCAATTCGTGGGAAGCGATCACCAAATGGGCGGCGGATTGTGGATACAAGGGAGTTCAAGTTCCCAGTTGGGATGGCCGGTTATTCGACCTCGAACAGGCCGCGTCCAGCACCGGTTATTGCGATGACTTCAAAGGAAAAGCCCAAGAAAACGGCGTCGAAGTCACCGAACTTTCTACGCATCTTCAGGGCCAGCTTGTGGCCGTTCACCCAGCCTATGACAGCGCGTTTGATGGCTTTGCAGCCGCAAGTGTTCGGGGGAACCCGAAAGCCCGACAAGAATGGGCAGTAGACCAGGTCAAAAAGGCACTGTCAGCATCAAAGAACTTGGGCATTTCCGAACATGCAACATTCTCTGGCGCGCTGGCATGGCCCTATGTCTATCCTTGGCCGCAACGCCCTGCCGGCTTGATTGAAACGGCGTTTGATGAGCTGGCGCGCCGTTGGGTGCCGATCCTGAATCACGCCGAAGACTGCGGTGTCGATGTCTGCTACGAAATTCACCCCGGAGAGGACCTCCACGATGGTGTGACGTATGAGATGTTTCTGGATCGGACGGGAAATCACCCACGGGCCTGCATGCTATACGACCCGTCGCACTACGTGCTGCAATGCCTCGATTACCTGGACAATATCGACATCTACAAAGATAGAATCCGCATGTTCCATGTGAAAGATGCCGAGTTCAACCCAACTGGGCGGCAAGGTGTTTACTCAGGATATCAAAGCTGGGTCGATCGTGCCGGGCGGTTCCGGTCGCTTGGTGATGGCCAAGTGGATTTCAGCGCGGTCTTCTCAAAAATGGCCGCGAATGACTTTGATGGCTGGGCTGTGGTCGAATGGGAATGCTGCCTCAAACACCCCGAGGACGGAGCGCGTGAAGGCGCTCAGTTCGTGTCCGATCATATCATCCGTGTAACCGAGAAAGCCTTTGATGATTTCGCTGATGGTGGCGCAGACGAAGCCGCCAATCGTAAGATGCTGGGGATTGAGTGATGGTCACAGGACGCAGTGAAGAAACCTCAGGACGCATTCGGCTTGGTATGGTTGGCGGCGGAAACGACGCCTTCATAGGGGGTGTCCATCGAATAGCCTCGCGACTGGACGACAAGTTCGAGCTGGTTGCCGGTGCATTGTCTTCGACGCCAGAGAAATCTCTTGAAAGTGGTCAGGCGTTGGGGCTCGAACGGGTCTATGAAGACTTCAAACAAATGGCGATAAGGGAAGCCCGACTGAAATCCGGGATCGAGGCGGTCTCAATCGTCACGCCAAATCACGTCCACTATGCAGCCGCGCGTGAGTTCCTGAAGCGTGGTATTCATGTAATTTGTGACAAGCCACTCACCTCGACTCTTGCCGATGCAAAAAAACTGGTCAAAGCAGCAGAAAGCGCGAATGCCCTATTCATTTTGACCCACAATTACACGGGCTATCCGATGGTTCGGCAGGCGCGTGAAATGGTCGCTAACGGAGATATTGGCAAGACCCGCGTGGTTCAGGTTGAATACCCCCAGGACTGGCTGACTGAGCAGCAGGATTTCAAACAGGCTGAGTGGCGAACCGATCCCGAACGCTCGGGCGCGGGTGGATCAACCGGTGACATCGGGACTCATGCTTACAACCTCGCTTGCTTTGTAACCGGGCTGACAGCGGAAAGCGTTGCGGCGGACTTACAGGCCTTTGTGCCGGGGCGCAAAGTCGATGACAACGCGCACGTATTACTTCGCTTCGAAGGCGGAGCGCGGGGTATGCTTTGGTCTTCTCAGGTGGCTCCCGGCAACGAAAACGCACTTCGTTTGCGCGTCTATGGTGAAAAAGGTGGGTTGGAGTGGTCTCAGGAAGATCCCAATTACCTTTGGTTCACGCCATACAACGAACCCAAGCGTCTGATCACCCGAAATGGAGCTGGAACTGGTGACGCTGCCAATCGGTTGAGTAGAATCCCTCCGGGCCATCCCGAGGGGTACCTTGAAGGTTTCGCCAATATCTATGGAGAGGCTGCTGAGGCAATCCAAGCCTTCCGAAATGGGATTTCATCTGACGGATCGGTTGTTTATCCAACGGTTCATGACGGGCTCAATGGTGTTAGATTTGTGGCCGCGTGCGTGCAGAGCTCTTTAAGGAATGCGGCTTGGGTCAGCTTAACTTAAAGACTGGTTGTTGGCATAAGGCAGACATCTTGGGAGGCATCGAGCGTGTCTGCAAATAAAACGAAGCGCGCGCAACCTATAGATGCACGCTCCGGTACAACGAACCGTGAAAGTCACTGAAGAGGTTTTATGTGACCCGAAGAAGCATTCGACTTCCGTCCGGGTCTACTAGATGGCAATGTCCACTTTGTCCGCATAGCGGACATTTGGCGAAGAACGCTCAAGGTCTGCTGTGCGGACATACCCGCCGTTGCCGTCAGAACACTTAGAGATTGCTCCCGCCCCCATTGGGCAAACAAGTCATCGTTGGCCCGAGCGTAGCGTATCGCGCCGGCCACCCCATGTCCGATCAGTGCGAGACGATCGCGAGCCCCGCGAATATGAGCGCGCCGCCTGTCCAATCGCGCGGCTCTAGCCCTTCGCCGATACTGTAGGCGTAGGTCAGTACGATCAGTGTCTCAAGCGCAATTATTATTAGATACAGCTCGGAAAGTGGAACTGTACGCATCAGCACCACCTCGGACTGGGTGGCGGCAAGTAACCCCAGAATAATCAGAGCGAGCGCCACCGCCGTCCATTCGGCTGAGGCCAGTTTCATTCCGATGGTTGCAACGCCATACCCCCCTGCCGCCAAGACGGCCAAGGTCAGTGGTTTCAACGCCAGAAGCTCCATGTTTCAAATCCTTCACCGTGCGCAAAAAAACGCGCACCTCGCATGAACCAACATTCTCTGCGCAGGATTTTAGCATCCGTATTATGGCGCATCAGTGAAGCCGATTACTTTATTTTAGCGAAGTGAAAGCCGGTAAGAGTATTGCTTATTCAGATGAAGCGAAAAGCTGCTACCCCCCTTCGAAACGGATGCTGCGCCTGACCCAAAGTCTGAAAAGGGCTCGGCGCGTTCAATCGCCGAAATGTCGCGAGCGACCGCTCTGCGGACAAACCAGCCCTTTGCATTGAACACCGCAGTGTTCACAGACAGAATAACTATGCTTGGGCAGTGCAAGGCATTTGCGCAGGGTAAAGCGAAACAAAATGCTACAATTTGACAAGCCAAAGCGAATAAACGAATTGAGTTTTATCACAGGTCGTCAGAAGCTTTGTCTTTAGCAGCCTTTATTGAGATTAGGTTAACGTTTGTCCATACAGCGGTTTATGCCTTGTGTAATAGCCAGCCACGGACCACCTAAAAAGCTAATAGACTTGGTAAATCACGAGGAAATCCTGATGAAGAAGGCACTGATAGCCAGCTTGCTCGGAAGCTCAATTTTCTTGACCGCATGCGGAGTACCGGCAACGCCAACTCAGGCACAAGTCCAACATGATGCTCGTTGCGCCGGAGGTGTTTTAGGTGGTGCTGCTATTGGTGGAATAGTTGGAAATCGCTTCGGCGGCGGGACAGGCAATGCCTTGGCTACGGCAGCCGGCGCTGGGCTTGGAATGTATGCAGGTCAATCGGTTTGTAACTGAAGAATGCATACTGAAGGGCAGGCAGGGCACTGCTCGGATAACTAACCTGTTCCTTGGGATACTCGCGGTTCTGCGCTTCTCCGAAGAGCCAGAGTTGAAGATGGACCTCCGATTTGGGCTCGACGCAATCATTCGATCAGATCTGAAGAACGGCTGCCATGCGGGAAATGACAATGATGCCTTTGTCTCCGCTCTGCGCTTTCGCAAATTCTGAGACTCTGATAGCATCTTCACGCAAGTTACTTCCTTCAAAAAAATAGTGGCCACTAGCCAAATGATGGCCATAGTGTACTGCGCGTTTCATTGGTCGTAGTGAGGTCGAAATGCTCGCAGACATGCGAGATATAGTTCAAAAGGCTCTCCCACTTGGGGGGCTTGCGCTAATATTCCTGTTAGGGGTGCTGACGCTCAGCCCATTCCTTCCTGCATTGTTATGGGCCCTTTTTATTTCGGTCGCCATTTTGCCCTTTCATGCGCAGCTTACAAACCAACTTGGACAAAGACGTGTACTGGCGACTGGCCTTACTGTCGTCGGGTTGATACTCATCGTACTTGTCCCGATGTTGTTACTTTTTCGCTCCGTTGTAGGGATTTTGCCAGAATTAGCGATTGCCGCCGCAAACAGAGACAGCCTTGAATGGATTGGCGTTGATCTTCCCGCCGGTATCTCCGCAACTTGGCGCGATCTTTGGATAGGAATACGAGATGACTTGGAGGCGTTGCGCACTTTGATTGGCGACGATCTGCGTTTGCTTCTCTCGACAATTGTGTTCGAAGGTCGGTTAATCGGTTATTTTGTTTTAGAGTTTTTGCTGGGCCTGATCCTTGCGGGAGTAATTCTACATAACTCGCAGTATCTCAGCCTGCTCGCAGGCAAGGCGGCACTAAAACTTGGAGGAACGCGGGTCGCCGACCTTGGTGCTCGCTCGATCCTAACGATCCGCTATACCGTGCTTGGTGTTCTTGGATCAGCGGCTGTACAGGCCTGTGTAGCTGCTTTCGCATACTGGCTCGTCGGCGCGCCACATTGGCCACTCCTGGCGTTCGCAACCTTTATGCTTGGCCTTCTGCAAGTCGGCCCGATCCTGATTTGGGCACCACTTTCGATCTGGCTTTGGATGAATGATCAGTCGGTCATGGCGACCTTTATGGTTCTCTGGGGGCTTGTGGCGGTTGGGCTTTCCGACAACCTCGTAAAAGCACTTGTTGTATCGCGCGGAGCGGACTTGCCGGCAATTCTGGTTTTTCTTGGCGCTATCGGCGGGCTACTTTTTTGGGGAGTCGTTGGGGTATTCCTCGGTCCTGTCATTCTTGCACTGTGTCTCGAGTTGATTCTTTGGTGGCTCGGCACGGAACGCTCCGATGACGAGGTTCGAGAGCTGAACGAAGAAGACCTCCAATAGCCTGAATCTGTTTGAAAAGGTTCTGAAGGGAACACCATGCGACCGATGCCCTTGCAGACTGCGTAGCGAATTCCGAATAAATCACTGGCTTCCTCGATCCTTAAGTGCCGACATGTCTGGCAACGGGGCAGCGTTCGCTTTTACCTTAATGAGCACCTACTTCAGAACCGAACCACGTCCCAATCGTCTCGCGCGTTCACTCTGATCGACAAGGTGGTGCTGACACCGTCTGAAGATGGATATGACATTGATCTGCATGGAGATCTTGCCGGCATTCTCGCCTTAGCAACTGATAAAAAAGCTAAAACCGCCCAAGTCGACATGGCTGAGGCGGTTTCGCAAATATCGTTGGTTGCGGGAGCAGGATTTGGCCTTTGCCGAACAACTGAAATATTGAAAGTGCCCCGTCAAACCATTTGCCAAAGTTGGCAAAAGCAATCTGATCAGAAAAACCTTGCGTAAAGTGGAAGTTAAAATGGCTCAGGACTTGTTGTTGCCCGTCGGCTAGCACGATTCACGTCAGAAATTACAAGCCGTGGCGATGCTTGAGTTTTGTTTGATCGAAGAGAAAATTGCTCGCTCGAACCCTAAAACCAGAGATTCCATTGCAAGCGTCAAGTTGATGATCAACGTGTATGGAGCGGTATTATCTGCATCAGTCACAATGGGTTTAGGTTAAGGGGCGCACCTACGAAATATGAGGCACACATGACACAGTGAAACCGTTGGAAGCGATGACGCGAGTAGAGCCTCGTTGCCGATATGATTTGATACCAAATGCGAGTTACGGACAGTGATGAACGACACAAAGGGGCTTATTTTAGTGTTGTTATAAGCTTTTTTTGGCTGGGTCTGTGCCAGCTGGCAATTTTTATAATCTCATGGCACCGATAGATACGCTTTTTCCAAGAAAAAGATGTTAGTGGTGCTACGTCCTACATCGCGAAGTCTTGGGGTTTCTTAGCGCTGAAGGTCTGTGAAAACCCACTTCACAACTGGCGTTCAATTGGCAGCCAACCGGAAATCTTGGCGATCAGTTTGCGCCAAAACCTAGCTGATGGCTCTTTCGATATCGGCGCGTTCGTTTCAGTATTCGCATATACCCATTGGAGCTTTCCTGAGTCGTTGAGCGTTACCGAATAAGAGTATAGTGGCAATGCCGCATCCAATTGAGCTTTGATCCGTTTCGCTAGGCTAGAGCTACGTACCAGCATTGCGATTTCAGAGTTCTGTCGGATGGACCTAGGGTCGACATTTGCAGAACCCACAAAAACATAAGCGTCATCAATCAAGGCGATTTTGGTGTGTAGGGTCAAAGGCGTTTCGACGCCTTCCTTCGAAGGCGGTACGCTGGCGCGTACCTCAATAAAGTTGACTCCGGCGCGCAACAGTCGCTTACGATAGCGCGCATAATGACCATGAGTGTACGGATGATTGGTCGAGGCAAGAGAGTTAGTCACGACCGAAACGTCAATTCCTTTTCTGACCAGTTGCTCAAAATACGCCGCACCGTAGTCTTCTGGAATAAAGTACGGCGTAACAACAATTACGCTTTTTTTAGCGCGTCCGAGACTATTAAAAAATGCGTTTCCTACAGCAAATGGTCCGGTGCCAGCAGGAGTGCGAAGCTTCTCAATGTCATCCACCACGATATTTGCGCGGCCATAGTAAACAGGAACTTGACCACTCTCGAGCCATCTTATGTAATCAGATGCCAGGGCTCGGTCGTAAATCGCGACTTCCTCGTCGAGAGCGCGCTTTTGAAACTGTTCATACGCCTCGCTCAAGGGAACAATGTCGCCATCGTCTATGGCGTCAAAAGGCAGGGACCAAGCATCATTCCAATACGCATCAAAGGTGTTTGACAAGACATGAACAGGCTTTCCGGCCACAAAGAGATCGAAGTCGGCAAAGTCGTAATTTGTTCCAATACTAAAGTATTCATCAGCAATGTTTCTGCCGCCTAAAATTGCATAGCTGCCGTCTGTGATCGTGACTTTGTTGTGCATGCGGCGATTCACTCGGGTAAAATCCAACAGGAAATTGACAGCCACACTGCTATTTCGGGATAGCGGGTTGAAAACGCGAATTTCCACGTTCGGGTGGGCATTCAGTGTCGCGATCTGATCATCACGTGCCGTCGTGAAAACGTCGTCGAACAACAGCCTGATTTTCACGCCTCGCTCTGCTGCGGAATACAGGGCGAGCCACATCAGCGAACCGGCCAAGTCCGGTTTGATCAGAAACGTCTGTATGTCAATTGAACTTTCCGCCGTTTCGATCATTCTCAGTCGCGCCCCGAGCGCGTCATTGCCGTCGAACAAGGGCAGCATTGCCAATAGTTGGCCATCGTGACCTGTAAGGTCAGACACTACACGTCCGGCACGAGTCCCATCGGCGGGGATAGCCCGTGAGCTTTCCTTAGGAGAGTCAAATGGCACGTGGGTGCAGCCGTTAATGAACAGAAGAAAACCACATACCAAAATAAGCTTTTCAATGGTCCTCATTGGCTCTCCGGTTCGGCAAAAGCTGATCCCGTCGCCCGTCCAATATGAATATGCCATTCTTCGAACGCAACTGAACTCTAAGTCCAGCACCCTAGGTTCTTTAAGCTAATCAACTGATTAAGGATAAGGTAAGAAATCGGCTTGTCAATCGCCACACCGGCAGTGTGCCGGGCAATAAGCCTGGGTTCCGTGATCTTTACAGGCATCCTATTCTGAACAGTTTTTTGCTTTCAAGTTGGCATGCCACGCTGTTACCTGGTCTATGAAGTCGCTCTGATCGCATTTGCTTTTCAGACCCAAGTATTTGCTAAAGCTTCGAAATTCCTCGACTGCGTATAGGATTTACACTATTTTTCTAATATCAGATTTTCGCATACACTATCGGACGTCTTCGATTGTTATATTTGCTCATGTTTGCCAGAGTGAAGCGCTCCCTTCGGATAGTTTTGTCCATATCTCTGCTGTTTGGCATTCTTGCCGCATGCGAGCGCGACCGACCAAAACCAACAAGTGAATTGACCCCTCAAGCACTGCTTGCAGCCGCCGAAAATCGTAAAGGAATTGATCCCACCAAATACAAAGGCGACATCGAACTCCTTCTATCTAGCAAGGTGCCCATAGGCGAGGAATCGTTTGATATTGTGTTTTTCGCAGGTTTGAGCCCGGCGACAGAAACCCGTTTGCGGGCGAACGTCGTGGCGGACTTGAGGGCGATCCAAGCACGATTCCCAGAGCTAGCATCGGGGGTCTATGATGATAGTTGCTCACGAGAAGTATCAGTTAATATTTTAGAAACAGAGGCGATTGAAGATCACGTCGAATTGCGTGGAACTTTGTTTGTACGATTCTTTTCCTGCGATCAGAACTCCCCGGGCCAAGAGCGGGGCAATCCTTGGTTGACACAAGAAATTGATGCAAAGGCAAAAGTGGAAGCCTTCGTCGAAGACCAATGTGTAAGGTTTTCCGTGGTTGAGCTTGAACTCGACCCGCGTGGGTTTACTGGGGTTGTCGCAAGATTATTCGGTGTCATTGAGACTGCGCGCGCCGAAATCATCAAACAGGCAGAGATCTATTTTGACGGCAACCCAATCTGCCTAACAGTCCCGAAGGAATTGGAGCCGGTATCACCGCAGGCCACACTCGTCAAAGCGCTCGAAATTGGCGAAGGCGGCATCGGCGCCGAAATTCAGGGATTGATCGATACAGACGCGACGACACTTGTCAAACTGCTCAACGTGATGGAATTGAGCGACATTATCGAGGGGCAACAATGAGGCACGTGTGTTTTACGATGTTTCTGATCGGCGGCTTCGGTCTCACATCCCCTTCAACAGCACAAGTTGCCGAATTCGACATAAAGGACACTCTGGTCGTCGGCACAACGGAAATTGATTACGGTCTCAATGTCATTATGACTGCGGTTTCGCCAACACGAGTTGGCATTGAAGCCGTGCTTGACTTTAGTGATTTGCAAGCTCGTTTACCGGACATGTTTGCTGACGAACCAATTTCAGACACATGTGGAACCCGTACCGATCTCAGTGAGTTTGTTGTTGAGGCACAAGGTGAAATTATCTCTCTAAGAGGAAAACTGGATACTCAGTTCTTTGATTGCACCAAGACAAACGAAAACGTCTTTGTACGCGGTAAACCGATGGACAGATGGATTTTCGACTTTTCAGCTTCAGCTACGGCCCGGTTTAGCGAAAAGTGCGTAACCTACGAAATAGTAGACGCAGCCGTTCAACCCCTTGAGCATTTGCGGGATATTGAGAGCTTCGTTGAAGATGTCGAAGCGCTGCGTTCCATCCTGCTGGAAGTCGCTGGACGCTTTTTGAGCGAACGGCCGTTTTGCCCTGCATTTCCTGAAGAATTTGAACCTTTGGACCCAGTTTATGAAACCGGCGGACCACGTGAAATAGGAGATGGTGGACTGGGCGCTTTCCTAAGAGGATCAATCGACACCAGCACCGCAACAATCATCGGAATACTACGCGTATTACAAGAGGAAGAAGTAATACCGGGCCCTCCGTGAGTTTTTTAAGCCAAGTAGACGCCTTCAAACTGCCTAAACAAAAATTGAGTAAGTCCGCTCTATCATCCAGTATGTTGCGATTGTTCCAATACCATATACGAGGATCAATTGAGCGCTTGTCTCCCATCGTTGTGCAGCTGGTATTTGCAAGAACGCCCATCCTACGACCAATGCTGCAGCAACAAAGATTAACTGACCAAGCTCGACGCCAACGTTGAAGAAAAGAAGCGCAATCGGAATCTCAGATGGCGGCAGTCCGATTTCGGCCAAGGCTCCAGCAAATCCGAGCCCATGCAATAGTCCAAACGCAAATGCCACAACCCAAGGCGCTCTTGCCGCCATAGATAAACGACCGCGGGACTTCCAGACGATCTCAGACGCCAGGAAAACGATCGAAAGTGCAATTGCCGCCTCTACAGGCGCAGACGGTAGCGAAACAAATCCCAGCGTGGCCAAACCCAGTGTTATCGAATGAGCTACTGTAAACGCAGTTATTGTTTTGATCAGCATCCACCAGCCTTCTACAAGAAACAGCAAAGCCAGCACGAACAGCAAGTGATCCAAACCCTCCAAAATGTGTTCAATTCCCAGAACGGTGTAGCGCTTAGCCGCGCGTGATGCAGATCCCGAACCAGCCAGCCATTCGTCCAGGTTGACTTCGATAGTCGTCCCCTCTCGTTTAACCAAACGCGTGACAGGTTCCTGACCAAACCAACGAACCGTCAACAGAGCCCCTTCGCGGTTCCACGGAAGCACCAGGTGATCTTCGGATGTCATGGGGGTGGCACAGGTGAAGGTAAATGTGACCGAATAAGATCCCCTTTCACCATTCGGGCTCCCCCCAAACTCACACTGCTCAGGCAAATCAGGTGACAATATCGCAGCTGACAATCTACTAGGTACTTTTGAGACTAGTCTGTATTCGCCGGGAGCCGTTTCAATCAGTTCCGCGCGATCCAAGCCGAGTGTATGCGCATGAGAACCGATCCCTTGTAGCGCTATTAGCGTCGCAGTCCACGCAGAGATGAGGAATAACCTAATCAACGTCTTTGGCCTTTTGCAGCGGCGCTATCTCGATCTTGTAGTCGCCTTCTACAGATTCCAGTTCTTTCTCCATCAACTCACGGGATTTGTCCGTCATCCACCGGGTGGCAACCCAATCTTGAGCCTGCTCAAACTCAGGCAACTGAGCGGGGTTTTCCTTGAGAACCCTGAGGAAGTGAATCGTCCCAGTCTGGGATGGGAACGGTCCTTGCCAATCGTCGTTCTTGTCAATGGCCGCCAAAACCTCTTTTGCCGTTTCGCCGCCGAACGCCTGCACAAGGCGTTTCTGGTCCATGTATCTCAGTGTATTTCCAAAGGTGATGTCGACGTCACCGAGGGATGTGGGATCTGCGCCTTCGTTCAACTCTTCCAGAAGGTTAGGTGGAACTTCGCTGATCGAATTAAACATCACATGTTCAAGGTCATAACTGGGAGGGCTCAGAAACTTCTCTTGGTTGCTGTCAAAGTATTCTTTGAGTTCCGCTTCTGTCGGCTCTGGCAAGTCTCCGGCAATGAAAAACCGCATGTTTTGAAGAAGTAATGCACGAATACGGGATCCGTCAGAAAAACCTCGCTTCACTGCCTCTCGGACCAGGATCTCTTCCTCAACGAAGTTTCTGACTAGGTCCTGTTTTTCTGCTTCACTTAGCGGGCGCAAAAGCAATTCCGACTCTTGGTCGAAAAGGTATTCCTGCGTCACTGCATCCACCACGATCAGATCTCGATGGTCCTTTGCAAAAAGCGCCTGCGCGATGAACAAAAGTGCTGCGAGGACGAGAAACTGAAACAACGGCTCTCTGACGAGATGAAAGAGAAATGAGTGCGGCGTACCACTGTCGTTACCGGCAGGTCTTCCCGAGGGATGGTCTGAAGTACTGATGGACATTTCTGAACCTATGTTACCGCACCGAAAAAAGACACCTCAATTCAAGGCGCCTTTTCCGAAAAAGGCAACTCTTTGGAATGCAACGCATCATTCGCCCAGTTCATTACCTTACTTGCTGTTATCCTCGAGCATTGCAGGATGAACATAGTTTGGATCAGTGATACCCTCTTTGCGAGCGGCCATCGCGGCCAGGGTATGTCGCTGCAAACGGCTTATAACGTTGCCTGTGGAGCGACGGCGGTCGTCCAAAAGCGGAGAATACTCAACCCAATCGATCAACAGTATCTCGTTTTGAAGAGCCAGCTTTCGAAGAATCTGCATGAATTGTAGCGTGGTAAAGCCACCTATTTCAGGGTTTGATACACCCGGCGCCAACGAGCCGTCCAGAACATCCATATCGATTGAGATATACAGCCGGCGTCCTTCGAGTTCTGAGATCAGTTCGTCGACAGTTGCATCAAATCCATTTTTTTCAAACTTCGGCATGAAGTAGTAGTTGGTCTGATTGTTGAACATCCAGTCCATTCTCTCGACGCTCTCGTACGCACCGCGAAGGCCGATGTGGAAAATCTGATCTCCGGTGGTCCACCCTTGCTCGTGCGCGAAACGGAGGGCTGCACCCCCATGGGTGAACATTCCAAGTCGCCCATCAGGCGGTGCAAGGTCGGTATGGGCGTCAAAATGGACTGTTGTAAAACTCTGCGGACCGTAGTGATCAATCAGCGCCATTAGTGACGCGACCTGGGTGCCATGGTCTCCACCTATTACGAAGGGTATCGCACCGCCATCGAGGATTTCCTTAAACACACCAGCCTGATCCGCAAAGTTCTGCATCATTAAAGATGGGTGGGCGTTGGCGTTTCCATAGTCCACAACGTTCAGGATATCGAAGTACTGGTTGTTGAACCACATATCATGCCCCGACTGGGCAAAATCATAGTTGTGGTTTACGCGCATATAATTCGCTGCCCAGCCGTTGCCGTCAGCTGGATTAAACTGGCTCGGCGCCCCAACAATAGCCACGTCAACCTCTCCGGTAATCAGATCTTCAGTTGTCAAAGCGATCGGCAAACCGAAATACGTGGGAAATGCGTGCTTGGTCGGCACGACGTAGTAGCGCTGTAAATCAATTGGACCGGGTTCCCGCGGAGGGTTATCACCTACCATATCCTTGCGCAGATAGTATTTGTTCCAGCCAGGATCGAGGATTTGAACATTTGGATTGCTTGGATCTCTCCACGGCTGCATCGAAGATGGGAACCCATCAACTAAAGGATCAGCGGAAAAATCTGGTGCGGGATTGTCTTGTGCGTATCCCACTCCAGCTAGTGTTGCTGCGAGCAGAGCGGACCATTTGAACAATACTGGTAAGCGACGCGCCACTTTCTAATCCTCTCATTTTAAGACCAAATTTAACTTGACTACGGAGAGGATATTTTCTCAGGCTATTGATGACTGTGCAAAAAGTGCAAGTAGCACACATCTTTGCAATCGCCCGGCATGAGTTACGTGATCGGGTATTGGCATTCGACCTGTATACCCATCCCCGAGACTTTGGGTTTGTTGATAGAGGGGTAACTGCTTTGGCATTCGATCGTTTTTCAATTGATCTCGCAGATGAGGATACACTGGAAAACTTCTATCTTGAGCAAACCAATACAGACACCCGCTTTATGCAATTCACTTCTGGCCCCGCGATCCTGAGCGCCCGTAGCATCGATTTTGGCGACATCAGGCTCCTGCAAGTATCAGGGGAAGGCAAACATCTCTGGACCGACACTATGTTGGCGCGTGAGTGGCGATTTGCGATCATGGTTTCAGCAAATGGCAGCCCTCGGATAGGCCAGTCTGGCATTTCTAACACCACCGCCCATCTACTGAGGCCAGGTGAAACGGCGGAGTTGTTCACAAACGGCAGATACAAAACTCTGGAGATTACGTTCACGGAAGAACTTCCCAAAAAGCTCGGGTGGAATTGCCGTGGTGGTCAAATTACTGATGTGCCTGAAGACGTCGCAAGAAGCCTGGCGTCGATTGCGCAGGAAGGCTTTTCTGCGGCTCTCAATGACGACTCTGGAGATTGGTGTTTTAGCTCTCTCGCGGACACTCGGTCTAAACTCATCGATGCTTTAGAAGTTGCCCTTCAACCTTGGGCGTCGCCCAAACACCATGACAGTGATGTTCTGTCGCGTGGAGCACGGGCTGATTTGCTCCGCGATGCCCGTAGACTACTGCAGGACAAAGACAACAACCTACGTGTCAGTGTTGACGCTTTGGCTGAAGAAATTGGCGTGTCCAGGCGCAGTATTTTTCAAGCTTTCCAAAAAGCTTATGGGATTGGACCGAGGAGATTCCGAGAAGTCGTACGTTTGAACGGTCTTCGCGCAAGCTTGTATCGTAGCGAGCCGGACAACTCGTCTGTGACCCATCTAGCGAACGATCATGGCTTTTCAGAATTGGGGCGTATGGCAGGCAAATACCGGTCATTGTTCGGAGAACTTCCAAGCGAAACGCTTAAGCGACCTAGGCAGAGCTGGTTAAACTAGGAGCGCAACGTCTGGCTAGGGCTCTCTCCAAACTGTCGACGATACTTTCCGGCCATGCGCCCAAGATCCCCAAACCCAAGTTCGGTTGCCAGTTCAGTAACTGTATTTCCTTCAAGGCCGGTATTTTTCAACCGGGTTCGCAATTCTGCGAGGCGTCGTATTTCTATGTACCGCCTTGGCGTAATACCTAGCGACTGACGTAGCGAATAGAACAACGTGCGCCTCCCAACGCCCAATTCCCTTGAAATGGCGCTTAAGCCTGGCAACCCATCGCCAAACTCTACAAGAAGGCGATCAAAGTTCTTCAATACCGAATATCGCTTCGTGCATTCATTAAGTTCCGAACTCGAATTGGTACCTTTAGGTAACCAAGGGCACAACGCCCGCTCCAGAGCATCTAAAACCATCCCACGCACTTCTGCCATTAGTTCAGGCCTCAAATATTCACCGTTGGACACAGTGATCTTTCTTGCTTGGCGACACACAGTCTCGAGTTGTTGCAATCGCGTTCCTCGGATGCGTGCCAAAGGTGCTCCTGAAAAAGTCCAGCCAAGACTGTCTGCAATTTCTTTGGATACACCTATTTCCAGTGTTTCAACCGGCCCCAGAAACACATAGTCCATTTCCTGGCCGGGGCGAAACAGCATCGCGTCTTTAGGGCCAAGTTCGTGACCAAGCGATCTGACGCCGTCTTTTGCGTTCAGCACTATCCCAAAATGCACTCGACCATCGTCAGACATCTGGTCTTGCCACCTGCAATGAGCAATCCCCGAAGCCCAAAGCAGAGTGACGCCGTCTAGATCCACAACCTTGTATTTAAGTTTTGCAGGGCCTGCTGAGAATTGAGTATAGCCAGGCATCATCCCAGTTGCTTGGAACAGAAACTCCGAAATATCTTCGGCTTCATGCAGAAGAATACGCTGTATACCCATGCAGTTAATCTTTACGCGCGGCACTGTGTTCGGCAAGGGTTAATTCCGCAAAGATAGATTCAAAATGCACTAATTACGTAGCACCCTTGCTACCTGTCCGCCAAAATCACACGCAATCCAATGACAGAACCGGACTGCTTTGAATTTGAAAGGAAAGACGATGAATTACTACAAGTTGTTGTCCACAGCCGTGTTCACCGCGGTACTTGGAGCCATTCCTTTTGAAACTTCAGCGCAAATGCTCAAGGACATTGCTGCAGCTTCGCCAAATGAAAACATCGGTCCGATGCCTCACCAGATCCCTGACGACCCGACAAAGATGAATATCAAACAGGACAAGTCTACGGACATCTGGCGAGCAGAACGTGAACCATCCGGACGTCCTGCAGGACCAATGGACGTACAACGATACCAGCTGCAAATGGAACCTGTGGGTATCCAAACGTTCTTTAAGCTGCCCGTTGCTCTTGCACCCGAAGACTTACAGGCCGGCGAAATCGATGTTGCGATATTCGGCGCACCAACTGGAGCGCTTCCGCACTCCGCAGGCAATATGTGGGCGCCGGCCGAGGTGCGAACTACACGCGACTATGGCGGCTACGGTGACCCCAAATTCCCTTTAAGCTGGGTTGAATACGAGACCCTTCTCGCTCCATTCACAATCTTAAATGCGGTTGACTACGGCGATGCCGGACTAAATGCGTACAATCAATCTGCGACTTTAGAGGAAATACGTCGTATGACACGGGAGATTGCTTCCGTCGGCGCAATTCCCTTCATCGTTGGTGGGGACCACTCGGTTCCCAACGGCACTTTCCGCGGTATCGTTGATGTCTACGGAAAGAACAACGTTGCTTTCGTGCATTTTGATGTCCATCTCGACCGAGACGCTGGCATGGGCAAGTTTGGTGCCTATTACCATTCAGGCAGTTTTATGAATCGCGCTGTTCAGGAAGGTATGGTCGAAGGGCGCCATGTCATTCAGTATGGCATGTCTACACCGGTCTTTGGTCCAGAGGAGTGGGATCAGGTGGCCTCTGAAGGCGGGAAGGTTTATCACATCCACGAGATCAGGAGAGACGGCGTCGAAGAGACTTTTGAAAAAATATACAAAGACTTAGAAGACATAGATCTTGTTTACGTTTCCTTCGACATTGACACCTTTGACATGAGCTATGCACCCGGAACAGGCTCCTCATCGCCCATCGGTTCGCATCCCGAAGACCTTTTCCCCATGTTGCGCCAATTTGCGGCAACAAAAACCATCGTCGGCGTTGATTTCGTTGAGTTCAACCCCTTCTACGATAACCGCGGCCAACAAACCGCGCGGCTTGTTCGGCGAACCATGTTTCAGTTTCTAACCGGCATTGCGATGAAAAAAGACGGGATCGAACCGGACTATATTCACCCGCGCATCTCCGGAGAACCGTAAGAACAGTCTGGTTCTGGCGATCAGCGGTGCGCATTGCCCGAAAAGGCCTAGGGATTCCTTCAAAAAGAATGGTGGCGCGGCAATGCGCCAGAGCCAAGTGGCGACTGATAGTTAATGCCCGTTTTTTGCAAAACGACTCATCGCTTTTCTCTTGCTAAATTGAGCTCGCTGCGGAGGATTTTCTGCGTTTCGTGCATCAGGACCAATGTATGACAAGTTTACCAAAACTCACATCGGCGGATTCAGACGCCCCTGCTAAAGCCCACCCTAGTGCAATTTCTGAGTTACATCAGAATGTAGTTTTGAGTCCATCGGCTGAATCGGACAAGTTACCTATCGGAACAGATCTTCTAAACTTCGCTGGAACTGGCAACAAAAAAGCACCTGTCTATCCGCCAAAATTCTCAACCTGTATCACAGGACTACGTGCTGCTGAGGGGTATCGCGCCAGACCTTCAGAAACTGGACATAAAGGCTTGGCTCCTTCAAATATGGAAGAAGCAAGTCAAGCCAGTGGAAGCAACTAGAATGTCGGCTACGGCAATGAGTTTCGAAAGCTCCGCCCTGCGAGTTGGCATGGTGGGCAACCTTGCAATGGGTTTCGCTGGTGTCGTAGCTTCAGTTCTGTCGAACTCACAAGCGCTTCTTGTTGATGGGCTTTTCTCTCTTGTTGGCTTTTTTGCTGCTATTATAGCTGTTCGCGTAGGTAAACAGTCATTTGCGCAACCCGATGATGCAAGACCGCTTGGCTATGCTGCCGATGAAGCAGTTTTTACCACGTTCAGGTCCTTGTCCCTTCTGGGCCTCGTCGCATTCGCTCTCATTAATGCTGTTGCCAAAATTGCGGCATATATCGGTGGTACTGTACCTGCGCCCGTGAAGTACGAGGTCGTTGGTGTTTACACGGTTGCCATTTGTCTGATCTGCGCCGGGCTTTGGCTAAATCACCTACGCTGTTGGAAAAAAACAGGAAAAAATAGCGACATACTGAAGCTCGAAGCCCGGGCAGCGGCCTTTGACGGTGTTATCACCGGGACTGCTGGCTTGGGCTTCGGGCTTGTTTATCTTTTTCAATCTGGCCCATTGGCGTTCATTGCACCGGTCGGGGACTCAATCATTGTTATCGGTTTGTGCCTCATCGCATCGGGCACATACTGGTCCGACTTCAAAAGCAGTTTGGGTGAACTTGTGGGTGCCTCGGCCGGAGCAGAGATCGTCGAAAGTGCGCGTGCAATTGCTGAAGAACACTTCGCCTCAGAAGATATCGCGTTGGTTGACGTTGTTGTTTTGAAAGCGGGCCGCACCTACTCGGTCATTGTGTTTGTGAACCCGCGAGACACGATCTCAGGGAAGCAGGCTGACAATTTATCTGCTTCATTGAACGCGAAACTGAGTACGCAATTCGCACGAACCGAAG
>NZ_JBQFMJ010000027.1:0-26374 GCF_056531785.1 Ruegeria sp. K7
GCCTCCAATCCCGATGAAGAATCGGTAAAAGCCACGCTTGGCACTTCGGACGACGGAAGCCTTTATGCCGACGGCCAGGAGGACGATGATGTTGATGGAGAAGCGGAGGGAGCAAATCAAACCCCGGATGAAGAGCCGGAAGACGAATTTGCAAGCAACGGATAGATGTAATGTAAGAGGCCTCAGAGCGGGAATTTAGACGCCTTCTTTGATATTGCCAGCCTCCAGTTGGATTGAACCCGATTTATGCATTAGGTGCCACTATCGCTACTAAGTGGACAACCTAAAACACAACTTCCGCGAAACAACCATGTTCGCTTTGGGCTCTTCTTCGACATCTGAGCGGTTCGGTCAGATGTCAGCTAAGCCGCGTACAGAAGCCCTTCAAGACGACGGAACCGAGGTGCGGGGTCCGCTTCAGTGCCTTAACGACCGCTCCTGCCAAGAAACGGCCGTTCGCTGCTACAGCTTCAAAGGTCTGGGATGCGGACCAAGTGTGAATTCGCCGCGCTTGTCCCAATGGCAGCTCGGTGCGCTTCGCTGACGTCAGAACAAGCGTGAAAATGTATCGATTCTCGCTTGAATTGAAATACCTTCAAAGACAACACCAAAGAAGTGAATCTTTGTTCAGACTAACATGTTGGGTCTGCTTCTAGGGGGGGATGCCCAATGACCGAGACCGGCAAAACAGTCCACACGCCAGTGGCGCTTCAATGCCAAGTTCGGTGTGAATTTAGGCGTTCGCACCATCAATGGTCATCGGGTTAGCGCTCCGATTTGACACCAATATATTCCGGCAGATAACGCGGCGGCATTGGCCCCTTGTTCCGCCCGCCCTGTTGAATCTGTTCCCAGCCATGAGACAAGACGCCAACCGAGCGAGAAAGACAGAACAATCCCCGGGAAAGCGGTGCCGGGAACCCCAATTCGCAAAAGATAACAGCCGTGGCCCCATCGATATTCATCGCGATATCGGCACCGCGCTTACGTCCGATTTCCGTCTGTATAGCTTCACCGATATCGGCAAATCGCCCATCTACAGTGCCTGACATCGCGGCCTCGCGTACCAACGCCATCAACCGCGGTGCGCGGGGATCGACGGGCTTGTGGAAACGGTGGCCAAAACCCGAGACGATCTTGCCATTTTCCTCACACCAGGCGGCGATACCGTCGCGGACGGCAACTTCCTGTTCAGCGCCGTCATCCATCCGTTTGGCGACGTCGAAATAAAGCTCGGCGCATTGTTCACCGGCGCCGCCATGCACGTCACCCAACATGTTGACCCCGGTGGCCATGACGTTGTTGAGCCCCAGCCCACAGGTCGCGGCCATACGGGCTGCGGCTATCGATGGCGCCTGCGGACCATGATCCACGCCCGCCACCAGCGCGCATTCAAAAAGCGCCGCCTGTTCTGGCGTGGGCAAATCGCCGCGCACCATGAGCCAGATCATCTGAGCAAAGCTGACGTTTCCGATCAGGTCCTGGATCGGGTGGCCGCGAAAGGCGATCCGCCCCGGAGCCATGTCGATAATTTCGGTGCGCCACCAGTGGCAAATGGCATCGGCGTCATTGCGTCCTTCGGGGTCCGTCATATCGCGCCATCCTTTGCCAGTTTTTCAATGTCTTCCGGTGAAAGACCTAACTCGCTCCAGATTTGAGAGTTGTGCTGCCCCAATGTGGGCGGTGGTGCATCGACGGTGGGCGCGCTGCCGTCCAATTTGATCCCGGTCGTGGCAACCTGAATGTCGCGTCCGACGCCGGGGACGTTTTCAAACTGGTCGAGGAAACCGCGGTCTGCAACCTGCGGCATTTCCAATACTTCCGGCACTGTCAAAACCGCTCCTGATGGCACACCAATGCTATTGAGTTCTTTGGCCCACTCGCGCGGTGACCGGGTCTTCAACACGGTCTCCAGCTCAGTTTTCAGAGCCAGCCTGTTACGTTTGCGATCCTCGCGCGTGGCATATTCAGGGCGTTCGCACAGCGCGACCAATCCCAGGTGGTCGGTCAGAAGCTCCCATTGTTGATCTTTGTTGGCGGCGATGTTGATCAACCCGCCCTTCGCCTCAAACGCACCTGAAGGCGCCGAAGTGGGGTTTTCATTGCCATTGGCGGTCGGATTGACGCCGGCGATCAGATAGTTCGACACCACCCAGCCCATTGTCGCCAGCACCGATTCCAGCATCGACACATCAATGAAGGTGCCGCGCGGATTGGCGTTCAGGGCGGATGAAATCGCAAAGGCTGCGGTGATGCCCCCCACAGTGTCTGCCACCGGATATCCAACGCGCAGCGGCGCGCTGTCGCTATCCCCGGTGATCGACATCACACCCGAGGTTCCCTGTATGATCTGGTCATAAGCCGGGCGGCGTATCCACGGGCCCTCTTGGCCAAAGCCGGAGATAGCACAATAGATGAGGGTCGGATTGGCCTCTTTCAGGGTCTCGTAGCCCACGCCGAGGCGCGTCATGACGCCGGGCCGGAAGTTTTCCACCACGACATCTGCAGTTTCGACCAGTTTCAGAAAAATCTCTCGACCCCGTGGGTTCTTGAGGTTGACCGTGACCGATTTCTTGCCCGCGTTCTGGGCGAGAAAGGACACGCCCATGTTGACCTTGTTCAGCTCTGGGTCGGCCCCCAGTTGGCGGGCGAGATCGCCCCGACCGACGGCTTCGACCTTGATAACCTCGGCACCCAGATGCGCCAGATGATGACAACAAAACGGACCGGCAAGGACATTGGTCAGATCAAGAACACGAATGCCCTTCAAAGGTGTCTGCGACATTATCCGCGCCCCGCGTGTACAACCTTGGCTGTGGTGAAAAACTCGCGGCAATAGCTGCCTTTTTCCGGCGCGCCATAAGATGATCCTTTTCTGCCCGTAAAGGGTGCGTGAAAATCCATGCCGGCGGTGGGGAGATTGACTTGTATCATGCCTGCTTCGGCGTTCTGCGAGAAGTGGTCGATTTTGGCGGTATCTCGCGTGACAATGCCTGCGGACAATCCAAATTCGCAGTCGTTGGACGTGGCCAGGGCGGCGTCGTAATCCGGCACGCGTAACACGGCGGCGATGGGCCCAAAGATTTCGTCTCGTGCCACGGCTGCGTCGGGTGACACATTCGTAAACAACGCAGGCGCAAAGTAATGGCCGGTTGTTTTGGATTTGACCTCGCCACCACCTGCGGCAAGCGTTGCACCGTCATCCACAGCCTGAGACACGTATCGTTTGTCGATGGCGAGCTGCGCTTCACTGGCGACCGGACCAATCTGGGTTTCCGGAGCGCGCGCATCACCGATCCGAAGGTCTTTCATTGCTGCGCAAAGACGGTCAACAAATGCGTCGTGAATGCCCTCGGTCACAATCAGGCGGGAAGACGCTGTGCAGCGTTGTCCGGTTGAGAAAAAGCTGCCCTGAACGGCGCAGTGCACCGCCAGATCCAGATCGGCGTCATCCAGCACGATCAAGGGGTTCTTCCCCCCCATCTCCAGCTGCATTTTCGCTCCTCGCGCAAACAGCGCCGCCCCCATATGGCGACCGACGGGTGTGGAACCGGTGAATGTGACCCCGGACACCTTGGGGTGCGTAACGATTGCCTCCCCAACCTCACGGCCTTTTCCCATCACAAGGTTGAACACCCCCTCGGGCAGGCCCGCACGGGCAATAATATCGGACAACATCCATGCCGATCCGGGCACCAGTTCGGCAGGTTTGAACACAACCGTATTGCCATGGGCCAGAGCGGGCGCGATTTTCCATGCGGGGATCGCCAGTGGGAAGTTCCAGGGCGTGATTACGCCCACAACGCCGATTGGCTCGCGTACAACATTTAGCGACACACCTTCGCGCAGAGATTGGTAGGTGTCGCCGGTCGCACGATACGCCTCAGCCGCGAAATATTTGAACAAATGCCCGGCGCGATGCGCTTCGGCCTTGGCTTCGGGCAAGGTTTTGCCCTCTTCGCGGGCCAGCATATCGCCCAGCTCGTCTACACGGGCGAGGATTTCCGACCCGATCCGGTCGAGCGCTTCGAACCGGACCAGAGGCGATGTCTTGCGCCAATTCGGCAGGGCCGCGGCCGCGGCCTCGATTGCGTCAACCGTTTGATCGGCGCTGGCCCGAGCATACTCACCGATTGTGTCGTTCAAGTCAGACGGGTTGATATTGGGGGCCGCGTCGCTGCCAGCAACCCATGATCCGGCGATATAGTTGGGAAAGGGGTTTACAGTCATAGCGCTTCCTCAAGAACTGGTCGCCACCCGATATCTTCATGCCGGTGGTCCACAGTATTCACGTAAAAATAGGTCGGGCCATGATAGCCCCTGCACACCCGCCCATCGGCCCGGCTGGCAACCGGTTCGGCGGTCCAGCTGACCGCGCCGAACCAGTTCCACAAACGGTTATGAGGCGAGGTCAGATGATCCGGGCAAAGCGGTGCTGTACTATTGGCCGGGTCCGGCTGCGGAGCGTTCAACGCCCCGCTGCCCCCCACCAGCGCATCCCATTCATTGGGGCGCGTCGCCCCCTGAAAAGGGTCACTACAGGGCGTATCCCCCCCCGTAAGCAACCGGCAGCGAAACAGGCGTCCATCAATCGACAGCTCTGTGCCATGGACATACCCCGCATCATCCAGATCCTGCCAGCTGACGCGGCTCATAAGCATCCGGTCGGCGACCATCAGTCTTTTTCCACCGTCCCCAAATAGATGCCAGTTCAGGCGCAGGCTCGGGTCTTTGGGACTGTCGGTGAGCGCCCAGTTGTCCCAATTCGGGTCGCGTTCAAATTCCGGTAGGTTCCCGGGTTGCAGGCCCTTGTAAGGGCAAAGCGCTGACAGGTCCGTGATCCAGGGCCGTGTCGCGGGCGCAAGTGTTTTTCCTGCATGGGAAAACCCACCCAGCCGCTCTGTTCCTTTGTAGTCCATCATTGCTCTGTCACCGCCCCGGTCACAGGTTGTGTGCGGAAGCGACGCAGGATCCGGAACAACATTTCTGCAGCCAGAAATTCGGTACGCTCCGACGGATCAAGCGGAGGAGACACCTCAACAATATCCAGTCCACCCAACGGGGCCTCGGCCAGCCCATCCAGCAGATCGAAATACTGACGCGGTGTAATACCGCTATGAACGATTGAGCCGGTGCCGGGGAGGTAGCCAGCGTCCATCGCATCGATGTCGATTGACAGATACAGTTCGTCACAGCCCTTCATGGCATGCTCCAACGCCTGACGAATTGCCTCTGCCGTCCCCAATTTATGTACGTCGCCAGCCGAAAACACCCGACCGCCCTGCTCTTCGATCAAGGCGAGTTCACCGCTGTCGACCCAACCGGTGATCCCGACCCAAACCATATTGGACACGTCGACATTGGGCAGTTCGGAAATCCGACGGGCATTGGTTGCGTGGTTATGGCTGCCCCACGCGCCAAGCCGGTCAGAGAAATCCAGATGACCGTCGATCTGGATATACCCAAAACGTGCATTTGGTGCGCGTTTGGCCAACCCACGGGAATAGCCAAGGCAGGCCGGGAAGCTATTATAGTGATCACCGCCCAGTGCCAGAGGGATCGCCCCTCCAACGCTCAGCGCCTCGGTCATTGCGGCAATGGCCTCGGTGGTTGCGTCTACATCCTCAGGGGTGATCACTGCATCCCCGCAATCCACGAGCCAGTCGCTGGCCGTTGCGCTTCTTTGGCCCGTATCTGGATCAAAACTGACCCCCTGCGGTCGCATGGATTGCAATACCGTCGTTGCCTTACGCAGCGCCTCGGGACCAAACCTGGTTCCGAGCCGGCTTGAATGTGTCCAATCGCTGGGCATACCCACCACACCGATTTGGCCCGGACGGACGTCGGCGGCATCGAGCAGAGGCCCATCAAACAGCCGATACCCCGGTTGCGCCAGAGGCGGGCGAAATGTCGTTATCGCTGCAGTCATGTCAGTACTTTTTCCTTGGAAGTTTGGCGGCGCGGAAGATCAATCCCAAAGCCGAGGCGCGCATAGATAAACGCCAGAAGAGCCGTGACCATCAGGCGTTGGCCAACCTTCACGACACCCATTCCGGGACGGTTCGGATTCAGACCGGTCAACATAATGGCGCTGACCTCGTGCCGTCCCAAAAGCTCAAGCCATTGCACCACCGTCGCAAGATCGCAGCCCCCCAAACGGGGCCGATCACAAAGCGCACTGAGCGATGTTTCAAACACCGAGAGATCAAACCTAACAAACAACGGCTTTGATGGATCCCGCCACTCTGAAAACGCGGCACGCTGCGCGGCAGTATCTCTATTTACCGGCGTGGTCGTTCCATTCGGCAAGGGCGCAATATGAAAATCGCGCGCATCGGCTGGTGTACCGCCAAGCTGCACTGTCTGACAATGAGGGAGCGCGCTCCGCGCCGTCTCGGACATGCGATCTGATCCGCCCAAAAAGATTGCACAGGCGCCATTGTCGCTGATCTGACGCATGGCCGCCTTCAAGGCCGCGTGGATCGCATCTTCGGACCCCGGTGCAATATCTCCGAGATCACAAAGCCGCTCGTGCAGGCCATCGGTACTGATATCCTGACGCGCATCGATATCTACGGGGTGACTGAATTGTGGATTTGCGTGCCAACCGAAATAGACCGAGGTTTCGCGTAATGCACGCGGCGCCAGAGATTGCCCTGCATGAGGTGCGTTTGTATCTTCAAACGGGATGCCCAGTACGGCCAGATCTCCAGACCGGACGTCGCCGATTGCTTTGGTCTGAGAGCGCATGAACGACAGATGCCCTGCCATGCGCGGCAACGGGGCCGAACGTAGAGGCATCAGCCTGCTCCTTTCTCAAGACGAGCTGTGACCGCTTGCAGGATCGCCAGTGCAGCGCGGGTTTCAGCCTTGCCACGGTTGTCCAGTTCCGGGGCAAGCCCAAAAACCGCAGCCGCGATGATATCGCCCGGGGTGGCGTCAATTTGCGCGATCATTTGTGCTGGTGACATTCCCGTCAGGCGATGCGGGTGCGATACCCATTTGCCCGCAAGCTCTTGTAAATCCACAGACAGGATGACCGGTTGGGTGCGGGGCAAATGGCTCACTGCGCCGCCATTGACCCCAATGATGGGAACATCCGCACCTGTGACCTGTCTTGCGGCGACGTCAAGCGCTTCCAAACCGCTGGAATCGCCGCCTACCAACACCATGCGGGCACCGGTTTCAAGAACCGATTCACATTGCGAGGCAACTGCGAGAAAATGCTTGTCAGGTTCTAGCGGAAAGACATTCACGTCCCCAAGGTCAATTGCATTCGCGGGTGTTACTGTGGGGCAGGACGCATACCGAAGCTGGCGCGCGAGATAGCGTTGCCCTGCCGATGGTCGGGCGAGATTGTCACAAAAATAGCCTGCAATCGCGACCTGACCGGGCACGAGATCTTCCAGATCGCCAATGGATGCGCCCAAAAAACTGGGGATCGCGTCAAACTGTATTTGCGCCGCTTCACTCATTGTGCAACGCCGCGTTCAGGGTTTCGATCGCCGCCAGTTCCGACATTCCCCGGGTGTCGCGCGCAGGCGCAATGCCGGTGATCACAATCGCCTGCCATTTACAGGACATGGCACCAATGACGGAAACCAGCGTTTCAGGTTTCATCCCGCCGGGATTAAGGCCGACGCTGCCAGCTGCATGCCCCAGATCAATGACGGATATGTCGATCCACAAGACAGCGTGTTCGGGTATCTCAGAATAGTCGCTGCGCCCTTCATCCAAATGCCGCGCGGTGCGCCAATCCATCTTGCGCTGGCTGATCAGATCCCAGACACCAGCAGGCTGATCGCCGTTCAATCCCACCCAAATCGTGTTGGCTGTTCGCGTCGCGATATCACGCCGGGCCAACGGCATGGCCGCGACAACTGGCAGATCAGGCAAGGCCCCCAGCACACCCGAGGCGACATCAGACGCGCCACCCAAGACAACGGGTACAACACCGTGATCCACCATTTGCGTCACAAGTTGTTCCAACGCGGCAGGCCAATCCCCTGACAGGTCCAGATTGCCAAGATCCCGACCATCTACAGGCAGTCCGATCCCAAGTTGGGCAGTCATTTTGCGCAGCGCATCGGGTGCCAGAGAGGTGCCGGATCGGGGCCCGGTGTCAACTTCGCTCGGAACGCCCATAACCCCAACACAATCAGCCTTACATTGCGAATGATTGCCAAAAGGAAGGTCCGCATAACCAGTTGTTATCATTTGTTTCCGCGCGCTATTCATTGCCAGACGCCTTCGTTATTTGCGATTTCCAATTGCGCTCAAACCGGCTATAAAAAGCGACGGATTTGCGTCGAAAGGTCTGCCTATGCCCGACAAGCCCCGATCCCCTGACGCCAATGGTGGTGTCGAAGCGGTTGAGCGCGCATTGCGTGTGCTGGACATCTTTGAGCCGGGCGATGCAGGCCTCTCTTTGAAGGAAGTTGCGGACCGCAGCGGGGTCAACAAGGCGACAATTCTGCGTCTGAGCGTGTCGCTTGAAAAGTTTGGTCATATTACGCGAGACGCCGAGGGTCTGTTTCACCTCGGGCCGTCTTTGTGGCGTCTTGGATCCGTGTTTCGCCAAAACCTGCGGATGGGGCCAATTGTGCGACCGGTGCTTGCGAATCTGGTGAATGCGACCGGCGAAAGTGCGTCGTTTTACGTGCAACGCGGCAATTCCGGCGTGTGCCTCTACCGGGTCAATTCGCCAAGGCTTGCGCGAGATCACGTGCAGGAAGGCGAGATCATTCCGCTGAGCATGGGCTCTTCGGGTCAAGTGCTGGATGCTTATTCCATCCGGCAGGGAAAACAGGCGGCCAGCATCCGTAAGGCCGGGTATTATCTCAGCCTTGGTGAACGCGATCCTGACGTCGCCGGACTGTCGGTTCCTGTTCTTGGGTTCGAAGATGAATTGCTGGGCGCGATCAGCTTGTCCGGCCTGCGCGTCCGCTTCAATGACACAGCCGTCGAAAAGTATCGCGCGGCGGTCCTTGATGCCGCCCGCCAGATTCGGGTGGAGTTTGGCGAAAAATAGGACCCGCATCATTGTGCCTTGTCTTTCCGACGCCCGATCATCTGCACACCGATAAGCGCCGTGATGGACACGACAATCAGACAGGTCGAGATCGCCGCGATTGTCGGATCAAGCTGATCACGCAGTGAATTGAACATGCGCCGGGTGATTGTGGCGTTTTCCCCGCCCGAGACCAGCATCGAGATCACAACCTCGTCCAGCGACGTGATAAATGCCAGAAAAGCCCCTGTCTGGATCGAGAATTTCACCTGCGGTACGGTGATTGTCCACAATGCGTATGCACGGGACGCCCCTAAGCTGCGCGCTGCAAGCTCCTGATCGAAATCATAATTCTGCAATCCCGACATCACCGTCACGATCACGAATGGCAGCGCCAGCGCAGTATGGGCGATCACGATTCCGGTCAGTGTATAATTGAGCCCTAGCTTGGCATAGAGGCTGAACACTCCAACAGCGATCAGGATCACGGGCACGACAATCGGCATGATCACAAGGATCTGAGCCGCGCTCCTGATACGAGGCGCAGAGCAATGCAGACCATAGGCACAAAGTGAGCCCAGGGGCGTCGCGATTGCCGTGGTCAGCGCCGCTGCGATCAGCGAGGTTTTTGTGGCGCTCATCCATTCCGGTGACGTGACATAGGCCACGTACCAGCGAAACGAGAGCGATGTCGGCGGGAATTCCAGATAGGAGGCCCCCGAAAACGACATTGGAATCACAATTAGCGTGGGGAGGATCAGAAAGAACAGCACCGCGATGCCGACCACTGTCAGCCACAGGCCGTCGATTTTACGTTGTCCGACTTGTTCCATTTTCAGATCCTCAGCGCATAAACAGTTTGTCGAGCCCGAAGACACGGTTCATCAGCCAGATCATCGCCAGCGCAAGCAACAGCAGGACCACGCCCAGGGCTGATGCGGCCCCCCAGTTCGAATAGACTGTGATGGTGCTTTCGATACGCTGCGCCAGCATCTGAACCCGGCCACCGCCCAGCAAAGCCGGTGTGACAAAGAACCCAAGCGACAGGATGAAAACCAGCACGATGCCGGCAAAAAGGCCCGGCAGGGACATTGGGAAAAATACCCGCCAAAAGGCCCCGCGCGGGCTGGAGCCAAGCCCCACGGCGGCCCGGACCAGGTCGCCGTCAATATTGCGCATAGTGGCGTAGAGCGGCAGAACCAAAAATGGCAGCATGATATGCACCATGCCAATGATGGAGCCGGTCAGATTGTGCGCCAGTTGCAGCGGTTCTTCGATAATGCCAAGTGACATCAGCGACGAATTGATGATCCCATTGCGCTGCAAAAGCACCAGCCACGCATAGGTCCGCACCAGAACCGAGGTCCAGAACGGGACCAGCACAAACACCATCAGAATGGCCGCTGTTTTGTTCGGCATCTTTGTCAGCCAGTAGCACAGCGGGTAGCCGAGAAGGACGCAAATCACCGTCACGGCAATGCTGATCTGAAACGTGACGACAAAGGTTCGCCGATAGAGAGCACTATTAAAGATGCGCGCGTAATTTTCCGTGCTCAGTTCGCCTGCCGCATTGAAAAACGACAGCGAAGACAGCCAGAAAATCGGCAGGAAGACGACGATCAAGATCGTCAAAACCGCAGGCATCGAAAGCCCAAGAAACGTCAGTTTTTCGCGGCGTTCTTCGGATTTGAGCGTGCTGGCATTCTGAAGAGTCCCAGCACCTTCATACGTCTCGGCGATACTCATGCCACATGTTCCGGTACGATGATCGTATCTTCGGGATGCAGGGCAAGGCCGATTTGCTCTCCCTTCGACGGCAACCCGGTTTGGCCCGCGCGATTGGCAGGCACACGCACATTGATCTGACCAGCGCTGTCGTGCTGAACGATCACTAGAACGCTGTCGCCCTGATAAATGATGTCATGCACTTGGCCGGACAGGTCATTGGCGGCGTCTGGCACCGCGCCTGTTGTGACTTCCAGCAACTCGGGCCGGATGATCAGACGATGGCCTCCGCTGCCCAGCGCAATAGGCGTATTGGATTTCAGAACGCGCTCGCCAAGCTGCGCCGTGTCATTCGCTACACTAACCGGCAGGGAAATGGATTCCCCGATAAAATCCGCCACAAAGAAACTATGCGGCTGGCGATAGAGCCGCTCAGGCGTCGCGATCTGTTCGATCCGCCCATGATTGACCACTGCAATCCGGTCCGACATCGTCAGGGCTTCGCGCTGGTCATGGGTCACGTAAACGACAGTTGCATCCAGCTTTTCATGCAGCGCCTTCAATTCGATTTGCATATGTTCGCGCAACTTCTTGTCGAGCGCTGACAACGGCTCATCCATCAGAATGATCTGCGGCTCAAAAACCATGGCGCGGGCAAGGGCCACGCGCTGTCTTTGTCCCCCGGATAATTGCGTGATGCGCCGGTCGCCATAACCGCCCAGCTGCACGGTCTCCAGCGCGCGCTCGGCGCGGGCCTTCTGATCGCTTTTGGACACCCCGCGAATTTTCAACGGATAAGCCACGTTTTCTGCGACCGTCATGAACGGAAACAACGCATAGCTTTGGAACACCATGCCAAGGCCGCGCTTGTGGGGCGGCGTTGCAATCATTTCCTGTTCGCCAAACCGGATCGACCCGCCATCAGGACGCACAAATCCGGCCAGGGCCATCAAAAGCGTCGTCTTGCCAGAGCCTGATGGCCCCAGCAATGTCAGGAACTCGCCCGCGGCGATGTTCAAAGACACGTCATTCAGCGCTTTGACCGATCCGTAGGCCTTGCACAGGTTGGATATATCGATGGGAAGGGAGTGGGCTGCAGGTGACATGGGGGCTCCTAACCTGACAAAAATGGGCGCAGCACAAGATATGCCGCGCCCAGATATTTTTTACTGCTGGATCAGCGTGTCAAACTCTTCGGTCAACTCGCCCAGCTGGCCGATGTAAAAGTTCGGATCGACCAGAAGCTGCTTGCCATAGTTGTCGGGATGTGTGTTGACCTTCACCGCCATCTCATCCGAGATTATCCCGGTGCCGAAGGCACCCGAATTCACCGGACCCAACGGCATGGTCACCGCCAGCCGCGCCTGTGCTTCGGCGCTCAGCAATTCGTTGATAAGGCGCATCGCGTTGTCTTTATTCGGAGCCCCCTTGGGAACCAACAAGCAGTCCACGTCCATCGTGCCGCCATCAAAGGCATAGGCCACATCAATGCCCGACGCGATCACGCTTTCTACGCGGTTATGGCCCATATGGATCACGTCCACTTCGCCGTCACGCAGCAACTGTGCCGATTGCGACCCGCCGCGATACCAAACGGTAACTTCGGGGGCAATCTCACCCAGCTTGTCCCATGCGCGCGCCTTGCCCTCATTCGTGGCCAACCTGTCATAGATCTCGGCCATCGGCACACCATCCGCCATGAGCGCGGCTTCGAGGTTATAGTTCACCTTGCCGTGCATACCGCGCTTGCCGGGGAAGTTTTCCAGATCCCAGAACTCTGCCCAATTGGACGGGCCATTGTCGCCAAATGCATCCTTGCGATAGGCAATCACCTTGGTGAAGTTGATGAAGCCGATGTAATTGTCATGGATCAGCTCTTTCGGAATGCCTGTGGTGTCAACAATCGAATAGTCGATCGGCTCAAGGCTGCCTTCCCGGCTCAGGGTTTCACACGAAGGCAAATCCTGTTCTGTAACGTCCCATGCAACGGCACCCGCCGTGATCTGCGCGCGCACGTCCTGAATGCCGTTTGTCGTATCTTCCTTGACAGTGATTTTCAGCGCACCGGCGGCAGGTTCCAGCATGGCTGAGCGCAAGGCATCCTGAAACGAGCCTCCCCAGGACGCAAACACGACCTCTCCCTCGGCAAAGGCAGGCGAAGCAATGGCCAGGCCACCTGCCACTAGCGCCGTGGCGAGCTTCAGTTTTTGGTTATCTTTCATCATGTCAGGCTCCTCCCGAACTGTTGGTTGGTTTGTGGCTTCGCGACATGCGCGGCTCCACATAATCATTCGCAATCGTTTCATCTAGCAAAACGTCATTTCATTTTTACTAGAGCTGATGTTGGAATTGGTCAAGGATTCTTTTGCCCCGTAGGATTCACACTCCCGTTTCCTGAGCATCAGAGCCTGGAAAATCTCGCAATTCGCGCATTGGTGCAGCATTCATCTGGGTTCGATCTTGCACATATGGCGTCTGAAGCGATCTTCGTCTGACCCGAAGTTAACTGCCACCGATTGAAGCATTTGGGGGAACGTGCGGACCGCAAACTCTCACTCGCTTTGCGTTGATCCGCGAATTTGAGTGGCAGCTTCTTGACAGTATGCGCCAATTGATCCTGACGACAGAATTGGTCAATTTGGGCTCGAAGCGGACGCTCACGGGCAAATTGATGCTGACAGTTCTCGGCGGCATAGCAGAGTTCGAACGAGAAATCATGTTGGAACGTCAGCGGGAGGGTATCGCAAAGGCCAAGGCTGCCGGGAAGTACAAGGGGCGGAAGCCGACCGCCATGGCCCGGTCCAAAGAAGTTTTAAAGATGCATTCAGAGGGCGCTGGGGCTACTGAGATTGCCAAGGTGCTGGGCATAGGCCGAGCGTCCGTCTATCGCATCCTGTCCCTTGAGAAGAACACCGAGCCCTTATAACTGAAATGCCTTTGACCGACTTCATCCAGTTCTTCGAGGCTAGGTGAACTCAAGTTCACTGATGTCACATTTCGACCGAAAGACGGTAAGCGGACCTTCAACAAATGCCGGACTAGGGTCCCATTCGCGGGACTTTGCGGCCATCCGCGTTTTTCTCTAAAGGGCCACAGGCAGCCCTAAGCGGGCATTCGTAATAAGACTTTGCAATTCCCGCGATGCGGACTTTGCAGCCGTCCGCATTTTTAGTCCAAAGGACCGCAGTCAGCCCAAACCAGACATTCAGAGTCGGACTTTGCAAAGTCCGACGGAAGGAATAGGCGGACTTTCTTGCCTATTTGAAGATCATGCAAACTTCATTCAACTTGAGAACCGGTGTGGTAGCTTGGTCGAGCGAGTTCATGAGATCAGATCAGTCCAATTGGAGTACGACCATGCGTCATATCGAGCTATTTCGGATATTACCAAAAGCGACCATAGCCTTTGTGGCTTCAGTATCGATGGCCTGGGGATGCACTGGCATCATGTTGACAGGGCAGGATGGAAGCATCGTTCGCGCAAGGACCGCCGAATGGGGGCCGTTCGATCTTGAGACAAAGATCAACATTATTCCGCGAGGTTTCACTTATACCGCAGGCGAAATGCCAGATGAGCGAGACGGAGCAAACTGGACCGGCCGATTTGGAATGGTCGGTATCAGCATGTTGGATCATGGGGCTCCCGCAGATGGCATCAACGAAGCTGGGTTGACCGCCGGGTTGTTTTATCTGCCCGGCTTCACCGAGTATCAGGAGTACGACCCTGACCTTTCCGGCAACACGATTCCCGGCGATTTGCTAGCCAGCTATGTCCTTTCCCAATTTGAGACAGTTGAAGAGGCTGCCACCGGGTTGGCGAATGTCCGTGTTGTCGGGGTCGTAGATGAGACTCTCGGATTTCCCTTCCCATTTCATATGTTGGTTGCTGACCGGTTCGGCGGAAGGATCGTTGTCGAGTACATTGACGGTGAACTGACGATTTTCGATGCTCCGCTTGGCGTGATCACCAATTCGCCAAACTACGATTGGCACATGACGAACCTTAACAACTACGTAAACCTGTCGGCCCTTGGGCTTCCGGAAGTTGAGGCAAGTGGCGTTACTTTCGCGCCCCTTGGCGCTGGGAGTGGAATGATAGGGCTGCCAGGCGACTTCACACCCCCATCCCGGTTCGTCCGCGCAGTCGCCTTTTCTCAGACGGCGCGGGAGACGCAAGGTGGCTATGACACCGTGCGCGAGGCGTTTCGCATTCTGGATAATTTCAACATTCCGGCCGATGCAGCGGAGGGCGCTCAAGACGATGTGCAGTCGGACGACCTGCTTTACAGCGCAACTCAGATCACGACCGCTGCGGACTCCCTCAACCTCGTCTACTACTATCACACGATGTACGACAGAACGGTGCATATGGTCGATATGAAGCAGATTGACTTCGGAGCTATGGGAGACGAGATGATCGTCTTTGAAACCAGCGGTGATCGCGAACCAACGTTAGTCGATGTGACCCCAACGAACTGACGTTTTACCACGTGGGCCGTGGCGGCATCACCGCTGGCTGCGGCCCAATAAAACTTCGGAATGGAGGGTTTACCGCTCCAGCGAATTACCGGCGCTAGGCTCGAAGCCGCGTTCACCACTGTTCGCACTAGTGACTGGAGGCAGCCCGAAGCGGACCTTCACTATGAGCTTTACACCCTCTGAGATGCGGACTTTGCGGCCGAAGAAATTTCTTGCACCAAGGTGCTGAGCCCAAAAAGTTAACAAATCAGACCGTTCCTCTAAGCCGATGTTTTTCCTATGGTTGGTAAGTAGTACCAAGCCGGGAGGTCTTAATGAACAAGCTTATCTCAGTAACGGGTGCCGTCTGCTTTGCTTTCACTGGAGCTTGGGCCGACGAACATACCCCGCCCAACATTCTTGTCATCATGGCAGATGACGTAGGTTGGGCGAGCGTCGGCGTTTACCACGGAGGTGTCAAAAGCATCGAGACGCCGAACTTGGATCGTCTCTCGTCAGAGGGTGCTCGTCTCACAGATTATTATGCCGAGCCAAGTTGTACTGCCGGTCGATCAGCTTTCATGACCGGACAATTGCCAATACGGACTGGTATGCACACGGTTGGACTGCCGGGTGATCCGATAGGTTTAAACCCAGATGACCCAACGCTTCCGATGTTCCTGAAAAAGTTGGGGTATACGACGGGACAGTTTGGAAAAAACCACCTAGGCGACCTCAATGAGTTCCTACCGACTACAAAAGGTTTCGACGAGTATTGGGGTTGGCTCTACCACCTGAATGCTATGGAATATACGTCTGATCCGGATTGGCCAGACGACCCAGAATTCAACGCGCAATTTGCGCCTCGCAACATCATTCATTCATTTGCAACAGAGGAAGTAGACGAAACAGTCGACCCGCGATTTGGAAAAGTCGGGAAGCAGCGCATTATTGATGACGGGCCTGCGCCTCCTGAGCGCCAAAAGACTTTGGATGACGAAGTGACATCTTACACGAAGGACTTCATTTCTCGTGCAGTAGAGTCGGACACTCCGTTTTTTGTCTGGATGGCTCCAGCCCGTGCACACGTCTGGACCCACCTCAGCCCCGAATACGAAGCTATGTTGGGCAATGGGCGCGGACTTCAGGATGTTGTCATGAAGGAGTTGGACAACAACGTTGGTAACGTTCTCAGCCACCTTGAGGATCTGGGAGTTGCCGATAATACCATAGTGATGTTCACCGCCGACAATGGCCCAGAAACACTGACGTGGCCCGATGGCGGTACGACGCCGTTTCATGGGGAAAAGGGTACTACCTGGGAAGGTGGCTTCAGGGTTCCCGCGATTATTCGCTGGCCGGGCAAAATTCCTGAAGGACAGGTTTTGAACGGTATCTTCAGCGGAATGGATTGGATGCCAACACTTGTAGCCGCGGCGGGAGGCCCCACAGACTTAAGAGAAAAGCTCCTAGATGGTTATGAAGGGTACAAAGTACACTTGGATGGCTACAACCAACTATCTTACTTGACCGGTGAGGACGAAGAGAGCAATCGCCGCGAGCTGATTTACTATCAGGGTACGGACCTCCAAGCAGTACGCTACAACGATTGGAAAGCGCACTTTGTCGTTCAAAACCACGGCTGGTCAGGCCCGAAGGAAGAACTGGTCGCCCCCTTGCTTTTCAACCTCCGCCGCGATCCCTACGAAAAAGCTGCGGAGGAAAGCGGTATGTACGTCCGCTGGATGGGTGAGAAAATGTGGGCATTCGGCCCAGCCGCCCGGTTAGTGCAGGCACATCTCGCTACTTTCGAGGAGTTCCCTCCGCGCGGGAAGCCGGTCGCCAATCAAGACCATGTTGAAGAACAAACATCAACCGAAGGCGGCATCTCTCAGTAGAGGAAGCTAGGCAACCAATACGCCTTTCCCACCGCAGCGTGGGCATCCGGCTCGGATCATCGGATGCCCAAAATAACCGACTAGGAATCTCGCAAAAAGCGAAACCTCTACGAGACGGAGTCCTCCATGAGTGCTAGATTGGTCCTTCTGCTTGCTGCCGTCGGCCTCATGCCAATCGCGTTATCATACGGTCTGATGCCAAGCAGTTCGATCCCAGTTTTGCTGGGATTTTCGGTGGAAGGAACGAACCAGACGCATGTCTTCCGTGCGATTATGGGACTTTACCTGGCAAACGCTTTGTTTTGGTTAGCGGCCGTGGTGAAACCAGATCTACAACGACCGGCGCTTTGGGTTCTTTTTTTGTTTATGTCGGGACTGGCCGTTGGACGCATACTAAGCATTCTTATCGATGGAGTTCCGAACGGGATACTTCTCTTTTACCTTGCGGCCGAGATAGCTTTTGCAGCTCTGGCGGCGGTTTCACTGAAAAAAGCACGATGAAACAGGAAGTGAAAAGATGCTGAGGTTTTTCTTTGTTCTCTCGATGATTGCAACTTCATCAATTTCGACATCGGCTCTTGCACAATCGTCATCTGCCCAGAGTGCGGTGGACGAAAACTTCTTAGTGCTTGAGACTGCCGTTGAAGAAGCGGGAGCTACGCCAATCGCATCGATAGATCACGCGCGACTGGCCAAAGTCGAAGGTGTAGAAATGCCAGCGTCTCGTGTGCTCCTTTTCTCTGATCCAGAGATAAACACGCCCATTCTGAAAGAGAACGTGCGAGCAGGTCTGGACCTTCCTTTTCGCGTTCTTTCCTTCGATCAGGATGGTCGTCCACAGATCGCCTACACAGACTCTCAATTTCTCAAAGTCCGGCATGGGCTCACGGACGCTTCTTCGTTGAGTGCGTTTCAGAGCAAGATGCTCGAAGTTCTAAACGACTTGGATGCAACATCAGCGCCGACCAACGGATTGTTTGCCGACTACGGGATCATCGAACTGCAAACTCTGCTCAGCGTACCAGAGGCAGTCGAACGTCTCAGGACAGCTGTCATGGGGCAGGACGATACTGTCTGGTTCGGTGAAATCGATTTTGCGACCGAAGCGTCCCAACTGGGGGTGGACCTGCCGGAGGCGGTACTTTTACTGTTCGGCGGACCAGCACCCGGTGGCGTGGCTATGGCGGGCTTTCCGGCAATTGGTTTGGATGCCTTTTGCCAAAAACTATTGGTTTACGCGAATGAAGAAGGCGGCTCCGTAGTCATTTTCAATGACATCGCTGCTTTGGCTGAGTTGCACTACGGTTCTTCAGCCGAACCTCATCACGGTTTGAACAAACGGCTTACCGCAACATTTCAAAACGCAATAGAGTAGCCGCTGATAGGAAACCGCAATAGAAACCCTATACCGATTGGCCATCTTTTCGTTGTCCACTTTGGGCTCGCAGTCGACCTTCGCTGGTTCCCGTGCCTATGTCTGGAGGCAGCCCTAGCCGGACATTCCAAACTGAACTTTGCAAATCCCGACAAGCGGACAATGCTGCCGTCGGATGCCGAACGAAAATGACCGCTCGCAGCCCAAACCGGACATTCGCCCTAGACTGTGCAGTTTCGTAGAGCGCAACAAACCTGCCGTTCAACGGCCTCGCGTCAATGCGAGCAAGGTAACTTGAAGCCGTCACTGTTCTGAACGGCTAATCAGCTTAGCACTGACCTTCAATATCCCGAGCCGACTATTTGTCTTTCGGACTGAACGACCTCTTCCTGCTCGATCTTGTCCTAGTTTGCAATCAGTAAGGGCACCTAGTTTTCACGCTGCTTTTTTAGGTCACTCGGTGCCTTACCTGTCCAGCCACGAAAGGCATGAGCGAAACTGGTTGCGTCGGAATACCCTAGCACCTCTGCGACTTCTGCAACGCTGGCCTTCTGCTGAGAAAGAAGCATTTCTGCATGTTCACATTTCAATTCAGCAATCAACTTGCCCAAGCTTGTGCCTTCCTTGCGAAGTTTACGTGACAGTTGCTGCTCTGAAAGACCACAGATACCTGCGGCAATTTCATTGTTTAATGGCTGCACGCCAATGTGTGGTTTGAGAGCTTCTCGAACACTGACAATTACTCGCTTCGGAGGTAGCGACGTGCCAGATCGTTCAATTGGCCCTTTGAAAAAGTCATCGGAAGAAAATGGCTCCGTTAGCCAGATTGCTGGGAAAGCGACGCGATGCCCCCGTCGATCTCCAGCCAAAACCGAACATCCAAGAAATTCGGACGGAAGTGCGTTTGGGTCGCTTATTGTGACCATCACGTCATCGGGGTTCCATTTTTCGCCGATGGATCGCTTAATAATTTCTCCGAACATCGCTGCAAAGAAACCATCTATCTGAGCTGGTACGAACGGTGTGTCGTAGTATCTGCGACCAAACAGGAAGCCTGATTTTCCGCTTACATCCAAGTGATGCTCGGTGGAACTCGAATGATCAGTTGCCACCACAACCAGTTTGGTGAGGAACGATCCCAATGTAACAGCGCAATCTGCGGCCTCAATCAAGGGAGGCCACTTTGATCCTGCTATCATTTTGCCGATCCTTGCCAAAAAGAATGGGTCTTCAGCTGCGGAAGCTGCCTCCTCAAAGAACTGGTACATGACGATTGCATGAACGAATATCTCCGGATCATCGAAGGACTCTCGGGCCAAACCAATCCGCGTGAGTAATTCGTCAGAGCAATCATAAACGGCGTCCAGCGCGGAAAGCGCTGGCTTACCCGTTGAAAGCCGGATCAGGGGTTGCGTTGGGCCGCTCATGCCTGATCCTCGAAATATGCAAGGTCCATGATCCACATAGCCATTATGACATCAGAATAGGATTTATTGTCGCCGCCCTGATGATTTCCGTCAATAATCGCATCGCCTTGATCGAAATCGTCAGACTGAAAACGATCAGAACTGTCAGAGTGAACCCCATAAAATGTCTCGTTGCGGCTAACGCCAGCAACCCATTCCGACACCGCGCTATTCGCCAAATGGAGGGCTCACTGTGACCGAGAATCCCAACAACGACAGCGACAAAAAAGTTCGCTTCCAAGAAATCAATGAGACCCCCGACGCGGATATTCGACCAGACGATGGGGCACCAAGTTCGCTCATCCGGCGCGATATTCTTAAGGCGGGAAGCGCCGCTGCGCTAGCTGCTGGGTTTGTCGCCGCTACCCGTGACGCTCAAGCACAAGCGCTCTATACCCCAGACCCACCGGCAGAGGCACCCGACTGGTACACCACCCCATCCGAACAATTGTCGCCACCGGCAGAACGTACGAGTGACTACTATGTTCCAGAGTTCACCGCTGGCAAAGACGCCAATATTGACTGGTGGTTCGGCAGGAATGTAGGGGGTGTAACAATTGGCCTTATTCAGGCACGAGCGTATTTGCCGATGGCGCCGGGCAACATGGGCAATGCAACAACATTCGATTTTCCGATGTTGTACCGGGAAGCCGTTCCCCCAAATGTCTATGACATTCTTGCCCCCGTTCCGACCGAGTCTTTTACTGCTGAAATGGTTAAGGCCGCGAAGTGGCTGGAGCTTCAAGGCGTTCGTGCGATCATGGCGAACTGTGGGTTCTACGGAACTTACCAACAAGCAATCGCCGAGCAAATCGATACGCCTCTTTTCTCCTCCAGCCTACTCCAACTGCCTGCCATGATTGCGAGTTTACCGCCACGTTCAAAAGTTGGCATCGTGACTGCCAATGGCGAGGCTCTTGCTGCTTCACCGGCGATTGAGAACTGTGGCGTCACCCCCCAGCAGAAAGCGGAGCGGCTCGTTATCCAAGGCCTAGAGAATGGTCCAGAAATGCAAAACGTGCTGCAACTCACCGGTAGTTACAACATGCTCGCGCTTGAGAACGAGATCGTGGAAGGCGCAAAGGCCCTGGTTGCCAGTAACCCGGAAGTTAAGTGTATCCTTTTGGAATGCACTGAACTGCCGCCCGCAGCTTACAAAGTGCAGGACGCAGTCCGCATGCCTGTCTGGGACTACACGACTTTAACTAAATGGGTCTACGAAGGAACGCTGCGCAAGCCTTTCCTCGGGATCATCTGATCAAAAAATGCCCCCGGCGGTCGATTTGGTCGTCGGGTACAAAAGCAGGTATCTGATCGTGACCGAACTATTGCGTACACAAGAGCCAAATTCGAAAAGTGCAAGTGTGGCTACCTCGCGCATTCTCACACTTCTAACTCTGTTCACACTTACTCTGTTAGCTTCACCTTTTGAATTGAGAGCGCAGGATGCTGGAAACACCACTGATTCAGCACCGATTATTCCAACTTCTCCTACCTCGGTAGAGGGAACGCTGGAGGAACTTGAAGCAACCAAAGAGGCCGAATTCGATTTTCCTGCAATCGATAGTGCGCTGAAACCGTGGTTGGATTGGAAAGCTCGTTTGGCCGAACGTTATGGCTTCAATCTGGGTTTTGACTACAGCTTCAACACTCAGTGGTCCGACAATTCTGTAGGCGAGACTCACGCAACTGGTGGGATTTTCCGGGCCTTCTTTTCGTGGGACCTGTTAAACCGACACGATCCCTCCAGAAAAGGTACTTTGGACTTCAGAGTTGAAAACCGCCACCGGATTGGTACAGCCTTGCCGCCAGAGGCGCTGGCAGCCAACTTTGGTTGGGTCGGAACGAGCGCACCGGATTGGTCTAATCAACAATGGGGGATCACGGTCTTGAAATGGCGTCAGCGATTAGACGCTGGCGATGCCCCAATTGAGGTCAATGTAGGCTACATGAGTGCCTTCTCGCAGTTCGACATTACGCCATACTCCGACAATCTTACGTCGTTCCAAAACAACAGCATTATCTTGAACCCTACTATTGGCTATCCGTCGGCCGGTTCGTTTGGAATCTCTGGGTACATCGGTATTCCACGCACCAATTTCTATGTTCTCGGCATGGTCATGGATGCCAATGGGCAATACGATAGCCTGAGCTTTGATACTCTTGGGGATGGCGACTACTTCAAAGCTCTTGAGTTTGGTTGGACCGATCAAAGCGTGTCCGATGCTTCGTTTTTATTTAACAACGTTCACGTAGCTCTTTGGCACACCGACGATGACAACTACGGTGTGGGGCTAACAGGGAGCTACACCTTCGAAGACTCGCGCATTGGAACTTTTGCCCGACTTGCATGGGCAAACGAAGATGCCAGCACACCGTACCAAAGATACGCAGCCGCTGGTATTACGAAGGGCGTTTTCCGAGCGAGTGAAGTGGGGCTTGGTGCCAGTTGGGGCCGCCCACCGAATTCAGATGAAGACCAGGTCGCAGTGGAAGCATTCTATCGCTGGCAGGTCGCTCAGAACTTCGCGATTACGCCAAGTATACAGTACTTGGATAATCCAGCATTTAACTCAAGCGACGGAGCCGTGACCGTTCTTGGATTACGAGCGCGACTGACATTTTGAATTGGTGAAGGCGCAGCATTCGGAAGTATGACCTCGGAAATTCCGAATGCACTCGCTCCATCCAGCTCTCAAGGCAACTGTAGATCGGGACGAGTTTTGCCAATGCCGTTCAGTGAATGATGGTCTGCTCTCGTGAAACGACTTGAACTTTGCAAAGTCCGCTTTCTGCGCATTGTTGACTTTGGTGTTCTAAGCAGCATCGGTTGATTTTGGGCTCTGAACGGCCATTTGCTGCAAATTGGACTAATGGCCGCTCCGAGTGTGAAGTGAACTTAAGTGCACCGACCTTTTAGCCCGCAACAAAGCAAGTGAATTACGAGGTAGAGCGTCGTTAAGCCGTTGCAATTTTGTAAAAAATCCTAAACCTGCGGGTAATGCAAAACTCCTACTACTCAGCCCCGATATCTGACTTCTTAGCTTGCCACGACAATGCTATTCTTGGCGAACTCACAAGGCGTCACCACCATGCCTTGGAACATGAGCAGCGCGGTGCGTGGCTATCTCAGATCGCCATTCTGAAGGCTCAGCTCGGCGGCAACCCGACGGGACACTTATTCCTTGAATTCTCAATTCCGCGAATGGGTAAACGCGCCGATGCAGTCATCATTCAGGGCGGCATCGTATTTGTGATTGAGTTCAAGGTCGGTTCAGAGAACTTCGATCAGCACGCCATCGATCAGGTGGAGGATTATGCGCTTGACCTAAAAAATTTCCATCTCGGCAGCCACGACCTGCCGATTGTGCCGGTGTTGATTGCGACCCGTGCGCAACGCAGCCCCTCAGAGCCGCTCTGGGCGGCTGATCTAGTGGCCAAGCCGGTGTTAGCCGGGGCAAATAGCCTAGCGTCTGTATTGGCTGCTGTGGCGCCCCCTGAAGCGCCCAAAGGCCACATAGATCCGATCAGCTGGCAGTCATCAGGTTACCGGCCGACGCCAACGATCATCGAGGCGGCAGAGGCTCTGTACCGCAGCCACGCCGTCGATGAGATATCGCGGTCAGATGCCAGTGCTAAGAATTTACAGGCAACTTCGGGTCGCATCGCTGAGGTGATTGAGGCATCTAAGCGAGATAGGCGTAAATCGATCTGTTTTATCACTGGAGTTCCTGGCGCAGGCAAAACCCTTGCTGGTCTAAACATCGCCGCCAAGCGTGCGGAACGGCACGAGGATGAACATGCTGTCTTTCTTTCTGGCAATGGACCATTGGTAGAAGTATTGCGTGAAGCACTGGCCAGGGATCAGGTCACGCGGGATGGAGTTCGGAAGGGCGACGCCCAACGCGCTGTCCGCCGCTTTGTTCAGAACATCCATCATTTCCGTGATCACTATCTTGCCAACTCAGATGTTCCATTCGAGAAGGTCGTGGTCTTCGATGAGGCGCAGCGCGCCTGGACCAGCGATCAAGCCACCCGCTTCATGCAAGGCCGCGGCCATGACGACTTCAACATGTCAGAGCCAGAGTTCCTCATTGGTGTGATGGATCGGCATACCGACTGGTGCACAATAGTCTGCCTGATTGGCGGCGGCCAAGAAATCAACACAGGCGAAGCTGGCCTCATGGAATGGTTGACGGCCTTACGATCCCAATATCCAAACTGGGATGTGCACGCTTCGTCATTGCTGGAGGATAGGCATTACACCGTCGACAATATGGCAGCAGACATGCTTCAGGCGCCGGAAATCCAAAAACACAACGATCTACATTTGTCTGTTTCGATGCGATCTTTTAGGGCCGAACGGCTTTCTTCGTTCGTAAGCCTCATCCTTGATGGTGATGTCATCGGCGCGCAAGACCAATTTGTGCACCTGATGAGTAGATACCCGATCGTTCTTACACGCGATTTGTCCGAAGCTCGGACGTGGCTTCGAAACAAAGCCCGCGGAACAGAACGATTTGGACTGGTTGCATCTTCTGGTGGGTACCGCCTGCGTCCGGAAGGTATACACGTTAAGGCAAAGATCGAACCGGCCAACTGGTTTTTGAACGATCGCTTCGACGTGCGTTCTAGTTTCTACCTAGAAGAGGTCGCGACGCAATTTGATATTCAGGGGCTTGAACTGGATTGGGCAGGCGTTTGCTGGGACGCGGACTTGCGTCGTGTGGATGATGAATGGAATTATCACGCATTCAAAGGTACACGCTGGCAGAGTGTTCGCGACGAAACGAAACGGCTATATCTTCTGAACGCTTACCGCGTACTTTTGACCCGCGCCCGACAGGGCATGGTGATTTTCGTACCAAAAGGAGATGTCGCCGACGTGACAAGACCACCAAACTTCTATGATGAGACATTTGCATTCCTCCAAAAGTGCGGCCTGAAAACAATTTCTTAAAACCAATGGTGACAGACCACTGAAAGAGTAATCTGAAATCATTACTGGATCCTTCGACATCATTTCCACATGCCGTTTTCGCAGCAAAAGCTTGATGAAATTCAGAAAGCCATAAGATTGGCCTTGGTTTCGACCGCCATCAGTGCAGGGGAGCGCAATTTTCTCCGTGACATGCAAGCAAAACTGAACCGCTTTGAGCGCAACACACGGCTTAGCAACAAGCAATACCGCCGCCTGATGCGCCTAATAAATTCTACCAACAATAAGTTTAGACCCGTTGGAACGCAGGGTCGCATGCCTCAATCAAGAAGATTCCAACGTCAACGGCGGCCAACAATTGGCAACTTCCTTGTGATAATCATTCTGCTTGGTCTAGCGGTTTACAAGGCGACAGAGCGTTTTCCAGAATACCTCGGGCCGATAGTAGCGATAACCGCGACCCAAACGATAAACGGCCAAGTAACCCACGTCCGAGACGGTGACACGATAGAAGTATCAGGTATTCCCATTCGCTTTGGTTCTCTGGATTGTGCTGAGGCGAAAACCGCGAAAGGCCGGCAGGCAACAGCGCGGATGCGTGAGTTGGTCACCGGGCAAAGGCTTACCTGCCACTTAAACGGACGTATTAGCTATGACCGGAAAATCGGAAGCTGCCGGATGGGTGACGGGCGCGATCTGGCCGCGATCCTTATTCGAGAAGGTTATTGTGGTCGGTATTGGTAAGCTCCGGTTTCCAGAATGTTAAGAACGGAAACCCTGCTTACTGCAAACGTGGAATGCTGCGACGCAACAAATGAACGCAATATACACCGGTGAAATCTTGAAGACTGGAACGTCATTGTCGACGTATTTTGCGCTAGTGCACCAAGGTTACTGAATCGGAAATTTTGTAAAGCCAGAGGCTTGGGAAAATTCATTTTATGATAACCCGAAAACCCGAAGCGACCTAGGTGAAATGCGTAAACCCGATGGCTACAAGTACTTGATTTCATGCCCCACTGTACCATTTGACAGTAATTTTTGTGGATACATCTTTGAGGGGGTTGAGCTCCTTTTCATCGATCTGAAAAACAGTACGAAGACTATCCAAGTCGTAGTCGTAATGATCCTTCACGGTGCCAACCATTGGCCCGCAAAAGGCAAACGCTTGAACCCACCCTTGGACCATGCTTTCGAACCGCAGGAAATCCTGCAGCCCTTCGATCCTAAGAAGCTTTGAATTTTCTTCTAAGGCCGCTGTAAGGCGCCCGTAGACCCGTTGTTTCTGTTTTCTGGCGCGGGCCGCAAATTCTTTGACGTTGGCTTCGGTTGGTTCAACTTCGAGTTCGCCTAATTTGGACCAAGAAACCCAACATCCTAACATCCTGAAGCCCTGCGAAATGTTGACGGCCTGTACTCATCAAGCACAGTCAGCATCTTGTAGCTCCGCCCACTGCTCAGCTTGTCATGGACAAAATCAATCGCCCAGACATGGTTGGGATG
>NZ_JBQFMJ010000028.1:0-24454 GCF_056531785.1 Ruegeria sp. K7
CGGTCTCTCCCGAGCGTCTCAACCGTCTTTCCAGTCCGTCAGGCCGTCTCCCCGACCCGTCAGCACCGCCTCAGCAGCGCCGGTGAAGGGGTATTTACGGATTAGGTCTGGGACCTGCAACCCCCATTTTCAAAAAACTTCACATTTCACTGCAGAAACTGACGCGGGTTAATGAAAACAACAGGTTATCTTAATAGTTCGCGCGTTTGAGCGGCTTGTGCGCTGCAGAAACCGGGTAAGAAGTCGACCTTTCGGCGGAATCGTACCCACTGTTTGGTATGCACCTAGGTCCTAACCAAAGAAAACGCCGCCCGAGTCTCCTAGGGCGGCGCAATCACAGTAATGGTCGCTGGTTTAGTGCAGATCGAAACGATCCGCGTTCATCACCTTGTTCCAAGCCGAGACAAAGTCACAGACGAATTTGCCCTCGGCGTCGGCCTGACCATAGACCTCGGCCAGTGCCCGCAGCTGCGAGTTCGAACCAAAGACCAGATCAACTCGGGTGCCGGTCCATTTGACCTCTCCGCTGGACCGGTCGCGCCCTTCGTAGACGCCCTTGCCTGCGGGCTTCCATTCGGTGCTCATGTCCAGAATGTTGGTGAAGAAGTCGTTGGTCAGTGCTCCGACACGATCAGTGAAGACGCCATGCTTGCTGTCGCCGAAGTTGGCGCCCAGAACGCGCAGGCCACCAACAAGTGCTGTCATCTCGGGTGCCGACAGGTTCAACAACTGCGCCCGGTCAACCAGCAACTCCTCGGGTGAGACGGTGTAGTCGGCCTTCTGGTAGTTGCGGAAACCGTCGGCAATGGGTTCCATCACCGAGAAGCTCTCGACATCGGTCTGTTCCTGCGTTGCATCCGCGCGGCCCGGGGTGAAAGGCACTTCGACATCCTGACCACCGGCTTTGGCCGCCTGCTCGATTCCAACCGCACCCGCAAGAACGATCACATCCGCCAGCGATACTTTCTTGCCACCCGACTGTCCGCCATTAAAAGCCTTCTGAACTCCCGACAGGGCATCCAGCGCCTTGGACAGTTTCAAAGGCTCGTTGACGTCCCAGTCTTTCTGCGGCGCAAGCCGGATACGTGCACCATTGGCACCTCCGCGTTTGTCAGATCCGCGGAAGGTCGAAGCAGAGGCCCAGGCGGTCGAAACCAGCTGAGACACCGACAATCCTGCCGCTGCAATCTTGGCCTTAAGGTCTGCCACATCCGCATCATCGACCAGATCGTGATCCACGGCCGGAACGTTGTCCTGCCAGATCAACTCTTCGGTCGGGGCTTCCGGACCAATATAGGCCGAACGCGGACCCATGTCGCGGTGGGTCAGTTTGAACCAGGCCCGTGCGAAGGCATCTGCGAACTCTTCCGGGTTCTCATGGAAACGCTTCGAGATCGGGCCGTAGATCGGGTCCATGCGCATCGCCATGTCGGCGGTTGTCATCATGGTCTTCACCTTCTTGGACGGATCATGCGCCGCCGGGGCCATGTCTTCCTCTTTCACGCCGACCGGCTCCCAGATATACGCGCCCGAGGGGCTTTTGGTCAGGTTCCAGTCATAGCCGAACAGCAGGTCAAAATAGCCGTTGTCCCATTTGATCGGGTTCGCGGTCCATGCGCCTTCGATCCCCGAGGTCGTGGTGTCATCCCCCTTGCCAGAACCAAAATTGTTGATCCAGCCAAAGCCCATTTCCTCGATCGGGGCGGCTTCTGGTTCCGGGCCTACCAGATCGGGGTCGCCCGCACCGTGCGCTTTGCCGAAAGTATGACCACCCGCAACCAGCGCAACGGTTTCCTCGTCGTTCATCGCCATCCGGCCAAAGGTATCGCGAATATCGCGGCCCGAGGCCAGAACGTTGGGTTCACCATCCGGGCCTTCCGGGTTCACGTAGATCAGGCCCATCTGCACGGCGGCCAGCGGGTTTTCCAGATCGCGCTCGCCCGAATAGCGGCTATGCGGGTTGTCTGTCGGAGCCAGCCAGTCCGTCTCGGCGCCCCAATAGATGTCTTCCTCGGGCGCCCATATATCTTCGCGGCCTCCGGCGAAACCAAAGGTCTTGCCGCCCATTGACTCGATGGCGCAGTTACCGGCCAGAATCATCAGATCGGCCCATGAGATCTGGTTGCCGTATTTCTGTTTGATCGGCCACAGAAGACGGCGGGCCTTGTCGAGGTTGCCGTTGTCCGGCCAGCTGTTCAACGGTGCGAACCGCTGGTTTCCCGTCGAGGCCCCGCCGCGTCCATCCGCCGTCCGGTACGTCCCGGCGCTGTGCCAGGCCATCCGGATAAACAGGCCACCGTAGTGGCCATAGTCCGCCGGCCACCAGTCCTGCGAATCCGTCATCAGCGCATAAAGGTCTTCCTTCAGCGCTTTCATGTCCAGCTTCTTGAATTCTTCGGCATAATCAAAATCCGCACCCAGCGGATTTGATGCTGGGGTTTTCTGGTGCAGAATCGACAGGTTCAACTGGTTCGGCCACCAGTCCCGGTTCGACCGGGTACCCGCACCATGCATGACAGGGCATCCGCCTGTTTTGGGGTTATCACTTCCGTCCATATCGATCTCCAATCCTGGCTAAGTCCGGCAGGTTCGCGTGTGCAAATCTCAGATAAGTATAGTGGTTCGAACAGCACTCATCGTGCCGAGTCGTCCACATCACTCACCGGCAGGATTAGCAAATTCAAACCATGCAAAAAAGTTTTGTTTTCCGATCAATTTCATAGCTTTTAGCTATTACTTGGAATTCACCTCAGACAGCGAAACCTGATCGGGCCGGACCAACACCCGACATGCACACCACACTCATCCCCGCAGGTCGCCTGACCCGGGGATTCAACAGTAAAAGATCCAGTCAGAAATGGCGTTTCTTAACCGCTACCGCTTCATCAGGGATTCCAGCCCGACACGATAGTCGGGATAAAGAAGCCGCACGCCCAGCTCTTCCTTGATACGGTCGTTTCTGACGCGCTTGTTCTCATTGTAGAAACTGCGCGCCATCGGAGTCATGTCAGCGTCCTCAAATGCCACGGCTGGCGGCAGCGGAAGCCCCTGAAGCTTTGCCGCGTAACCGATGACGTCCTGAGGCGGAACAGGCTCGTCATCACAAACATTGTACACAGAACCGGGATTGGGCCGTGCCATGGACGCCCGCAGTACCTGCGCAACATCGGCAACGTGAATGCGCGAGAAAACCTGCCCCGGCTTGATGATCCGCCGCAGCCCGCCGCGTTTGAGTTTGGAAAATGGTCCCCGCCCGGGACCATAGATGCCCGCCAGTCGGAAGATATGCGTCGGCAGGCCCGGAATTCCCGCCCATTCCTGTTCCGCGTGCAAGCGCCACTGGCCCCGGTCAGCCGTTGGTGCAGGCGGCGTCGATTCGTCGACCCAGTCGCCCTGATGATCGCCGTAAACCGCGGTTGTCGACAGATATCCCACCCAGGAAAACTGATTGGCCCGCGCCTCGATCTCGGTCCGCAGGGCGGCCAGAACCGGATCGCCTTTTGCCGTCGGCGCGATCGAGATCAGCAAATGCGTCACCCCATCCAGTGAAGGTGCCTGACCCGGCCAGATCAGAGGGTCGGCACCTGAGGCCCGGATTGCATCGGCCCCGTCCGCATCCCGGGTTGTCCCGACAATCTGCCATCCATCATGCATCAGCAGCCGCGACAGTGCCTGCGCCGAATACCCGTGTCCAAACGAAAAAAGAGATCCAGTCATGGCCCCTTAGATGATCCGCTAAAGCGCCAGATGCAAGCACCTGCCCGAGGATACTTGATTCGAATCCCCTGATGCGCCTTTGATTGTGTCATGAGCGACAAGAACCCCGATCTGAAAGCCGCCTATGCGCTGAAAACGCCAGAGGACAACAAACGCCTCTATGCCGAATGGGCCGGAGATTACGACGAAGGCTTTGCGGCCCTCGAAGACTATCAGCTTCATGTTCACACCGCCCGCGCCTTTGTCGGTGCAGGCGGCCAAGGGCCGGTTCTGGATGTGGGTGCCGGCACCGGCCTGTGCGGCGCGGTGCTGGCAGGGCTGGGAGTCGGACCCATAGATGCCACTGACATCAGTAGTGAAATGCTGAGTCAGGCAATGCGAAAGGACATATACCGGGATGCGATCGAGGCCGATCTGAACCACGGAATCCCGGTTCCCCAAGACAGTTATGCCGGCATCGTTTCGTCAGGCACATTCACGCATGGCCATCTGGGGCCGGATGTTCTGCCCGCTTTGTTGCGCATAGCGCGTGCCGGGGCGCAGTTCGCGCTCTCCATCAACGCCAGGCACTTTGAAAAGCTCGGCTTTGCCGAGGCGCTAAGGGAGTTGGAACAGGATCAGATCCGCAATCTGACCCTGACCGAAGTTCGCATCTACGGAGATCTTGCTGCAGGCGACAACAAGGATGACACCGCGTTCATCGCGCTGTTCGAACGCATTTGAATAGCCGCGCCGTTCAGCGCCCTTTCCAGACCGGGTCGCGTTTTTCGGCGAAAGCCCGCGCGCCTTCCAGATTATCATCAGAGCCGTACAAGGTATCGATCGTCGACAATTGGCGCCGCGTGATCCGGTTCATGATGTCCTGAAACTTCGAATCTTCAGCCTCACGCACAACTTCCTTGATTGCCGCATAGACCAGAGGCGGGCCGCTTGCCAGAAGCCGCGCAAGCTCCCATGCGCGGTCCATCAGTTGATCGACGGGAACGATTTCATTGACCAGACCCCAGCGGTGCGCCTCGTCCGCATCAAACCAACGTCCCGTCAGCAACAGTTCCATGGCAACATGATAGGGAATACGTTTGGGCAGTTTGACGCTGGCGGCATCGGCAATCGTGCCCGAACGAATTTCGGGCAGGGCAAAGCTGGCATGATCGGCGGCAATAATGATGTCAGCGCTCAGTGCCAGCTCCAGACCGCCCCCACAGGCGATTCCGTTCACGGCAGCGATCACAGGCTTGTTCATGTCGCGTAGTTCCTGAAGCCCGCCAAAACCACCAACACCATAATCGCCGTCAACCGCGTCGCCGTCGGCCGCGGCTTTCAGATCCCAGCCGGGGCAAAAAAACTTGTCCCCTCCGCCGGTCAGAATGGCCACACGCAGATCGGGGTCATCGCGGAAATCGCGAAATACGTCCCCCATGACGCGGCTTGTCGCCAGATCGATGGCATTGGCCTTGGGTCGGTCCAGTGTAACTTGCAGAATTGCGCCATCGCGTTTGGTTTTGACCGGATTCATGAGCTTGCCTTTCGGATCAGGGCATCCACCGCAACCGCACCTTCCTTGGTGCAGATGAGAGGATTGATTTCAACTTCGCTGACAGTTGCCGCATTGGCAATGACATACGCCTGTACGGCTTCGACCGCGTCCAGAATTGCATCGATATCCGCTGCCGGTTTGCCCCGGTATCCTGCCAGCAACGGTGCACAGGCCAACCGTCCCAGCGCGTTCTGCACGGCCTGCCGGGACGAAGGCACGAGCATTGAGACGGTATCACGCAGAATTTCAGTCAGTACCCCGCCCGCCCCCAAAGTCAGGACAAATCCATGCGCCGGATCACGCGTGACGCCGATCAGCAACTCGGCAACACCGCCATCCGCCATCTCCTCGATCAGTATGTCGTCCGTGCCGATCTTCTCTGCCACGGCGGTCAGAGCATCGGAACTTACACCGAGATGAACCGCACCATGTTCGGACTTGTGTGCCAGGCCAATGCCTTTGACCGCAAAGGGGCCACACAAACCGACTGCGGCCTCGGCCACGCTGCTTTTGCAAGCTACAACACGCCGCGGCACCTTCACGCCGTGACCTGCCAAAGCCTCTTTTGCTTGCGCTTCGGTCAGAACCTGATCCGGGTCAGAGTTTGAGGGCAACAAAACCGGTTCGGCCGGTTCAGGTACGACGCGCGCCGCCGCCTCGATTGCGGCCAGCGCCTCGTGCAGGCCGGCAAAAGGGACAACACCACCGTCGACCAGTTGTCGCGCCACGTCCTGCGGCATCAGTTCGGGCAGGGTCGCTGTTACCGCAAAGGGGCGACCCGTGTGCGCGACGCAGTTCAGCGCCGCCTGCGTGGCGCAGGCCCAGTCGGTCGCATCGGTATGGGGATAGTCGACAATCGACATCGTCAGCGCCTTGTCCGGCCCGGTCAATCCGGTCCAGGCGCGGGTCATCGCGTCGGTGTCGCGCCAGATATAGGTGTGATAGTCCAGCGGGTTTGCCAAAGCCACCATCGGCCCCAACGCGGCGCGCAGATCGGTCTTTTGCCGGTCTGTCAGCGGCGGGAAATGCAGATCGCGCCCCTCGGCCATATCCGCGCCCAGGCTCGCCTCGCCACCAGAGCAGCTGATCATGCCCAGACCGTTGCCATCCAGACGTCCGGTGACATGCAGCAGTTTCAGGCATTCCAGAAAGCTCGGAATGTCACCCAGCCGGGCAATCCCAAGGCGGTCCAGAAAAGCCTGTGCTCCGGCGTCGCCTCCTGCCAGGGACGCGGTATGCGAGATCGTCGCCGCCTGTGCATGCGCGGAACGCCCCATCTTTAGAGCGACGATCGGCACCCCGCGCACGTGCGCCTTGGTGGCCAGCGCCTCCCATTTGCGCAGATCGCCAAAGCCTTCGATATGCACGCCGATGGCGGTGATCCGGTCATCGTCCAAAAGGGCCGACGCGATATCGGCCTGATGCGTCTGAGCCTGATTCCCGCAGGTCAGGATAAAGGCCAACGGCAGGGCACGGCGCTGCATCGTCATGTTGATGGCCATATTCGAGCTTTGCGTCAGGATCGCCACACCACGATCAACAGGCTGCATTCCATGCTGATCCGGCCAGACCGCAGTTCGGTTCAGGCCATTCACAAAGCCATAGCAATTGGGCCCGAGTATCGGCATATCTCCGGCGGCAGAGACCAGTTGCGATTGCAGATCGGCAGCCTGATCGTCTTCGGCCCGCGCTTCGGTGAAGCCCGAGGCGAAGCAGACCGCTCCGCCCGCGCCGCTTGCAGAAAGGGCTGCAACCGCGGATACGGTTGCATGACGGTTGATCCCCACGAAAGCCAGATCGGGGGGGCGGGGCAGATCCTCAATCGACGCATAAGCCTGTAAACCCGCGACTTGCGCAGCCTTGGGATGAACCGGCCAGATTTCTCCCTCAAATCCGAACTTGCGGGCCTGCGAAATCACTTCGGCGCACCACGCACCGCCACCGATGACCGCCAGTGTCGAAGGGTTCAGAACGCGCGCCAAAGCACCCATCACACGAGCTCCGGCGTCATGCGCCCAGCGCCCGCAACAGATCGCGGCTGATGATGTGGCGCTGAATTTCGCTGGTGCCGTCCCAGATGCGTTCAACGCGGGCATCGCGCCAGAACCGTTCAAGCGGGTAGTCGTCCATCAGCCCCATACCACCATGAACCTGAATCGCGGCATCGGTCACCCGCGCCAGCATCTCCGACGCATAAAGCTTGGCCGAGGCGATCTCGCGGTTGCTTGGCAAACCCTGGTCCAGCCGGTCGGCGGCGGCCAGCGTCAACAAATCGGCTGCGTCAATCTCGGTGATCATGTCGGCGATCTGGAACGAAACGCCCTGAAACTTGCCGATCTTCTGCCCGAACTGTTCGCGCGTCGCGGCATAATCCAGCGCATAATCAAAGGCGCGGCGGGCGCGCCCCACGGACATGGCCGCAACGGTGATACGGGTGGCATAGAGCCATGTGTTCATGACCTCGAAACCGCCATCGACCTCACCCAGAACCTGAGCATCGGGCAGTCGACAATCGTCAAAGTCCAGAACCATGTTCTTGTAACCGCGGTGACTGACCGACTTGTAACCGTCCCGAATCGTGAAACCCGGAGTCCCACGATCCACCAAAAACGCCGTAATCCGCTTTTTAGGGCCTTTTGGCGTCTGATCTTCGCCTGTAGCGATGAAGACGATGATAAAGTCGGCATGCTCGGCGCCCGAGATGAAATGCTTGGTCCCGTTGACAACCCAGTCACCGCCGTCACGCACAGCTGCACATTTCATGCCACGCACATCCGAACCCGCGCCGGGTTCGGTCATTGCCAGCGCATCCATCCGCTCACCGCGCACGGCAGGCATAAGGTAGCGTTCGATCTGGTCCCCTTCACAGGCCATAAGAATATTCTGCGGCCGCCCGAAGAAATGGTTCAGCGCCATCGAACCCCGCCCCAGTTCGCGCTCGACCAGGGCAAATTCCAGATGGTTTAGCCCGGCGCAACCGACACTTTCGGGAAAGTTGCAGGCATAAAAGCCCAGTTCCAAAGTCTTGCGTTTGATGTCCTCGGCGATCTCGTGCGGAACTTCACCGGTCCGTTCGACCAGTTCTTCGTGCGGGTAGATCTCGTTCTCGACAAAGCTGCGAACGGTTGAGACGATCATCTCCTGTTCGTCGGACAGGCCATATTGCATCGGTTCACTCCACATTTGGACTTGTCGTTATCCTGACGTGGCTTGAAATCACGATCATACAGAATTAGACGATTATCATGCCGAAATGGAAAAAATCTCCTCCTGCAACGCAGCGACTGGGCGTTCTACTGTTCGACGGGTTTTCGAACCATTGCCTTGCCAATTCGGTCGAACCGCTGCGCGCGGCGAACACCCTGTCGGGGCGAACCCTTTATGACTGGACATTCCTGTCGCTGGATCCTGGGCCCGTTACATCCTCATCCGGCCTGCAGGTCGCACCGCATGAAACGCTGCAAAAATCTCATGGCGACATGTTGTGGGTTATGCCGTCATACGGATTTCAGGCCCATGGCGGCTGGCGTACGCTGGCCGGACTAAGATCGGCTGCAGAAAGGTTCCAAACACTGGCAGGCCTGGACACCGGTAGCTGGCTGCTGGCGCGGGCCGGCTTGCTGGACGGGCATCGCGCTACCATCCACTGGGAGGAACTGACAGGTTTTACCGAACGCTTCCCCGAAGTCACGGCCCTGCGTGAGCGATATGTCATCGACCGCAACCGCATTACCTGTTCAGGCGCCATGGCAGCTTTCGATTTGGTCCTGTTTCTGATCGGGCGGGATCACGGGCAGGCCCTGGCCCTGGAAGTGTCCCAATTGTTCATGACCCGCGACTCCGCACGCTCTCATACCGGCGGGGCCGGTGCAACCAGCGGCTATGTGAACAAGGCTTTGGGCCTGATGCAGGAAAACCTGGAATCACCTTTGTTAGTGTCTGATATAGCCCGGCGCGTGGGGCGTTCCCAAAAGGCGCTTTCAATCCGAATGAACTCTGAACTCGGCGCGGGGCCGGCACAGGTTTATCGGCGGCTGCGACTTAATCTGGCGCGCAAACTGGTTTCCGAAACCGATCTGAGCATCGCCGAGATCGCCTTGCGCACGGGCTACGATGATCCCAGCGCCCTGACGCGCGCGTTCAGGGCCGAGTTCGGTGAGACACCGCGCGCCCTGCGGACGCGCGGAACCTGAAACCGCCGCCAGTCAGCCGAACATCTTTTTCTTGCGCGCCCGGGTAACTTCGGTCGCCTCGGGCGAGCCGTCATGGAAAGTTCCGAACCAGCGGTCCCAAGGCATTTCCTGATTGCCGTAGTTGCATTCGTAATACCGATGGTGGAGCTGGTGGTAGAACGTGCCCAGAGCCAGCCGTTTTCTATCCTTCACCAGCAATTCCTCGTACCCGGTATGGGTCATCGCAGCGCCCGGGCCCTGAAACACGATGTGGAAATACAGGTGGATCGGATGGGACGGAACAATCCAGTGAATGCACAGGGTCGAGAGATAAAAGAAATGCTCGACCGGATGCATCGAGAAACCTGACCAAGGGCCGATATTGACGTTTCGGTGATGCAGGCTGTGGACCTTTTTATAGAGGAACGGCTGATGCAGCAGACGGTGCACCCAGTAAAAATGAAAGGCCGACCACATTGGCAGCAGGATCAGCCAAAGGATGAACCAGACCGGATTTTCAGCAAAGGTGATGGTTGGCGTATATCCGTTGGCCATCAACCACATGGTCACGGCCTGAAACCCGGTCAGCTGCAGAACGCCCGACCCCAGAGACCAGAACATGTTGTCCAGCACCTGATCGCTGAAATTCCACAGCTTGTTGTTCTTGCCCTGCTCGCGCCGTTCGAACTTCAGCTTTTTACCCTGCGCCTTGCGCGTATAGAAGTACCAGTGCAACCCTCCGGCGACGATGAAGATCATGGCAAAATTCACCAGCCAGATCTGAAAAATCCAGCCAAACGCAAAAGTCCTGACGGTTTCGAGCGATGGGTAGAAAAACGCCCACAGCGCAACGGCCAATCCCAGCATCAGAACCCGTTCGCTAAGGGTCAGCCAGTTCCGGGCGAGCCAGCCCGCCAAATACGCCGGATCAGGTGGCCAGCGAAACACCGAAGGATTCTGCAAGGGCAGATCAGGGTGGTAATTCCACTCGCGGCTCATGTCCTGCATCTGAGAATTGTCTGTCACGTCGAAGTATCCTGTGGTTGGGATCGGCAATATTCAGGGCTCCGGCGCCGTGCAGACACGTCCGGTTGCTCTGCCCGTCAGGAGGGTCTGGTTCAGGTGGCGTAGTCCGAGCCTTCGGCGTCCAGCACGGCCTTGATTTCGCGCATATGCGCTTCGGCCTGCCCGGGATAGTCATCAAGCTCTTGCGCCGTTTTCTCGGCGATCTCGTCCGGAAGAACCCGCAACTTCTGTCCCGTTTGCAGCGCGCGTATGTAGGTTTCCGCAGCTCTTTCGAAGTAATAGAGCCTGTTGAACGCGTCCGCAGGATCGCTGCCGATCACCAGAACACCATGATTGCCCATGATCATGACTTTCTTTTTCGGGTCCGCCAGCATCGAGGCACAGCGTTCGCCTTCACTCTCAAAGGCCAGACCGCCAAATTCCTCGTCAACAACGTAACGGTTGTAAAACGTGGCGGTGTTCTGGTCGATCGCAGGCATCGTACTGTCCGCCAGCGAGGCCAGTACGGTGGCGAAGATCGAATGCACATGCATCACGCAACGCGCATGTGGGCAATGTCGATGAATCGATCCGTGCAGGCCCCACGCGGTCGGGTCCGGTGCACCGGGCTGGTCCATCACGTTCGGGTCATTTGCGTCCAGAAACAACAGATCCGAGGCCCGTATACGGGAAAAGTGCATCTGATTGGGATTCATCAGAAACTGCGTGCCGTCTTCGTTCACCGCCAGGCTGAAGTGGTTCGCGACCGCTTCGTGCATCTTCAGCCGTTCGGTCCAGCGGAATGCGGCGGCCATGTCCACACGTTCGGGCCAGTGGTCAATATTGGGGCGCAGGCTGGTAACGGTCATGTCAGAAACTCCTGTATTTCGGGTCTGCGTGGAACCGTGCCTTTTGCAAACGGGTTTGACCAACGAAAAATTCGCGGTTAATCCATTAGCTCAGCTAATGCCAGAGTTATGCAATGCAAAAACTGCTTCCACCTTTGGGCTGGCTGCGCACTTTTGAAGCGGCGGCCCGCCATCTTTCCTTTACCGGGGCCGCACGCGACCTGAACATGACGCAAAGTGCTGTCAGTCAACAAATCAAGGCGCTGGAAGGTCACCTGGGGCAGCCCCTGTTTCTGCGTCGTCACCGAGCGCTGGAGCTGACCGAGGCCGGAATAACCTATTTGCCTGTTGTTCGTGACGCTTTTCGCACCCTTGTCCGGGGCACCCAAGCCGTTACCGGAGCGCAGCAGAACGCGGTGCAGGTGCAATGCAATATCACCTTTGCGGTAAACTGGCTGGCCCCCCGTCTGCCCCGGTTTCGCGCTGTGCACCCTGATGTCCAACTGAATATCTTCACCGAACTTTGGGAACCCCGGGAAATGGCCGAGGGCGCGGCGGTCGAGATCCGTTATTCGCTGCGTCCGGCAGATACCGTGAGGACCGAGTTTCTATGTTCCGACGCCTATTATCCGGTATGTGCTCCGAATTATCCGGTCACTTTGGCGACCCTGCAACAGCAGCCCCTGTTCGACTGTTCGAACCTCATGTCAAACTGGGCAAGCTGGGCTGAAGATCAGAGCCTGAATTGGGAAAATCCGCCCATAACTTATGCCACGACCTATTTGTTTGGCCTGTCCGTCGCGATGGCAGGCGGCGGGTTGTGCCTGGCCCATGACGCCATTGCCAAACATCTGATTGAGAAAGGAAGCCTGATCGCCCCCTTCGCACATCGTGCCGCGATGCCCGAGGCGTACTACCTGTTGCTTTCACCTCAGGCCGAAGAGAATTCAGGGGCAGTTGCGTTTGCTGAATGGCTGCGAAAGGAAATTGCCGAACCCGTTCCGAGCTGATCCCGGCGAGTAGATCTCCCGCCCATCGTCTATGCCCGTTGGACATCTCCTTTGGTTGGGCCAGGCAGCGCTGCGCACTGCTGGCAGCTCAGTCCTGATTTACGTCTTTCGGGCGGCTGGGAACCCAGGCATATCCGTTTTCACAGAGGATATAGGCCTCGCGCAATCCATGCGGTTTATCCGTTGGGGCCTGCAGAACGGTGCCCCCGGCCCCTTCTGCACGGGCGGATGCATCGTCCGGGTCTGTTTCGTACAAGCGAATTTCAACACCGGCCCCGCGCGGGGGATTCTCGGGCAGCAATCCAAGCAGGGGATTTGAGTGGTATGTCCCGTCAGAGTGCAACTGAAAGACGTGCGTTCCGTAGGTGACGATCGCAAAATCTGCGGTCACTTGGTGGCTGGTCATGTTAAAAACAGCCTCTAAGAAAGCGCATTCCGCCGGTACATCGCGAACCAGCAAGTTCAGACCGATCCCACTGAGGCTGCGTCCAAAACTGTCTGCATCTATTGCGTCATAATCCATGGCACCATGCAAAACCCGAACCGCGGCGCATTGCAAGTGCTCAGCCCCATCCGGCAAATTGTGATGGTTTCATGATACCCGACCGCCGGGGGTTGCACCTGACCGCGCATTCGGGAAAGTTGAGCCATGGAATACACACCTTTCCCAAGCTGGCCCGATGTCGCCCCCCGTTTGATCTCAGTTGCCGCCGGGCGCGAAGCTGCGGACATGGTCATCCGCGATGGTATCTGGGTGAACGTACACAGCCGCGAACTGCTCCCCAATCATTCCGTCGCCGTAGCCGACGGGCGCGTGGCTTATGTCGGGACAGACGCGTCACACTGCATCGGCCCCAAGACGCGAATCATCGAAGCAAACGGGCGATATATCGTTCCGGGCCTGTGCGACGCGCATATGCATATCGAATCGGGGATGCTGACCCCGGCCGAATTTGCCCGGGCCGTGATTCCGCACGGCACCACCTCGATGTTCACCGACCCGCATGAGATTGCCAATGTTCTGGGTCTGGACGGCGTGCGTATGATGCATGACGAGGCGATGATGCAGCCGGTGAACATCTTTACGCAGATGCCGTCCTGCGCACCGTCCGCACCAGGGCTGGAGACCACCGGCTATGAAATCACCCCCGATGATGTAGCCGAGGCGATGTCCTGGCCAGGCATTATCGGGTTGGGTGAAATGATGAACTTTCCGGGCGTGATCCATGGCGACCCCAAGATGCTGGCTGAAATCGCCGCCACGCAGCGGGCGGGCAAAACCGTCGGCGGGCACTACGCTTCGCCCGATTTAGGGTCTGATTTTGCGGCCTATGTCGCAGGCGGCCCGGCAGATGATCATGAGGGCACATGCGAAGCGGATGCCATTGCCCGCGTGCGCCAGGGGATGCGATCCATGATGCGGCTGGGTTCAGCCTGGTATGATGTCGAAAGTCAGATCACTGCCCTGACGCAGAAAGGTCTGGACCCCCGCAATTTCATTCTGTGCACGGATGATTGCCATTCGGGCACGCTGGTCAACGACGGGCATATGAACCGCGTTGTCCGTCACGCCATTGCCTGCGGATGCGATCCGCTGATCGCGCTGCAAATGGCAACAATCAACACCGCAACCCATTTCGGGCTTGAGCGGGAAATAGGGTCCGTAACCCCCGGACGGCGGGCCGACATTATTCTGAGTTCGGATCTGACCGAATTGCCTGTCGAGATGGTCATCGCGCGCGGGCAAGTCGTGGCCGAAGCCGGTAAAGCCACAGTGGAATGCCCGCACCTTAACTGGCCGGACAAGGCCCGTAACACCGTTCACCTGGGACACACTCTGACGGATGCCGATTTTGAGATCGCAGCCCCGGCAGGCGCAAACAGGATACGTGCCAATGTGATCGGAGTGGTCGAAAACCAGGCTCCGACCAAAGCGCTGAAGGCCGAGTTGCCAATCATCGGCGGGCTGGTCGAAGGCGAAGATGATGTCTGTCAGATCGCGCTGGTTGAAAGGCACAAGGCCACTGGCGGGGTAACTAATGCCTTTGTGTCCGGGTTTGGATACCAGGGCAACATGGCAATGGCGTCGACCGTGGCCCATGACAGCCACCACATGATCGTCGTCGGCACCAGCCGCGAGCAGATGGCGCTGGCCGCCAACCGCCTGGCCGAGGTGGGCGGTGGTATCACCATTTTCCGCGAGGGCGAGGAGCTGGCACTGGTTGAGTTGCCCATCGCCGGCCTGATGTCGGACCGGCCGGCCTCGGAAGTGGCCGACAAGGCGCAAAAAATGGTCGCGGCGATGGAAGCCTGCGGCTGTAAGCTGAACAACGCGTACATGCAGCATTCACTGTTGGCCCTGGTGGTGATCCCGGAACTGCGGATTTCCGACCTTGGGCTGGTGGATGTGCGGACGTTTGAGAAAATCGACCTTTTGGAACCACTTGCATGACAATCATAAAAACACCGGATGCACCTGATCCGCAAAGCTTCACCGACCCCGAGGCCGCAGTTGCGCGGCTGGAGGAGTTGTACAATCAGGCTACAAGGTTTCTGTGCGACAGCTTTGCCAAAACCATGGGACACGGCGCTCCGGCTGAGCGATTCAGAGCCTATTACCCGGAAATTCGCATCAAAACCTCCTCCTATGCACATGTCGACAGTCGCCTGAGTTTTGGTCATGTTTCGGAACCGGGTGTTCACGCCACCACGGTGACCCGTCCCGATCTGTTCCGGTCTTACCTGACACAACAGATCGCGCTGCTGATCCGAAACCATGACCAGCCTGTGACTATCGGGCCTTCGGACACGCCGATCCCGGTACACTTCGCCGTGGCCAACAACCCGGAACTGGTGGTGCCGCAGCAGGGTGCTGCCGGATTCACGCTCAGGGATGTGTTTGACGTTCCCGATCTGACCACCACCAACGACGATATCGTCAACGGGGTGCATGATCACGAAGATCTGGCAGGACCGTTGTCGCTTTTCACCGCGCAACGTGTGGACTACTCGCTGGCGCGGCTGTCCCATTATACAGCGACCGACCCCAGCCACTTTCAGAACCACGTCCTGTTTACCAACTACCAGTTCTACGTGTCCGAGTTCGAGAACTACGCGCGCGAACAGCTGGCCGATCCGGACAGCGGTTACACAAGCTTTGTCTCGACCGGCAATGTCGAGATCACCACACCGGATGCCGCCCTCGAGCAACCGCTGAAGCTGCCCCAGATGCCGACCTACCACCTGAAGCGCGCAGACGGTTCCGGCATCACTCTGGTCAATATCGGTGTCGGCCCTTCCAACGCCAAGACCGCCACAGACCACATCGCGGTTCTGCGGCCCCATGCATGGCTTATGGTTGGTCACTGCGCCGGATTGCGGAATACGCAGGCGTTGGGGGATTTCGTGCTGGCACATGCCTACCTGCGTGAGGACAAGGTGCTGGATGACGACCTCCCGGTCTGGGTGCCGATCCCGCCGCTGGCGGAAGTGCAGGTCGCGCTGGAGCGGGCTGTCGCCGAGGTCACCGAACTGGAAGGGTACGAGCTAAAGCGCATCATGCGCACCGGCACCGTTGCATCTGTCGACAACCGAAACTGGGAACTGCGCGACCAGTCCGGACCGGTTCAGCGGCTCAGCCAGTCTCGGGCCATCGCGCTGGATATGGAAAGCGCCACCATTGCCGCCAATGGCTATAGGTTCCGGGTTCCCTACGGCACTTTGCTGTGCGTGTCAGACAAACCCCTGCACGGAGAATTAAAGCTTCCCGGCATGGCTTCGGACTTCTATACAACGCAGGTAAGCCGCCATCTGGCCATTGGCATTCGTGCGATGGAGCACCTGCGCGGCATGCCGTTGGAGCGTCTGCACAGCCGGAAATTGCGTTCTTTTGACGAAACGGCCTTCCTCTGACGCAAAAAAGCAACGTTTTCCCCATATTTTTAGGGTTTTCCGCGCTACTATTCGTTGTGTTCCAACACAATATCCCGTTACAGTTACGCGGTGAGGCCCAAGAGATCGGGCACGTTAAGGAGACCAAGAAATGGCAAAGCCTATGACAAAGACTCAGCTGGTTGCTGCTCTCGCTGAGGAAATGGGGACCGATAAGAAATCCGCGAACTCCGCGCTGGAGGCCATCACAGGCCTGATTACCCGCGAAGTTTCGGCCGGTGGCGCAGTAACCCTGCCCGGCGTCGGCAAAATCTACTGCCGTGAGCGCCCCGAGCGTCAGGTCCGCAACCCGGCCACTGGTGAGACATTCACCAAAGAGGCCGACAAGGTTGTGAAAATGACCATTGCGAAGGCGCTGAAGGACAGCGTGAACGGCTGATCGGATCACCGATGAAGATTCAAAGGGGTCGCGTTTTCGCGGCCCTTTTTTTGTGCTGGCACCTGTAAGCTCCCACCGGGTTCAAGACCTGTCCTGGTCTCACATGCTCACCACCAAGCAGTCATCGGATTGGAACCGGCGCGGTATCATCGCGACCGGTGTTTTTGGCGTGGACCTCTTTGTGTGCGCAAGACCCTCCCTATATCCCGTTTTATGAAACAAGAAATTTCTTTCACCCGGCTTACCCAGATCTCGACCCCAGAAATCCTGGCTCATATGAAGAACCCGCGACTTGCGGAACACATGCCCCTGCTGACGCAGGACTGGGATGAAGAGACTGTCAATGAGTTCGTGAAGGCGAAAGAGGCCTATTGGACCCGTGATGGACTTGGCCATTGGGCCTTTCTGCACGGTGGCGACTATGTGGGATGGGGCGGCTTTCAAAAAGAGGGCGAAGAGTGGGATTTCGGCCTGGTCCTCATGCCCGGAGCATTTGGATTGGGGGCCAGAATAACAAGGCGAGCCATGGAGTTTGCAAAATCCGACGAACGGATAACGTCGGTGACATTCTTGCTGCCGCCCTCACGCAAGAAACTTGGCGCACTTAGAAAACTGGGCGCGTGTCCCGTAGGCGAAGTTGATTACGGTGGCGAGAAGTTCCTCAAATACCGTCTCAATATCGACGCAAGCTAGCGCTCGAAGGCGGAAAGACTTTGCCTTTGCAAAAAAGGGCCCCGAAATCGGGGCCCTTTTCCTGTTTGTTGTTGAAAACCAATCAGTGAACTGTCTCAACTTTGTGGAAGTCCAGATCACGATCTTCGGGCATGGAATCAATGCTCAGCACCTCATTGCGCTTGGCGAGCAGGATATAGACCACACAGGCCAGATAGAGACCCACCACGACCGCGCCGATCCACTGGATCTGCAGCCACTGGCTCTGGAACAACAGGGTCAGGACGAACAGCAACGCCACGTTGCCCGCCACATAAGCCGCCTTGCCGAACCTTTCGACCGTCATGTTCAGATTGTCGGTATAGAGTCTAATCAACGAGTCCAGCGAGTTGATGACGAAGGTCACGCCCACGATCACCATCGCGATGTTGGTGATGCCTGCGGTGCTGATGCCGTTCAGGTGGTAGTAGTAGAGAACGGTGAACCAGATCGCCAACGGGATCGACGGAAAGATCAGCAGCGCGGCCAACAGTTGCCACGTGGTCAGACCGCCCACAAAGCGCGAGGTGAACTGGCCAATCATGATCGACCATGCGAACCACCAGAACAGGTAGAAGGCGTGATAGTCGGTCAGCGGCAGGACGAACTTGTGCAGGTTAGCGAAATACGCACTGATGTTGCTGCCAGTATCAACGAACCCGGTCATACCCATACCGGCCGCCGCCCACATCCCCAGGATCAGAGCCAGGAACAGGAAGGTCGATCCCACCGACAGGATACGCACGTATTTCAGATCGGTCGACGAATAGGCCGCCGCCAGAATCACCACGAACACGATGATGTAGAAGGTGGTGACCACGGATTCGCCATCTCCGACCTCGGGCAGGTAGCCGGGCAGGTAGATCAGGAACAGGCTGGCGGTGAAAGCACAGGTGCCGATGATGACCACGTTGTTGATCAGCTTGACCAGCGGGATCTCAAAGAACTTCACACGCGGTTCGATGACGCAGAAATAGAACGCGGTCAGGAAGTAGAAGGCCCAGATCAGAAAGCCCCAGAACCCGAATTCGATCGCCAGCGGGTTGGCGAATGCATAGGCCGGGTCTTCGGCATAGCCCCCGAACTCGGTCAGAGGGAACATGATCAGGCCGACATCCAGCCCGGATGTGAACAGGATCGCGATAAACGTGAACAGGTGGACTGGCGTCACCCCGACGCAGCGCAGGTTCCACCATTTCACGACGAAGAAAGCGACCAGGCCCAGGGCCAGCAGGACGCCAAAAGACAAGATGTATTCCAGGAACACCGACAAACCTCCCTTGATTGGTCAGATTTGGCGCGAATATCCTTAATTGGCTGGTCAATCAATAAAAACGAAAACCCAAGAATTCTTGCACGGCACATGTGGCTTTTTTGACGCTGAACCCCTGCGGCGCTTGCGGCCTGATCGGAATTCGGCAACAGTCCCGGCGTTCCGGGATGGAGGTTTCATGGATCTGCGCGCCATAGCCATGGGGCTGACATTTGCCCTGATCTGGTCGTCGGCCTTTTCCTCGGCGCGGATCATTGTTGCCGATGCTTCACCGCTGTTTTCACTGGCCCTGAGGTTCCTGTTATCTGGCATCATCGGAGTGGCGATTGCGCGAGCCATGGGACAAAGCTGGCATCTGACAAGGGTCCAATGGCGGGCGACCATCCTGTTCGGAGTTTGCCAAAATGCCCTTTATTTGGGTCTGAATTTCTATGCCATGCAAACGGTCGAAGCCTCGGTTGCCGCGATCATCGCCTCGACAATGCCGTTGCTGGTTGCCGTCGCGGGTTGGTTGTTCTTCCGGGAAAAACTGCGACCCATGGGAATTGTCGGGCTGCTGGCTGGCTTCTTCGGCGTCGCCTTGATCATGAGTAGCAGGATCAACGCAGGGGTCGATATGTTTGGCGTGATGCTGTGCGGGATCGGCGCCCTGGCCCTGACCTTCGCGACACTGGCGGTCCGCGGTGCGACATCGGGCGGGAACTTCATGATGGTCGTCGGGTTGCAGATGTTTGTCGGCTCAGCCGTACTGTTTGTGGCTGCGCCATTCTTTGAGACGATCTATGTCCATCCAACGCTGCCCCTGCTTCTTGCGTTCACCTACACCACCCTTGCCCCCGGGCTGCTGGCGACTTTGATCTGGTTCATGTTGCTGAACAGAATCGGTGCTGTCCGGGCCGCAACCTTTCACTTCCTGAACCCGGTGTTCGGTGTCGCAATTGCTGCACTGTTGCTTGGTGAAAAGCTCGGGCCCATGGATGCGGTCGGAGTAGGCATTACCACGCTGGGGATTTTAGCTGTTCAGCTATCCAGACAACCGGTTCAGCGCAGCAAAGCCTCGACCTGACTCAATAGTTTCCGCGAGTCAGGCCGCACATTAGACCCAAACGTGGCGACGACCTCGCCTGACGGATCGATAAGGATCTTGTTGAAGTTCCAGCTGGGGACAAAGCCCGTCTGCTCGGCGACAGCCTTGTAGAATGGGTGCGCATCCACCCCTTTGACTGGCGTTATATCGGTCATGGGCAGGGTCAGGTCATAGTTCAACTCGCAGAACCGCTTTACCTCTGCCGCGGAGCCCAGTTCCTGTTTGAACGAATCCGACGGGACGGCCAGAACCACCAGCCCCCGGTCCGCGTAAGTGTCATGAACCTTTTGCAGGCCCGCATACTGCCCTGTGAACCCGCATCGGGACGCGGTATTCACGATCAGAACCGGCTGGCCTCGCCAGTCTTCGATAGACAACGTGCCGCCGTCGATCGAATCAAATTCGCCAGTCAAAGGCGCAGCTTGCACCGCGCGGGCGATCAACAGCAAGGCGAATAGCAGAAGCAGTCTGAACATGGCGGCACCTCCTTTACTGAGAACTACGTGCCCGCCTGGCAACCGGATCACATGCACGAGCGCGCGAGATGGCTGAAATATGATTTTGCTTTTTGCCTCGTTATGCCCAAATAGGAGGCCAAGTCGCGTCAAAAACCGGAGGAGCCATGACCCGCTATACCAAAGACCCCGAGGCCATCGCCGCTCTGTCACCCGAAGAATACCACGTCACGCAGCGCAGCGGTACCGAACGCCCCGGCACCGGCAAGTATCTGGGCAACAAGGAGCCCGGGATTTACGTTGATATCGTCTCGGGAGAGCCATTGTTCGCTTCGACCCACAAATACGAATCCGGCTGCGGCTGGCCCAGTTTCACGAAGCCCATCATCCACGAACACGTGGAAGAGTTTCGGGACGCCACCCTCGGCATGATCCGTACCGAGGTGCGCTCGAAACACGGTGATAGCCATCTGGGGCATGTATTTCCTGACGGTCCGCGCGAACATGGCGGGCTGCGCTACTGCATAAACTCAGCCGCGCTGCGGTTCATTCATCGTGACGAGATGGAGACCGAAGGCTATGGCGAATATTTGATCCATGTGGAGGACATCTGATGACTGAAGAACGCGCCGTACTTGCCGGGGGATGTTTCTGGGGCATGCAGGATCTGATCCGCAAACTTCCCGGCGTTTCCCGCACCCGTGTCGGATATACGGGCGGTGACGTGCCCAACGCCACCTACCGCAATCATGGCACCCATGCCGAAGGGATCGAAATCTGGTTCGATCCTGCACAAACATCTTACCGCACTTTGCTGGAGTTCTTTTTCCAGATTCACGATCCCACGACGGTGAACCGTCAGGGCAACGACCTCGGGCTGAGCTATCGTTCGGCTATCTACTATGCCGACGACAATCAGAAGCAGGTCGCGCTGGACACGATTGCCGATGTGAATGCCAGTGGCCTATGGCCCGGCAAAGTCGTGACCGAGGTTGCGTCCGTCGGAGATTTCTGGGAAGCGGAGCCAGAGCATCAGGACTATCTGGTCCGCATCCCGAACGGGTATACCTGCCACTTTCCGCGCCAGGAGTGGGTTCTGCCCAAACGCGCGGATGCGGCCGAGTAAACGACGACCTGCCCCGACCCTCTATGAATTCGAAGGGGGGCTAGCCAGTGGCCACTCGTGGGCGGCCACTTGCCTCGACCGTCACAAGGGCTTCGACAAACACATCCTGCGCCTCGATGCGCGCGGTCTTGATGTCCCTGTCGACAATGACCCGGATATCTTCAGCCCCGGCTTCGCGGACTGCGGATTCGGCTTCTTCCTTCAAAACAGCTTCCAACAGCGCCAATGCCTGATCTGACGCCGCAAAATCCTGTGGCCCACTGTCCAGATGCACGCGATATCGCCCCTCGGCAGGCGAGGTTACGGTGCCCGAGCGCCGCAAAGTCAGCCGCCCGACAACCGCACCGATGGCATTTGCGACGCCGGTATGCTCGGGCAGGATCATACGGCATCGCAACCGCTCCCCGACGGCCGGATAGTAGCTGGGCGCCGAAGCGCCAAGGCCCACGACATCCACATTCAAAGCCGTATCCAGAGACAACAGGCCACGATGCCCTGCCAGGCCGCGCCGGGTCAGTACATGACGGGCCAGATCCTGAGGATGAACCCCAAAATCATGCCCTTCTTCGGCAAAAGCTGTCTCTAACAAGGTCAAACTGGTCTGTTCGGTCAGTTGATCCACGATCATGCCAGCCAGCTGTTCCGGAGACTTCGCCAGAACATCACCCGACCCCACCCTCTTGCGAGACACAAGTTCCAGCGCCTTGCGGGCAGCGCTTGAATCCCAGGCATCGACCCGGCCCAGAACATGGCTGGCATCCGAAGGCGTGACGCCCGAGACCTGAACAAGCCCGCGGTCCACCAGCCGCGTCAGCGCGCCGTTGTCCATTCTGGTCCGCAACAGGCTGCTCAGCGGCAAAACCTGGTCACCGAGCCGCTCCAGCAAGGTATTCTCGCGCGGCCCGACCTCATCAGCGCGCATCCCTGAAACCCTTCGGGCGAACCGTGTATCAAACTCACCCACCGTTGTTGCCCGCAGTTGCTTGTCCAGCGCGGCATGCACGACTTCGGGCGCTTCCGACGCGATCAGAGAAACCGGCAGCACCCGCCGCGGCCCCAGGAATACGCCGCCGCCCAAGCCTTCAGTAACCACGTGAACCTGGCTGTCACCGCCCAATCCATGGGTCCGCATCGCCACTGCCTCGACCATGGTGCGGAAACCGCCCACCTGCGCCCCGGCCGGATCAATCGCAGGCTTGCCGTCCCGGATCAAAGCCACATCCGTCGTGGTCCCGCCAATATCAGAGACAAGCGCATTCTCGACTCCGGTCAGCCAGCGTGCCCCCACAATCGAAGCCGCCGGGCCGCTGAGGATCGTCTCGATCGGGCGTTCACGCGCCTGCTCGGCACTCATCAGCGCACCATCACCGCGCACCACCATCATCGGGGCCGTGATGCCCAGCTCGTGCAACCTGTCCTGTGCCCGGCCGATCAGGCGGTCGATCATACCAATCAATCGCGCGTTCAGAACGGCGGTCACCGCCCGTTTCGGGCCGTTCAGCCTGGCCGACAGGTGATGGGAACACGTGACCGGTGCCCCTGTCTTCTCCGAAATAATCCGCGCTGCTTCCAGCTCATGCGCCGGGTTGCGTGTGGCGAATTGCGAAGCAACGGCAAAGCCGGATATCCCTTTATGAGAGTCTAAAAATGCCTCAAGCGCCGCAATATCCAGCGGCGCAGCTTCGCCACCGGCATGGCTGTGGCCACCGGAAATCACAAGCGCCGGGTCGCCTTTAAGCGCATCCTTTAGCCCGTGCTTTTCCAGATCACTGTCCTTGAAGCCGATATACACAAGCGCAACACGCCCGCCCTGCCCTTCGACCAAGGCGTTCGTGGCCAGGGTGGTCGACAGCGACGCCATCGATATCTTGTCGGGTGAAACCCGCGCCTCGTCCAACACGGACGAAATCGCCCTGCCCACACCAATCGCCAGATCCGCCCGTGTTGTCAGGGACTTGGCCGAGGCAATCACCTCTTTCTCATCCCGGATCAGCACCGCATCCGTGTAGGTTCCGCCTGTATCCACCCCCAAAGCCAGCGCCATCGGGTCCTCCATCTGTTCGCTGACAAAGGGTCTAGCGGTTTGCGCCGTCACGTCCAGCCTGTTTGCGGCATTTACGACAGCCGTTTTACCGCCCAGCGCGCCGCGTCGGCCACTGCCGGATCAGGGTCGTCCGTTAGCGCCTGCGCGGCACTACACAGTTCTGCATTGCCCGAATTGCCGATGGCATACAGCACATTGCGCACAAACCGGTCGCGACCAATCCGCTTGATGGGCGAGCCGGAAAACTTCTCCCGAAACGCGGCATCATCCAGTGCCACAAGATCAGTTAACGCAGGCGCCTTAAGGTCATCCCGGGCCGCATACCGAATGTCACTGGCCGCCACCGCGAATTTGTTCCACGGACACGCCGCAAGACAATCATCGCATCCATAGATCCTGTTGCCCAATTTGCCGCGCAACTCTTCCTCGACCGGACCTTTGTGCTCGATTGTCAGATACGAGATACAGCGCCGCGAATCCAAAAGGTACGGGACAGGAAACGCGTCGGTCGGGCAACTATCCAGGCAGGCCCGGCACGACCCGCAGCGGTCAATCTCCGCTGGATCGGCCGGCAAGTCCAAAGTCGTGAAAACAGACCCTATGAAAGCCCAATTGCCCCAATCCCGACTAACCAGATTGGTGTGTTTTCCCTGCCAACCCAATCCCGCAGCCTGACCAAGTGCCTTTTCCGGCACAGGTGCTGTATCGACAAACACTTTCACTTCGCCACCGGCCTCGGCAATCAACCAGCGCGCCAGTCGTTTCAGACGCTTCTTGACCAGATCATGATAGTCCTTGTTCTGAGCATAGACCGAAATCGCCGCTTTTTCGGGATAGTTCAGAATTTCGGTCGGATCATGCTCGGGCGCGTAGCTTTCGGCCAGCATTATCACCGACCGGGCCTCGGGCCACAAAATCGCCGGATCACCACGCCAATGGGTGCGCTCTGCCATCCATCCCATCTGCCCATGATATCCGGCCTGCAGAAACGCTTCCAACCGGCCCAGAACCTGCGGCACATCCCAGGGCCTGCAAATCCGACAGGACACAAAACCCTCGCTCAATGCCTGGGCGACCAGCTTTTCTTTCAAACCCGATCCGTTCTTCATCTGGCCAAAAATATCCTCGGGGGTGCATTG
>NZ_JBQFMJ010000029.1:0-24443 GCF_056531785.1 Ruegeria sp. K7
CGCGCTCGGCATACCCGTCACGGGAGCTGTGGGATAAGTCCGTTCGGGGAAAGGGGAACCTCGGCGTTCAGCCGATTTGTGCAACAGAGCCACGCCAGAGTATTTTACCCCAGTTAGCTTCTCCAGTTTTGATTACTTTGTCGATGAGGTGGCGCAGGTCGATATCGTCTCCAAGCTTTACGAATATGGGTAGTGTCTCGTCTTCAATACGTTCAACCCCTGTCAGGATTTGCTGTCTGTCGATAAACTGTATCCGAAGAATCTGGGGGGTAGCTGAAACCGCGCCAAGCAAAAGGCTAACGAACTCTTCAGAACCCTCCGGTTCAACTTCCCCCGAGGAAATCCTGCCCGCAATGAAGTCGATTTGATCTGCAGCTGCAGACAGATAACGCTCGACCTGTCGTCGTTGTGTGCCAATAATAAGTTGAGCCTTCTGGGTCAGCAGCTCTGAGGTATTTCGATAGCCAACAAGCAGCCCCACACCCAATACGCCTGCAACTGAAGTGAGAACGAAGAAACCAAGCCCAAGCGCCAAGGCGACCGACATTGAAGCATGCCATTCGCCGGCATTCTCGTGAGAATTATTTCCTTTTGGCCCCCCCATGACACGCCCCGTGAACGAGACCATCGATTGGTACAATGCAGCAGATTATATGCAATTTCTTAAGCTTTTTAAAGTTTGGCTTGTTTGAGGGGCCGTGGTATGGGCCTTCAACGACCTCTGGGGTCCCACCCTCAACACCCGTACCACCCGAAACCACTGGGGCATAAACGGGGGCATTTCTCGGAGGGTTTGGCCCCAAGTGCCTAGTCTCGTTCCATGTTCCGATGAACTGGCTGGGGTGGTAGGAATCCTTGCCGACCGATGAAACCTATCAACTTTTCCAGCCGGTGGCCGGAACTGGGGCGGTTTCGGGGGCATTTTACTGAGTGAAGCGACGGGCGGAATGGAGCGTCAGCGGGTCAGCACGGGGCATTTCTGACCGCTGGAGAGGCCGTTCTCTAGTGCTGACGGCGTCCGTAGGACTGGACCGCTGACGAGTGGTTTCGGGGGCTGACGGGTGGTCACTGGTGCTGGCGGGTGGGGGGCGGACGTTCAATCCTAGTGCTGCGAATGACTGATGGGAGCCCGGAGCCAACATTGCCGCCTGTCTCATTCCCGGTTACAATTCTACTATCATCGGGGAGGTAGTCGTGATGCGGAAGATACTTCTTCTGACGCTATTTATGTCATTTTTTATCAATGACTTAGCCAAAGCGGAAAACCACGATCTGTTAATGGTGATGACCAGACCTACTGCACTATTATACCTTTAGTGAAACTCTTTCGACGCCCTCCAGAATGTGCATTCGAACATCTTGGTGTGGCACGTAGCTTCTCAGATAGCGGTCTAGGTTTCCAGATAGGTCAGGATTCAGTTCTAAAGCGCGCTCCAATTCGGTTGCAGCAGCATACAGTAAACCCAACTGCCCGAGGGCAGCAGCGCGCTCAACCGCACCCCAAAAGAACTCATTCATTCCGAAGGCGATAGCTTCTGCCAGTGCGGTTTCGTAATCCTCGGCGCTATAGGCCGAAAGAAACTTAGTGTGGTGCAACCAGCCTGGCACGTTGGTTCCGCATACCGCAGAGCGTTCTTCGTAAAGTTCTCCCGGGGTTTCCGAAACGACGTCACACATCCACATTCCGAATTGCTTTGACTTATCATCGTCCAGCGCGAGCATGGACTGGCCACATTTGCGAACTTCCGCCAACTGTCCAAGTTCAAGGGAGATCATGGCTCTCGAAAGGAGCACTTTGGCACAGGTCTTATCGATAGCATAAGCTAAATCAGCAAGACGAACTGCCTCTTCCAGTTGATCGGCCCCACGCTGGTAACCATGCTTGTAGCCGTCAAGAGTCAAATCCGCCGAAGCCGCCAACAGCTCTGCGTTTTCAGGGGCATGTTCCAGAGCCAAACTAATTTTCGACATCGCAAGGTGATAGGCAGGTTTGCTCGCGACCCCCTGATACCAATCTGCAAGGAAAAGTGCCTCTTTCGTGCTACAAAAACTCAGTTGGTTGAACCGAAACACCGGGCGATTACTGCCGGGACTCAGCAAAATGAGTATCTTTGGTTTGACCTGGGCATTGTAGAATGAGAGCCTGTTTCTCAGCCTTTTGCACGCAACGCGGACACTTGAATCACTCTTACTTCTGAACTCGCTCCCTTTGCCGAACACGTTCAATGCAATGTCTTTGGATGACGGGGTCATGTCTTTGCCACCAAGTTCAGTATCCACGAGGAATCTCAGAACTCTTACAAGTTGTGGCGAATCCCGGAAGTGCTCAGAGCGGCACACTGCGTCCAGCTGTATCAGGACCTCCCTCCTGCCTGGCCTAATGCAATTGTATGGATCAGCAGTTCTGTTCCTACTCATTCCATGCCCCAAAACGCAAAATAGGGTGTTAGTCACACCTAGCCACACCATGAGTGAAAAGGCAAACTTTGGAAAATCCACAGCTAATCAACAAGAAGCTCCGTTACATGAACACACGAACACGTAATTTCAAAGTCCTTGTTGGTCTCGGCCTTTCAGCTACTCTGCTGGCCGGATGTAATGCTACCCAGCCGGTGGCGGTCCAGGCAGCCGACGTTTCGGCTCAACGATACGCTCCATACTCCTGCAATCAGCTCAGCGCTGAATACCGCAGAGCGCAGAGCATTGCACAGCAAATGGAAACCGAACTCAAGCGGCGCGCCGATCAGGATGAAGCGCTCACCAATATCTGGGCTGTTACCGGGGTTCAATTGGGCGGATTCAAATATGGCGATGGTCCGATGACTCAGGAATACGCAGAACTGAAGGGGACGATGGCAGCGTTAGAAACCACGATGATTTCCAAGGACTGTACGAACCTACCATTCTAACACGACGTAGCCTGCCCAAAGAAATACGACAATCACCGGGGAGTAGAACAGATGATCCAGCTTTGTAAATCCATCCTGGCCAACTCTGCCGCGCTGGCGTTTATGGCAGCCGGTCAAACCTCACATGCGGCGCCCGAGGCCAGTCCCACTTCGGCTCAATCAGCCGACACCGTCTACACCAACGGCAAAATATATACTGTGAACGCCTATCAGCCTTGGGTTGAAGCGGTTGCGATTTCCGGTGACAAGTTTGTCGTCGTCGGTTCAAACGATGATGCAATGGCCGTCGCAGGTGAAAGCGTCAAGGTTATCGATCTGGACGGAGCCTTCGTAATGCCCGGAACCGTTGATCTGCACTCGCATCCATTTATCACGCCTTGGTATGGCGACATGAATTTGTCACTGTCCCAGCCCGACAATGTTGTCGCAATCCTTGCCGAAGTAAAAGCCTATGCCGACGCAAATCCCGACAAGGAGTGGATATTGGCAGGACAATGGCATTTGGGGCTTTTCGAGAATGACGCACCCCGCAAGGAACTCCTGGATGAAATCATCCCGGATCGTCCGGTTGCACTTTTGGATCAGACTGGGCACACATTCTGGGTTAACTCAAAGGCCTTAGAGTTGGCGGGCATCGACAAGGACACTCCGTCAGACAGTGCTGTGGTCATAGTCAAAGACCCCGATTCTGGGGAACCCACCGGCACTTTGCGCGAGTTGGGGATGCAACTGATCGAGCTGGTGATTCCACAAGCGAGCGCCGAGGAATATGCTGAACCGATCTACGACATATTCGACATGTTCTTGTCTTACGGCATCACTTCACAGCAAACCGCAGAAGGACACCGCGCTCCACTTGAGGCATTAAAGTTGCTTGAACGAGAAGGCTATCTGCACCAGCGTGTCTTTGTTAGCTGGGATTGGCGCACCACTCTGAATCTTGCATATACTCTGGAAGACATCGAAAGCCAGATACAGAACCGAGCGAACTACCAAACCGAACTGGTTTATCCCGACTATGTCAAAATCTTTTCCGATGGCAGCCCCGGCGCGCGCACCTCGCTGCTGATTGAACCTTACGAGGACGGTTCGGGTTTTCTTGGCGACACGCTTTTGAACTACGAGCAGTATCGGGATGATTTCATCAAGTTCGACAAGATGGGTGTCGGCCTGCATATCCATTCCATTGGTGAAGGTTCAATCCGGCGTGTCATCGACGCGTTGGAAGCGATGAAGGAAGCCAATGGCGAAACCGGAACCAAACATAAGGTCGCGCATAACTGGATGATAACAAAGGACGACATCACCCGCCTTGCGGCACTCCAGAACGTGGAAATGGATTTCTCGCCGCACATACCCTATCCCCATCCTGGAGTCGAAGGTTCTTACCCGCAACAGATTGGCGACGACCGTTACAACAGCATGTTCAAAGTCCGCTCAGCCATTGATGCAGGTATAGTTGTTGGTCATGGTTCGGACTGGCTGACTGCTCAACCTACACCCAACCCGTTTCCCGCCATCGAAGGGTTTGTCACTCGGATCAACCCTGACATGCCCGAGATGGGGGCACTTAACCCTGACGAAGCGATCACCCTTGAACAGGCGATTGCGGTAACAACGATCAATGGCGCCAAAATTCTTGGCGCGGAAGACAAGATCGGTAGTATAGAACCGGGCAAGTTTGCTGATATGATCGTGCTTGATCAAAACCTCTTTGAAATTCCAGTAACGGACGTTGGTGACACGCTGGTGACGCACACGGTTCTGGGTGGCGAGATTGTTTATGCTCGGGCAATCCACGGGAACGAGGACGTCGACCACGGACGAGAACCAATGTCCCACTTCCTAGGACACAATCACGACTAGACTGTACAATCGGAGGAAAGTCCGAGGTCGGCTTAGTCCGCAACTCGGCCATTCCCACTATGAATCTGAACGTCCGCGCCCGTCAAAACCGAGGAACCTCCTGCATCTAAATAAAGAAGCAACTGCAGGAGTATGATCCATGAAGTACCTGTCTGCCCTCGGCGTTCTCGTCGGGGGTTTTCTTTTGCACCCACCGCCCAAGGCCGTCCTGACGACGATGCTCTGGGTGGTGTCTCGGTCTCATCCCGCTGTCTCGGCGCTGGTTCTGCTGGCGGTCCTCTGGACGTGGAGGTCCGACGATGACTGAGCTGGAACTGAACCCCGGTGACGTCGTGGTTGTCCGGGCCTTCGATGACGTCCCTGAACACCTGTTCCGCGTGGACGAGGTGTTTGAAGACTGCGTGACCGGCTTTGCTGTGACCGGCCCACTGGCTGGTGCCTACGGCGAACCAGATCGGGAGATGATCGTCCGGCTCGTCCCTGACGCCTAACGGCAATCCCTAACAATCAACACTGAAAGGAGGAGACTCATGTCTGCTCACATTCGCTATGCCTATCTGAAGGGCCATACGTGGTTGTTCAGACGCAACTATCCTGTTGACGTGGCTCTCGCGCTGGGCGCTCAGGCGCTGAAGCAGAGCCTGAAGACCGGGGATCGCAACACCGCCCGCGTCCGTGCCGCTGAAGTCAATGCGCGCTTCGAGACACTGGTGGAGCAAGTCCGTGGCCAGGCAGAGGACGCCCTGTCTGCCACAGAGAGCACCGCTGACGGTCCTGATTGGCTCGACCAGCCAGAGTCGTCTCTCGTGCGTCTCCGGGCCACTCTGGAGGGCTCCGGGACAGTTCTGGACGGTCCTGCCTTCACCCGACCAGCCGCACCGGTAAAGGTAGTGATCCGGGACCTGAGCCGCGCCTATCTCTCCCGGCGTAGTAATGAACTACGACCCAGCGGGTTCAAATCGGTCCGATACTCCGTCGGGTTGTTCACGAGCCGGTACGGCGACCGATCGGTTTGCAGCCTGACGCGGGCGGAGGGGCGAGAGTTTCTGTCAGCGATAGCCCAACTGTCTCCAATGATCGGTAAGTCAGAGAGGACACGCGGGCTGAGCCTGGACCAGTTGGTCGCGTACTCGTCTCGGGGAACGGTAACTATTAAGGCCAGAACCCAGCGGCGTATCTGGTCGCAGGTTAATCACTTCCTCGACTGGGTGGTCTATGAGGGGCATCTGGAGGTCAACCCTTTCCGGACGGTGCCGTTCGATCGGAAAGTACGTCCTCAACCCTATGCGGTGCCGACTGACGAGGAAGTCGTGCGGCTGCTGGGAGCCAAGGACCGGGACCTGCATCCGGTTCTGCTGACCTGCCTGTTGACAGGACTGCGCGCGGGGGAAGCGGTCGGGCTGCTCCGGGAAGACCTCGTGACCAAAGGCAACCTCGGCTGCTTCATTCATGTTCAACCCAATGAACTGAGACTGCTGAAGACTGACGCCGCTGAACGACTGGTCCCGGTTCACCCGGTGCTGGATGAGATGTTCCGGCAGCTACCATCATCTGGTCCTCTGTTCCCCGACCTGACCGTGGCACATGTCACTAAGGGCTTCGCGAGACTGAGACGGCGGCTGGGTCTGGAGCGACCGGGACTGGTGTTTCACTCGACCAGGAAGTGGTTCATTACCCAGTGCGAGCGAACGGGTGTTCCTGAGCACTTCACAGCCTCTCTGGTCGGGCACAAGTCGGCACGGTCGGAGAACGGGATTACCTACGGCATCTACTCGGCAGGGATCAGTGACGAGCAGCGTCGGTCCATCGTCGATCAGATACGGCTTCCGGTATGAGCTTCCCGGACATTGATGCGTTTGAGGAACGGGCTGCTATCGCCGAATACGATGGCGGTTGCACCCGTAAGGCAGCGGAAGATCTTGCTGCTCGGGCTCAGGGGTTCCGTGACGCTGAAGCCTACTGGCAGTGGTTGGCTGACTATGTCGTTAACCGAAGACCACCTTCATAGACAGAGCCCTCGGCGGCCCTTAGCGGGTTGCCGGGGGATCTCTGCTTTATTTTCTTTTTTTGCCGAAGTCGATGTTGGTCGTAGGTGGCGGAATGAACGTAATGCGGACGTAATGGACGTTGTTCCGGGACGCCCCACCTTTTTGATTATCAGCTTTTTTACTTTGATTGGAAGATGGCCTTCTATTGCCAAAAGCCTCTGTGCCCCTCGGCAACTTCATCCTCGATTTCAGAGAAGGGCCCACGGGTTTCAACGTGGCGCTGACCGACGCTGAAGACGGCCTCACAGGGCATATCCAGTGTCAGGTTTTCCTGATTGTCACCTGTCAAGACAGCCAAACGCTTTTCGGTCATACCATAGACGACTGTTCCGATCCCCGCCCAATAGCAAGCTCCCGCGCACATGCAGCAAGGTTCTACCGAAGAATATAGTGTACATTTTTCAAGGAATTCAGAATCATAAAGACGGCTCGCCTCTCGTGCGACATTCAATTCGGCGTGGCCTACCCCCTTATAATCTTTGTAGCTGTTGCCGGAGCGGATGAGGACATCTCCGTTGGGATCAACCAGTGTCGCACCGAAAGGGTGATTGCCAGCCTGACGACTTTCTTTTGCAATCCGGATTGTCTCGCGTAAGTGCTGAAGGTCGAGTTCTCTCATATCGGTCTCCTGCGGATTGATTATCAACAGCGAAGATTTCTATTCGTGCCGCAATGTCAGTATAATCGTACTTATAATCGGGCCTCTACGGGCAGAGTGACTAAGTGTTTCGCTATGGGCTCAGTGCGGTCATCCAGAAGACTCTTTTTAACGACCGGTGTACGGACAAGCCCGACGTTCGCGCTTCGGGCATCCCGGCAAGAAAATGTATTCAATAGTTGTCTGAGCACGAGTTATGATCGGCCATTATGGACATCGATTATATCACGATAGAGTCGGACACACCCGGGCAAACGCTTTCACTACGTATCGTCAAGTTCCAAGGCTCAGAGGGTAACCCGTCCGTTTACATACAGGCCGCACTTCACGCCAATGAGATGCCAGGCGTTGTCGCAATTGACCGGCTGATCCCTCGCATTGCGGAAGCCGAAGGAAGTGGGCGTTTGGCCGGAAACGTTACGCTGGTACCCTACGCCAACCCGATTGGACTTGCTCAAGGCGTGTACGGAGAAACACTGGGACGCTTTGACCTCTACGGCAGAGTTAACTTCAACCGATCATTTCCAACCGGGACGTTGGAGGAAATGTCGTGCAAGCCCGCTGCTGATCGCCTGAAAGCAACCCTGATTGAAATGGCCGTAGCAGCGGATGTCGTGCTGGACCTTCATTGCGATGATGAGGGACCGATTTATCTTTACGTTCCTGAGCGTCAGCTGAACGAAGGTCTCCGCCTTGCCCGGGCAATGCAGGCGAGCGTTATTCTGACTGACGCCAATGATGATCCCGTTTCCTTCGATCTCGCCGTGGGGAGGCGATGGGCAGCAGAAAACCGCGAGGAAGACAAACGTTTCGCAGCGACAATAGAACTACGTGGAATGATGGATGTTACACCTGAATTGGCCCACCAGGACGCAGACGGTATTTACAGGTATTTGGTCGAACTTGGGGCCATTGTCGATGAGATTGCTGACATCAATCCAAATGACCCGATTGTCGGTGATGTTGATGAAGCTGTTCTAATCTCGACGCCGGAGGCTGGTGCTGTTCTTTACGACGTTGATGTCGGTGATTGGGTCAAGGAAGGACAGCGACTTGCGGTAGTCGTCTCCGAACCAAGTACGAAAGGTCAAGAAATATTATCTCCTTTCGACGGGCAGGTAATGACACGGCGAGATCGACGGTTTGTTCGTGTGGGCGACGATGTCATCAAGGTTCTGCGTCATCCACTACCTTAGACCTTCGGTTTTTGTTGAAGATTGATGCACAAGAAGGGCTCCCATCAGTCATTCGCAGCACTAGGATCGAACGTCCACACCCCCGAACCGCCAACACCAGCAACCACCCGTCAGCCCCCGGAACGACTCGTCAGCGGGTCGTCAGCGCCAGTGAACGGTCACTCTAGCGGTCAGAAATGCCCCCGAAACCGCCCCAGTTTCTCGGGCTTCGCTGAAAAGCCCATAGGTTTCATCGGCCGGCAAGGATTCCTACCACCCCAGCCAGTTCATCAGAACATCGTTACTTCGATACCCGTGGCACCCGTTTGCTACGGAAAATGCCCCCGTTTATGCCCCAGTGGTTTCGGGTGTTCTTTCGACCCAGCTGCACCCAGACTACCCCTGTCACCCAACCTCTAGCAGGGGTTCTATGGGGGTGGGGAATAGGTATAAGTAATGAATAGAAACCGGAGGATAGAGAGACCCGAGTATCCTCCTTTCTGATCCATAATACATAGAGGAAGGAGGAGGTTAGGCGAACGACCGAAATGCGGACTGAGCGGTCGTCTGCCTCGGTTGAGTTTATAACCGCAGTTAGCCGGAAGCGGACGCGACCAACGGGAATTTCCGTTTAAGGGAGCGTAGGCTGGTTAGCCGGAGAGCGGTCGCTCGGGGCGCAATTCATAGACAGTCGGTGTGCGGATGAAAACCCAATCAGTGTGGTTGACCGCCGCAATTCATTATTCCGGTTTCACGGGAAGCTTCTACCTGAAAATGGCAGCATAGCGGGGCGCGAAGAATTTCGCGAAGGCCTTTACTTCGGGGCGACGATAAGCCTCTGGCGCAATCAGCATCAAATGCTCCGAGTTCATCTCCTCGAGCGGCGCGAAGCATTGAATGAGCGTGTCATCGCTTTCGGCAAGTTTCACGTTTATGATGCCAAGGCCATGACCCGACCGGATGGCGGCATGCATCAGATCCAGCTCGGAATAGGTTTGCCTGATCTGATCAGGTTCCGCATAGCGGATCAGCCAATCGTGAAAGGCTGACGGCACGCCTTCACGTAGGAAGCTGACAAACGTATGGTTGAACAAGTCTTCGACCGAGGTCGGCAACCCGTGTTTTTCGGCGTATGAATGGGATCCGAAAAGCGCGTAACGCGCGGTGCTGATCTTGCGGCAGATGAGGTCTGGATGGGGAGGGCTTCTTGTCACGCGCAGTGCTATATCCGCTTCGCCAGCCGATAGATCCAGGACTTCGACGCTGGGCAGGAATTCGAAGCTGACATCGGGGCGGAGTAAAGAGAACTCGTTGAAGATCGTTGCGACCCGGGGCGAGAAGTTGCCGGAATAGGCCGTGATCCGGATCGGCCTGGTGCTGCGCAACGTTTCGACTGTCTCGGCCAGGCAAATCGCCGCCGCTTCGATTTCTTCCGCCTTCTGCAGGATTGCTCGTGCTGTTTCCGTCGGCCGGAAGCCGCGCGTGTCCCGCTCGAACAAGGTTATGCCAAGCTCATGCTCAAGCGCCTCAATGCGGCGCGCAACAGTTGGCTGAGCCATGCCGAGCTGGGGCGAGGCAGCCAAGGTGGACCCCGCGCGCACGACGGCAAGAAAGACCCTGATTTCTGACCAGCTCCGGAATGCGCTCTTCATTTTTGTAGAATAGCACATCGCCGCGGCCGATACCCGAAAATCCCGCAGCCACTACAGTGGGAGAACCTTCGCAGCAGCAGAAAAGGCCCGAGAGATGAATGCATTCATGACCAGCACCCGCACAGTCCCGCCGCTTCAAAAGGCTCCTAGCTTCATCCAGCGTGTATTCAACTTCGCCCTGCGCCCCCGCACTGAGGAAACGCAGCCCGATGACGCCCGGTCCCGGCGGGAATTCATCAGGGAAGTTCTTTCACGCAACCCGGACGCCTTCTCCAGCGATGCCGATGTCCAAAGTATGATGAGTATGTATCCCGGCAGGTACTGACTGGTTCGGGGCGGACCTTTAGCGCAAATCCCCACCCGCTGCGGACCGTCGAATGGCCGCTATCGGGCCGGTCGTGCCGATCCGCAATGCCCAGCGGTCTTTGCCTCGTAAAGTCAGAAAACTGCGGGTCGCTGCCACCCGAGCCGAACGCAGCATCTTGCACTTTTGGGCTCGAACCTGACATGCCTAGATGCCTCTCCAACCCCATTCAGCGCTGGCCGTCCAAGATGCGGTCGATCAACTCTGCCACCTCTGGATGGTCCGACCAGCGGTGAACGTCGATCGGGAGCGAGTGCCATGGGTTCTCTATCTCCCCCATAACCTCCTCCTCCCTCTGTGTATTATGGATCAGGAAGGAGGATACTCGGGTCTCTCTATCCTCCGGTTTCTATTCATTACTTATACCTATTCCCCACCCCCATAGAACCCCTGCTAGAGGTTAGGAAAGAGGAGAGGTCAAAGGGCGTCAGAACACCCAAAACCACTGAGGCATAAACGGGGGCATTTCTCGGAGGATTTAGCCCCAAGTGCCTGCTGTCGTTCCATGTTCTGATGAACTGGCTGGGGTGGTAGGAATCGGCTTGCCTTCTGCGATTTGTCGCAGCTTGCGCCGTGTCGCCGCCGGCAGACCGCCCGAAGAGCGGCACTGCGCGTCATAAGCTACTGCCTTGCGCAGGAACGCCACCGACAAATACGGCGGTGGAGGAGACCGAAAAGCCTCCTCCCACGCGGCAATCGCCAGCGGTCGATCCGGATCCGGCTTACCGGGCATCAGACTTTTCGGCTGTTGAAGTCACACCAGTTTGGGCGGGCATCGCCAAGATCCGATAGCGCTTGGGCTTGCCCTCATCTGGCTTCGCGCCCAAAACCTCGTAGCCCGCCTTGCGCAGCCCAGTCAGCGCCGCCCGCGTCGTGTGCATCTGCCAGTCGAGTTTTTCGCTGATCGTGGCAACATCTGCCCCGGCCTTGCGGCTGAGCATCTGAATGAGCCGCGCTTTCTTGGTTTTGGGTTTCGGCGATCGTGTCATTTGGCCTTCTCCTTTTGGTTCACGCAGGCTGAAAGTGACCCTGCTACCGAGGAGAGCCCGGAGACCCGGGCGGAAAAGGCGCGGCGCAACATTGGGTACGTCGCAACATGGACAGTACCGCTCTGTTTGGCTCACAAGTCCAGTGGAAGAATGACCGCTTAACGCAGAAAAGCCGTCATCTGATAAAAATAGTCAGATGACCGAGTCGAGCCCAAAGCGGACTTTGACTTTTGGACAAAAAATGCGCGCGCAAGGCGAGATCATAGGGACAGGGATTGATCTGATCGCCAAGCACTCACGTAACATTATTACTCAAGTATAAAGGGAGTGAGTAACATGACTAAGTTTTTTGTCGGTGCAACTGTCTCGATGCTGCTGACTGCGCCTGTTGCATTCGCTGGGCCAGGCCAGGGGAATACTGGAAACGGAAATAGTGATCTCGCGCAGTCGATGGCAGCAGCAGTGTCGGGTGGTGGTGCAACATTGGGCCGGGACCTTGGCGGTAAAGGCAGAGGTACAGCCTCCGTTGTAAGCGGTGGTGGAACCGGCGGCTGGGGCAATGAAGGCAGCGCTAGTGCCGTTGGTCTTGCTGACGGCCAAGTCTCCAATCGTGGTGGCGATCGCGGTCGGTAATAGGATGTGGGACCTGCGCGATTTTTATCCTGGGTCATACAAAGCTGTTGTGATAGTCTCCGCGATCGCTGGCAGACTATCACTCAACCGAATTTAATCTCTGATTAGAAGTGCCCATTTCCTGATACAGCCCAGCACTCCCACCGCTGGGTATGAAGTTGATAGGACCAAATGTACTTAAAGACCGGTTCCAACTGATTTTGTTTCCCTTTAAGGAACAATATTAAATGATTGTTTACGGAACGTGGTCCTTTTTGTTTTCACGGGTAAAATTAGGAAATTCCACTTCCGATGACCCCCTCGGTAGCGCAGGTTTTTTTCTGGCCCAGGGAACCTACGTATTTGTCTACTACCGAACACAGCCGTGTTGCCTCGTCCCCTCCAGAACTGGCAGCGCGAGTTTTTTTGGTCCGGCGGAGCAATCTGTGCGTATTTTAATTACTACCAACCACGGATGACCGGCGTTTTGCCTTATCGTTTTGCCAAATGGCGGAGCGCTTATTAAGTTTATTTTGTCGGGTCCGTGGGTTCAGTTTCAGTTAGATCTGGGAGAAAAACCATGGATAGTAGTTTCAACATAAAATCGGCATGGGCTTCGGTAATGGATGAAACCAAAAACCCACTTAGGAACCAATCTTTGTCCACTGCGCATTTGTTGATGCAAATGTTGGCTTGGATGTGGAGTGCGATTTTCTCGCTTATAGTTGGAAGCTACTTCGTATTCGGCGTTACCGCAGCGGCTCACATGTTGCTGATTGGTGGGCTATTTGTGACATTGATAGTATTCCAAAAGGCTGAAGCGACAGACTTAGACGACTAGAAGGTTCGCAGCCCCTACAAGTGACCGGGCGGTCCATCCAATTCTGGTTCCCTAGGCAATGGATGCACGGGCGCTTCCACACCGTGCGTCTCTAACCACTCAGGCACTGTCGCGCTCTGATCCTGCAAACTGGGCTTGGAACAATATTCCTGCTGCTGTTTCAGCTTACAGTTCAGGTCCAAAAGCGGACCTTCCAGTCACATTGTACAACTACGATGCAAACCAGTTTCGAACAGAAAGCAAACGCTCACTAGGCCTTCGGGCGCCGCCGTGCAGCTAATGGCGGCTTCGTCCGCGAAGCAGACGCTCCACCAAATTTGCCGACTGTCCGCTTCGAGCCCAAAGCAGACTTTAACGCAGTTACAGCAGTTGGCATTTCGGCCGTCGGACCTTCACTACGTGGGAGGAATAATCACATCGCTCACTGCCTCGACATTCACCTTGGAAAAGCACTAAATTTAGAGAGAAGTGAATGCGCATCCCACATCAGAATTTGCCGTGTCGACGATTTCCGCTTTGCTTCAACGTAATTGGCGTTTTGAATCATTGCCCGCGTCTAGAAGCGAAGTACTTAAGCGCCTTGGTTGGCGTTTCGATCTGGGCATAGTCGGTCTCAGGTATCGACACGCCTAAGCGCGCGTGCAGGGCTGTCACAAGGTTCAGAATATCCATCGAGTCGAGCTCCAGATCATCTTGCAGATGGTCATCATCAGACACATCCGCCGGTTTTATGTCCGGCGCGATTTTGTGGATTTCCTCCAGAAAGGCCTGTCTAATCTCACTGTCGTTCATAGTTCCTCCGGTCTCGAAAGCTTTTCGGCCAACACTGTAAGGAATTTTGAGGCCTGCCTGCCGTCGCAGACGCGGTGGTCTGCAGAGAGCACAAAGTTCGTGACCTCACGGGGGGCAACTTTCTCCCCATCCACCCAAGGGCGGATTTGTGGGGCGCCGACCGCCAAGAGGACAACCTGAGGAGGGAAGATCACTCCCGTCATACTGTCGGCACCACTCTCACCAAGGCTGGAAATTGTGAACGTTCCGCTGGTCAGTTCTGAACTACGCAATCGTCCAGATCGAGCACGGGTCACCAGATCACGCATCCCTTCCATGACCTCCTCAAGGGACATACGGTCTGCGTTGAAGAGCGCTGGGGCGACCAGTCCGCCGCCACGGAGGGCGATGGCGACTCCTGTATTGATCTTGTTACAGGGGACAAATGCTCCATTCACAACATGACCGTTCAGCGATTTGACGGTCTGCGCTGCGAGGGCGGCGGCCTTCACGATGGCCGCGCCGAGCAATATCCGTTCTGCCGGGGGCCGGTCCTTGTTGCGTGCGGCCAGCCATTCAGACAGGCCCTGAGTTTCAATCGTGTGTGAGACGTAGAAATGTGGAATTTCCTGCTTTGCGCGCGTCATCGCTGCGGCAACCGCCTTGCGCATTTCGGATAGGCCGTCTGTGGCTTGTTTGGAACTGGCCGCGTTTTTCGCGAAGATCTCAACATCGGCCAAAACAACTGCCCCATCCGGGCCGCTGCCTCGGAGTTCAGACAGCTTGAGGCCAGCATGCCGTGCTGCAACGCGGGCCGCCGGGCTGGCTGCCATAACCGCCGCCGGTCTGGGTGGCGTGGCCGAGACCTTTTGTGCATCAGGGCCATGAGATGGGATGCCTGGAAGCGCAGTGTCGGACGGGTCTGGCAAAACCGCTGGCGCTTCCGGCGCGTCCTCTCCTATACGGGCTAGCGGTTCTCCCACGGGAACGGTTTGACCGACTTGCGCCAGTAATTCTGAGACGCCCCCGGCTTCAAAGCTCTCGATTTCTATGGCGCCTTTCTGTGTCTCTACCACGGCGACGACATCCCCCCGGTGCACCTCGTCCCCTGGCTGAATCAGCCACTCGACCAACGTACCGGCCTCCATATCTGCACCTAGCGAGGGCATCCGAAAAATACTCATGTCAGCTTTGCCCCATCACACTCTTGGCCGCCGCGACAATCGCAGGAACCTGTGGTATCGAGGCGTCTTCCATATGTTTCGGGTAAGGGATCGGAACTTCTTCCGAACACACCCTTTCAACTGGGGCATCGAGCGTCCAAAAGACCTGTTCGGTGATCCGGGCCGAGATTTCAGCTGCCAGCGAGCCGCTGCGCCATCCTTCGTCAACAATGACGGCGCGGCGCGTCCGGGCAACCGATCCCATGATTGTTTCGTCGTCAAGCGGACGTAGCGAGCGCAGGTCGATGACTTCAGCGCCAATCCCTTCTAAGGCTAGCGAATTTGCCGCCTCTAATGTCTTGTGGAGCGACCCGCCATAGGTAATCAGCGTTAGGTCTTTGCCCGGCCTGCGAATAGCCGCGCGGGAAATGTCGACAGGGCCTGCGCCCGAGTCAATTTGACCGCTCAGATTGTAGAGCACAACATTTTCGAAGATAAGGACTGGATCGGGATCCTGCAGAGCGGTCCAAAGCATGCCGCGCGCATCTCCCAGCGTCGCAGGCGCGAGGACCTTAAGTCCCGGAATATGGGCGTACCATCCTTCAAGGCTATGGGAATGCTGGGCCGCGAGTTGCTTGCCCGCCCCGGTTGCCATACGGATGACCATCGGTACGCCGAACTGCCCTCCGGACATGTGCCGGAGGGTGGCTGCGGTGTTCAAAATCTGGTCGAGGGCCAAAAGGCTGAAGTTGACGGTCATCAGTTCAACTACGGGGCGCATCCCGGCACATGCAGCCCCGATCCCAGCCCCGGTGAAGCCTGACTCGGAGAGCGGCGTGTCACGCACCCTGTCCGCGCCGAATTTGTCCATCAGACCTTTGGAGACGGCATAGCATCCGCCATATGCACCGACGTCCTCGCCCATGAGGAAGACACGGGGGTCGCGAGCCATGGCGTCGGAAATCGCGGCCCTAATGGCTTCACGATAGGTGGTCTCGACCAGCTCACCGGTAGGGGAAGAGGCCTCAACAGTTGTCGCGGATGGCGCCATTACGTCCTTAGTTAACGACGACACAGGCTCCCAGGTGCCGGCCTCGGAAAAAGCGACGGCTTCGTCGATTTCAGCATCAGCTTGCTTTTCGAACTCCCGGATTTCTTCTTCGTGGATCAGCCCATTTTCTAAGAGCCATGACTGGAAGCGCAGAATTGGCCCCTTATTACGCCATTCCTCAACTTCGTCCTTTGGTCGGTAAAGTTGGGCATCAAACATCGAATGCGCCCGGAAACGGTAAGTTCTACATTCAAGAAATACTGGCTTTCCCGTTTCGCGGATTTCCTGCAGCGCCTGTGTTGCGGCCACTTCGACCGCGACAATGTCCATACCATCGACCACACGCGCCTCGAGCCCATAAGCGGCGGCCTTGCGGCTGACATCGGTCTCAGACTCGGAGCGCGCCAGAGCCGTCCCCATTGCGTAGCCATTGTTTTCGCAAACAAAAAGAACAGGTAGCCGCCACAGTGCCGCGAGGTTAAGAGTCTCGTGAAACTCGCCCTCGGCCACGGCGCCTTCGCCAAAGAAGCAGGCCGTCACGCCTGTGTCGCCGCGCATCCGTTCGGCTAGAGCCAGCCCCGCAGCCAAAGGGAGACCGCCACCGACAATGGCATTGCCGCCATAGAAGTTCGTGGCGGCGTCAAACAGGTGCATCGAACCTCCGCGTCCGCCCGAGCAGCCTTGGGTCTTGCCATACATCTCGGCCATGACCGAGGACATTGAGACGCCGCGCATCAGCGCATGTCCGTGCTCTCGGTACGTGGCGACGACGCGATCTTTGTCCGACAAGAGCGGGATAATCCCAGCGGCAATCGCTTCCTCTCCATCATAGAGGTGCAGGAAGCCGCGAATTTTTTCCTGAGTGTATAGCTCCGCACATTTGTCTTCGAAACGTCGGATACGGATCATGTCACTCAGCAAGCGTTTCACATGGTCGCGGTCCAGTCTTGGTTTGCTTGTGGTCATTTCTCGTCCGTCTCCAATGTAGAGATGTCACCTTCTGGCAGACCAAGTTCGCGCGCCTTCAAAAGGCGGCGCATGATCTTGCCAGAGCGGGTCTTGGGCAGGGCATTTCGGAAAACGATCTCGCGGGGGGCCACAGCCGCTCCAAGCCGTTTGCGGGCAAGGCCGCGAATGTCGCGCTCTAGCTCCTCATCCTCGGTTTGGCCGGGATTCAGGGTCACGAAGGCTTTGACGATTTCGCCCGCAGTCTCGTCTGGAATACCAATCACAGCGGCCTCGGCGATGGCTTCATGCTCAATCAGCGCACTTTCAACCTCGAAGGGGCCGACCAGATGGCCCGACGTTTTGATTAGGTCATCGGCTCGACCGACGAACCAGAAATACCCATCACTGTCCCGCATCGCGAGATCGCCTGACAAGTACCAGCCATCATTAAAGCATTTTTCGTACCGCGCCTGTTCGTGAAGATAGTCCCGCATCATCGAGGGCCAACCCGGTCGCAGAGCAAGCTCTCCGATCTCGCCATCCGGTAATTCTCGCAAGCCCCCGTTGTCTGGTTCCACAATGCCGACAACAACGCCAGGCAGGGGTCTGCCCATCGATCCAGGCTTGATGTCATGCGCTCTAGTATTGGCAATCATGATGCCGCCGGTTTCTGTCTGCCACCAATTGTCGTGGAACGGTCGACCGAATACCTCGTTGGACCAGACCACGGCTTCGGCGTTCAGAGGCTCACCGACGCTTGCAAGAAACTGCAGAGCGCTGAAGTCGTACCCGCGTGCGACCTCACTGCCAGCGCGCATCATCATGCGGATGGCTGTTGGGGCTGAATACCAGACCTCAACGCGTTCCCTTTCAACGATCCCATACCAGCGTTCGAGATTGAACTCTGCCTCGTCCACAATCATCGTCACGCGGTTCACCAGTGGTGAGATAATTCCGTAGGTCGTTCCGGTGACCCAGCCCGGGTCAGCGGTGCACCAGTAGGTCACGCCGGGCTGCAGTTCGAGTGCGTAACGACCGGAGAGCGCGTGGTGCTGAACTGCGCCATGCACGTGAACCGCACCTTTTGGCCTCCCGGTGGTACCCGAGGTAAAATGAATCAATGCCGGGTCTTCCGTCTGTGTATGGACCGCCAGAAATTCTGTCGAGGCCTCTTGCAATGCCGGGGCCAGAGCGACGCAATCATCAGGAGCTTCGTCGCCAACGATGAGGACCAGACGCAGCGACGTCATTTCCTGACGCCACGATGCGATTTTGCGTTTGTAGAGTGACTTAGTCGTGACCAGAACATTGGCATCGCCGATTTCCATCCTGGTTCTCAGGGGTTCCGGCCCAAAGGCGGCAAAGAGTGGCGTAAAGACCATCCCGGCCTTTAAAGTGCCAAGGGCTGCAGCATAAAGCTCAGGCCGGCGCCCCATCGCGACAAAGACGCGGTCTCCTTTTTGTTGTCCGTGGTCATAGAGCAGATTTGCAAATCGCGACGACATGGCTGCGAGATCGCTATAGCTGAGCGTTTGCTGCGCTCCGTCCTTGGATAGCCATATCAGGGCAGTATAGTCTCCATGCCCCTGAGCTACGTGGCGATCGACAGCTTCAAACCCGATGTTGATCGAGCCATCTGGCAAACCTGTGAGAAGTTCGCGGCCAAGGTCGTGTGTCGGCTGCTCTAGGGCATCCGAGGTTGGTTGCCAACACGCAGCGGCGCGCTCTTCGGGTGATTTCCGGATGGTGCTCATTGCTACATCCTCCCACAGAAAGTCTGGCGGGGAGATCTGGGGGAAGACAATGACTCAAATCAAAGCGCGCAATATGGACTCATCTAAACCGATCTTTAACGTTTCGGGCAAGGTCAGTGCGCGCGCGATTATGTACGTACCATGGTTTGTTAGGACTACATCAGGTCCTTATGGCCTTTTACATCTTCAATGATAGACTTGTGCATCGTTTCGACCGACTGGAAGCACATTTTGAAGGCCTCCCCGAATATCCGATTGTCACCTAATGCACGGACCTGCATATCTAACCGCGTGCAAGATCGCATAAAGAACCGCGGCAAGGCCGGTCTTTCCAGTGGGCAGCATGATTAGTGATTTTGCCCCGGATGCGTCTTTCTTGACCATTGTGCTGGCCGGAGTTGTTATCTTCGCAGCCTCTTTTGCTCGGGGTTATTCGGGGTTTGGGTTCTCGACTATTCTGATGGTGGGCTTGCTCCCGGTCATTCCCGCTTCACAACTCGTGCCATTGTCCATTGCGCTTGAAATTCTCGCGTCCAGTAGTCAGGCGCCGCGTATCCTGCCTGATATCAACCGCCGTTATCTCGGCATTCTTCTTGGCGCCAGCCTGATTGGTGCGCCAGCCGGTATTTTTCTACTGTCCTATGTCGCGGAAAGTACACTGCGGATGATTGTCTACGGTGTGGTGTTTGCCTCAACGGGGTTGCTGCTCTTGTCTGCTTCCCGGCCTGTATCCATTACGATGCCGAGGTTGGTTCTGGCTGGCCTTATCGCCGGGGCGGCAAATGGGGCGACCGCGCTGAGCGGTCTTGTATTGGCTTTGTTCTTCACCTCCTCGACTATTGAGTCAACAGCGATGCGGGCAACGCTTATCGCCTATCTCTTCTTCGTAGATCTGATTACAGGAGGGTTGCTTTTCGCCGCCGGCCACTTTGAAACAATTACGTTCTGGCTAATTCTGGCGGCAATACCCGTGATGCTGGCGGGCATTTGGCTGGGCTCGCGCCATTTCTTCGCCACGCCATCGGACTCGTTCAAGACAAGGGTCCTCTGGCTTCTGCTCGCCTTTTGTATCGCGGGTGTAGGCCAGATGCTAGTTTACGGCTTTCGATAAATTTCCATTTCGTCGGGTATCGACAAATTCGGGGAACGGCGAAAGGGAGATTTGGCCAAATGATTGGCGTAGCAGTATAAAGAACTGTCATCGCTTTAAGCTCACGGCCGAATGTGCCGGTATACGCGCGTCGAAAAAAACAACTGATTGGTGCTTGAAACAAGCGCCAATTCAGTAAACGCCATAGGCGAACTGCTTTTTCTACTCTTTCAGTTCTCAACATGTTTGGTCCATCGGTGTCATGTAGCAAGTCAGTCCAAACATTTGAGCAAGTAGAGTTCCTACGCCATGATTTGAATCAATGAGACATGTACGTTGCGGTAGTAGAAATATCGAGATCAGAAAGCGCCCGGGTTTGGGATGTGGTATCTGCTGAGAATCTTGGCGCTGCACGAACGTTGGTTGAGGTTAGTGTGCGGTCTTCCTGGAGGTCGAAATTCGCGCCATGCGGTGTTTTTGCGATCCAAAAATTTGGATTGATTGAATGATCAAGTACTACCTACCGGTCGCAATTGGCGCGCTACTAATTGCCTTTTGGGTAAGTCCTGACGCGCAGGTGGTTGCAGCTGGGATCGCTATCTTTTTGTTTGGCATGCTTATGCTTGAAGACGGTTTCAAGCTACTTGGAGGCGGAACACTAGAACGAATGCTTCAGCGGGCGACAAAATCCGTTTCGCGATCTCTCTTATTCGGTTTCGTCTCTACTGCGTTGTTGCAGTCCAGTTCACTGGTTTCGGTCATAACGATTTCATTTTTAAGTGCTGACCTGATTTCTCTGGTCGGTGGGGTGGGCATAATCTTTGGGGCCAATATCGGAACGACGACGGGTGCGTGGTTGGTTGCCGGGCTAGGATTGAAGGTGAATATCGCAACCTATGCCATGCCAATTATCGGCCTTAGCATAATCCTTGTGTTTCAGAAGCCGAAGGTGCTCCGTGGGATTGGTTACGCTCTTGGCGGACTGGGTTTTCTGTTCCTAGGCATTCATTACATGAAAGAGGGTTTCGACGCGTTCAAGGACCAGGTCGATCTAATGCGATTTGCTTTGTCGGGATTTTGGGGGCTGGTGGTCTATTGTTTGTTGGGGACTGCCGCAACCGTGATTATGCAGTCGAGCCACGCGACGATGGTGCTTACTCTCACTGCGCTTGCCGCTTCACAAATTAGCTATGAAAACGCGCTGGCTCTCGCGATCGGGGCTAATATTGGAACCACGATTACGGCGATTATTGGCTCGATCAGCGCCAATTTTCAGGGCAAGCGACTGGCATTGGCGCACCTGATCTTCAATACAATAACTGCGGCGGTAGCTTTGGTTTTCATAGTCCCGCTACGTGAGATGGTTGACATGATCAGTGGTGCCGTGGGTATCGGTGCGGAAGATTTTGCTCTGAAGTTGGCAGTGTTCCATACTATCTTTAACGTGCTCGGCGTCTTGCTCATGTTACCATTGATGCGGGGGCTGATCTCCTTTCTAGAACGCAGTATTATCGAACCAATCCCGGATGTTAGTCAACCGCGTTACCTGAACGATGCGGCCGATGATTTCCCACAAACTCTTGAGATTGCACTTCGAAAGGAGGTCATGCACCTATACGAAAACGCGATGACGTTGATCTTGCATGGCCTGAATCTGCATAGGAAGGATGTGCTTAGCGCGAACAGCGTTGCAGAGGTGGTTCGAAGCAGTCGAACACCTACCGACATGGATATTGAGGAAAGCTACCGGCGCAAGATCAAGACACTCTATTCCGCCATTGTCGAATTCTCGACGCGCGTCGGGGAAAAACGTGTCGAACCAGATGTAGCGGAACGAGTTTATGCCCTGAGAGATGTCGCTGGCGACATCGTTCAAGCGGTTAAGTCGGTCAAACACCTGCGAAAGAATATCTTGCGTCACACTGTACGGTTTTCCGGGAGTGCAACCGAACTGTATGATGACCTCCGTACTGAAATTGCCAGAATACTCATTGAGATTCAAAAACTTGAAGAAGCAGAACCGGGTGAGCGTAGTGCGCTCTGGCTTGATCAGGAACGTGCGCAAATAGAAGAAGATGCTCGGACCGCTGCGCGCCGTGTAGAACAGCTCATTCGAAAAAACCAACTCACTCCCGATGCCGCAACTTCATTTCTCAACGACTCGGATTATGCCTATAGCGCGATGCGTAAGCTGATCGAAGCAGCGAGAACCTTTTACATCGAACGAGACAGCGCCATGGCCGAAGTCGAACGTTTGTTGGCTTTAGAAGAAGAAGAACTCGGTGAGTATAAGATTGAAACCGATGCGCTCTCTAAGGAAGAAGAATCCGAAAAACATCACAGTAAAGTCGTAGAAAGCAAATAGCATGCTGAAATTGTGCGACGATCTGCGGGGGGTATTAAGATGGGATTGAAAAAACTTGCCGAAAAAATGGTCGAGTACAACTCGCGTCTTGAGGCAGGCAAAGCGGAGAAAATTAAATCCAGCCATGTTCAAAAGGTACTCAAAAAGCTGCGCAAGAAGGTGGCAGATCTTGAAGCCGAAATTAATTTGGAGAAGAATTCTGACAGGAAAGCCAGACTGGTTCGAAAACTCGGAACAGCGCACGAGAGTGTCAAACGGGCTGAGTGGCTGTTGAGCGAAATTGACTAATACTCTGGTTCAGGCTTTAAAAATTTGAGGACTCGCGACGAGTGCCTTGGTGGCCATTTTGAACCTGATGCCAACACACCTAAGCAACTGGAGTGCCACATTTTATTTGGACCACCGTTACGTCTGAGAAACGGAGGGCCGAGAATGGCGAACAAGAGACATAAGCCGGAAGAAATAGTTAAGAAGCTGCGGCAAGTTGATGTGCTTGTCGGCCAGGGAATGATGCGTGTAGATGCGATCCGCGAGGTTTGCATATGGTGGCGAAATGCCAATCTTTGGCGCGGTGTTTGAGACAGACCAACAAATCGCGGTGGCTTTGCCCAATGGGCAACCTATGATGGTAGGTCTGCCGTTGGCGAATTTGCTCGCCTTTCTTGAATCGATCCAGTCTGAATAGTCACTGACCAATCTGGTCATCCGTGTCAGCCGTTCGTCTGATTGACATGAGAGTCAACGGCGGCCCCAACACCTCGAAGGCCACAGTACTGACTAGAGTAAAGGCCATGATCGACGCGGCCCAATGTGGAAATTGCTCTCCGGCGACAAGGGCCATTCCTACCGCGACACCGGCCTGTGGTAACAAAGCTGGACCGTACCAGCGGGTCTGACGGCTAGGCAGGCCGCCAAGTCTCGCTCCGTAATAACCCCCGACGAGGCGGGCGACGGCGCGCAAGAATAGGAAAAGAGCACCAGCCCAGCCCATCAAGCCGAAGGCTTCAATATCCAACGTGGCGCCAGCCAACAGGAAGAACAGGATCATGAATGGCCACTGAATGTGCTCGATCTCATGGAAAGCACGCTCGTGATGGCGGGCGAGATTCCCGATAACTGCGCCCGCAACCATGCCTGCTACCAAGAATGAAACCTCCAGCCAAAGCGCGAGGCCCGCTGTCAGAAAGACTATGCCCACTGCTTCTGCCTGCATTGGCTCTCCCGGTTTCAAGCGACCGGTCAGGTAAGCGGATGGCACGCCTAGTGCGGAACCCAACAAAATAGCCCCTCCGAAATCCCACATCGCTGTGGTCGTGATGGTGGCCCAACCATCCGAATGACCGGCCAGAACCAGGGCGATACTGAATACGATCAGACCCCAAGCGTCATCAATTGCGACTATGCCCTTTAATGTCTCGGTGAAGCTGTTGGACACCCCAGATTGTTTGATCACGTCTGTCATGGCGGCCGGAGCTGTAGCCGTAGCAATTGCCGCCAGCACCAGCGCCAACCCGAAGGGCACGCCAATTGCGGCCAGTCCAGCAGACACAATAACAAGGGTTGCAACCACGGTTGAAATCGAAATCGTCAGAATGGCTCGGCCATGCCGAACCAGGTTCTCGCGGGTCAATGATCCTCCAAGAAGAAATGCGACCATCGTCAATGCAACGATGGATACCTCATCGAACCACATTGCAACGTCGAGTGGGATCAATCCCATTCCGGCATTCCCTGCGATCAAGCCAAGGAAAAGTAAGGTTGTAACACGAGGAAGATGCGTGGCCCGGCCGAGTTGGTCGGCGGCCAATCCGGCAAGGAAGAGCACACCGAGGGTAATCAGAAAGCCGGCAATGTGCATAGAAAACCAAGCGTTAAGATCTTGTCTAGACTACTCTAACCCCAACCCTGCTTGCTAGGAACCGATGACGGAGAAAATGCGAGAGTCCCGTCGCAGCTTAGGCCGAAGATCCCTAAAAAAGGGATATTGATCTGTATTTAGGCGAAAGCGCGCCGCACTTGGCACAATAACTCATTCAGGAAATGAGGAGGAACTTTCGATGCCGACAAAGAAATTTAACACAAATAGCCCGACCTCGCTTTTGGATGTTTTCAAGCAAATGCAGCCGCCCATTTCTGGCAATCCGGCCTTCGGTGCCCAGATCGAACAATTTTGGGACGCGCAAGAGA
>NZ_JBQFMJ010000030.1:0-20501 GCF_056531785.1 Ruegeria sp. K7
CCTTCATCGAAAGGCACGTCTGTATAGCGGCGTCGCTGTAGATCTGCTGGCGGCCACGCCTGCCTGTCGGCGCGCCATCCCAGCTCATCTCAGGGTCGAACCAGATCGTCAGCGAACCCCGGCGCTTGAGCGCTTCGTTATAGGCTGGCCAGTTCTTGGTCCTGTAGGTTGGGGGTGTAGGTCTGCTAATGCATCCCAGCTACCACGCTGGATTCACAAGATGAATCCCTCACGCGTTTTGTGCAACAGAGCCTCGAGCCAGGGCAAATGCCACACGGCCAATCCTCCTGCCACATTGAACCACGATGTGGCATAGAATGGAATTGACCACGGCAAAGATCACTCAGCGCGGCAAAGCTGTCGTCCGACAGAAACACTCAGATGACCGCTCCGAGCCCAGAACGGACTTTCATTTTTCAATTCCTCAAGAGTTGCTCGCGCAAGAAAGTTGCGAACGTTCAAAAAACCTGATGTGTTAATTTCATCTTGGGAGGGTTCAAAAATATGTTAATCAAAACGCTTGCCACAACAGTTGCAATTATTGCCATTTCAGCGACTTCTTCGTCAGCCGATGAGCATGGAGACAATCCCTACGCCACACATAATGAACTCGGTCTTATGCAGGGCTTTCCGCCTCCAGCCGACAAGCGTGTCACTCGTAATAACGCGTTGTTTGGCGTACCATACAATCGCTGGTCCTACCAAAACATGCGCCAATTCTATCCTTCGGCGAACATCCCTCCCTCCACGGAGCCACGCAAGCTAAGGGTCTCTCCAGATGGAGGGATTGAAAGACTGAGTATCGCCCATCCAGATGGCGAGAATGTCGGTCTCGATGACTTCCTAGAGCAAACTTACACAGATGCGTTTTTAGTTCTGAGGGGCGACACAATTGTCTTTGAAAGATATCTGAACGGAATGCATGCCGATCAACCGCATCAAATGATGTCGGTGACAAAGTCCTTTGCAGGTCTCTTTGGCTTGATGGCCGTCGATGCAGGGTTTGTTCAAGAAGACGCTCCTTTGAAAGAAATCATTCCGGAACTGGCACCCTCTGGAGCTTTTGGAGAAGCAACCTTTGGCCAAGCTCTGGATATGACTAATTCTATGGCATTTACGGAAGAATATGCTGACCCCAATTCCGGTATCCAGCAGTATGGACGCGTTCTTGGCCTGCTTCCCTCCAACCCTGGAGAGGACTTGCCTGACAGCATTTATGGGTATTTGCCGACCCTGGACATTGATCCAGAACATGCGCATGGAGAAGTGTTTCACTACCAAACCCCCAAAACAGACGTGGTCAACTGGGTCACCAATCGTGTGACAGATCAGTCTTTCTTTGACCAACTCACAGAACTAATGGAGAAGGTCGGCGCTGAAGGTGAGACCTACGTTTTGCTTGATCAAAATGGCACCCTGTTTGCTGGCGGTGGACTGAATGCAACACCGCACAACTTGGCACGATTTGCTGCCATGATGCTGAATGATGGAATGGTGAACGGCGAAGTCGTCGTACCTGAGGCCGTAATCGAAGCGTTGGAAACAGGGGGTGATAGAGACGCCTGGACGAATGGTCCCAATGTCAACGAAATGCCCGATGGAGAAGGTAGCTATCGTGCACAATGGTGGGTGCGTCACAACGAAGGCCGTGAAGCCTTCACCGCGCTCGGCATTCACGGTCAGTGGATTTACATTGATCGGGCTAACAATACGGCTTTCATCAGGCAAGCCTCCCAACCTCAGTCGACAGGCGCGTTCTACGATGATTTCACATACGCGGCGATTGACGCAATCAACGATTACTTGGCGGAAGATTGAAGCTACAGGGGACAGTCCGCATCGCAGTCATTGAGTGGAATTGAGCGAACGTCTGCCTCGAGCCTTAAATTGACCTTGAGTTCCGATGTTTTTCTGCTGATGAAACGTCCAAAACATCCAACTAAAAACCCGCCTGCGTCCTATGTTCCCCGGAGGTTTAGAGGAAAATCGAATGGCGACGCGCGGGTATTGTCTGTGTAAAAAAACAAGCTGGGTCTACCACGGTGAACAAACATGGGCATGCTATTGCCACTGTGATGACTGCCGTCGGAATTGTGCGGCACCGGTGGTCGCTTGGTTCGGCGTGCCGATAGAGAACTTTGAATGGACCGGTGATAAACCTCACACTTATGAAAGTTGCAAAGGTGTTTTCAGGCACTTTTGCGGGAAGTGTGGGTCACCCATTGGATTTGAAGCCGATCACTATCCGGGTGGCATGCACCTCTACGCTGCGTCGCTCGAAAACCCGGAAAATTTTAAACCGACTTTTCACGTTAACAAGCAAAGCAAGTTGCCTTGGCTGCAAATGACGGATGATCTCGACGCGTTTGAAGGCACATTACTATATACCCCTAAGGGCCCAGACGGATATCGGTAGAAGGGTAAGTCATCAGACTTTCCATATGGCAGCTGTGTCCGCAAAGCAGTCGCTCACATCGTATGCAGCGAATGGAGGTACCGAGCCTAAAGGCGACTTAGGTGATGGGCTTAGCATTTGTCGTTTTGGGCGGAAACTGAACCTTCGCTGCGCATTGCGCCAATGTTCGCTCCATTGAGGCCTTGCTACCTACGTACCGCTCAATTCGCGAAACTTAGATGGTGAAATTCCAAACCAGCTGGCAAATGTGCGGCGGAAGCTGTTGACCTCGCTGAACCCAAGATTGAAGGCAACCTCCGCGACAGAAAGGTCAGTGCCCGACAGCAGCGACCTGGCTCGATCTGTCTGTTCAGCCACACGGATCTCTTTGAAACTGGTGTTCTCCGCAGTGAGTTGCCGTTGCAGCTTGCGTACGCTGACACCCAATGTGGCCGCCACCGTTTCGATGTCGGCGTGCCCCATGGCGAGTTGCGCGCGCAAGGCGTTCCCAACCACCTCTTTGGTGGTCGAGGGCGTTTGCCGCGACCGCACATCGCGGATGCCTGCCAACGTCATCGCCAGCCTCTCATCGGTTGTCCGCGGATTAGGGGTTTCGATTTCTGACAGAGGGATCGCAATGCTGGCTGCGGATCCCCCCACGCGCACCTCTGCATTGTAGATGTACTGCAGCGCGGTTTCGGTGCCTCGGTTCACCTCTGGCATCTCAACCCAGCTCGGCCGCCAGCGGCGTCCACAGAACTCGCGCACCACAGACTGCAGCACAAACGGCAGGTCCTGATCGATCAAATTTGCCCCGGCGATTCCGCCGAGCATGGCATCAAACCCAAGCACAAAATGATCGCCAACCACGCGGGTGCGCATAACTGACCCTCGTTGCAGGAACGGCAGGATTCTTTCGGCCCGCGCCAGGGCCACATCCAGTTTCGGCGCGCCGAGCACATAGTCTGCGTAGGCCCCAAAGGAGGCGTAATCGAAGTCTTGCGTGATATAGGCGCCGATGTGTTTTTCGGAGATCTTCAGACTGGCGGCTTGCATGAACCGCGCCTGAAGCCGATAGGGGAGGAACACCGTCGGGTCTTCCATTACCGCTCGCGACAGCCCGGCTTCTTTCAGCGCATGTTCGGACACCCGCGGCGATGCAATTTGGTCAAGCCCATGAAGCGCGGGGCGAAACGCCAAGGTGCTTTGCAAAACCGTGTCCATGACGGACAGTTTGTCGTGAAATGATCACTTTTGGAAGTGGCGCGGCCTCCCCCCTCAAATTACCTCCAGTTTAGCAAAACGAATGACCAAAACTGAAAGTTGGAGACCAAACATGAAACGCCGTTCCGTCCTGAAAGTTGTTCTGACAAGCGCACTGATTGCGGCTCTTTCGGTGCCTGCGGTCGCCACCGCAGACAGCGCAAAGCCCGTGATTGAAGGTCTGCCAATGGCGGCGCGGACCGCACCGGTTCCTGCGGGCGTGTCCCCGGAATTGGCCGGGCTCATCGAAAGCCGTCAAGTTGGAACGCATGCCGAAACGCCATCCTCCACCGAGCAATGGCTTACGTTGCAAGCCGAGTTTGACGCTGCCTCCCTGCAAGGAGTCGCACGTTTGCTTGAGATGACCGGCGCTCAATTCGCCATCGAGAACGTGGCGGGGGTGACCACCTACCGTGTCACGCCAACTACTATTGATCCCCGGTGGGCGGACACCGTTTTTGTGCACGTGCACGGCGGGGCCTTTGTCTTTAATGGTGGTGAGGCCGCCATGGCCGAAGCGATCTGGATGGCGCATGGTTTGGGTGTTGAGGTGGTGTCTGTCGACTATCGCCGCCCACCGCTGCATCCGTTTCCTGCCGCAACAGATGATGTGATCGCCGTGTGGCAGCAAGTTATCAAGGACCATGACCCAGCCAAAGTGGCGATGTTTGGCACCTCTGCTGGGGGCAACCTGGTGTTGTCGACGGTTTTACAACTACGCGACATGGGCACCCCTTTGCCTGGAGCCATTATGGCCGGCACGCCCGCTGTGGATCTGGCGCAGACGTCGGACAGCTGGATCACGTTGCAGGGTCTTGATCCGCTTGGCGCCCGCGAAGGTGTGATTGAAGGCACGTTTGACATTTATGCTGACGGTACCGACCGCACCGATCCGCGACTGTCCCCGATCTACGCCAATCTGGACAACCTGCCGCCGACGGTTCTTCTGACCGGCACACGCGACCTGTTGCTGAGCGACACGGTGCGCATGCACCGCGCCCTGCGCGCTGTCGGGGTTGCCGCCGATCTGCATGTCTACGACGGCCAGTCACACGGCGACTACATGGCAGGTTTCTTCGTGAACGCGCCGGAGACTTATGACGCTTGGCGTGAGCTCAACACCTTCTTTGACCTGCATCTCGAGTGACCAACCATGACCGTTTTTGCAAAACTCCCGCTTCTGTTGTTGGGTCTTCTGATGACACACAGTGCCCACGCAGAGCCTGTGAAAGAGTTCACCAACATGCTCGCCGCAGAGACATTTACCGGACGGATAGAGGCCAGTGAGAGCGCTCTGGTGGCCAATTCGGTGAGCGGCATCCTCGCGGCGGTGCATTTCAAGCCGGGTGATACGGTTGAGAAAGGCCAATTACTGTTTGAAATTGCGGCCCCGGCTTACGAACAAAAGCTTGCCGCCAGCCGTGCGGTCGAAAGCCGTCGTGAGGCCGAATTGGCAACAGCGGAGGCCGTGGCGCAACGGCAGGCGAAACTTGGCACGCGCGATGTGGTTTCCGAACTGGCCGTTCAAGACGCTACGGACCGGCTGATACTGGCCAAGGTGGCGTTGCAAGAGGCGCAGGCGCACCGTGCATTGGCAGAGCTTGAGCTGGCTTCGACACAGATCAGAGCGCCGATTTCGGGGCAAATTGGGCTCGCCCACAAACAGGTGGGCACCTATCTGGACACAGAAAACGGTCAAGCGCTGGCGCAGATTGTGCACACAGACACGGTCCGCGTCGTATACGGAATGCCGTACAAATCCCTGATCGCGCTGGACCAGTCGACGCCAGAGGGCCTGAGTGCCCTGATGGAGCGCTTTCAGGTCGACTTGCATTTGCCAGGTGACGTTCAGCCACTGGCACAGGGTGGCCGCGTGCTTTTTGCTGAAAGCGTGCTGGCCGCGAACGAAACCCTGCGCATCTGGGCGGAAATCCCAAATCTTGAGCGCGGCCTTATTCCCGGTTTGAACGTCGAAGTCAAAGTCAGCTTTTCAAACTAAAGCAGGTCGCGCGTCAGGCGCGGCCCACTTTTCCTCTCTTTCCTGGAGCAGTTCCATGGCCCGGTTCAGCGATCAAATCCACACCCTGAAATACCTGTTTATCGCGGTCGCGGCGATACAGCTGGTGACTGCGGCATCGGGCACCATCGTCGCGCTCTATTTTGCCCAAACCGGCGCGTCTCAGGAAATCGCCGCGCTGGCGCCCGCTGCTTACTCGTTGGGGTTCCTGATCGGCTGTTTCTATATTGCAGGCTGGATCACCAGCATTGGACATATTCGTGCATTTTCTGCGGGGGCGGCCATATGCACCGCTGCCGCCCTGCTTTTTTCCGTGACTGAGAACGAGCCCACGCTGCTAATCGTGCGCCTGATGACCGGCGTTGCAACCGCGGGCCTTTTTGCCATCGGTGACGCCTGGATCAGCGAAACCGTCGACGAAAAATCGCGGGGCCGATTGCTTGCCGTGTTTGCCATTGTCCTCGGGTTGATGTCGGTTCTCAGTCAGGTTCTCGTCATCGTTACACCCGACGACCTGAACCAGTCTTTTGTGCTGATGTCCTTGCTCTACTGTCTGGCAATTGTGGTGATCGCCGCGACGCCCAGCACGCCGCCCGAGGGCAAAGAACGGGCGAATGTACGCTTCAAGGCTCTGTTTCAAGACGCACCCACTGCCGCTCTCGGCGCGCTCACCGTTGGTATCGTGTCCACAGTGTTCATGAATGTTGTGCCGTATCGGGCGGCTGTCATTGGCATTGATGCCACGGATGTGGCTATTGGCATCGCTGCTATTTACGTCGGGCGTATCCTGTTTCTCTATCCGCTTGGATTTGTGTCAGACCGCATGGATCGGCGCCGCGTCATTGTAGTGACGGCGACAGTCGCAACCGGCGCCCTTGCGGCCTTCGCCACTTTCGCCACTGGCGACGGTGCGCGCTACTCAGCCATCGTGGGCACACCACTTTACATTGCAATGCTCGCCGGATTGATCCTCCTGGGCGGATCGATGCTCACCCTCTACTCGCTGCTTTTGGCTCACGCGATGGACCGCACTGTGCCCGTCTATGTCGCGTCCAGTGCTGTCACAATGCTGTTTGTCTTCACCATCGGCGGCATTGCAGGCCCTCTCATGACCAGCGCGCTTTCGGCGGTATTTGGCGATGCGGTCATGGGCTGGACGCTTGTGTTTGCGATGGCCGCCTTCGCGGGCTTCACCGCATTCAGGATCAAAACAGTGGCCCCGGCTGCCAGAGCGGAACAAACCCACTTTAAGGCGACCGAAACCACCAGCCTCAAGTCCGTCCCCACCCAGAAACGGTAAGGTAGGAGACCACCATGACCACCCCCTCCACAAACCTCTTTCGCGCAGAAAAAGCCACTCTGCTCATCTGGCTCGTATTTTTTGCCATGACCTTCGCCGGCGACGTCATCAAGCCAACGGCCATGGGTTCCAGCATGTCCTGGCTACTGCTGGGCGGTATTTTTGGGGTGATGCTGTCCGCGGTCTTCCGCGTGGTGCACCACGCCGAGTGCTTGGCCGTCATCTTTGGCGAGCCTTATGGCACATTGATCCTGACATTGTCGGTGATCGGCATCGAAGTGGCTCTGATCACAGCTGTTATGCTGACCGGGGACAACAACCCGACACTGGCTCGGGACACTATGTTTTCCGTGTTGATGATTGTCATGAACGGATTGGTTGGTCTCAGCCTGCTGATTGGGGGGCTGCGGCACGGGCTGCAGGTGTTCAACCTCTCGGGTGCTAATGCCTACCTTGTGGTGCTGTTGCCAGTGGCCATCGTCAGCCTCGTCTTGCCAAGCTTCACCATATCCGCCCCGGGCGGTGGTCTGTCGGCTCTGCAAACTGTCTTCATGATCGCCATGTCCTTGGTGCTCTATGGGATTTTCCTCGTCTACCAAACCGCCGGCAAACCCGAGATTTTTCGACAGCCTGAGGAAGACCTGCCAACAACCGGTGGCTCGGATGCGCATCATCTGGAAACCAAAAGCATCGGTTTCCATGTTCTTTGGTTGGTGCTGGCGATGTTGCCCCTGGTTTTGATGTCCAAAAAACTGGCGCTGTTTGTCGATTTCAAATTGCTGGAATTTGGCGCACCTGTCGCGTTGGGTGGCTTTCTGGTTGCCGCCATGATCCTGACACCTGAAGCCCTCGCCGCGCTGGACGCTGCGCGGGCCAACAAACTGCAACGGGCCGTGAACATCTGTCTGGGGTCGGCTTTGGCAACCATTGGCCTAACAGTGCCCGCTGTGCTGATCGCGGCACATTTTGTTGCGCTTCCCATCGAACTTGGGCTCGGCGGCGCGGAAATCGTGCTCCTGGCCCTGACAATAGGGATCAGCATCCTGACCTTTGTCGGAACCCGCACCAATGCGTTTCAGGGTGTCGTTCATCTGGCCGCCTTCATGACTTATGTGTTCCTGATATTCGACTCATGACCGTAGGTTTAAGTTGCGTTGGTTGAGCTTAAAAGGCAGCCCTTCACTGGCGGCATCTTGCACCAGACCGAGTTTATTGTCGCTAATTCGGACCTTCACTGCCCGACGCGTGAAGGTCCGCTTTGGGCCGTTTTCATAAATCCTAACAAGCTGACTTATCGGCAGCTTTGTCCGCATTGCGGACGTTCGTCATGATTGAGCGAATGACTGCACCGAGCCCAAAGCAGCAACTAAAATCAAAAGAAAACCATGCCGCAAATCCGGCAATTTCTTGAAACCTTGCCAGACGCATTCAAAATCTGCGATCCTATTATGAATCGGCTTCAGACTGTTTAAAATTCCAGTTGACCCTGATCGGAGGCAATTGCAATGGCTTTTTCCGCGCAAAATAAAAACTGTATTTTGGCGTTCATATCTACGGTTTTTTTGGCTTCGGCAAACACTGTGGTCGCGCAGAGCAATGATCCATCCCAATGGTCGAGGACCGAGCCGTTTCCTAACCAAACTGTTTATTATCCGGGAACCGAGTCTCTTGGTCCTGACGAAATGCGAGTTGTTGCCTGTGGAACCGGTATGCCTCAGCCGCGCCTAAAGCAAGCTGCGGCATGTTTCTTAGTTGAATTGGGTAATGGCGAAAAGTTCATCTTCGACATGGGAGAGGGATCCTATGAACGGATCATGGCGCTTGGGATTCCACTGGATCAGTTGGATAAAGTCTTCTTGGGTCACCTGCACTTAGATCACGCTGGTGATTTTCCGGCATTTTACTTCACCGGTCCCGTAAACAACCGCCTAACGCCTGTTCGTCTTTGGGGACCCGAAGGCATCAAACCTGAGTGGGGAACAAAGTCTTGGGCAGATCACATGAAGAAAATGTGGGCATGGGAAGAAGCGACTCGTGGGGCGGCGGTCGATCCCCGAGGGTTACAACTTGAGGTCAACGAATTCGATTGGAAAATCGTAAATAACGTCATTTTTGACGAAAACGGTGTTCAGGTCAGAACCCTGCCGGCCATACATGGTGAACAAGCAGTGAGTTTTCTGCTTGAATGGAACGGACTAAAATTTGCTTTTTCGTCTGATACGCTTCCGACACGATGGTGGAGAGAGCATGCGGCGGGTGCGGACCTTGCAATCCATGAGTGCTTCACCCCTCCCGAATTCATGATCGAGAAATATGGGTTTGCGCCTTCCGAAGCAATTTTTGTGGGCTCTCAGGGGCACACTTCCGCACAAGCATTCGGTAAGATCATGTCTGAAACTGAACCAAGATTGGCGGTTTGTTACCACTTCCAAAACGATCATGACATTGCGCTGGCTGTCTATTCAGCAATACGAGAGACATATGACGGGCCATTGGACTTGGCGGCTGACTTCATGACCTGGAACGTAACCAAAGATAGTATTCGTACTCGCCAAGGAGTGCCCAACGAAGAGTCTTTCCCGGCACCAGTGCAAATGCCCAAGCAACCGCCTGACTCAGCTGCAGAGTTCCCGTTCTCCGAATTTGATCTCGAGAGCATGGACCGCGAAGCGGCCAAAGCTACAAACGAAATGATCAGAGCATTCAACGAACGCACAGGAAATGACGAAGTCGGAGCCTATACCAGCATTCCCTTCCAAGAGTGAATAAGGCGTCCGAGCACCCCAAAGAATTGGAAGTACCGAGGTCGGCTTTGTCCGCAACTCGGTCAGTCGCCCAATTTCGATAAACGTCCGTTGTTCATGAAAGCTGCCGTCGGAGCCTAGCATCGTTATTAGGTATTAAACTTAGGTCGGGTTGCCCGTTAAAGTTGGGACATTTTCACAGCCCTAACTCCAACAAATACCAACATTTACTATCATCAATCTTACTAGAAGAATGCGTATCAACGGAAACGATGGCAAGAAAATTTGGGCTCACATCCATCAACAAAAAAACAGGGGATACACAAGCTACTGCTCTGAAAAACATTAAATTACAGCATTTTATCTTGTGTTATGGTGCCCAGGAGAGGACTCGAACCTCCACGTCCATACGGACACTAGCACCTGAAGCTAGCGCGTCTACCAATTCCGCCACCTGGGCAGGTGTCGTGGAGGGGCGTTTAAGCCTACAGGCGGGGGGCGTCAACAGGATTCGGGAAGTTTTTTGAAAGTTTTTTGATGCGCGCATCCGAGGCCCGGGACAGGTGCCGCACTGAAATGGATTTATCGCCGGGGCGCGGCGTTATTGTGCCTTGTTTGCAGTGCTCTGGGGCGATAGATCGGATCAGGACCCATTTAGCAGGAGCCGTTTCATGTCCAAACTGGTCACGATTTATGGTGGATCGGGATTCGTAGGTCGCTACGTTGCGCGCCGTATGGCGGCTCAGGGGTGGCGTGTTCGGGTCGCGGTGCGGCGCCCGAACGAGGCGATGTTCGTCAAGCCGTATGGTGCAGTGGGGCAGGTCGAGCCGATCCTGTGCAATATTCGCGATGATGCCTCGGTGGCCCTGGCCATGAAAGGTGCCGATGCCGTCGTCAACTGTGTTGGGGTTCTGAACGAGCTGGGTAAAAACACGTTCGACGAAGTGCAGGCTGAGGGCGCGGAACGGATCGCGCGGCTGGCTGCGGAACAGGGTGTGGCCCGGATGGTTCACATCTCGGCAATTGGTGCGGATGCGGAGGCGGACAGCGTCTATTCGAGAACCAAGGCCAAAGGCGAGGCGGCCGTTCTGGCCCATATGCCGGATGCCGTGATATTGCGCCCATCCGTTATTTTCGGGACCGAAGATCAGTTCTTCAACCGTTTTGCCGGCATGGCGCGCCTTGGGCCATTTCTACCCCTGGCCGGTGCAGAAACACGGTTTCAGCCGGTTTATGTCGATGACGTGGCCAAGGCCGCTGTTTTGGGCATTCTGGGTCGGGCAGACGCGGGTATTTACGAACTTGGCGGTCCCGAGGTCAAATCGTTCCGTGAGCTGATGCAACAGATGCTGGGGGTTATCCACCGGAAGCGCATCATTATCGGGTTGCCATTCTTTGCGGCGCGTATCATGGCCGGAGTTCTGGATATTGTGAAGTTTGTCAGCTTTCAGCTGTTTCCAAATACGATCCTGACACGTGATCAGCTGAAGAACCTGCGCCACGACAATGTTGTTTCGGATGGTGTGAAGTCTTTCCCAGACCTCGGGATTGAGCCTGCAACACTTGAGTCGGTTCTTCCGGATTATTTGTGGAAATTCCGCCCGGCCGGTCAATATGACGACATTCAGAATTCGGCCGGAAACCTGCGGATCTGATCAACTGTAGGCGATTGCCAGCAGTATCACGCCCAAAACGACACGATAGATGACGTAGGGCGTGAAGCTGACGCTGCGCAAAAGGCGCATCATGAGGCTGAGGGCAAGGAGCGCGGAAAAGAACGCGAAGGCCGCCGCAATTGCGCCGTCTTTGACCAGTTGCGCGTCCGCGTTTCGGATCACGTCTACGGACAGCAGTGTCCCCGAGGCAAGGATCGTCGGGATCGACATTAGCATGGCGATCCGCGCGCCATCCTCCCGCGTGTAGCCAAGGTGGCGTGCGCCCGTGATCGTGATCCCGGATCTTGACGTGCCCGGGATCAGGGCCAGCACCTGCCACAGGCCCATGATCGCCGCATCCCGCAGGCTCCAGTCACCGGCGTGTTTGGACTGAGGTCCTTTTTGGTCCATCCAGTACAGCAGTAGGCCAAATCCAAGCATGGTCCAGCCGATCACAGCGATGGACCGAAGGCTTTGGTTGAGACCGGTCAGGTAAAGGACAGCGCCAACCATGACCGTCGGGATCGTCGCAATGATCAACCCGGCGGCCAGCCTGGATTGCGGCGTATCAAGTCGGCCGCTTAGTGCTCGGGGAAGTCCGGCGAAGGCCTGTATAACATCTGTCCAGAAATACAGAACAACAGCGCCCAATGTACCGACATGCACGGCCACATCGATGGCCAGGCCCTGATCATCCAGCCCGGTAAGGCTGGGCAGCAGGATCAGGTGCCCCGAAGAGGAAACCGGCAGAAATTCGGTTATTCCCTGAATAATCGCCGCAAGAATCAATTGAAAAATGCTCATCCGCCCGCCGTGACGCTGCCGTGTTTTCGTTATGAACAATGGGTATAAGCGTGATGAAGAAAAGAAAAGCAGGCAGATAGGTCCGAATCGGTTCTAAAATCTAACAAACTCCCAGAATTTTTTCACCACTGCGTGCGAATTTCGTAAAATAGGTCAGTACAATTGACTTTTCATCCGACCTGCGATCTCTTAAAGAAAACCGACCTAGCCAATTCATGGAGTCCGACCCGTGGCCAAGCAACCGATGCTGAAATTTGTGCAGATCGACCGCGTCATGCCCAAAAAGCGTGCCGCTGATGACCGCAAGGAAGACTTTTCCGAGATTTATGCCGAGTTTGCTGCCGAAAAGGCGGTCGAGCAGGCCAGTCGCTGCAGCCAGTGCGGTGTTCCCTATTGTCAGTCGCATTGTCCGCTGCACAACAATATTCCGGATTGGCTGCGCCTGACCGCAACCGGACGCCTGGAAGAGGCCTATCAGACCAGCCAGGCGACCAACACCTTCCCTGAAATCTGCGGCCGAATCTGCCCGCAGGACCGCCTGTGTGAAGGTAATTGCGTGATTGAACAATCCGGCCACGGAACTGTCACCATCGGTACGATCGAAAAATACATCACTGACACGGCCTGGGACAAAGGCTGGGTAAAGCCGGTCGCGCCGGGCGCCGAGCGCAGCGAAAGTGTCGGAATCATTGGTGGTGGCCCCGGTGGCTTGGCTGCAGCCGACATGCTGCGCCGTGCAGGTGTTCAAGTGACGGTTTATGATCGTTATGACCGGGCCGGGGGCCTGTTGATGTACGGTATCCCGGGTTTCAAGCTGGAAAAGGACATCGTTCAGCGCCGCAATGATCTGCTGGCCGACGGTGGGGTCGCGTTCGAGCTGAACTGTGACGTTGATGCGGACAAATTCGAAGAAATCCGCGCCAGGCATGACGTCGTGATCATCGCGACCGGCGTTTACAAGTCCCGCGATCTTTCCATGCCGGGCAGTGGTCTGGGCGGGATCGAGAAAGCCATCGACTTCCTGACTGCCTCGAACCGCAAGAGCTTTGGTGACGCGGTTGAGGATTTTGACAACGGTCGTCTGAACGCCGACGGCAAGAAAGTCGTGGTCATTGGCGGTGGGGATACCGCAATGGACTGCGTTCGGACCTCGATCCGTCAGGGCGCGACCTCGGTCAAATGTCTGTACCGCCGCGATCGCGCGAACATGCCCGGCTCGCAGCGTGAAACCCAGAATGCCGAGGAAGAAGGCGTGGTGTTCGAGTGGCTGAGCGCGCCGAAAGGGTTCACTGGTGACGACAAGGTCTCTGGCGTGATGGTGCAGAAGATGCGTCTGGGTCAACCCGATGCTTCGGGCCGTCAGGCCCCCGAAGTGATCGAAGGCGCAGACTATGTCGAAGAGGCCGATCTGGTCATCAAGGCGCTGGGGTTCGAACCTGAAGACCTGCCCACACTGTTTGGTCAGCCCGACCTGCCCGTAACCCGCTGGGGCACCGTCAAGGCCGCGTTCCAGACGGGTGAGACCGAGATGGACGGCGTCTATGCCATCGGAGACATCGTACGCGGTGCCTCGCTGGTCGTATGGGCGATCCGGGATGGTCGCGACTGCGCCGACGCGATTATCGAGCGTTTCAACAGCAGGGCTGCCGTTGCAGCCGAATAACCTGACAGCCCAGCGACAGGAGGGTCAGAATGCCCGAATTGCAAGGCCAATGTATGTGCGGCGCGGTCACAGTGACCGCTACTCCGGCGAAGGAATCGCTGGGCGCATGCCACTGCGATCAATGCCGCCGTTGGACCAGTTCGATGCTGATGACTTTTCAGGCTGAATCCGGTTACGCGGCATTGGGGCCTGTAAAGACTTATGCATCGTCCGACTGGGCCGAGCGTGCTTTCTGCGCGGATTGCGGTTCGGCACTTTGGTACCGGATCACCCTGCCGGGCGAGTTGCACGGACATACACAGATGGCGGCGGGCCTGTTCGAAGATACGGGCCACAAGCTGCAACTGGAACTTTTTATCGACAAAAAGCCCGATGGGTACGCGTTTGCAGGCGAGCGCAAGCAAATGACCACAGCCGAGGTCGAAGCCATGTTTGCCCAGCCGGAAGAAGGAGACAATCAATGACCAAATATGATGCCGATTGGGTGCGGGCCGAAGAGGCCAAACGCAAATGGCTGGCGGAAAACGGTCTATATTCCGAGGAAGAAGAGCATTCTTCCTGCGGTGTCGGCCTTGTTGTTTCCGTTGACGGCAAGAAAAGCCGCAAGGTTGTGGATGCCGGAATCGATGCGCTCAAGGCGATCTGGCACCGCGGCGCCGTGGATGCCGACGGCAAAACAGGTGACGGCGCGGGTATCCATGTGCAGATCCCGGTTCAATTCTTCTATGACCAAATTCGGCGCACCGGTCACGAGCCCAACCTGAAAGAACTGATCGCCGTTGGTCAGGTCTTTCTGCCGCGTACTGATTTCGGCGCGCAGGAGCGTTGCCGGACCATCGTGGAAACCGAAGTTCTGCGCATGGGTTATTACATCTATGGTTGGCGTCACGTGCCGGTTGACGTGACCTGTCTGGGTGACAAAGCCAACGCGACACGGCCCGAGATCGAACAGATCCTGATATCGAATTCCAAGGGTGTGGACGAAGAGACGTTCGAGCGTGAGCTGTACGTGATCCGTCGCCGCATCGAAAAGGCGGCAATGGCGGCCGGGATTTCCGGCCTGTACCTGGCCTCGCTGTCTTGCCGCTCGATCATCTACAAAGGCATGATGCTGGCCGAACAGGTGGCTGTTTTCTATCCCGATCTGATGGACGAGCGTTTTGAATCGGCGTTCGCGATCTACCACCAGCGCTATTCCACCAACACCTTCCCGCAATGGTGGCTGGCCCAACCCTTCCGCATGCTGGCCCACAATGGCGAGATCAACACGCTGAAGGGCAACATCAACTGGATGAAAAGCCATGAGATCCGCATGGCCAGCGGCACCTTTGGCGACTATGCCGAAGACATCAAGCCGATCATTGCAGGCGGATCGTCGGATTCGGCTGCATTAGACTCTGTTTTTGAGGTCCTGGTGCGCGCGGGCCGCTCGGCCCCGATGGCGAAAACCATGCTGGTGCCTGAAAGCTGGTCCAAGCAGGCGGTCGAACTGCCGCAGGCGTGGCGCGACATGTATTCCTACTGCAACTCGGTGATGGAGCCATGGGACGGCCCTGCCGCGCTGGCCATGACTGATGGCCGCTGGGTCTGCGCCGGTCTGGATCGGAACGGGTTGCGCCCGATGCGCTATGTGGTGACGGGCGATGGTCTGGTCATCGCCGGATCAGAGGCTGGCATGGTGCCGATCAACGAGGCGACTGTGGTCGAAAAAGGTGCATTGGGTCCTGGGCAGATGCTGGCCGTGGACATGAAAAAGGGCAAACTGTTCCGCGACACTCAGATCAAGAACAAACTGGCCCGCGCGCTGCCGTTTGGCGAGTGGGTCGGCAAGATCAACGATCTTGATGCCACTTTGGCAGGCGTCACCGAACGTCCGTTGTTCACCGGCGAGGAACTGCGCAAGCGGCAGATCGCGGCCGGGTATTCGGTCGAGGAATTGGAGCAGATACTGGCACCAATGGCCGAGGATGGAAAAGAGGCGCTGGCCTCGATGGGGGACGACACACCCTCGGCAGTGCTGTCCAGGCAATACCGCCCGCTCAGCCATTTCTTCCGCCAAAATTTCAGCCAGGTGACCAACCCGCCCATCGACTCGCTTCGCGAATATCGCGTGATGTCGCTGAAAACGCGGTTTGGCAACCTCAAGAACGTGCTGGACGAAGACAGCAGCCAGACCGAGATCATTGTGCTGGAAAGCCCCTTTGTCGGGAACACGCAATGGGAGAAGCTGGCAGAAAATTTCAATGCGACCCTGGCCGAGATCGACTGTTCATTTGAACCAGGCGAAGGTGCGCTGGGTGACGCTTTGGCCCGTGTCAGAGCCGAAGCAGAAGAAGCCGTGCGCTCGGGCGCCGGGCATCTGGTCCTGACGGATCAGTATTCCGGTCCGGGCAAGGTGGCGATGCCGATGATCCTGGCCACCAGCGCCGTGCACTCTCACCTGATCCGTCAAGGCTTGCGGACGTTCTGCTCGCTGAATGTGCGGTCGGCGGAATGCATCGACCCCCACTATTTTGCCGTGCTGATCGGATGTGGCGCCACCGTGGTCAATGCATATCTGGCCGAGGATTCGCTGGCCGACCGGATCGAACGTGGCTTGCTGGATGGCACGCTGACCGAAAATGTTGCGCGTTACCGCGAGGCAATTGACCAGGGCCTGCTCAAGATCATGGCCAAGATGGGCATTTCGGTGGTGTCGTCGTATCGTGGCGGTCTGAATTTCGAGGCGGTGGGACTGTCCCGCGCCATGGTGGCCGAGTACTTCCCCGGCATGACCAGCCGCATCTCGGGCATCGGCGTGCATGGTATCCGGGTCAAGGCCGAGGAGATTCACGCCAAAGGTTGGGACAGCGGTCTGGATGTGTTGCCGATCGGCGGTTTCTACAAGGCGCGCAAGTCGGGTGAGACCCACGCGTGGGAAGCGACCTCAATGCATATGATGCAAATGGCCTGTAACAGAGCCTCATATGAGCTGTGGAAGCAGTATTCGGCCAAGATGCAGTCGAGCCCGCCGATCCATCTGCGCGACCTGATGGATTTCAAACCGCTGGGCATGCCGATCCCGATTGAAGAGGTTGAATCGATCACCTCGATCCGCAAACGCTTTGTCACGCCGGGCATGTCGCTGGGCGCACTCAGCCCCGAGGCGCACAAGACGCTGAACGTAGCGATGAATCGGATTGGCGCCAAGTCGGACTCGGGTGAAGGCGGCGAAGATCCGGCGCATTTCGTGCCGGAGCCCAATGGCGACAACCCGTCGGCCAAGATCAAACAGGTGGCCTCGGGCCGTTTTGGTGTGACCGCCGAATACCTGAACCAGTGTGAAGAACTGGAGATCAAAGTCGCCCAGGGTGCGAAACCCGGTGAGGGCGGTCAATTGCCAGGCATGAAGGTCACCGACCTGATTGCGCGCCTGCGTCATTCGACCAAGGGCGTGACGCTGATCTCGCCGCCGCCGCATCACGACATCTACTCGATCGAGGATCTGGCGCAGCTGATCTATGACCTGAAACAGATCAACCCACGCTGCAAGGTGACGGTCAAGCTGGTTGCGTCCTCGGGCGTTGGCACGATTGCCGCCGGTGTGGCCAAGGCAAAAGCGGATATCATCCTTATTTCGGGTCACAACGGCGGCACGGGTGCCTCACCTGCGACCAGCATCAAATATGCCGGTCTGCCGTGGGAGATGGGTCTGACCGAGGCGCATCAGGTTCTGGCGATGAACAACCTGCGCGACCGCGTCACCCTGCGGACCGATGGCGGCCTTCGGACCGGGCGCGACATTGTCATGGCCGCGATGATGGGGGCCGAGGAATACGGTATCGGCACTGCCGCCCTGATCGCGATGGGCTGTATCATGGTGCGTCAGTGCCAGTCGAATACCTGCCCCGTTGGTGTGTGCACACAGGACGAAAGCCTGCGCGCCAAATTCACGGGCAACGCGGACAAGGTTGTGAATCTGATTACCTTCTACGCACAGGAAGTTCGCGAAATCCTCGCCAGCCTGGGCGCGCGGTCCGTGGATGACATCATTGGCCGGGCTGATCTGCTGGCGCAGGTCAGCCGTGGTTCGGCGCATCTGGACGATCTGGACCTCAACCCGCTATTGATCACGGTCGATGGCGCGCATGACATCGTGTATGACCGCGACAAGGATCGGAACGCAGTGCCGGATACACTGGACGCCGAAATTGTCCGCGACGCGGCGCGGTTCCTGAAAGACGGCGAGAAGATGCAGCTGTCCTACGCCATCCAGAACACGCACAGAACCGTGGGCACCCGTGTCTCCAGTCATATCGTGCAGAATTTCGGGATGCGAAACACTTTCCAGCCGGACCATCTTCACGTGAAATTGCAGGGATCGGCCGGTCAGTCCTTGGGGGCCTTTGCGGCTCCGGGTCTGAAGCTGGAAGTGTCGGGTGATGCCAACGACTATGTAGGCAAAGGTCTGTCGGGCGGCACGATCGTGGTGCGTCCGCCGCAGATCAGCCCGCTGAAAGCGGATGAAAACACCATTATCGGCAACACTGTCCTGTACGGCGCAACCGACGGTCACCTGTTTGCGGCCGGCCGCGCGGGTGAGCGGTTTGCGGTTCGGAACTCGGGTGCCAAGGTGGTCATCGAAGGGTGCGGGTCCAACGGCTGTGAATACATGACCGGCGGCGTTGCCGTGATCCTTGGTTCCATCGGTGCAAATTTTGGTGCCGGTATGACCGGAGGGATGGCTTATCTGTACGATCCTGACGGTAAGGCGCAGCTTCTGATGAACATGGAGACACTTGTCACCTGTCCGGTCACGGTGAGCCACTGGGTCGATCAGTTGCAAACGCTGATCAAACGTCACGCAGCCGAGACCGGAAGCCGCAAAGCCGCGGATATCCTGCAACACTGGGATGTCGAAAAGGCCAACTTCCTGCAGGTGTGCCCGAAGGAAATGCTGAATAAACTCAGCCATCCGCTGAGCGAAGAGATCGCAGCAGTTCCGGCGGAGTAAACAGACCCTAAACAAGGTCAAAACCCTGCGTGTTTCCACAAACGCGCAGGGTTTTCCTTTGCATGCATATGGCACAGGGGCTGAAATTTAGCCCGTTCCAAACGCGCCTCATGCGTCGTATAGCAAGGGTATGGCAAAAAAAGCAGCGCGCGGAACGCGTGGTAGGAAATCAAAGGCAACAAAGTCAAAGAAGCTGTCGATATCGCGGATTCGCCGCTGGCTGACACGTGGGTTGTTGGCCTGTGTCGCATTTGTGGTCGGTCTTGTGCTGCTCTATTCGGTCGTCAATCCGCCGATTACGCATACAATCTGGTCCGAGTGGCGCCGGTTGGGCAAAGTTGAACGCGATTGGGTTCCGATCGAAAAGATTTCCCCGGTGATGGCGCGATCGGTCGTCGCTGCAGAAGACGCGAATTTCTGTCTGCACTGGGGCTTTGACATCGAGGCTATCCGGGACGCGCTGGAAGATGGAGGCGCACGCGGCGCGTCGACCATTTCGCAGCAGGTCGTCAAGAACGTGTTCCTTTGGCAGGGACGCAGCTGGGTGCGCAAGGCGCTTGAAACGTCGATCACTCCGATTGTCGAACTATTTTGGAGCAAGCAGCGCATTCTTGAGGTTTATCTGAACGTTGCTGAGACCGGAAACGGGGTTTTCGGGGTCGAGGCTGCCGCGCAAACGCATTTCAACGTATCTGCCGCTAATTTGACGCCGGTTCAGGCCGCGCGGATCGCTGCAATTCTGCCTTCGCCCAGGAACAGATCCGTTGCGGATCCGTCGGTTCGCACGCGCCGCCGGGCTGCCGCGATACGGGACGGAGCGGCCACCATCCGCGCAGATGGTCGCGCGGATTGTTTCGAGGATTGAAACCCAAGGCTGCTCAAGGCTAAAGCTTGGTTGTATTCACTGCTTTGATTGGAAGCTCATGGCGCGCCTGTTTCACGTTCCCCTGTCCCCCTATTGCCGCAAGGTTCGTCTGTCGCTGGCAGAGAAGAAAATCGAAGTGGAACTGGTTGAGGAACGGTACTGGGAGAAAGATCCGGATTTTCTGCGTCGAAACCCCGCAGGAAAGGTTCCCGTATTGCGCCTGGACGGGCAGGTGATGTCGGAAAGTGCGGCGATTTGCGAGTATATCGAGGAAACCCGCCCCGAACCCGCGCTGATGCCCAAAACGCCCGAAGCGCGCTATGAAGTAAGGCGTCTGGTCGGCTGGTTTGATGACAAGTTTCATCACGAGGTGACATCGAAACTGGTGTACGAGCGGGTCAACAAGAAAGTGACCGGGGAAGGCTATCCGGACAGCAAGCGCGTCAAGGAAGGTGCGCGCGCAATCAAGTACCATTTGGACTACATGACATGGTTGCTGGATCAACGCCGCTGGCTGGCCGGGGATCAGATGACGCTGGCGGATTTCGCCGCTGCCGCGCATCTGTCGGCACTGGACTATATCTCGGACGTGGACTGGAATCGCAGCCAGACGGTCAGGGACTGGTATGCCAAGATCAAATCGCGACCGGCGTTCCGGTCCATCCTCGCTGATCAGGTGCCGGGATTCCGGCCTCCGCCCCATTACGCCGATCTGGATTTCTGATAGGGTCGGGGCGCAGGGGGCCTTCCGCCCCCTCTTGGCCCGTCGGGCCAATTCACCCCCGAGGATATTTTTGGACAG
>NZ_JBQFMJ010000031.1:0-19285 GCF_056531785.1 Ruegeria sp. K7
CTTGACGGGTACATTTGGCTGGTTTGGACAAGAAAAAGACCCTTTGTCTGGGGTGTTCCTTTTGCCGTTGGGACTGCCCTGGATACTTGTATCGGACTTGGTCTCAGAGCAAATCAAACCGTGGTTCGCGGCGCTTGCACCAGTACTTAACCTGTTAGCGCTGGTCTTGATTTGCAGATTGGTAGGCAGATTGCGCCAGAAGTGAAGGCGGAGTTCCTTCTCACCCAAAAGGAGGAAAACATGGGAAAAGTGATCTTGGGAATTGTGATCGGGCTCGTCCTTGGCGTGGTTGGGGCGATGACCTTGGGTAGCGGGGCTGCGATGGGCGTCGGAGTTGCGACAGGCTTGTCCGCCGGTGTCTGCACCACATTGAAAGGAGCACAAGCCGAGAACCTTATCACCGCCGAGCAAGCGGATCAGATCCTCAACCGCGTAAATTCCGAAATGGCGTCACTGCAAGGAATTGAAACGACGGACGAGATCGTCGGCAGCGCACAGGCATGCGATGAATTTCTGTCAAAGTTACGAGAAGCAAAGTGAGGTTCCGCTTTGTACGGAGCAAAACTCTAAGGATTAGCCAACAGGGAACCATCTGATGAAACTCGATTTACTCAAACTCCTCACACCCATGTTCGCAATCGCGGGCGCAGCAGCTTTTGCAATGTCAGAAGCCGACGACGCATGTATCGACCATTTGCGGCAGGTTGGTGGACCAGACGGCCAATCCGGTACGATTGAAAGCTCTCAGTTCTCCGAAGCGGGCACGCTCGTCATGCTACGTGACGCAGGCGGAACGCTTTGGCGCTGCATCGCGTACAAGGATGGTAGCATCGGCGAGATGTCGGTTGTCGAAGCGATGGATGATGGCGGTGGAGCCAAGGCAGGCGCAGCCGGGTCTACTGGAAGCCAACGTGTCAAATTTGATTCTGGCTCCACTGGCGCAGAACTAGTCGGTGAACTCGCGCCCGGAGCGTCGCAGCAATACGTTCTGGGTGCCAAAAACGAACAGTTTCTTTACGTCCGCGTTGCTCCGCGAAATGGCTCCTTGGACTACGTTATTCGTAACCCCGATGGTTCTGAACTGTTGGGATTGATGTCGGCGGACAAGGAGTATCGAGGGCAGCTTTGGCAATCCGGTGATCATGTTGCGGAGGTTATCAATCGCGGCAATTCTTCCGTCGATTACAACGTAATTTTCGGAATTGAATAGGTGATCAACCAGAAACCCTGGAACGCTAGTCCAAAAAAGCGAGGGAAAAACAGATGAAATCCAAGGTCCTATTTGTGATCGGCACGGCGTGTATTGCAGCGCTTGCAGCATGCGACGAGAGTGACGGATCGGTGGATGCAAGTGCACCAACTGTGGGTAGTTCTAGCGATCTTACGTCATTTGAAGGGGCAAGGGCGGGCCAAGCTGAAATGGGCATCCAAAGTCTCGGATTTGAACTCATCCGAAGCGAAGGGGTGACCTCGTACTGGTTTAACAAAGATACTGGTGCATGTGCTCAGATCACGACGTCTGAGGGAAGGTACTCAGATGTAGCTATGCTGCCATCAGGTGACTGCTGACACAATTTCATCAATCCCCAATCTGAAACAAGGAGCTCTAACTTGCATTTCGACCTGGCACACGCGGCGGTCATCGTTGTCGCCTTAATCATCACTAACCTGGCATTGAAATCGGCTGGCGTGATCAACGAAGACAACAAGCACCAATGGAACTGGAAAGTTGTTCTAGCCTACTTCGTAGTTGTCGTTATCATCAATCTGGTGTGGCCCATTTAAAGCTTCACAGCGGAAAGCTAACTGCCCACTTGATATGGTTGTCGTGAACTAGCCTTTCCGAGAGATTATCAGGTCGCAAGAGATTGAGCATCAAAGGTTCAAGTATAGAAAGGAGTTCGCATGCGGTATTTGGCGTCCCTCATATTCATTGGTGTTCTCGCAACCGCTGCGAATTCTGACGTGACCAGTCGAAATGGCGGTCCAAGCAACAGTCAAATGCTGTCAAAGGGTGGTGACGGAGGCGTTGATGGTGTCGCTTTCTTTCGTCCAGTCTTAAGCGGAGTGTTGTATCGATCCGGTTTCAAGGGCGGCGACAAGGATCGAACGGGCCTGAGTGAAGAACAACGCGAAACTTTGTGTGATGAAGGGTTTTCAACCGGGTTTTATGCGGACTTCGGCAAAAACACTGAATACGGTCGCACCAGTTGCGGAAACGGATCTTTCGACTATCAAAGCGCCAGATCCTCCCGTCCCAGTGCTGTCATGTCGTCCATACACGAGGTGATTGAAAACCCTGGAAAGGGCCCTGTTCTGGTGCACTGCATGTGGGGCGTTCATTCCTCGGGGGCATTGTCGGCAATGGCGCTCGTTCAGTTTTGCGGTTGGACGGAAGAAAGGGCCAAGGATTATTGGAATGGTGCCCGAAACGGGGCCCCTTGTTCAGGCGGGTGCGACAAGTGGATTGACACAAAGTTCTCCAACTTCAGTGTCGACTCAAAGTTGAAAATCTCCACCGAACAACAGGCAGCGATTTGCCCTAAATGATTCCGGGAGGACTATCTAAATGAAGTTCAATCTTCTTGGGTCACTTGCTCTCATTGCACCCACTGCCTTGTGGGCGAACGACGATGTTCTGGGTGAAGCCACGACATTTGATAGTCCCAACGGCATTACTGAACGCTGTATTCGGATCGAAAAAGTTCCGACTGGCGAGTACAAGGACAGCGATCTTGAGGAAGAAACTGCCTATTGCGAGATCGATTTCTATGCCTCCGAAATTGCTATTTGCCCGAAAACCTGGAGCACCAGCCCAGGAATGGCCGTCTACGATATTTCGGAAGGACCCTACACGGGGAACCGTTCTGAATTCGAGAGAAACGCTTGCAAAGAGGGGAAGGCGGCGAAAGATCTGGCCAAGGACAGGGTGGCTAAATTCAAGTCCACCATGAACCAAAAGGGCACCAGTGGAACCTTTTCCACGTCTTCACTGCTTTACTATCATTTCTCCAGATATTTCGACGCGACTGTCAAAGTTCCAGTCGCCGTTTGGCGTAGCATGGACGCCCAGGCGCATTTCTCCGAGGTTGCAGAGCCTGGCCTTGCGATTTCTGGTGGCTCTCGCGGCGGGCGCATGAACCATGAAGGCTGGCGGGTCTTTGCAGCTGCGGACGCCGACCCGAACTCATACCAACCGACCGATGATCTATTCACCGCAGATCGAACGCAAATATACGGTGTACTGCTTGATAGTCCTGGGCATCGATACGGCTCGGAAATCAACGGCACCCGCAAGTCTGGTTGGGGGAAAGGCCAAAACCGTGATTTCCAGGAAACGCCTGCTTTCTTGGCTTTGCGTTCCTCAAAACCCCTGCCAGAGGCTATTGAAGAGGGCGTTAAAGAAGGCCGAAGAGACCGGATGATCAACAAGGATCTCGGCCCCGATGTCAGTGACCAACAGATGGCATTTTGGATGCAAGAACTTACCGAGATTGTTCTACTCGACTTCATCTTCAGCCAGCAGGACCGTGTAGGAAACATAGACTTCACACCCTATTGGTATTGGGTCGAAGCCGGAAAGCTAAAACATAAGAAAACGAAGCACCATCAGCCGAACGATGGAGATATTCCCGCCGACGCATTATTGATCCGTCGCAGCAATCTAAACGACAACGATGCTGGCGGGCGTGTCGAGTATGCCAACTTCGCGAAATCTACTCAAATGCTGGAGAAAATGCGGCACTTCTCTCCAAGTACGTATCGGCGCTTGGTTGCATTGAATAGTGACCTTCAGTCCCAAGGCCCGGTCTATGACTGGTTGTCGCAAAGCTTTGGATTGTCAGACAGTCAGATTGCACAAGTTGTCAAAAACACTGCGCTGGCAACGTCCATCCTCCAGAGCAATTGTTCTAGTGGTGATTTGATGTTCGACTTGGATCCTGTCGCATTCTTTTTGAGAAACGACACCGAGGTAGAGGTTGTGGATTGTAATGACCCTTAAGCGTTCTGCCCTTGTTGCGGTGATCATTTGGACCAATCTGCTCGCCAGCAAAGGGGCGGCATTGGATGTCATCGTCATATCGGATTTGAACGGAAGCTACGGTTCGGTAAGATACGATACCCGCGTCGACAAGGCGATTGAGCGCATAATCGAGATTGATCCAGATCTGGTTATTTCGACCGGAGATATGGTTGCGGGACAGCGCATTCCCAACTTGTCCGACAAACAGGTCAGGGAGATGTGGAAGGCGTTTCACGAGGCCGTATCAGATCCTTTAGAGGCTGCCGGCATTCCATTTGCAGTCACGCCAGGAAACCATGATGCCTCTGCCTACCGTGGGTTCGAGCGTGAAAGAAAAATATACGCAGAGGAATGGGTTCCGAGAAAACCAGACGTCGATTTCCTGGTTTCAGATGACTACCCGTTCTTCTACGCATTTGAGATGCAGGGCATTACTTTTGCGTCTCTGGATGCAACGACACTAGGACCTCTATCCGGTGACCAGCAGGACCGCCTACAGGAACTGGGTGCAGACGGAGACCCGATTGTCACTTTCAGTCACCTCCCACTTTGGCCGTTCGCGATCCAGCGCGAACGCGAAATCATCGGTGACCCAACACTTGAAAAAATCTATCTGGAAAGCGGTGTTGTTCTGCATCTGTCAGGCCACCATCATGCCTTCTACCCCGGTTGGAAAGACGGTGTGGCTTATGTCTCTCAAGCTTGTTTGGGAGGTGGTCCACGGCGGCTTATTGGCGATAGCACCAGATCACCTCACAGCTTCACTCATGTTACGTTCCAGCCGAACGGAGAGTTTGGGATAGCAGTATATCGAGGGCCTGATTTCGAAAGGTCGGTAAACTTCAAGTCGCTCCCGAAAGAGATCAGATCCCCGAATGCGGTGTTGAAACGTTTAGACCTTGCTAAATGACTAGAGGTTGAGTTTCAGTTCAACTTTTTCAGGAACCAGATCGTTTATCATCTCTTCTATCCGAGCTTCTGAAAGTCCACCCGAGGTGATGAACAGTAATGAAACGCGAGATTTTCCGGGGACGTGGTGTTTTCTGACCAGCTTCCATCCAGCGTCTGCGGCCATAGCTTCAATGGCGCCGCTGACATTCAACGAGTGCTCTTCGTCTGAGGCCTTGAGGGAAATCTCTACACCCTTGTTTCTTCCACCAAGCCAAATGAAACACCAACATACAACCGCCACCAGTGTGGCCATCAGCGGCAAGCCCAGACCGACCGCAAGACCAAGAACGGTCACGATTATCATTTCGACAGTGTCCACCGGATCATCGAGATTGGAGCGGAACCTGAGCAACGCGCCGATGCCAAAGATAACGAAACCGATCATTGAACCGTGCTGAACCACCAGAAAACCAACCGCCATACCGATAAGCGCATACAGGAAGAAAAGCCTTGGCATAACTATGTCGCGGACGCTTCTACGGGCTTTACGTCTCACCGGATGATAGACGATCAAGCCAGCCAGAATGATCGTGACGATCACATCGAGCGTGAAGAAATACAGTTCCTGTTTGCCACGAAACTGCGTCCACCGGCGTTCGATAACGATTTCCGACCCCGAAGCCCCGGCCAGCATCGTCGCAGGGTCGACTTGTGACACCGCAGCACCTGGCAACAGCAGCATCAAAAACACGGTCACAAATGTGAGGGTCGTATTCAACTTGTCTTCCTTCCTGCTCACGCCAAAGGCTTACGCTTAACCAAAGGCACATCATGCCCTATTCAATTCAATCGCAACAGGCGGGATCAGGTAAAGAGATTACAGTGCATTCTTCGGACAACGTATCCGGACTGTGATACGAACGCTGATACAGGGATGTGGTCCAAGCGCGAGAGAATCCAATGACAGAAAACAGAGTGTTTTCGTCAAAAGCTGAAATTTCACGGTGTTTCTGCAAACTTAGACGACTCGCTTTTGCGGCCAGTTTGGTTGCGGCAGCCTTCTTGCCTTGGACCGATTTTGCCTGCGCCGAAAGTGCTGGTTTGGTTCTGGTCGATAAATTCAAGGTGGCAGACAAATCAGAGGGATTTTCAGAGCCTTCCGGCTTGGCAATGTCTAACGCTGAAGGCTTCTTGTGGTCTGTAAGTGATGCCGAACCTAAACTGCACCTACTCGGAGTCGACGGGGTATTGGGAAACTCTTTCAAGTTGCCAGCATTGGCAGGATCAGATTTGGAGGGTGTTGCACCTCGAAAGGATGGGTCTGTTTTGGTGCTTCAAGAAACTGACCGATCAATCCTAGTCGTTCACCCAACCGACCCCATTCAACTGACGACAATACCTCTCGCATCTCTTAAAGGTTACCCGACCGCCGCTGCATTACTCGTCGGCAACCCTTTGAACAAGGGACCCGAAGGCATCGCCGTTGACCCGGAATCTGGGCGGGTGTTCGTTGGCATTGAGGGACAACCAAGGTTGTTAATGGTGTTATCGCCAGAGCTGGACGAAATTATTGAGATCATTCCTTTAGCCCGCGATGCAGGTTTTATCTCCGAGCGTGTAGATGATGATGAACTGGATTTGAGTGGCCTGGCCTGGTCCCGGTCCTCGCGTTCTCTTTGGATTGTGAGTGACAAAAGCCGTCAGATCTTCGTCTACAATCCAAAATCCAAGTCAGTAAAGTCTATCAGTTTGACGTTCACAGAAGATGGCGAACAAAAGGAAGTTAAACATCCCGAAGGAATCGCTCTCGATGAGACCAAAGGGCTTCTCTACATCCTGACAGACGACGCCAAGAAATCACGGCTTTACGTTTTTAATATCCCCAAATTTTGATCGTTAGAGAATGAAGTTCACATCGCCACAATAGCTGACGCAAGTTGTTGCAGCTAGCTTACCATTCCTCGTCGTTGGTCCACCCTAATCAGAACCGAACACTTAAATTCGCACCTAGGCCATGTTCTTGGCCATTGGAGCGAACAGAATAGCCATATCCTGCCGTTAGTCTGGCCAGATCAGAGATCTGATACCCTAGCCCCAGACCAAGTACGAAGCCATTTGCACCTCGGTTTTGTCCGACTTGTGTGAACGTGCCAAATATCGGGCTCGTCACAGTGATTTCGTGCTCACTATCCTTGTTGGCAAAGAAGTCATACTCGTAACGAGCAAAGGCGATTGGGGTTAGCAATCCATTCTCTGTCAAGAAGTCGCGTTGGTAATCAACTCCAATGGAAGCAACCAGAGACTCTGCGTTCGCTTTCTCAATCGAGTAGTTGAAATCACCACCGCCCGTCTCTGTGCCTGAACCTTGTTGAATACGCCCGTAGTTCAATCCAAAAACCGTAGAAACCCTTGCACCGCTGTCCAAGTTAAACAGCTTCAGTGCCTGGATACCGGCATGGATGCCCTCTTGGTCCAAATCAGACTTTGCCTCGCCTCCCGTAAAGCCATCAACAGAAGGGTTATTTCGCTTGGCGTCGGTTTCACCGAACATGTAACCGACCAGCCCGGAGAACTCCCAAGTTCCGGTTGTTGTGCGCCCATAGACGCCCACATGATAGCTGTCGGTCGAAAAGTCCTGATCGACTTGATCGTGTTCATCCATGGAGGATGTCCCAAAACCTGCGTACACGCCGACCACACCTCTATCGGTGCTTGCGACATCCGCTCCGACCAAAATCGTGCCCAGCGAATAGTCGAATGTCCCAAGGCCATTGCTTCCATCAACGTCCCCGCTTACATAGGCCGTGTCGATCCACCAGCGCCGATCAGAGCAGTCTATTGCGCCGCTCGGGCTCTGGGCCGAGTCGATGTCGCCTTCTGCAACGGGTTGATCCGCATTGCTGAAGCCAACCGCTTGATACTTGCGGCAGTCAGCATGGCTCAGCACAGTGTTTGTTATCAGGTCAAGTTGCTCAAGCCCAACGGTCAAATTGGAGGAATAGGGCTCTGCGTGCACACGATTAAATCCAGACAAACCTGAATTGGTAAGCGTGTTAACGGAATTACCCAAGGTTGAGCCATTGGTCAGATTAGTTCCAGGTGACGTGTTTGTGGTGTTAGCCACCGCACCAGCAAGGTTGCTTGCATTGGGAGATCCAACAACTGATGGATGTTGTGGTAAACTCGAGACGGGGAGGGTCGAAAACGCTATGTCGATTCTACCGTCCGCGGTTGGCGTGTTTGAGATACTCAGACTGGATAGGGCGGGCAGAGATCCTCCGGCAACAAGAGTTGGGGAGTTTCCATCGAAACGCGAGGCTTGAAAAACCGTGTAGTCGTTGCCAGCAGCATAGTCCTGCGCAGTCAGGCCGGGACGAGCGGCTTCGACTTGTATAGTGGCGCGGTTAATCCCTGTAACGGGCCCGCTGGATGACACCAAATCGGCTTTCTGACCGGCCGTCGGATCGACTTCACTTAAGATCCTTGACCCAGTTTCAAAGGCGATACCGCCACTATTGTTAAGCGTACCAATTGAAAAGCCCGGCGAAAGCACCCCTCCGTTCTTAACTGTGAAGTTGAATGCGTTCACGGTTCCCGTTCCGGCCAGCGTGCCAAAATTCTCAAAGTTTACGGTGTTCAAACTGCTTGCTGCATCGAGCCGAACGGTCGTGCCTGCCGCTATCGCCATGTCACTGGTTGAAGAAATCGAACTGTTCGTCAGTGTGAAATCAGAAGCCTCAGCAACCCGCGTCTGAATATAGTAGGCCCCAAAAACCACTTCAGTAGCACCCATTACAGTAAGGTTGTCGTACGTTAACGGTCGGTCTGACTGGAAGTAGACTTCAGTGGGGTCGATATTCGCGCCGTTGAAGGGAGCGAACGTCATTGATCTGCCGGAACCAATCGAAGTTCCAATGAGGTTCACTCTGAGCTTCCCGTTGATGTTTGTTGCCAACGCTTCCCGGGATACAAAGTCTCCGTTACCCGCCGCGACATCAACATTCAGAAGAGTTAACACAGAAGCATTGCTTGGGACGGTATTTTGGCCCGGAACATACAACTCAATTTCACCTGAGGACGTAATTGAGGAATTTCCAATTGTAAGTCCTGTAATGGGTCCGTTTGGGATCGGGAGACACGTGCGTTCCGTCGTTGAGATTGTTTGATTAACGCGAGTGCTTTCAGATCCAGAAGCATACTCTATTCGAGGAGACCCCAATTCTACGCAGGCCTGTGAGCTTTGGGCTTGTACTTTGGTTGGCGACATCAAATAAGCCAAAATTACGAATGAGATATTCGCCAGAGTGATGAGCTGAGCAATTCGACTTAGTGGGAACGGCCTATTGTTTGTCACCAACTTTCTCCTCTCGCGGTACAAGCGAAGCTACCTCAACTTAGGACTTGAAAAACAAAGTTTATCTTTTTGGATTTTTTGTTGTGGCATATGAGCAAACTCACAACACGGGAAGGTCTGCCCAATGCAGACCTGCTCGTGCAATTACTGCGAGGCAAGACAAGCCGGGTTTTGCATTCCGACCATACCCACCTTTGCGTAGAAGCAGTCGCAAAAGGTCAAGCCTTGAAACGATTTTCCCGAGCTTGACGGGCGCTGAACAGCGCCATTGAGTATAGGCATGGATCATTGGATTTCGGAGTCGATAGCTAAGATCAATGCAGATGCTCACCGCTCTGCCGATACGCACCTTTTCAAGCTAGTAGGCCAAAACTTCTGGACCGAGATTGATCTGATCGAGGGCGCGTTCCTTATTCAGAAACTCGACGAAACCAATTTGAAGTTTGAGATTTAGAGTTTGCCAATTTTCGACAATATCTGAAAGCTGGTTGACTGACACCAAGAGAATGAAACAATAAACTGAGCAATGACACGGAGTACGAAGATACTGTTGGCGCTCACCGTATTGACGGTGGGGTTATGCATGTTCCTAGCGGGACGTGCGGTCGAACGTTACCAATATTAGGAGGCCTGCCTAGACTTGGGCGGAGGTCGCCATCCTGGAGATTACCCGATTTGCGTTTTGGAACAGCGTTCTAACTGACGGACGCGTCTCAGTCACGCCGCGATTGGAACAAAGAAGCTACGAGCACAACGATGCCAATTGCTGCGAGAATGAAAGTCAGCGGCAAAAAGAAGCTTTCTTGCAGAACGCCGTTTGGGTCGACACCGCCATAAAACAGATGCTCTGAAAGCCCACTTAGTGCTGCAAGGAAAAGGATGACGATACCAAAAAGGCGAAGTTTGGTCATGTCAGGTCTCCTAGGGAATGGACCAATAGTTAGCATCGTATTTCATACCTGTGCATTGAGGAACCTAATTCTTCAATACCTTGATTGCATCGCAATCCAGCCGTCGGCGCGTATAATGCGAATATGACAAGAGATATTGAAGCTAACGCTAAAACAATCGCTGATGCCCTGACCTCTGCTCAGCAGATAACTAAACTGTCTTCAGATGCAGTACCGCTGACTCTGGATGACGCTTATTCGATTGCAAGTCGCGTCCGAGAGCTACAGGGCAAAAAGAGAGTTGGCCGGAAGGTCGGCTTCACGAACCGCGCGATTTGGCCTGTTTACGATGTAGATCAACCCATTTGGGGAGAGGTCCACGCAGATGGGCTGTTTTCGACTGATCAGCCGGTAAACTTGGCAAGGTATTCAGAACCGAGAATCGAGCCAGAAATCGTACTAGGTCTTGGCTATACGCCGACGGCTGAAATGAACAATGAGCAATTGGCAGGTTGCGTAGAGTGGGTTGCTCCAGGATTTGAAATTGTTCAATCGATTTATCCCAACTGGAAATTCTCGGTCGAAGACTCAATCGCAGCACAAGGATTGCACGGCTGCCTTGTTCTTGGCGACAAAATCGCGGCGACGCATGATGTCTTGACCGGCTTGGCCGAAGTGCCTCTAGCATTGTTCAAGGGCACCGAGGCTATCGAGTCCGGCAAGGGTGAAAACGCGCTCGGTGGCCCAATTGAAGTCCTGGCTCATCTTGTTTCTCTGCTCTCAGACGCCGACCGGCTTCAAGGAGGCGAGCTAGTCACAACTGGTACTTTGACAGACGCATGGCCAGTGTTTCCGGGCGAACAATGGTCAGCGGGCTTTGGTGGTGTCATGGACACCGAGCTGTCGGTGCGATTTACATGAGGCTGTAATAGAGTTGTGACGCCTACTTCACCAAAGAAAAGTTACCCTCAATAGCTGGGCGCGATAGTCTTCCACTGATTTCATCAATTCTGGAATGCAAATTATACGATGCTATCCAAATCAGATTACATGATGTTTCTCAGGCACCCCGCCTGGCTATGGATCAAGAAACACGCCAGGCATCTGCTGCCGCCGATTGACCCTTCATTGCAAGCACGTTTTGACGAGGGGCACGCGTTTGAGCCATATGCTGAGGAGCTATTTGGTGATCTCGTTCGCCTCGGTTTTTCAGATTTTTCAGAATACCAGGCTCTGCCCGCGCGTACTTTGGAGGCTTGGAGAGATGGTGCAAACGCAGTGGCGCAGGGACGCTATGAAGATGGAACCATAACTTGCATCTCCGACATCGTGAGCCGCAGTGACGATGGGTACGTTCTGACAGAGATCAAGAGCGGGACATCTGCAAAGCCCGAACACACTTTTGATCTCGCATTCCAGCGTGTCGTACTTGAGGCAGCGGGGTTCCCCATTGCGCGCTGCGAAGTGGCACATGTGAACCGTGATTACGTCAGAAACGGCGAAATCAATCCGCAAGAGCTTGTCAGCATCACTGACATCACGGATGCGGTGACTGAGCAGCTCGAAAAAACACGCACGCGTATCGATCAGGCATTGAGCGTCGTTGCCAGCGGTACGATGCCTGATCCGTCCCCCGAACGTGCGCGCCTTAAATCCTATGGTGAATGGCTGGAGATCCGCGAAAAACTCGACCCACCTCTCGCGCATGACAGTATCCACCGCCTTCCGTTCATGAATGCGGAAAAAGCCTCGGAACTCATCGCAAATGGGATCACAAAGATTGACGAGATCAGTGATCCATCTGTGTTAGGCAAGTCGACACAGCGCTACTTGAGAGCTCTGGCGAACGGTGAACGCACAATCGATCATCAGGAGTTAAGCAGGTTTCTGAGCGAGATTGTCTATCCGGTTCACTACTTTGACTACGAGACATCTCAGAGTTTGCTGCCACCCTGGGACGGAACGCGTCCCTATCAGCAAGTGGCTTTCCAGTATTCCTTGCATATCCAGCATGAGCCTGGCGGAGAAATTGAGCACAGGGAGTATCTCCACCGAGACGCCAGTAACCCAATGCCAGCCTTGCTGAAAAGGCTTCGTGAGGACATAGGAAACGTTGGCTCTGTAGTGGTTTGGTATGCTCCGTTCGAGAAATCGCGCAATACGGAAATGGCGGAAACTTATCCAGAGCATGCAGAGTTCCTGGAAGGCCTAAACGCCCGCGTTGTAGATCTTATGAAGCCGTTTGCAGATGAAGTGATCAACGATCCCGCGTTCAAGGGAAGCGCCTCTATCAAGGCCGTTCTTCCAGCGTTTTTGCCAGAACTTTCATACGATGATCTGGACATCAAAGAGGGGGCGAGCGCGTCTCGCCTTTGGAAGGACGTAACACTGACCGAACCGGATGATCCAGCGCGCGAGAAGGTCTATTCTGATCTTGTGGCGTATTGCACGCGCGACACTTGGGCAATGGTCGCAATTCATCAGGAATTGCTGGCGATGTGAGCTGTGCTGCGAACCTCAAAACAACTGGCGGTGCTGCTCCCCTAGGAGACTAGGCGATTTGCCGGAGTTACGGCGCCCCCAACACTTAATCTTGCCAATCCAACCGATACAAGACGTGGTGACCGCGTAGACCTTTCAGGAGTCTGGGTTCTATTTCAGAAAACGAGAAATCAGTTCGTCCTCCGACCATGGCGCGAGTCGCATCTGAAACGAGTACACAACTACAATTGCTTAACACAAACTTTGCGCCAAAGACTGTTGCCAAGCTCTGTTTCAGTTCATTTTGCCGGACAACGTTTGTGTCGGCAGTTGTCCAAAGAGTGTTCTGTAGTCTCGCGCGAACTGACCCATGTGCCAAAATCCGTAAGCGTTTGCGATGTCCGATATACTCTCCTCTGGCGAGCAGGATACCAGTTCATGGCGCACAGCACCGAGACGGGCTCTTAGATAAAACTGCTTGGGGCTCACCCCATATGTTTCCTGAAACGCGCGACGAAGAGTGCATGCGGATACCTGAATATCTGCACATACTTCACCGATTGACACGTTATCCATCAAATGGGCCCGCATGAACTCAACGGCTTGTTGTGCTAAACGGGTTCTATTTTTACTGTTTCGCCGATCACTCCATTTTTCGCCTACCACCAGCATTTCCAGAAGCTCTAAGATCATATCACTCTCTTCACTATCAGAGCTTGGTCCGGCCGCTGATCCAATTAGAAAGCGCGCTTTGTTTTTGACTAAGGAATGAAGCTTGCCAGCGTCGCTAACGAAAGATCTTAAAGCGTCATTTCGCGCGGTGCTGATATCAAGACCGCAATCGTCGGCGATCCGTTGAGCCCTTCGGATGTCGATGGCAAAGGTCAGGCCTGTGAGCGTTGAATTGCTCACGCCTTCAAAAGGGTCTCCGCTACCAAAATTCATCAGAGCGGTGTCTGAGGGTGAGCCGTTAAGCCAAGTCCGTACACTCCCTTTGTCTGGTAAGCCAAACGCTAGAATGTCAGAGCGAGAAACACCGGTTTGGTACACAGCCTTATCAAACGACAAATCGATCATTTGAAGGTCAAGACCTGCCCAAACGGATACCGAAGAGTTCATAGTTCCCTCTTCAATTTGGCGTAGCTCGACATCCCATTGGGACAGCTCGCGGAATTGCGAAGGGTCCTGCAAAAAAAGTGTGTTTGGGGCGCAGGTTTTTTTGGGGGCTGATCGTTTTTTGATGTCGTCCATTCCGCCCCGCAGGTAGTTTTCATGAAATGTTATTCGAATATGTAGGCTTGGAAAATTGCAAGACAAAGCAGACAAATCGAGAGGGAAGAGGTTCGGACGCCCATCGTTGCCTGACGATACTGCGCGCACCGAACGCGTCGTAACGCTGCTAACCAAAAGCGAAAAAGAGTTGTTGCGCTCACAGGCTGAAGACAGCGAACTCTCCCTTTCAACCTTTTGCCATCACCTGATCCTTGAAGGTCTGAAAACAAGTAAATCATGAAACAGGGGTATCTCATGAAATCAAAACTGTTCCTCTCCGCGCTGGTCTTTGCCGGCTCCGCTATCACGGCGGCAGCTCAGGACAGCAATATCGTGCATGATGCGGAATACTATGTGCTGAAGCAGCAAAACGAAGCCGTTTGGGTCGAGAACGACGCACAGGTTGACCAACTGCTGGCCGATTTTCGTGAGAAAAACGGAGGGAACCCTCCAAACATCTTCTACATCCTTATTGACGATATGGGTTTTGGCGACATGGGTATGCCCGAGATGAACGCGATACGCGGGTATTCGACGCCCAATATCAACGCGCTCGCAGAGGAAAGCATGCGGTTTGCGCGCATGTATACCGAGCCGTCCTGCACACCGTCGCGGGTCGCCTTCATGACGGGTCGCCAGCCGTATCGCAATGGGATGGGCGATACCGCCGTCGATATTTCAGGTTTTGGCCTTGCCGATGAAGAAGTCACAATTGCCGAAGTTCTGAAATCCGTAGGCTACAACACCTCGCATGTTGGCAAATGGCACATGGGCGACATTCAGGAATCCTGGCCTACTTATCAGGGCTTTGACTACGCCGCGTTCCCCATCCATCAGCAGGGCCAGTTGGCCATCTTCAACGAAGATGCAGCCAAGGAAGAAATCACCATGGCCATAGGGGAAGACAACTACAACTCCAAATACACGCTGGATGATTGGTTTCGCCCTGATCCGGGACACATGATTACCGGCCTTGAAGCTGTTATTGGCGGGGAGGTCCGCGAAGTCCATATGGAACCGGGTGAGAAATGGACCCAGGACAAATATAATGAAATGAACATCCGCTATCAGGCACAGGCGATGGAACAGTTGCGCCTGCTAGCAGAACGGGATGAACCGTTCTTCCTGCAATACTGGCCGCTTGTCCCTCTGTCGACAACGCGCACGACGAGAGAGGCGTTCACGACACCCAACGGCGGTACATTCGTTGAAAGCATGGAAGAGCTGGATGAATGGATAGGGGTCATTCTGAACGAAGTCGATGCGCTGGGGCTCAGGGACAATACCCTAATCGTTTTGATGGGCGACAACGGTCACTTCACCAAATATGCCCCCGGCAGTGGGTTTTCGCCGCTGGTCTTCCGCGGCGGCAAGGCCGATACGTCTGAAGGAGGCGTTCGGGTGGACGCGTTTGCCCGCCTGCCCGGCTTGATCGAGGGAGACTCGATTGTATCTGACATTATTCATATTTCTGATTTGTTCACGTCAATTGCGCGTATCGGTGGAGCGATGGATGCCATCCCCCGCGACCGGATCATTGACGGTGTCGATCAGACGTCCCTGATGTTTATTGGCGATACGCATGGGCGCAGGGATCATGTACTGATCTACTCGATCAATTCGCTGAAAGAGGTGGTAAAGGAACACATCAAACTCAAAGTTCCGGCCAAAGGTGAAAATGCTATCGTGGCCAAGTTCTACAACCTGTTCCGCGACCCCCGCGAAGAACAGAGCGTATCGACCGAGATCGGAGCATGGGCTGGACATGAGTTTAACCGCATTATTGCCCGCCACCTGAAATTCAAGGAAATGTACCCCGATCAACCGGCCGCGACTGGACGTCCCTATGAAGGTATCGTGAACCTTCGCCCTGAAACCGTCGCAGCGGTGGATGCCTTTGTCGCCAAGCGGGACATTCAGCCCGACTAAAAGGTGAAGCTGATAAGAGTAATGCAAGCCCCGCATCAGATAATGATATGCTTGATGTGGGGCTTGGCATCCACAACAAAAATTCTGGAAGCAATATGAAAATCCAAGCGCTTGTCCTTGCATTGGCGACTGGCATTGTTGCGGCCCCAGCAATCGCCGATGAAAACGCTTCAAACCCTTTGGCCGCAGTCAATAACACGGACATCCGGTATCAGTATTTTGATTTGGGCAACGGTGCTGACAAGCAGGACGCCTTTATAGATGGCGCATACATGCTGCGGCCTGATCTGAAACTGAAATATGAGTTGCACTACAACTCAACGGATGTGACTGGAACTCGGTTCACTGACTTTGAGAAATTGAGCCTCAAAGCGATCTATTTCCCTTCTCAGAGACCGCTCAACGAAACGTGGGCCATCAAGTCGGCCATTGGCCTGGAGTGGATACTGGACTTTGGCGACCCGGAAAAAGGGATCGGAACCGGGTCCGATCAAATTGCGCCTTTTGGCGGGTTCGCCTTTGCAAACACAAAATCAGGGCTGACGCTGATCCCACTGCTCCAGCATTTTGCTTCATACAATGGCCCGACGGACATAAACCAAACCGCGATGCGGTTGATTGCGCTACAACCGTTTGGCGATGGGTACTGGGCCAAGGCTGATATCAAAGCACCATATGACTGGGAGAACGATGCTTGGCCAGCGACCGCTGAGTTCCAGATTGGCAAGAACCTCAGTCCTGGCATCGCAATTTATGCTGATTTCCTCATCGGTATAGGTTCCGACCGCCCCTACGATAAAGGTGCCGGCTTAGGTTTGCGTTTCAACTACTAGTTCACCCACACCCAACCTCGGCGAAGATCATCTATGTCACAGGCCAGAACTCTGTTCAGCCAATTGTTTTCTGCGTCTATCTTGACCCTTCCTGGAACTGCCTTGAGCCAATCCCTGCCCGCACCGGGTCGGTAGGAAATAAATTGGCGTCACGCCGCATCATTCTATCTGTTCACTCCGCTCTGAACTCGGGGAAGATCAACAGTCTCTGGGCGATCCGCTGAGATGGATTTGAACCTTGAAACTGAATCCGTCGTTCGCGCTTCTAATCCCCAGCCAGCGATGCTTAGGCCCAGAGTTCTGAGAAAATAGACTTCTATTACGATCTGTACCCAAGACTTTGCAAAGTTCGCTTTCTGCGCATAGCTGACCTTAGTATCCGCTGAAACATTTTGTACCTTGGGCTCAAGGTAACCACTGAAAGTGTACTCACGACTGGCCGTTTTTCTCGTGCGGCGGTGGTTGGCCGACGAGAGCCCAAACGCTCCATAATTGCGACTTATGTTAAATCTCGAAATCCCGGCGTTCTGCCACAAAACCGGTGCGAATTTTCGACAGTTTCAGGAAAACGAATGTTTCTTCCGGTGATGTCTTGAAGGACGATGCCCGCAGTATCAATATTAGACTAAGCGTCCTAAATCCAAGTCTTGTTCATTGTTTTCACTCCCTGATTGGCTGCGCTCCAAGCCACAGCAGCTCACTGAAGCAAATCAAAAGCCCGAAGACGAGCTTGGTGCCGAACCGGTTGCGAAGGTCGGCACCAATATCGACCGGCCGGTCATCAATCTTTATCGGCCCCATATCACCTCTGGAGATTGTCTGATTGTAACCGGGTATCAGGACTTCTTGTCTTCACTATCGATTTTGATGAAGGAGTTGCCTGAACTGAGGGATCTGGAAAACGACAGCGATATCCGGATCCGGATATCGTTCGGGATCGACACGGCTAATACCAAAAGGCTGACCAACCCCAAACCAGTCACCGAAGAAATGAAACTCTACTGGCTGGAGCGCTCCGGGCTTCAAGTGGAAGAGGATCACGATCTTATCGCGGTGCTGGCAAAACACGCCATCAAAACCGGCAAAATTGACTTGCGTGTCTTCGATCCGGAGCTTGCCAAACGCAAGTTAGGGATAACCGGGGATCCGAGCAGGCCCAGCTTGCACCAATGTGTCACCGCCTGAGCCTTCCAACCCGTTAACTTCGCGACATCATTTGCAGTCCAGTCCAACGAGTGCCGCTCAGATCGCAGAACCTTTTCGACGTCCGATTTCTGGAACCTGAAATCACCGAGTAGGACATCCTGATCTTCCAATTCAGCAGCGATAGAACCTTCACAAATGAGACGAATGAGCTTCTTCAGCGCCGTCTTGTCAGTTGTTCGATTAAGCGTAAGCTCTTTGAACAAAACTGCCTCTCCCGTCAATTCAGTGGCCGATGCTCTAATCTTAAAGACAAGTTCCTCTACCGAATTCGAGTGGAACCGGCCATCCACGAGCGGTGGCCGATCTGAAACTGGGACTTCGCCGACCACACCAAGTTCTTTGAGAATTTGGAATTGTGTACGTCCAACTCCCAGATAGTCACATGTTTCTGCCGCGCTCCAGAAGCGCCGACGATCTGCTGCAATGTTGAGAACTTCGAATTTGGGAACGACTGTTTGATTATGTCCAAATCCGCGTTGACTGATCTTGCCAGCGATCTCTTTTTTCTGGACTGCCGCAACGAGACGCTGTGCAGAAATTCCGAGTTGTCGTGCCGCTTCCGTTGCGGGCAACCACTCTCTCGATGAAGTAGACGCCAAACGACCCGGATGGAAGCCACTGAATTCTCTCTCGATCACACGTGCCACTGCGTCCTTAAACACATCGTATTCCGGTTCTCGAAACCGCATTAGGCGCTGATACCAGTTGCCAAGCCGCTCAGGAGCAGAAGTTGCATCGGGATCACCTTCATGCAGCAGCTTTTTCACATAATTTTCGAAACCATGCGGCCAGTTTGCCAAAAGGGATTCGACCGGCGCCATTAGTCGAACCGCGTCTTCAACGGTCTTCGGAATTTTCGTTTTTCCGAACTTACCCGTACGGCTAGCTTGAAACCCAGAGGCTAGGAAATGAACGAATTTACCGATGTTGCTCGGGGGTCTGGTTCTGGTTTCGGCATGTGGGATCAATGGACCGGTGCCTGAGATTGCGGATGCTACATCGCACTCGTGCTCTGAAGCTTGATAGCGTGGCAGGTTATCAAGAGGAAATACGATTGAACTTAGTACATCGATCTGGCTACAACCCAGTTCTTGCAGGAGAAATTCCAACCGGAACGTTTGTGCTTCAATTGAAGACAGTTTGAGAAGGAACTCGTCAGTCGGAGACCTCTGAATGTAGGGATGCAGAGATCGGATATTGTGCACCAAATCTCTGGCAAGAAATTGATCGGTGAGGATCAGAAGCTCTAAACCGAGGCTTCTAAAGATGTTTGGCAGTAGCAACGTGCTCTCATTGTGCTTCAACAATCTAGAGTTGTCTTAGCCCCGTAAAACTGTGCCACTATTTTGGTGTCACGGAAGGGATGATGGATGGCTCGGAAGCGGTATTCGGATGAAGATGCGTT
>NZ_JBQFMJ010000032.1:0-12238 GCF_056531785.1 Ruegeria sp. K7
AACGCATCTTCATCCGAATACCGCTTCCGAGCCATCCATCATCCCTTCCGTGACACCAAAATAGTGGCACAGTTTTACGGGGCTAAGACACCACCATCATCATTGGGTCGGAACTGGCCTTCTGGACAGTGACGGGGGCCAACCTTGAAGATAAACTGCATTGTAACAAACCTCTGTCTTTGGGCATCAACACTTTGGCCTCGAGAGTGAGCAGTGTAAATTGGCCCTTTACGGACGTTTGCCTTGTCCAGGGGTGCGGTACTGCATCTTCTACTAAGCGGACGTTTAGGTTGTGAACACGAAAAACCAATCAGCCCGCCGACAAAGTCAACGGGCCCTCACCTCGAGCACCCCATACTTGATTTTGGAAGGGGCGGATTGGAGTTGCAAGTTTGGCCAAGCTACAGATACTCAACCGTCACATTGGACGTTAAACATTTGCTGAGAATTTCACAATGACTACAATTGCAGCACAGCTTTCAGTCGATTCACGTGGCCCTTGTGCACTTTACATTGCTTCAGACAGCCGCATTACTTGGGGGAGTAAACAACGTCGATGGGATGCAGGTCAGAAGACTTTTGCGTCTCGAACAAGCCCTGATATCTTTGGCTATTGTGGATCCGCTTTCTTTCCAACACAGGTTATCAATCAAGTCACACGCCAAATTGAGGCTGGAATACTCTTTGAAGACACGGCGTGTGCGGACGAACGTCACGGCAGATGGATAAAGACAATCAAGAAATCATTGGAGATTTCAGTCGGCGCAGAAGTCCCTGACTTTAAGCTTTTTCATGGCTCACGAGATGGGAGCGGGATGAAATGCTCTTTCCGCCTTTGGCAGGTAAACTATCAATCCAAAGATCAAATCTGGGAGGACACAGAAGTTGACTTGGAAACGGACCAATCTCACTTCGCATCAGTCAATGGTTCCGGTCGCGACAGTCTGCAGAACCAACTTAAGAACACCAGTCAAGCAGATTACACGGGAACAAGTCGGCATGCTTTCCAAGGTTTGTTTCAATCGATCAAGGCGGGCGATGATCCCTTAAGTGGCGGGGCACCACAGATTGTGGGAATATTTAGGGAAAAGCCAGCTCAGAGTTTTGGCATGATTTGGAACAATGACCGGTACTATTACGGATGCAAGCTAGTAGCTGGATCCAACTATCAATGCATAGATTGGTTCAACGAGCGGTTCGAGCGTGGTGATGGAAAGACCAAGAAACGGCTAGAGGGTGCAAAGAAGCATTGACATCGTCGTCTTGAAAATTCGCATCGGCCCATACCTGCTATTCGAAACCGTGTCGCTGTGCTGCGACATCGCCTGCTTTCTAGAAAAGCGTTACGAAAGCAAAACAAGGGAATACACGAACTTTCGGACTGCAGAAGAAGCGGATTTTTGGCAGCCTTTAGGTGCATCCTTCGTTTTCGATGAGCACGTGTACACAATATGTCATGCTCAATCCTTCGTATCGTAGTGTTTTCAGCGCAAGGTTATTTACTGAAACCGATTGCTAAAAGCCAAGTCAGGCGACCGTTGCCTCAAATTGCGTTGTTTCCTATCGCGGCTACCTGTGGAGGCCGGGAATCGGGAGCCAAACAGGAGAATGCTGTTCGTAGAGCAGATCATGTGTTTGCATACGACAAGCAATCTAACACTCTCTTCCCGCCACGCCCTATGAGTGAAGGACATCTGGAGGTTCGCCGTAGGAGTGTGCTACTAGGCCTTAATACTGTGGAAGGACAAGTGTTTTGCAAGTGGATGATACAATTCAGAAAATTTTTGACTGCGTTCAAAAAACAGAGATTGGCTCCAATATAATAGATCTTCTGGTTCCAGAAGGGAAACCGCTACAATTTGAATGTGGCCTTTGGGACTTCAAAAGAAAACCGCCTTTGCTCCCGGACAAGCCGAATGACGCTGAGAGAGACTTACATAAGCACGAAACACACGAGCTAATCAAAGACGTGGTTTCGTTCCACAATGCGTATGGCGGATATTTAGTTTTTGGTGTCGAAGACACTGGTGCAGACAAAGTGACAGGGTGCGAATATGAGATCGAACTTGGTGATTTAGGAAAACGTATAAAAGCTCAAACTGGAGCGGATATAGACCTATACCAAAACAGCCTAAACCTTGGATCTAAGACAGTTTTGCTATTGCTGATACCGAGGCGCCGATCACACGAAAAACCCATACAGTTTATCAAAGCTGCACCACGCATCGACGGTAAACAGGCATACCAGAAGAATTCAATTTATGTTCGCGTAAACGATGAGTGTCGCCCTGCAAACAATACTGCTGACGACTGGAGCTTCTTGTTTTCAGAGAGAAGACTCGGTCCGGCTCCGAAAAAAGCACAAAAGGAGAAGGTTCCGTCGAACCTGCCTCCACGTGACCCAGATATGGTGCGTTTCGTTGGCAGGGAAGATGAGTTGCGCGTGCTAAGGTCATGGGTGTTGGATCATCGAAATCCAATTAAACTAATATCCGGAATCGGTGGACTAGGTAAAACCTCTGTCGCTTACCATTTTTGCGAAGAACTTGTTGAAACCACCGCTGGAGACTTTGATTACCTCGCTGGGGTTTCCGCAAAGAAATCGACTTTTGCGGCTCTACGTGGGCAAATGGTCAAAACTACTCGTCACGATTTTTCCACTGTAGAGGAGTTGCTTCAGCAACTGATCGCGCTCATAGCTGGGGAATCATCTGTGGATGACGGTTTGGACATTGAAGAATACATTGAAATACTAACAGACGCACTGATTTACCGACCAAGCTTCATTGTAGTTGATGACCTTGATAGTCTGTCGCCTGAAGATCAAAGAGAATGTGCGACAATACTTCAACAGATCGCATTCCGTACAGTAGATCGTGAACACTTGCCCAGTAAAGTTCTTCTGACTTCTCGGCTAGATCAAGGCCTTTCCCCGACTGCCGTAATCAAAATTACTGGTTTGGATCAAAGTTCTTTCTCTGAATTAGTTTATAACTTGTGTGACCAATTCGCTTTGGAACAGTTTCGTCCAAGTTGGGTAAAGGAAATCTACAAAGCTTCATCGGGGTCTCCTTTATTTGCTAGCGCAATTATTCGCATGGCGAGCCTTGGAGAAAATCCGAAAAAGATTTGCTCTTCTTGGGCATCTGAAGACGGTGAAGACGTTAGAGAATTTGCCTTCAAGCGGGAGCTTGACCGGCTGTCGGTGGGCGGTGCCTCTGTACTCCTAGCAGTTGTAAATCTCGGTGAAGTGAGCACTGAAGAACTTCTAGAGGTAGTTGAAGTAACGCGGAAAAAACTACTCGACCAGATCAACGAACTTCAGTCATTCCATCTTTTGTCTAGATCCGAAAACCGGCAAGGAGATCCGGTCCTGACAACGTCGAAAGAACTGGTTTCATCTGCGGGTATTTTGAGGAAGAAATTAGGGCTAAAAGCACACGAAATTGAGCGCCGATGCGCGAAAATTAGAAAGAATCAAGGCGACCAGTCCCGAGAAGTTGGGCGTGGAATAAACCGGATAGTTAGCCTTTGGGAAGAAGGAAGCCTAGATGAGGCTCTAGTTGTCGCCAAGGAACTGTCAACTCGGAACCCAAAAAACGGCGACGTTTGGTGCGCTCTGGCCGGGGCTTTTCTGAAAGTTCGACCACAGCAGTTCTCAAACGCAGATGATGCTGCCACGAAGGCTATTGCGCTTTCTTGCAACCGGCGCGAGTTGTTCGAGTACGTAGTAGTTGCCAAAAACGGTACCGAGGATTGGCAAGGCTTGAAGTCATTTACGGAGAACAAGCGCTTCAAGTCAAAGAAACACGACCCAGCCCTTGATGCTTTCATCGTTGCGGTTACGAGACTGGCTAACTTGGCAAACGCAAGGGGTTCATTCTCGGAAGCATCGAGCTACGCCCTCGAAGGCGTGAGACGAATTTCGGAAAAAGTTTCGGGTAGCGGTCTAGAACAAAAGTTCTTTGACAAATTGGCAAAAGACCAGAACCGACTCGCGAAGGAAGCAATTTATTACCGCAAAAAATCGATACAGCGTGATCGCGATCACCTATTGGTGGCTGATCTGGCTTTCGAAGCAGCGAATTTGGATGTGCTTACACGAGAAATTGTCTCTGCATTTTGCGAAGGCCTGATGGTTTGGTCTGACGCTGTAAGAAAGACAGGGTATTTCGACGAAGCAGCAACCGACATTATCGGGAACAACCTCCAACGCCTTGATAGGTTGACAACAATGTTGGCTACGTGTTCGCGGGATGTTCGACAAGATTTGAGCTTGATCGACAAGACCAGGAAGAAACTGGGCTTTACTGGCGCCACATTTTAGTGCCCATTATACTAAGATTCTCCGGCGCAGAACCGGGGAATCTACTCCTAATCCGATGACTCTGAAAAACTCATTCACTGGACTGTCTGGTGTGAGCGTCAAGCGTTTGCCTCTGTGCCGCGACTAAATATGTTAGTAACTCAAGAAGCAACGAATGTCAGCTTTGCGTACGCTCCCTTATCCCTAAAGCAAACGCATCGAAGGTCTGCTTTCCGCCCTTCTTGACGATTCTCAGCCCATTTTGGATGCAAAATTCGTCTGCTGTTACCCAAAATGTCACCCAAAGCACATTTGGAGTACGTTTGAATGACGCAGTATTCGTGCATCTATCTGATTTATCAGGGAAGTTTTGGTAGCGGAGGAGGGACTTGAACCCCCGACACGCGGATTATGATTCCGCTGCTCTAACCAACTGAGCTACTCCGCCACGAGTGAGAGGCGATTTAAGGGAGGGGTCCGGCAGGGTCAAGAGGGAAATGGCGGTCCGTGGCGGAATCTTTCACTCTTTGGTCTGACCTGCCGAATCCAATCGGGATGAGCGGCAATTATCGGCAATCTTTCGGATGAACGATGCGCAAATTTCCGGGATGGTGATGAGGATCATATGGCCGTGCTTGCCAGTTTCCTCGTAGGTCAGGCCGAATTCTGTCATCGGAGGGCCGTGCTGCGCGGCTGAGAGGATAGCGTCCTGAGCGCCGTAAAGAATACCGCCCGGCACTTGCAGTTCCGGGTAGCGGCGGCATTGGTCCCCGATGCTGGCATCCACTCCGACCACGTCCTGCGAGGCTGTGATGAAGGCCGATGGGCGCAGCCCCAGGGCGCCGCCAGCCCGGTCCAGGAAATCCGCCGGGGCGGGCTCGGGCTCAAAAACGGCGCTCAGAACATGGGGCGCTGTCTTTGCCGCCAGCGGCACGGCGATCGTATTTCCGATCAGGTTGCGCAACCAGGCAGTCCGGATTTCCAGCGGTTTGAAAACCTGTGGCGGCGCGGGCATTTGCTGTGTCAGCGGGGCCAGCAACGCGAGCCCCGCAATCCGGTCGGGATATTCAAGGGCCATTGCCAGCGATACCGCCCCGCCCAGAGAATGCCCGACCAGAATGACGTCGGTGACCGATTTTTGGTCCAGAAACTCCTGTATCATCCGGGCCTGCTCCGGAAGGGTGCCCAACGACGGGTCGTCCCGGGTGGAATACCCGCAGCCGGGGCGATCAATGGCAATGACGTGGAAATCGTCCGTCAATTCGTCCATCAGCGCATAGGTGTAATGCTGTAGCTGCCCCGACAGACCGTGGATCATCACGATGGTCTGGTTGGCGGGATCTCCACGCTCGACATAGTGGATGCTGCCGCCATCAACCGCGACCACCTGACCCGGTTGAGGCACCCTTTCGAAACCCTTTTTGGTCAGCCGCCGCGTCCAAAGGTTCATGGCCAGCAGAAAGAGGCCCAGTGCGCCCAGCAAGATCAGGATAGTCGTCATCTACAATTCTCCATTCGGCGTGGGCACTGGCCGGTATTGTTCCAAACCCGCCTGCGCCATCCTCTTTTCGTACTCCGCCACGGTGCCGGGCCACAGCGTGGTGTTGCGCCCTTGCGCATCCTGATACCACGATGTGCAGCCGCCGGTCTGCCAGACACTGTCGGTGTGCCGTTCGCGCATCTCGCGTGTGAACTCATCCTGTTTCGCGGCATCCGGCATGATGGCCTTCAACCCTTTTTTCTTCATCTGCGCCAGAACGCGGCCGATGTGTTTCACCTGGGCTTCAATCATCAGAACAACCGAGTTGTGCCCCAGCCCGGTATGCGGCCCCAGCAATATGAAGAAGTTCGGGAAACCGGCGATCGCGGTGCCCAGATTGGCCTGCATTCCGTCGCCCCATGCTTTGTGCAGTGTAATTTCGTTGACGCCCGAGATGTCCAGTCGTTGCACCACATCCGTGACGTGAAAGCCGGTTCCCCAGATTAGAACGTCAGCCTGAACCGTGCTGCCATCTGTTGCGATGATCTGGTCGGACTCAATGGATGCCATCCCTTGCGCAACAAGATGGACGTTGTTGCGGGCCAGTGCCGGATACCAGTCGTTCGAGCTCAGGATGCGTTTGCACCCGATCCGATAACCGGGCGTCAGCATCTTCTGCTTGGCGGGATCCGGGATCGCGCCAGTCAGTGATTTACGCCACATCTTCATGGCAAATTTCACCATGCGCGCCTCGCCGCGAAATACTTTGTGGCGGTATTCAAAAATCATGTAGATCAGCTTGCGCCGCAGGCGTGGCAGCAGGGGGACGTGACGGTAGAGGCGACGTACCCATGGTGCAATCGGGCCGTCAGGGCGCGGCAGGACATAAGGCGGGCTGCGCTGGAAAACGGTGACATCAGCCGCGGATTTGGCGATTTCGGGCACGAACTGAACCGCGGATGCGCCAGTGCCCACGACCGCGACGCGTTTGCTGGCCAAGTCGACGTCGTGATCCCATTCGGCGGAATGAAAGCACGGGCCTGGAAAGCTCTCGGCGCCGGGGATATCCGGAATGTTCGGCACATGCAGCGCACCAATTGCCGAGATCAGAAAGCTTGCGGTCCAGTGCTGGCCTTCATGTGTTTCGATTTGCCAGTTTGTGCCGTCCCATCTGGCAGATTTCAGGCTTTGGTGAAAATGGCACAGATCGTATAGGCCCTCGGCGCGGGCGATCTTCTGCAGATAGGACTGAATTTCGGCACCGCCCGCATAAGCCCGGCTCCAGTCCGGGTTCGGGTGGGTGGCCATTGAATAGAGATGCGAGGGGATATCACAGGCAACGCCGGGATAAGTATTCTCGCGCCAGGTCCCGCCGATATCGCCTGCTTTTTCAAGGATGGCGATGTTGGCAACGCCGCGCTTTCGCGCCTCCAGCGCCATGGTCAGCCCGGAAAACCCGGCGCCGACGATCAGCATGTCAGTCACGTTTTCCAACGTTTCCCCTCCCGTGACGATCCGATTGAAGCCCCGGGCAGGATAGAAGTTTTATCGCGCGTGTGAACAGGGCGACGTTAGGGCAGTGTAACGGCAGGGTACGTTACCGTTGACGGTTGGCTTAAAACTCCAACCGTTCCGTGCGCCCGTGTTCAAACAGCCGGTAGTTCAGAACATCGGCTTCGGGCGCGCCGGCTTCCAGCGCAAAGACAAAGGCATGGGTCAGATAGAAGCAGGCCGCGTCCAGGTCGCGAACGGCTTCACGCTCATTCGCGGCCTGTGTGTAATAGCGGACAAGGTCTACGTGGTCGCCTCGGGAATGTGCATCCAGCAGCAGCCGATCCAGCGTAGCCCGTTGATCTTGATCTGTCCGATCCTTCACCCGGCCGTTCCTCAGACTGTCCGGCCGTTTTCGATCTGCGTGGCCACCCAGTGGTGGAAGCAATGGGTCGGTCCGTCCATCGCCGGCGAAAACCGCCCGCCGTCAAACAGAACGCCGTGCCGACCTTTCTGCATACCTTCCACGACGAAAACATCCTCTTCGAAAACGGTTTTCCAGAGCTGCGCGTTCGAGGCGCGCAACCCGTCATGCTCGGGCGTTTCGGCTTCGCTTTTGGCGTAATACAGCTCGATATGTTCCACCGTGTTCTCCTGATCGACAGGCTCGAGAACGATGGCAAAGCTGTGGTCGCGCTGGACGCCCAACAGCACGTTGGGATACAGCGCGACATATTCCGCGCCCTCATCCCACTTGTCGCTCAGGCCGGCAAAATCCTGCAGCGTGGCACCGTCCTGATCTGTCAGTTGACGGTAAACCAGCGTTCCCTGGCCCGAGTAGTGGTTGCGCGCTTCGATATTATAGTGATCTTCCAGGCGGGAATAGCTGTTGAGACCGGGATGCACCCACGGCAAATGATAGCTTTCGCAATAGTTCTCGACTGCGAGCTTCCAGTTGGACTTGATCTCAAGCTTGAAGGACGATGTCTCGCCGCCGTGAAAGATAGGCTGTTCAAATTCGCCCCAGCGTTCCATCAGCGGTCCGTGAACCTCTTCGAAATCGAGTGCGTTGCCGCTGACATTGACGAAGATCACGTCACGCCAGACGTAAGACCGAATCCGAACCAGCCCCAGATCGTCCTTGTCGATGTCTTCATGCTTGTTCTGTCCCGGCCCCCCCACATGAGGCGTCGCATGCAGCTTGCCTTTCAGGCTGTAGCACCAGCTGTGATAGGGACAGCGGATGGCACCGCCGATCTTTCTGGGCGTATCCACCAGGATCATTCCACGATGCCGGCAGGTGTTCTGAAACACGCCGATCTCGCCGTCGCGGTCGCGCACGATCAACAGGGGCATACCCAGAAAGTCCACTGGTTTGGCGTCTCCTTCCTCGGGGACGTCCTTGCCAAACCCGATACCAGACCAATTCGAAAACAGGACCGACTGTTTTTCTTCGGCAAAAACCACCGGGTCGATATAATGTTCGTTCGGCAGGCCGTTTGCGATATTCACATCGTTCAGAACGGATGACAGAACACTATGCTTGTTCATCGGGCTCTCCTGACTCTTGGCTGGATGCATTTCAATCGTTTTGACGGAACCGCCGCCCCCGCTTCAATATCAGAAATCCTCATCACAGCTTGACCTGATCTAATCCGAATTCTGACGCACCTCCTGAATGATCCAGTTCTTGAGCGCGCGAGCATTCTCGGTCAGTTCCTCTTCCGGTCGGCCGACCAGGTAGAACTGGTTGGGGGCCGTCAGGCGATGCGGGCCGATCGGAACCAGTTTCCCGGATTGCAACATAGGCCTGATCAGGCGTTGCCATCCAAGCGCCAGTCCTGCGCCCTTGCGCGCAAGCTGCAAGGCCACCGAGTAGCTGTTGACGCGTGTTTCCACTGGGATGTTTCCTGAATAACCCAGAATTTGAAACCAGTCCGGCCATGTCGTCCAGGTCTGATCCTCTGAATCCAGATGAATAAGCCGCTGGGCGGCCAATTGTTCCAAATCCGCACCCGCAAGTCTTTCGGCCATGTCCGGGCTGCCGACCGCGATCAGCTGATCTCGGTACAGCGGGGTATGCGACAGCGTACGGTCATTGTCCTTGCCGTATCGGATGAAGAAATCAATCTCGGGCCGGTTCCTGAAAGGACGATCCTGCGAGATCTGGTCGACATTGACTTCAGGCGTTTCCCGCCAGAACCGGATGATGGAGGGTGACAGCCACAATGCGGCCACTGCCGTTGTCGATCCGACGGTCACCTTGCCGCCCGACGTGCGGTCGCGGATCGTCGCCAGCGTCTTTGAGATGCGCCCGAAGGACGTGGACAATGCCTCGTACAATGCCCTTCCGTCCTCGGTCAGGTCCACACCGCGATGCTTGCGTTGAAAAAGCGCTGTATCCAGATCGCCTTCCAGCGCCTTGATCTGATGGCTGACTGCGCCGGGTGTGACCGACAATTCCTCGGCGGCGTTCTTGAAACTCAGATGCCGTGCTGCTGCCTCGAAGGCGGAAAGGGTGGTCAAAGGCGGCAGTTTATAATGGCGTCTGGACATGCGTAATCAGTACTCGGTTTAGGATCATTCAAGTGAATAATAGAATTTTCTCGGTTGTAGAACTGATTTTGTTAAATAATAGATGCATCTGTCAGTCACAAATGGCGGCTGGGGTCGGCAATGGGTCGGATAGTGTCGGTAAACGCCGAATACGACCGAAATCGACCTTGTATGCAGACGAACCAATGAGGGTCGAGTACAATGGGCTGCAAAAAACGCCGTTGAACAGGTCCGCAGACAGTTTCGGGTTCCGTGCCAATTCTGGGCGTCACCCGTATGAAAAAAACTGGAAGGCCAGGGCGCAGCACGTGTTTTCGGACCAGGTTGCGCTGAAATCTGTGCGTATGGGAGCGCGCGTTGGCACTTCCCGGGGTTGAAAGGGTTTCATGTGTACCCCGGCCGCATGCCCGGCCGTCAGCAACGGCAGGACGTCGGCGCGAAGGCGCATACGCAACCACGCAGACCCCCAAAATAATGACATCGCCATGGAGGAGAGAATATGTCAGTACCCGAACCGTTCACGGATCTCGAGATAGAAACGGCGGATGCCGGTTTCTACGAGAACTACAGCGTCCCGATCGCCCTGATCAGCAAAGGGATCATGGTCGCGCTTGTACTTTGGGCGCTGGTGTTCCCGGCCAATGCGAACAGCACGCTCGGCAGCTGGAACGGCAGGCTGCTTGAAGTATTCAACAGCTTCTACGTTATCATCGTCGGGCTGTTCTTCTTCTTCCTTGCCATCGTTGCGATCCTGCCATCCACCGGCCGGCGGATCATGGGCACACCGGGTGAGAAGCCCGAATTCTCGAATTTCTCGTGGTTCTCGATGATGTTCGGCGCGGGTCTGGGTGTTGGCCTGATGGTGTTTGCCACCGCCGAACCTCTGGGCCTATGGGGCTCGAACCCAGTTGTGGTCTCGGGCGCGGTCGAGGGCAACTCGCCTGAGGCGCTGCAATCCGCATATCGCTTCACATACCTGCACTACGGCTTCCACGCCTGGGCAATCTACGTGGTAACCGGGCTGTCGCTGGCGTATTACGCCTATACGCGCAACATGCCCCTGACGATCCGCTCGGCGCTGACGCCTCTGTTTGGCCGCCTGATGAACGGGTTTCTGGGCCACACCGTGGACGTTCTGGGTGTTGTGGCGACTATTCTGGGTGTCTCGGTCACCATCGGCTACGGCGTCAGCCAGTTCATCGACGGTCTTTATGCCATCACCGGCATGCAGTGGATCATGGATATGGGCGGCGAGGTGCCGACCCCCAGCAAAGTCGGTCTGATTTCGGGCCTGGTCGTCATCATGGGCCTGTCGATCATTTCGGCGGTTTCCGGTGTTGGCCGGGGCGTCAAGTACCTGTCGAACCTGAACCTTGTGCTGTCGATCATCCTGCTGGGCACGTTCATCGTCTTCGGCTCGTTTGTCTTCGCCATGACCACCTACGGCTCGGCGATGGTGGACTACATCCTGCACTTCCTGTCGCTCAGCTTTAATGCCTATGGCCCGCTGTCGGCCGAAGCTTTTGCAGCAGCTCTGCCCGCCGAGGCGCAGGCGCATGCGGCTGACCTGATGGGCGGCGCAACCAATGCCTGGGGCAGCTTTGACGGCTTCAAGGGCGGTCTGGAAGGTGCAGCCGCCGAATTGGACGAAGCCACCCTGACCGCGGCTTATGCAGCAGGCGAGCAGGGCCGTCAGTTCGGCTGGCAGGCAGGCTGGACCACATTCTACTGGGCCTGGTGGATCGCGTTCTCGCCCTTCGTGGGCCTGTTCCTGGCGCGCATCTCAAAGGGTCGCAGCGTGCGCGAGTTCATCCTGGGTTGCGTCTTCGCACCGGCACTGGTCTGCTTTGCATGGATGACCGTTCTGGGCGGCACCGCGATCGATCTGGAACTGGCAGGCGCGGCGGAAGGCGCGATCATCGGGGCGTCGAATACGAACAAACTGTTCGTGACACTGTCCTACATGATCGACGGCGGGCTGCTGTCCATGCTGAACGTCATGTGCGTGATCCTGATCATGACCTTCCTGGTGACCTCTGCGGACTCGGGCATTCTGGTAATGAACACCATCATGTCCGGCGGCAGCCAGGAAACCGGTATCAAGCACCGCATCATCTGGGGTGTGATCCTGACGGCCGTGATCGGCGCACTGGTCCTCGCTGCGGGTGAAAACAACCCAATGGATGCGCTGCGCAATGCGATGATTATCGGTGCACTGCCCTTTACCATGGTGATGGGCCTGATGTGCATCGCGCTGGGCAAGGCGTTGTTCCGCGACGGACAGCGTGAAAAGCACGGTGTCTCTAGCCAAGCCGCCGAATAATCGGATAGCGACAGACAAGATCAGGCGCCGCCCCGACAGGGGCGGCGCCTTTGGTTTTGAAACGGTGTCGGTTCCTGCAAAC
>NZ_JBQFMJ010000033.1:0-9095 GCF_056531785.1 Ruegeria sp. K7
CCGCGCTCGGCATACCCGTCACGGGAGCTGTGGGATAAGTCCGTTCGGGGAAAGGGGAACCTCGGCGTTCAGCCGATTTGTGCAACAGAGCTGGGATTCGGCTAAAGTTGCTTGGTTTGCACGGCGCAGGTTAGTGAGGTGTGCTCGGCTCCGGCGGAACCTACCTCGTGCCCGCTTATCGCGGGAAACATAACAAAGAACTCTGTGCCTTCACCAAGTTTGCTTCTGTAGTCTATTGTTCCGCCAAAATGCTCAACAATTTCCTTTGAAATGTGCATCCCGAGTCCGGTACCGCCTGCGTGACGTTCATCGGAGGAGTCTATCTGGGAAAAGCGATCGAAAACTTTGTCATGGAACCCCTCAGGTATCCCGATGCCATGGTCTTTGACGAAGAGGCGAATATTCCCGCCGACCTTCTCGCATCCGACGGTTATCTCGCCTCCATCAAGGGAGAATTTAGCTGCGTTGGAGATAATGTTGGCCAACACCTGAAGAAGGCGGGAAGCATCACCTTTAACGTACAGATCATTGTTTCCTCTTAAGTCTTCTACAATTTCTACGTTGTGAGCACTGGTGTATCCCATGTTACAGGCAATCGCTTCCTGAATTAGCGCATGTACATCAACAGTTCCTTCACGGTAGTTCATCTCGCCCGCTTCCATTTTTTGAATGTCCAGCACATCATTGATTAGGGATGCGAGCCGTTCGCAGTTTTTACCTGCTAAATGAATGAGGCTTTGCATTGAATCTGGAGCTTCACCCAATGCGCCTGTGTTGATTAGGTCAAGTGATCCCTTGATCGAAGTGAGAGGCGTGCGCAGTTCATGGCTAACTGTCGATATGAACTGAGTTTTCGCAATGTAGGCCGCTTTTGTTCTTTCGTGCTCTGCTTTGAGCTTTTCGAGTTGTTCCAAATTCCTGCGGTAGAGCTTCAGGAACACCATCGAACAGTCAATCAGAAAGTACATTACAAAGATAACGGTGAAGAAGTGCAGCCAGAGTTCAGATGAAAGCTCGGGGCGTTCGGTCCAGATATCCTTGACGACAATCAACATGAACGATACGCCGTACATGGTCAGACGGACAATCATTGCCCACAGAAACTGATGGTTGTTCATTGCTGCAAACAACGCCGCAGCGAACAAGAAGAACATTGGAGTAAAGTGACCACCGGCGGGCTGTGCGAATGCAACTGAAACAGCATACAGGCAGATTGCAGATGAACTGAGGATCGTGTTCAACAGAATCCAAACAACCATCATACCAATTGCTTTGTGCTGATCTGGCTTTAAGCGCGGTACGCGTTTGGCCAGCAATAAATCTTGCGCTTCGCAAATGAGAATTGTCCCATAGAACAGCATGGCGTTAACGGGATCGAAGAAGAACGCAGTCAAAATGGTCGTGGCCAGATAAATAGCCTGCCGCTGCCACAGAAGCGCAAAGCTCATGGCAGTATAATCTATGATGTTTTGCAGAAGCCGGTTTTCCGTTTCACCGGAGTCCCGGTCCGGTAGATTGGCGTCGATGGCTGTCATCTAAATGTCTTCGTTTTTTGCGCTTGGACAGTACCATTAGCGGCACAATGAGGACTTAGTTGGTCTGAATTGGGTTCACAGTTTGGCGCTAATCCTTTGAAGGCCACCGTGATTGTTGGCGTTTCACGCAAGATTCTGGTGTGAGAGGTTGAAAAACTTTTGTTGCGCAAATGCAGTGTGGGGCGCCCAAAATTGACGATCTCGTTGCTAAGTGCGTTTTTTTTTTATCTTAATGTGCCAGAAAGAAGGAGAAAATCTTAAAGGGTTGGGGTTTGACTGCTGTTGAATTTACGAAGTTGGGGCAGGGCGCTGCCGCTCCTGTTTCGGCTAGGCTTGCAAAAAAGCCGGTGACACTGCTTCAGTTTGCAAGGTCCGCTGGTCGAAACATGTTTGAAGTCATCCCGGCCGAAACTCTACGTGAAACTTATGTTCGTGGGCCTTTGAACATACACTATATCTGTGATCCTGAAATAATAACCGAGTTACTTGTCGGGCAGGGCCGTTCTTTTCCCAAAGCCAAGTTCACTAAAGACATTATTGGATCGGCTGTAGGCAACGGGTTGATACTCTCTGAAGGGGAAAAATGGCGTCAGCAGCGGCGTAGGTATTCTCCACTATTCGCCGCCAGGAACCTCCCGGTTTTGGCCCGGCATTTTGCAGAGACTGGTGTCGAGATTGCGGATTCATTGGCGGAACACGAAGGCCCTGTAGATATTGCACAAATTGCGCCTGCATCAACGTTGACGAATATTTCTAGGGTAATTTTTTCGGGTAACAAGAAAGTCAGTTCAGAGCAGATACGCATGGGGCTGATCAAGTATTTTGAGTACATTTCTGATTTGTCTCTTTTCGATTTAATGGGTTTGCCAAAGTGGGTGCCGCGCAAGAATTGGCTACGCAGCCTGGCCCCGGTCACCAATATGCGGAACCTCGCCGGACAGGTCATTGATCAGCGTCGCGCCGAAAGCCGCAGCGAGCCACAGGACTTCCTTGATTTTATGATTGAGGCGTTGAAAACAGATTTCGAGGATGAAGCGACAACCGTTGACAACCTTTTAACCTTTGTCGTCGCTGGCCATGAAACTTCCGCCAACGCTCTGGCCTGGGGGTATTATCTGCTGGCGTTGCACCAAGATATGCAAGCTAAGGTTAGACAAGAAATTCGGTCGGTTCGCCCAAAAGGTCCAATGGAGTTTTCTGACCTGGAAGCAATGCCACTCCTGCGCGCCCATGTAAAAGAGACGCTGCGGCTTTACCCTTCAGCCGCGTTCTTTGCTAGAGACGCATCTGCCGACCTTGAAATCAAAGGGGTAAAGATTGCAAATGGTGACGCGCTGTTCTTCCCAGTTTACTCTTTGCACAGAAACGAAAAACTATGGGATGCTCCTGACCACTATCGACCCGAACGGTTCTTGGGATCTACACTACCTCGAGGTCAGTACATTCCATTTGGAGATGGTCCCAGAATCTGCATTGGTGCTCAGTACGCTGAAACTGAAATCATGGTACTTATGGCTTCGGTGCTCCGTCGAATAAATTTTTCGATTACAGAGTCTGAATTGCCGGAACCAGTTTTGACATTCACCATGCGTACCAGTGGCCCACTCATCCTCAACGCCGAACGGGTTCGCGAATAAAGTTGATATCTAAACTCCAGTGCCTGACCTTTGATCGACGTCAGGCCTGGCGATAGAATTCGCTTACTGCCGGCGAGTGAGGTAAGTGTTATCGCCGTACAGCTCACGCAAGACTACATCAAACAGTCTATCGTTGACCATTTCTTTGCGATGCGGTGTGGGCTCAGAAAATGTGGAAGAGGTTGTAACCAGGCCCTTTCTGAGATTGGCCTCACGATGATTTACGTTTTTGATAGCCATGTCCAAAGAGGCGAATGCTCCAACCTTCGTAAAAGAACGAAGCGATACCGGTGTACCTTTCACCACTTTAAGATGGACAGATGCGCAGCGGTTGCTGAGAACAGTCCCTAGTTCTTGGTTTAGGAAAGCTTCGGTCGGAATATTCTGGGTGCATTCCCGCCCATGTGTAACAATGAGAAATGCGCCACTCCCGCGATAGGAATAGATTCCTCCAGCAGCCTGTGTTGTTCTTTCAATGCAGAATCCAATGTCGGAAACAGATCGCCGAAAATCACCAAAATTCTTCAGATCAAAGTGATACTCGGCGTCACGAAATTTGATTGCGGTGACCCAGGTGTCAAATCGACGCCTCCGTGAAAGCTGCTCGACATAGTTGTCGAATTCGACATACCCCAAGCAGTGTTCTTGCTCGTCGATAGACAAAGGATCCTTGAAATTGAATTTCTGGTTGAAATCCAATTCACTGCGAAGATTTTCTATCGACGCCGATGAGGATTGGGTTTTCTTTCTCTCCATCATCAGAAGGTGAGCGGCGTTCATACGGCTGCGCAATTCAAAGAAGTCGAAGGGTTTAGTTACATAATCAAACGCGCCTTCTAAAAATGCCTTCTCGATGTTCTGCCTGTCATCCAGTGCAGTCAGCATTATGACAGGTGTTTCCAGATTTTCCGGCAGGTTTCGGATTTGTGAAAGCAACTCTATCCCCGAGGTTCCAGGCATCTGAATGTCAACAAGCAGACAGTCGAACGGGGATTCTGCTGCTTCTATCATCCCAAGCGCTTCATCAGCTGAACTGGCAGCAGCCACATTGCAGTTTTCGAGTTCAGGAAGTGCTGACTGGAGCAATTTCAAGATGTCAGGATCATCATCAACCGCCAGTACAGTAAGTGCGGTCTTTCTTTGTGCTCGATGCTCTAGATTTCTTTGGAACCGATCACTGCCAAATGTGGAATGTCTCATAACTGGTGAACCGTCGATATCCTCATAACGGGGTAAACTTATGAGGAGAGTGGGTCGAAACAGCGGCAAAAATGGAGAAAGTCTTCGTAGAAAGGGGCTTTTTCTTGACCTTTATTTGGCGCCAACGGCCTCAACAACGAATTGCCAGTTATTGTTGTGAACTAGCGTCGCTTTCTCGTAACGTTATTATTTCGGCAATCTGTTGGCGCCAAAGGGCAGTATACGATTGCAAAACTACGGAATTGAACAACGGTTAGAAGTCCAAGCATCGACTCTGGAAACCCCACGAAAATGCAATACAGCCGAGTTTTCCCAATAGTCTTAAAATCAACCTTAGTTGCAATGAAATATGCGTCGGGCGTCCAAGAGAAAATAAGACAATCTAGTGGGTGAGGTGTTCCATTTACTTGTGGATGTTGAATAAAACCGACTGACTGATGGTGCCATCGATGGAAAACTTTGCGCCGACAGGCGAGGCATTGATGCCCAGTCGCCGTGACCACCGTGCCCAGACTGAGGGGACGATGCCCAGGATGCTGGTTGCACCACCTTCCATCGCGACAGTAGTCATCTGGTGAAACAACTCCTGTTGAACCGGAAGCCTGCGTGACGATGCAACATCCTTTGCCACGAAGAAACGGGATGCTTCCCAAACAGAGCGCTTTACCGGGGCGTCAATAAATAGAACGTCAGTTGGTATTCCTTTAAGGATACCTCTTTGCGCGTCGCGCAGCATATAACTATATATCCCGCACTCTGCAGTCGTGGGCAGAAGTCGCACACCTCCTAAGACCTCACCGAATTCATGCAACACAACCCATCGACAGGCTGGTGTGTCGTATTGGTCAAATTCCATCCCGTCAGCTTCACCAACTTGCCACTTTAACTGGTCAATGAAAATTGATTTTCTGGTTTCAAGGTATTTTGCCAGAAGGGTGCCATGCTCGTAAATATTGCGAAAATTAAGTGTAGTCGCGCGAATATGGCCAATGTTGCCACGTGGCTTTGGCGGCTTGCTATTGACAGCAAAAATTTGTAGGCGCGCCAAAGTATTTGGTGCGCCTGAAGTGCCGTTAGCAGGTGTCAGTTCCGGAAGCCCCTCCGGGACCGGGTATGTCTGCTTATACCTGAGTGGTTGGTCCATATTTTACTCATATTTCCGACACACTTATGGCAAGATTCAACTCAGCAAGTCCACAACCCTATGCGGTAGTTGCCCGAATAGATGGATAGGTGTGTCTAAATCTCCTCCCTTCCTTTGGTTACCTTCGCCGCCTGACCAAAAACTTTAGAAAGTTCTTGGCTTCTATTTTTTCCCGCAGGTTCCAATTATTTCCCCATGTCTGGCAACACACTGAAAAATATAGATTCTTTTATGTATTCCTTTCAAATTTTTGATGGATCAGGCGCGGTTTCGCTATCCGATAGTATTTCGAGGCAGTCGTGACGGTTGATAGAAGCAAAGTTATAATGGCATCAATAATTGGAGGGATTTGCTTTTCAGTATGCGCTCTCGCACGGGAAGAATTGTACAAGGTAAAAATAATGCACAGACATAAGGAAGCCCACCTTATGTCACCGTTTTGCCGCCTTCGTAAGAGAGGATGAGAACACCCTGAGTGTATCATGCGCCAGCCAACCGTTGCCTGAAGTCTGCAATGCCCAACGGTTGGCGAGGCGTAAAAGGTTGGTGAAAAGTTATGCGTATACTTGCTGTAGACGACGATCCTAGCATCCTGGAGTTGCTAGATAGAGTTCTAGACGCGTTCGGTTATAAAGACGTCGTCACCGCCAGAAGTGGGCCAGAGGCCATTGAAATACTGTCACGACCTAACGAAGCGTTCGACTGCTTGTTACTGGATGTGCAGATGCCGCAAATGAACGGCATAACTCTTTGCGAAGAAGTGCGAAAATTACCAGAATACAAGTACACGCCCATTATCATGGTGACCGCCATGGTGCAAAAAGAGTACATCGACGAAGCATTCGGAGTTGGGGCAACGGACTACGTTACAAAGCCTTTTGAGTTCTCTGACCTGAAGCAGAGGTTGTCTGACGCCTATAGAATGGCAGCGGAACGAAGAGCCGCAATCGAAGTGCTGGAAGCTGAAGCGGATTTTGAGTTGTGTTTTGGCAATAGTCCGGACGTTCGCTTAATTGATCCGCAATGTTTCGGAGATTTGCCCGGTTTCATTGGGTTAGCTGAATTTGAGAACTACGTAATTCAGCTTTCAACGATGCACTCCATGGCTGCAAAGCTTGTGGCGGTGAAATGCATAGGCGCCGAACAAATCTATGAGACGAGCACGGTCAGCGAATTCCGTAGTGCCATGACTTTAGCTGGTACAGCGGTTCTGTCAGCTAGTCAGGAAGGGCGTAAAGTGGCGACCTATTGGGGAAATGGCGTGTTCTTGGTGATCTACGACAATCAAATTAATTTGAGCGTGGACCAGTTAGGAGCTCCGCTTCCCGAGGCATTGAAAGAAATTTCCGGTGACACCACTTCAGGTCGGCCAATTGGCTTCCAAGTTAGCGAAGAAGTTATGCTTAAAGCCAAAACCAAGATGGAGGCGTTGTTCTTGATAGACAAGGCCGTCGAAATGGCTGAAATGTCGGAGGGTCGAGCGGCGAATATCGCTTGAAAAACTGCATATATGGATGGTGATTAGGGTCAGGACTCATAGCCAATAGATAACGAGTGCTGCGAGGGCGATTGCTGACAGGAAGACCTTCGGGCACCTGTCATAGCGGGTTGCCACACGCCGTCAATCCTTCAACCTGCCGAACATGATCTCGATCCGGTTGCGCCGTCTGTAACGACGCTTGTCGTACTTAACCGGTTTCTTCCGCTGCTTCCGGCCAGGGATGCAGGCGCGTATCCCCTTGTCTTTCATCGCTTCCCGGAACCAATCGGCGTAATAGCCACGATCCCCGAGCAGCCAATCAACATCCGGCAGGCCGCTCAGCCGTGCCCGCGCACCAATTTAATCGCTGACCTGACCGGCGGTGATAAACAGGTTGAGCGGACGTCCCCGGCCGTCGCAGATGGCATGCAACTTGGTGTTCATGCCGCCCTTGGTGCGACCGATCAGGCATCCACGCCCCCTTTTTTGACGCCCAAACTGGTTGCGGTACGGTGGGCTTTCAGGTAGGTGGCATCGATCATCACGGTCTTCTCTTCACCGTGTTCGGCAGCCAGACCGGCCATCATCCGGGCGAAGATGCCTTTGTCGCTCCACCGCTTCCAACGGTTATAGAGCGTCTTGTGTGGGCCATACGCCGAAGGGGCATCGCGCCATCTCAACCCATTGCGATTAATGAAGATAATGTCGAATAACACACGTCGATCATCAACGCGTGGTTTGCCGTGGGACTTGGGGAAGAAAGGCTCAAGAAGTGCCATCTGCGCATCAGTCAGCCAGAAAAGATCAGACATGGTCACCGCCCGATTTTCGAACCGTGAACCACGCAGCCAAGCGGAAATCAATGGGTCCTGACCCTAGACCTTGCCTCCGCTTGTAAAAGTCCATGCTGTGGAAAATCAAGCAGATCAGAAACCCGTGTGTCTTGATCTAAAAGCACCCCTTTTGTGGTGACCCGCAGAAAGGGTGCTTCTGTTGTTTTTGGGTTCACAAAACTAGTGAATTGGACACGGTGCCAGCTTCTGGCAGGGCGGAAAACGCTCACTTAGACATTTCAAAGTGCATTCCATCCTTGGTCTTGTTGTAATGTCCGCCCCAGTAGAAACCCGCATTATTCGCGATTTCGACGAGCTCGCGGACAGACCCTTTGTTCCCGCATAGCGCAGGCGTCTTCTTCCAGCGGTTCCAATGGGTGCTGATGTCGATTGCAGATCCAAAAGAATGGTTGCTCAAATTGCTAACTTTTGCACTGCTCTTTTTCCCATGACCTTTAGTGGGATGGGGAGCCTTGTCTCGTTTGTAACGAGGCACGAAGCAACCTGCGTAATTGAGAACAAGGTGAAGCAAACTCGCGTCCTCCCAATCATCAAGGAGGCTTTTGATCCTGGGAACCATAGGCTTGTGACACCTGATGTAACCTCTATATCCCGAAGCGAACTCAAATCGGTTGTCGTAAAAGTTGACGATGAAGTCTTCTTCCCAATCTGAAGATTTTCCGTCATGCGACCCTTTTACGACGATAGCTTCCTCATCGTGCCGTGGCGGCTTGGACTTTTGAAAAAAGTCAAAAGCCGTAAACTTCTTGTTTCGCCAAGCATTAGTGGGCGACTTCAGCTTAGCAGGTTTGGGTAGCCAGTCGATCCCAGACCGTTTTTTGTAGTAGTCCTTTGGCAGAATATTGTAGCCCAAAGTAGCTGCAGCTTTCAGAGTTTTTTCATCCACCCTGCCATTTGCGGTTAAGCCATTCTGCATCTGAAAAACCTTAGTACCTGTTTCAGAATTGCTCCCGAAAATAGCATTGATGATGCCCACTTGAGGGATGTTATTCTTTAACAAAAAATATTGCCATCTTTGGACTTCCGCAGGAACGTTGTTCCCACCCCGTGAGAGCTTAAATATAAAAAATCTCCATCGAAAACTATAGCTAATGGGTTGTATAATAACATAAATCCAAAATTTTCGAAGGCTTCGAGATCTTTGCGATTGCGAGGGCTCTGTTGCACAAATCGGCTGAACGCCGAGGTTCCCCTTTCCCCGAACGGACTTATCCCACAGCTCCCGTGACGGGTATGCCGAGCGCG
>NZ_JBQFMJ010000034.1:0-6851 GCF_056531785.1 Ruegeria sp. K7
AACGCATCTTCATCCGAATACCGCTTCCGAGCCATCCATCATCCCTTCCGTGACACCAAAATAGTGGCACAGTTTTACGGGGCTAAGACAGTTCCGCACACTCTCAGCATCATGCGTCGAAGTTCCAAATGTCGCGCTGAACCTTCCAGCCGTCGTTGCCTTTTCGAAAGTAAAGAACGTACTTTCCAGCAAGTTCTTGCCCACCCATTGAGCCTGTCAGCGTCCCCATCGTAACTGCAATGTCTCCACTGACATGAGCTGCGGTCGGATTGGCCAAAACGTTCTCCAGGCCACCATCAATTGCCGCCTGCCAATACTCTCGGATGGCAGCGTGGCCAGACATTGTAGGAGCACCAGGTGGCATGAGGGCTCCATCTTCGGCATAAGCGGCTGTTGCCATACCCGCATCCTTAGCATTGATCCCTTCAATGATGGACGCGTCGAGCGCCTTTACACTTTCAACATCTGACATCTTTTCCCCCTAAGTTTACCAGCTGGTGTCATCAGACTATCACAAAAGCCTGTTTCGATGCTCGTCTTCGTATGCCACGTGAGAAATACTTAAATTTGGGAAAGCGAGTTGTCGCGGCTTGGGCCGTCTTGACGCTGCACGTAAGGCGCATGATGGATAGCAGCTTTGTCCGCACAGCCGGTATTCGCTCCTTGTCGTGAACTTCGAATGTCCGCACCGAGCCCATTTTATACCTTTACAGGGGTAGGATTGTGCGACGGCTTGGTTAAAGAACTACCGCTCAATACATAAACTAGACGTTAACGGCATATTCCACGCACATTAAAGCACGTTATTTTATTCTAATAGTCAGATGTATTGGTGGGGGCTTCAATTCGGAGATAGCCAATATGCACGCAAAACGTTTTGATCGAATTCTGTTTGACGACTTCTTTAATGCCATTGATCAATTTATCTTGGAGCAGGCTCACGCTCCCGACGGACCCGAGCCGGTTACGCCGGCAGACGGCCAGATGTTGCGCGCACTCCTTCAGCCCACCACTGCTGAAAATCATGCTAGTGAGAGCTCCATCGATGACAACCAAGTGTTCGACACGGGCAATCCATTCGGCAGCTCTGATGTTGAAGGCAGAGATGGCCTGGGTATCTTTGAGCAGGCTCACGCTCCCACCGGGCTTGAACCGGTTACGCCGGCAGATGGCCAGGCGTTGCGCGCACTCCTTCAGCCCTCTGCCTTCGAAAACCAAACCAGTGTAGGCTCCGACGCAACCTTCGTTGACTACCAAGAGTTCAACATGGGCAATCCCTTCGGCGGTGGTGGCAGCGGCGGTGGCGGTGGTGGTCGACCGGGCGGCGGCGGTGGCGATGATGGCGGTGGTGATGGAGGCGGCGGTGGCAGCACTGTGGAAGCTACCTACACTTCGGGCACTCTCGATACCGGGTTCGACGATACTATCAACGTAGATACCAATCGCGGCACTAGTGATCCGTTTAATTTTCAGATCGAATTTGTGGGAAACGGGTCAGATTGGAACACTTCGATCGCGACAACCATACAAGGCTATGTCGAAGCGGCAGCGGAATTTCTTTCTTCGGTCATTGCATATGGCTTTACGGACGATGACAACGGCTTGAAATCAGATGGTACGGAGTTTGTGCTTGATGACCTCTATGTCGAAGTCAAACTTGAAACCGGTGCGCTGGGTGGAGAGGTTGCATCGGCAAATATTTACGCAGCAAACGACTGGGACGGCAACGGCACGGCTGAAACACCGGCTGGCGCCACCCTTACCATCGACCTTGCCGATGCGGCCTCTCTCGATGCACTCGGCGTGCTTGATGACACGATACTTCACGAGATGATCCACGCGCTGGGATTTGGTACCCTTTGGGATGTTGCGGGCAACGATTTGACAACTAAGTCGAAGGGCAATCTTGTATACACTGGGACAGAAGCTGCGACTTTGTATGGAGATAATATTCCGGCGGAAGGCGGTGGCGGGCGCGGCACTTCCGGAGGTCATTGGGACGAGGCAGCCCTGGATGCCGAGCTAATGACCGGGATCGTTGAACAGACCGACACCATGTACCTGGCAGACTTTTCGCTCGCGTCTCTAGAAGACCTTGGGATCTATGAACTCGCTGTCGGATGGGAAGGCGAACTGGATGCTCTGAATGGCTCAAACGCTACGGGCGACGGAATCGATCTGATGGCCTGGTACGACGGTTTTCTTACAGCTTGAACTGCATCAAGTTAGTTCACAGCGGTGCCAGTTAGTTCTGGCGCTTCTGTTTTCTTGGAAGCCAAGTTCGCAGCACATTGTGATAGCCAAAGCTGGTTAGTATACAACCCCTTATCCGTTTAGCTGCGCAAATGTTACTAATGGTTGCTTTGTCCGCAAGGCAGAAATTCTTTGCGGTTAGCGACTTGAACAGGTCTGGTTGTTCCCAAGCTAAACTGTGGCCTGCGCAATCAAGTACGGCCAGCGTTGTACGAGGGTATGTATCGCGCAGCGAACGACCGAATCGAGCCCAAAGCAGGCATCAATTGAAGGAAGATTTTGAGTGCCGAAACACCAGCTGAGCAAACGACTGCTTCAAGTCCGGAGCAGACACTCATTTGCTTGATTTTTTGGGTTTATGCGCCGTTTTTCTAGCGCTTCCGGTCGGCTTTCCGCAGACCATCGATTAACAATGCATTGTGTTGGGGAAGGCGATAGAGGACCAAGTCGCCGGACAGGATACTCCCGAGAAAGGCTGGAGCGAAATCTGCGAGCGCCTGTTCGTGTTGTCGACCGATTTCAGGTCGACCGAGATGCGCGGCACTGGCGATCATCACTGCGCGGCGGATCGGAGCGCGGGGCGTCATCTGGATGGCTCGCTCGCTCCATAGCATGGCGTCCTCGAAATCCGCGTCAGCGAAGGCTGCCTGAGCAAGCGACAAGTAAGCGTCGCCGACCCACAGATCCGTGTCACGTGGTGAGAGTTGGAGTGCGAGTTGGGCGTGCTCACGCGCTTCAATGGTTCGACCCACCAAAGACTCGTGCCATGCCAGAAAGAAGATGTTGCGGGCGAAATTCGGGTTTAGTTGGAAACCCAAGTTAAAGTCGGCCTCGGCACCATCGAAATCGCCGCGGAAGTGACGAACCATGCCGCGGACGGAAAGGGCGCGTGGGTCAAGCTGACCGCCCCGGAATAGGGGCTCAACGCTCTTCTCCGCCATATTCAGTGTTTCAGTTGGGTCCTCATCGAACTGATATAAGTATCGCATTAGGTAGGCATATGCCTTGATCCAATGGGCCTGGACGTTGCGCGGATCGAGATCGATAGCGCGATTGGAGGTTAAAATGACTTCGTCGAATTTCTCCTGGGAGTGGAAGCCACCCGCGTAAAATATTGCCATTGCCTGAAGTGAGAGGTCATACGAGTTGAAGTCGATGCTATGTGCATTGGAAACTCGGCCGATTTCAGCCATAGAGATCTGAGGGGCGATGGCACCGACGACGTTGCGTGTAATTTCGTCCTGCAGCGCGAAAATGTCTTCAAGTGTGCGGTCGTAGCGTTCGGCCCAGACATGTGCTCCATTTGTGCAGTCAATTAGCTGAGCTGTAATACGAACACGGTTGGCGGAGCGCCGAATGCTGCCCTCGAGCATGTAGCGTACACCTAGTTCACGAGAGACCTGGTGATGAGTGACCGGGCGGCCTTTGAACGAGAACGAAGAGTTGCGGGCGATAACGAAAAGCTCTGGGAAGCGCGATAATTCCGTGATGATGTCTTCCGAGACGCCATCGCAGAAATATTCCTGCTCCAGGTCATTAGACATGTTCTGGAATGGAAGGACAGCGACGGAGGGTTTGTGGGCAGGTTGCAACGACATAATCTTATCGTCAGGTTTGTCTTCCATTTCCATTTTGTAAGCGCGCATGGGCACAGGAATGTTTTTTAGTGCGAGGTCGCCGAGGTCGACGAAGGAAATCTTAGTTTTGCCCCGAACTTGCCGGTAGGCGTCGTCAGATATTAGAACGCCGCCCGGGTTGGCCATGCTTTCCAGTCGGGCCGCAAGGTTGACCCCTTCGCCGTAGATATCGCCCTCGTCCAAAATCACGTCGCCAAGATGTAATCCGATGCGGAAGCTGATCCGGCGATTTGCTGGGTTCGCAGCTTCTGCTGCGGAGAGTGCTTTCTGGAGGGCGGCCGCGGCCTCAACGGCAGCAACGACAGAACTAAATAGTGCGAGCAGGCCATCTCCGGTAAGTTTAACGATCTGGCCATTGGCCCCTTGGATGCTTGGGTCGATAATATCCCGACGCAGGTCTTTGAGCCGAGAAAGCGTACCCTCCTCATCGGCCGCCATGAGCCGGGAGTAACCGACCATGTCGGCGACAAGTATAGCGGCAAGTCGGCGGGTCATATGCAATTCCTGTCGGTGATCACCCGTTGAAGCTATCAAGATTGGCAATTGCCTGCCAATAATCGCGATTGAATGTATCGAGCCCGTTGCGGTTGTCCATTGAGTGAGCAGTTTTCCGAGCCCAATGCATGACAGATTAGGCTTATTTCTTATGCTATGTTAGCCTGCCGAAAGATCGCAGTTCATAAGCCGACCAGTGCTTTCTTTGCGATCGGCCTTTATTTTGTGCACCCAGGTCCACTGATCGGCTCTTAGGGAAACCGTCTATTAGGCGGGTGAACTTGAAACGACGGGGGAAGATTATGACAGCCAAGACATTAAGTGAACTCCGTGACTTTTTACGCGGGGAAGTCATAACTGAGGATGACGCCAACTATGAAGACGCGCGTAAGGTCCACAACGGGATGATCGACAAAAAGCCCGCTGTGATCGTGCGGGCCGCCAATGCTGGAGACGTGATGACGGTCGTCAACTACGCGCGCGACAATGGGCACGACTTGTCGGTTCGTGGCGGCGGGCATAGTGGCCCAGGCTTTGGCACAAATGACGGAGGGGTCGTCATCGACCTGTCGCACATGCGCAGCATCCGTGTTGATCCTGGCGCAAAGACAGTTCGCGCCGAGGGTGGCGCAACGTGGGGCGATTTTAACTCTGCTACCAGTGCGTTTGGCCTTGCCACGACGGGCGGCGTAATATCGACGACGGGCATCGCCGGGCTCACGCTTGGTGGCGGGATCGGTTACCTGTCGCGCGGGCATGGTCTCTCTCTCGATAACCTGATTTCGGCGGACGTAGTGACAGCGGATGGCAAGATGCTGATCGCCAGCGAAGACGAAAACGCCGATCTTTTTTGGGCGATCCGTGGTGGCGGCGGCAATTTCGGTGTCTGCACCTCACTCCAGTACAAGCTTCAGCCGGTGGACACAGTTTACTGGGGTCCGATGTTCTTTGAGATCGAAGAGACTGAGACGATCTTCAAGTTCTACCGAGATTACATAAAGACGGCACCGCGCGAGATGGGAGCCTTTCCAGCCTTCCAGATAGCTCCGCCGCTGCCTTTTATCCCAGAAGATCGCCACGGCGACATGTTTTGCGCCATCGTCGCCTGCTGGTCAGGCGATCCGGCAGAAGGAGAAAAGCAGTTCAAGGCATTCCACGAAGTCGCCGAGGTCAAGGCTGAACATGTCGGTCCTGTGCCTTATCCAGCTATCAACGCGGCCTTCGATGGCCTATTTCCAAAGGGCATCCGGCAGTACTGGAAGGGCAATTTCGTCAAGGAACTTACCGATGAGGCAATCGCCGCCCACGTCAAGCACGGGCCCAACGCGCCGACGGTCAGCTCCACCATGCATCTTTACCCGATCGACGGCGCCTGTCACGACGTGGACGCGGACGCAACGGCGTTCGGGCATCGGGATGCCAATTTTTCGATGGTTGTTCTGGCCGCATCTGACGATCCGGCCGACGATGCAGCACATACCAAGTGGGTGCGTGATTACTCAGATGCGATAGCGCCTTACTCCGAGCCTGGCGGGTATATCAATTTCATGGATGATGATGATGCTGGGCGCGCGCAGGAGAATTTTGGCGGCAACTATGAGCGGCTTCTCAAACTGAAGCGTCAGTACGATCCGGACAACCTGTTTCGCATCAACCAGAACATTGCTCCTTAGATCGAAGGTACTGAATTAGATATGGCCTGCCTTGTCATCTTGGTTGTTGCTGACGGGGCAGGTCAGAACATTTTACACTTATAGAAGGGAACACCTCATGATGATCGCGCGATGGACCTGCGAGGCCAAGTTCGGAATGAAATCAGAGACGTTGGCGCTTCACAAAGAATGGGCCGAGCAGATCGGCTCGCAGACAGATATCGATATGTCGAAAAGCCGGATCTTTACCGGTTCGGTTGGCGCTAAGGAAGCAATCATTCAAGACGAATTCGAGATCGAAAATCTCGCCGAACTGGATGCGTTTTTCAATAAAATCGCTTCGATCAAGATGCATGCCGAATGGGGGAAAAAGATGGGGGAAGTGATAGTTTCCGGCTCAACATATTGGGAGGTTTTTCGCGTCGTGGAGTAAAAGACCTGGATCGCCCAGAACGTCATCCTAGCGGCCGGCTGAGAATAGCTGCTTTGAGCCCAGAGCGGACCAAATAGTTTCGCCTAAGTTTTGTTTTAGGTGGCCCCAAATTGGTGAAAGTGCCATCTAACTAATGGGCCAGTTTCAATCCAACGGGAGGCCGGTACTTTCGAAAATTGCGTCTAAATCCTTACTCTAGCGCCTCTAACTTTACGGTCAGCCGTTACTTGCAAGTTCGTCTTCCGCCTCTCCATCCGGGGTTTGAACTATTCCCTCCGGTTCTCCATCAGCATCATCGTCCTCCTGGCCGTCGGCATAAAGGCTTCCGTCGTCCGAAGTGCCAAGCGTGGCTTTTACCGATTCTTCATCGGGATTGGAGGC
>NZ_JBQFMJ010000035.1:0-6756 GCF_056531785.1 Ruegeria sp. K7
ATGCTGTACTGTTGGATTTGATCTGCGCTCAACAGTGGTGTTGTTTGCAGGTGCCGGGACAGATGAACCAGTCGCAACTCGGCCCTGGCAGTTTCGGCCGCTTCAACAAGTTTGTTTAGCTCGGCCAATTCAAGCTGGTCACCGGCAAACGCTTCACTCAACGCCGCCTCGGCCTCAATAAACCGCTCGCCTGCGACGATTGCCTGTTCGCGCATTTCAGAATGGATCGCCTCAATTTTTCTCAGCTGATCCTTCGAGAGTCCAAGTTCATCTTTCAATTCGAGCAAGTGTGCTGGGCCTGGTTTGCCATTCAGCTCCGCTGGTAAAGCAAAACCCCAACCTCCGCCGCGCCGCAACTCTTCTAAATCGGTGTCAGATAAGCTTTTGATGGTCCTGGATTGCAGTCCGGCGTATGGCGTGACTTCAGCGTCGTGAGTGTGACTTTGCGCGAGTGCTACTTGAGAGTATTGGATCGTACAGAGCGCCGTTACAATCAGAAACTTAGGCATAAACTTAATCATGGAGTCTCCTTTCTGGCTCACCCAAATGCTTTCTTCCATACAGTACTTCTGCCCGGCGCAGCGACATTCCTGCTCCTCTTTGACCAGTACGTCGTTCCGGATTCACGTGTATTCTAGGCCGTTGAGACAATAACCTCTGCTTCGATTTCAATTGGGAAGTTGATTGGTAGGCCTGCCACCCCGACCGCCGTACGTGAATGGCGGCCAATCTCTTCTCCAAAGACGTCAATGATCAAATCCGTGAAACCGTTGAGAACCGCAGGCGTATCGCTGAAGCCAGATTTGCAATTTATCATCCCATGAACTCGGCACCACCCCGTTATTCGGTTTAGACTGCCAAGTTCGCGCTTTAGACTGCCGAGAATAGAAAGCCCGACTTTGCGTGCTGAGGCGTAGCCCTCTTCCACAGACACATTTTCTCCGACTGCTCCAAATGGCGCGGCCGGAGTACCGTCTGTTTCTTGTGGTCCATGACCAGATACGAACGCCCGGTCGCCCCGAACGTTAATCCACGGAAATGGCAACACCATACCAACAGGCAATTTTAGCGGCGCAGGTAAAATGATGTTGTGGTCTACCAATCGCTGTTCAGCGTCGATCATGGTACTCTCCCTCGCAGCACTTGCATGGATCTTACCATAAACCATGCCCAAAGTCGGTCTCGACCACCAAACTTTGCAAGGTCCGCTTCGTCCACATTTGAGTCATCTGGCGAAACCGCGGCGAACGGCTGTTGTTGGTTAGGGCAAACCCTGGCCGCGTTCGCGGGCATGAATGACCGCTCATCGTGGTTACGGGTCATCCGGCAAAAAGTCTCAGATGGCCGAGACGGTCCCGAAGCGGCAATCTTTACTAAGAAAGCGAGGTCCTAAGCAGGAAGCTCTCCGCCAGACTGAAGCCATCGCGCGTCGGCTTCCGGAAGCAACTCTGCAAGACGTTTGTGAAACGCAAGAAGGTCTTCGTCTGAAAGCTTGCCCTCCCACTTGCGACTGCTTGCGCTATCGAAGAAGGCTGACGGGTCTTTAAAGGTTGTGGACCGTTGTGTTTCTTCCTTAGCACTCGCGCGTGCATTGGCTTGCATGTTCTCGAACTGCATACTTTCCGCAATTGCGGCCAGCATTTCATCGCCAATTTTCAAACCAAGTACGGAAGCGAGCTTTCTAGTATGAGAGAGCAAATCGCGCCGCATATCGGCGTAATGGAAAATGTGTATGTTGGGATGTTGGATGTTTGACTTGAAGGACTTGAAGTGATGAACGATGGCCTCAAGGGTGATCCCATCGGCCATCTCCTCTCGAACGGTCTCACCAAGAAAAAGGGCGAATGAAGCTGTCGGCTCATCCGGGAACCTGTCTTGGATCAGGTCTTCCTTCAGGTTTGCCACATGTCGGCGCATCGAAAAATGTGCGTCGATTGGGTGTCTGAACACCGCGATGTAGGTGCAATCTGGATCGAAAGGAATGCCGTCAAAAGGCGTATGGGTCTTGATGCATCTTCTGTGGCTTTGAGCTTCGAACATTCGAGCTATGGGGAGTTGATCTCGAAACGCAGGGTCGAGCCAAACCGACAGGTCATCCATGACCTTGTCCATACCTGGCTTTTCAAACAAGAGCGACAGCACAAGGGCTTGCGTCCATGTTGTTCCGCACTTTGGCGGTGTTGCAACAATCACATCTCCTTGGCGCAGCGCGAACATGTCCCAAATCCGATTGTCGGTGAGACGTGTTCTGTACTCGAATGCCTTCCTTGAAGACGCCCGTATCGTCATTCTGATTTCCGCCAATGGACCCTTAATGAAACGATAGCAAGCATGCGGCGCTGAACCTAGAATTTTGATGGCACCCGAGTAGGAAGGCCTTTCAAAGTGCCAAGCGAAAACCTTGCATTCGCGGCTAGAAGCTCGTTTTGCCCTCAAGGCAGTCATACGCGGCACCTTGTTCCAGTGCCTGTGCTGCGGTGTAAAGTCGAAATTACAAAGTTCGGTTTTTCGAGGTCCGCTTCTGCCTAATTTACCCAAAAGCAAAAAGCTTGCGTGTCGTTATTCGATCACTGATGTTCATTGAATATTGATCGCGATTTATGCGCGAAACCCCTAATATCCCTTTGACACTCCTTCACAATGGATACGCGGGAGGATTTTGTTTGGAGCGGTACTTGGCTGCCATACTCGTGGCTGATGTTGTTGGCTATAGCGCGCTTGTCAGTGCTAACGAGGAAGCCGCATTGCACACATATAGGGGCCACTTTAGGGCGCTGGAGCCGCATGTCGGCCTGAATGGCGGACGCCTATTCAAAAGAACTGGTGACGGTTTTCTTGCAGAGTTTTCCTCGGTTGTAGATGCGCTGGCATGTGCGGAAACGATGCAACGTCAGATGGCTGAGCGGAACGGGGCGCGCGGGCAAAGTCCGGAAATGCAATTCCGTATGGGAATTCACGCGGGCGATGTTTTTGATGACGACGGTGATGTTCTTGGTGACGGCGTCAACATCGCGGCCCGGCTGGAAGGTCTTGCTCCTCCCGGAGGGATCATCGTTTCAGGTCGGGTTTACGAAGATCTTGTGGGTAAGGTGGATGTATCGTTCACCGAATTGGGGCCGCAATATCTGAAGAATATCACACGCCCTGTAACTGCTTACTTGGTACAAACAGCATTTGCCACTGAATCCCCGTTAACTCAATCCCGTCCTGACAGGCCTTCAGTGGCGGTGTTGGCTTTTGACAATCTGTCGCCTGACGCTGAACAGGATTACTTTGCGGAAGGTATTACCGAAGACATCATCACCAGCTTATCCAGAGTGCCCTGGATATTCGTGGTCGCCCGAAACTCTTCTTTTTCTTACAAAGGGCTTTCGGTTGATGTGCGTCGTATCGGCCGAGAGCTTGGTGTCCGCTATATATTGGAAGGGTCCGTTCGCGGCGCTGGTGACCGGTTGCGTGTCACGGGTCAGCTGATTGATGCGGAAACCGGGTCTCATGTTTGGGCGGATCGATACGATGGCAAGCTCGATGATGTTTTCGAGCTTCAGGACCAGATTACCGAGGCTGTCGTTGCTTCGATTGCGCCAGGTATCCGACAAGCTGAAATAGACCGTGCTGCTCACAAGCGCCCTGACACCCTTGGAGCCTATGATCACTTCCTACGTGCGCAGTCCTTGATCTACAGGTTCAAATTCACTGAAGCAGACGACCATTTGTCAAAAGCTCTTTCACTCTCAAGTGAGTACCCATTGGCAAGCGCTCTTCGAGGCTGGATCCGCACTTTGCTATGGAACCCGGATACGCGTCCAAACGAGGCCCGATTTGACTACGCAATTCAGCTGGCACATGAGGCTCTGGCGGCATCACATCTTGACCTAGAGGCGCAAGCATATGCCGGTTACGTACTCGCGTTTCTGTCGGAGGATACAGAGTATGGTTTGTCACTTGTGGATCAAGTCGTCGAGAGAAGCCCAAATTGCGTTTCAGCCTGGGGATCCAGTTGCGTACTGCGTGGCCTGATGGGCCAAGCACAGACGGCACAGGCACATGCCAGGGAGGCGCTCCGACTTAACCCGAATGACCCACTAAACTACCGTGTCCACATGGGTATCAGCCTGTCGCAAATCGCGGAAGGGAACTGGCGCGATCTAAGAGAAACCGCCCAAAAAATGCGTGCATTTCATAATACTGTGACTGTCTTTCGCCTGAACGAACTTGTGGCGGAAATGGCTCACGGCAATGAGAGCCGAGCTAGAGAACTCGCACGTATTCACATGTCGCGGGAACCCGATTTTAGCGTTTCAATGTTCCGGCATATGCGCGCTCGTATCTCTATCGCAAAACCAGAAATCTATGACGCCTACTATGAAATGCTGGCAGCCGCAGGAATTCCTGATTGACGACACCAGTTGTAGACCAGCGGCAAGTCATAGCAAGCATGCAACATGTGGAAACATATTTTTGCCGCTGGAAGAATGCCCAATTTGGTCTGCGAACAGTCGTTGAAGTGAATAGCGGCGAGCGGCAATCGAACTTTCGCGGCGCTCGGCGTGAACGATTGCTCTGCGGACAAAGCTGCCTTTGCCACGTTAGATCAGATTAATAGGTTTGCAGTTTCATGCTCTAATCAGAACAGATGCCCATACGTGCGAATTGCATGCTGTCTGTTTTGCAGTTCAAGTTTGGCGTAGATTTTACTTGTGTGGTTTCGAACAGTTTTTTCACTCATTTGAAGACTTCTAGCAATTTCTTTACCACTCATTGCTTGGCAGATGAGTCTCAGCACGTCCTGCTCGCGCTTTGTCAAATCGTTAAAGTCCGTCGTTTGACCGGAAGATGTAAATTCAAGCAAGCTCTTGGAAAAAGCGCGCCAGGCAGGTTCATCGCGTTGAATAATGTGATTTTTTCCCTCTAAAGCAGACATTGTCGCTCTGGGAATTTTCTGAGCGAGATGTTGTCCTTCTTCAAACGGAATAACCTGATCGTTCCTTGAATGGATCACCAGTGTTGGAATTGAAACCTTTGGCAATAGACTTTCAACATTAACGTCAGCGCGCGCCATAAGCAGGTCGGCCCCTGTCTCAGGCAAAACGGTCTTTTGGCAAAGTTCTGTAAACCAAGAGCGTTGTTCGGGCGGCGCACCAGGAAGAAATCTTGATGTAAATACATCTTGAAACGCTGGGTTGTCATTCTCCCAACCCAGGCGAAATACATCGATAACAGTCTTGTAGTTTTTGGCGGCGACCGATCCGCGGTGGTTGCTGCCCCTTGCATAGCCTCCAACGAGTATCATCCCGACAACTCTGCCGGGATGCCTCAGCGAATACGCGATAGAAGTCGCAGCGCCCTGAGAAATACCCAGAAGATAAATTGGTTCATCTATTTCAGCGGCGTCGATTACAGCTTCGAGATCATCAACCCAGTAATCAATACCCAGATTCTCAACTCGTTTGTCAGATAATCCGCAGCCTCGCTCATCATATCGAACAAGGGTGAATTGACTTTCTAGCAATTCGATCCAGTGAGACCAAATTGGACTGTCTAGATCATAACTGAGATGCGTGAGCCAGTTAGCCGCCTTTACCATTGGTAGGCCGTTTCCGGATTTGCTCCACGCCAGCGACGTACCATCGCTTGAAGAAGTGTATCTAACGGTTCGCATGTCTTTTTTTAGTCGATTTGGGGCAAATGTCCCATCAATTTCCCGTCGGTTTGAGTCTAGCCGGGACATGTGTCCGATAGGTTGAAGGCCAGATGAGTGACACCATTGTGAAACTCAGTTTGGAGGTCATCACATGAATAAGCAATTTGACGCTTCACTACACGCATCGCCGTGTTGGTCCCAAATTTCGCCTGCTCCCTGCGTAGGGCTACATTGGTCCGGCGCTGACGGAAGCCAGTGGCGCAATCTGTTTGCCCGGATGAGCGAAGAAACCAAAACATTAGCACCCGACCTAATAGGAACCCTGTCTAGGGGTCATAAAATCCCGGACGGGCCGTTCACATTGGAAAACGAAGCTGCTTCGATTATCACTGAGATAGAGAAGCTTGGCAGGCCCGCTCACTTGATTGGACACTCGTATGGAGGAGCGCTGGCTTTGCATATCGCCAGAGCTCGACCCGACCTTGTTCGATCACTTTGTCTCTATGAACCAACTCTGTTCAGCCTACTGAAAGCCGGAGAGTTGACTGACGGTTTATTGTATTCCGAGATTGTTAGCCTCACAAACGCAATACGAACGGGCATAGAAGAGGGATGCGAAGAGTTTAGCGCACAGGTTTTCACTGATTTTTGGGGAGGACTTGGCTCTTGGCAAGCCCTGAGTCGTGAACGCAGGTGCGCTATGATTGATTGGGTTCACAAAGCCCCAAGCGATTTCGATGCGCTTCTGAAAGAACCTGACCCAGAATACATTCTTTCTGAGGGAGTTCCCTCTACGATCATTCGCGGATCGCAGACGCATGTGCACACAAAGCGCATCGCTGAACTTCTGGCATCCCAAGGCAAGCTTGTTGAACTAAAGGTTCTGAAAGGTGCTGGCCATTTGGGTCCCTTTACCTTCAAGGAAAGTTTCGAGATGGAGGTGCTGTCGCATATTAGAACTGTTGAGCATCGGTGCAATCGCCGCAAACCACGGCTTGGCGGACTCCGAAATTAAATCCGCTACAAGTATCCAGGGCAGTCCCAACGGCAAAAGGAACACCCCAGACAAAGGGTCTTTTTCTTGTCCAAACCAGCCAAATGTACCCGTCAAG
>NZ_JBQFMJ010000036.1:0-2500 GCF_056531785.1 Ruegeria sp. K7
CACCGGTGCGCCTACACCCGAACCTGTCGGAACTCTATCGCTCAAAGGTCGCAGATCTGGCGCAGGCCTTATCGGATCCGTCGATCCGTACAGGGGCCTTGGAGATTATCCAGGGCCTTATCGAACGTGTCACGGTCCGGCATGACCGGGATGGCGTGCAGATTGAGTTGGAGGGTGCCCTGGCAGCGATGATTGGGTTGGTCCAGAACGACAAAAGCCGCCTTGCGGCGGCTGGTTCGGTAAAAGTGGTTGCGGGAGCAGGATTTGAACCTGCGACCTTCAGGTTATGAGCCTGACGAGCTACCGGGCTGCTCCATCCCGCGACACTTTTGATGACCTAGCGCTTACGCTACTTGAGGTCTTGTGTTGGCCTACCGCCTATTCGGCTACTTGAGACCGGGTAGTGTTTTTTCATCGTCAGAGAGAAGGGGGATTTTGCTAGGTTTGGCGGTGACCTACTCTCCCGGGGCTTAAGCCCAAGTACCATTGGCGCGGCAGTGCTTAACTTCCGGGTTCGGGATGGGACCGGGTGTTTCACTTGCGCTATGACCACCAAACCGAGGAAAATCCCCGTCGCTCTTTTTGCCAAGCAAAAAGGCGACGCGCAGGAGGCAGCGTATTCGCGAAGCGGATGCGCGTTCCTGCACAGTTGTTATGTCAATCAACACCGTGCAATCCGCTTTGCGGATTGTCACGTCATTGTCCAACTCAAGGTCGGTGTATGCTTCTGGTTTGATTTTGTCTTTCCATTACTGGATCAAATCAAGCCTATCGGGCGATTAGTACCGGTCAACTGAACGCATTACTGCGCTTACATCTCCGGCCTATTGACGTGGTGGTCTTCCACGGCCCTCAGGGAGACCTTGTTTTGAGGGGGGCTTCCCGCTTAGATGCCTTCAGCGGTTATCCTGTCCGATCATAGCTACCCAGCACTGCCGTTGGCACGACAACTGGTCCACCAGTGGATCGTTCACCCCGGTCCTCTCGTACTAGGGGCAACTCCTCTCAAGTCTCCTACACCCACGGCAGATAGGGACCGAACTGTCTCACGACGTTCTAAACCCAGCTCACGTACCTCTTTAAACGGCGAACAGCCGTACCCTTGGGACCTGCTCCAGCCCCAGGATGAGATGAGCCGACATCGAGGTGCCAAACACTGCCGTCGATATGGACTCTTGGGCAGTATCAGCCTGTTATCCCCGGCGTACCTTTTATCCGTTGAGCGATGGCCCTTCCACTCGGGACCACCGGATCACTATGGCCGTCTTTCGACTCTGCTCGACTTGTCAGTCTTGCAGTCAGGCTGGCTTCTGCCATTGCACTCAACGAGCGATTTCCGACCGCTCTGAGCCAACCTTCGCGCGCCTCCGTTACGCTTTAGGAGGCGACCGCCCCAGTCAAACTACCCGCCACGCAGGGTCCCGGATCCGGATAACGGACCGCGGTTAGACATCAAGAGTGCGAAGGGTGGTATCTCAAGGGAGGCTCCACGGATACTTGCGTTTCCGCTTCAAAGCCTACCACCTATCCTGCACATCACAATCCTGATGCCAGTGCGAAGCTGTAGTAAAGGTGCACGGGGTCTTTCCGTCTAACCGCGGGAAGCCTGCATCTTGACAGGCAATTCAATTTCGCTGAGTCGATGTTGGAGACAGCGGGGAAGTCGTTACGCCATTCGTGCAGGTCGGAACTTACCCGACAAGGAATTTCGCTACCTTAGGACCGTTATAGTTACGGCCGCCGTTTACCTGGGCTTCAATTCAAGGCTCTCACCTCTCCTTTTAACCTTCAGGCACCGGGCAGGCGTCAGACCCTATACGTCGTCTTGCGACTTCGCAGAGCCCTGTGTTTTTAATAAACAGTCGCCACCCCCTGGTTTGTGCCCCCAGCCCCTAGTTGCCTAGGAACCGGGCCTCCTTCTCGCGAACTTACGGAGGTATTTTGCCGAGTTCCTTCAACATCGTTCTCTCAAGCGCCTTGGTATGCTCTACCAGTCCACCTGTGTCGGTTTAGGGTACGGTCTGATGGAGGGCTATTTCCAGGAACCACTCAGCAGCCCAATCAATCCGATAAGATTGAACTACACCTGTGATCCGTCACATCCTCCTGGCCTAGGAATATTAACCTAGTTCCCATCGCCTACGCCTTTCGGCCTCGGCTTAGGGGCCGGCTTACCCTGCTCAGATTAGCTTTAAGCAGGAACCCTTGGACTTTCGGCGAGAGTGTCTCTCACACTCTTTGTCGCTACTCATGTCATCATTCTCACTAGTGATCTCTCCACCGGATCCCTCACAGGCCGGCTTCATCGAAAGAACTCGATCCGTCATTACACCCGCTGATATTTCACAGGTGGATGCAAATACGGATGAGTTCTATGTCACACTACGCTCTGCTACCATGCCTTACGGCATCCTAAGCTTCGGCTCATGGCTTGAGCCCCGTTACATCTTCGCCGCAGGACAACTTGTTTAGACCAGTGAGCTGTTACGCTATCTTTAAA
>NZ_JBQFMJ010000037.1:0-6293 GCF_056531785.1 Ruegeria sp. K7
TCGTCTACTTCGAGCCCAAAATGCGCAATTCTACGTCTTGTGCGAAATCCTTTTTTTCTGTCAGGCGGCGCGCAACGAAGTCGGACGTCCATCCAACAACAGTTGCACTACTGTAGGACACCTCCAAAGAACGGTGAACTCTTTACATTTTCGTTTTGCACAAACTGGAAAGGTGGAGAGAAAAGATGTCACAATTTGATCTGCTAACGACGCTGCGAAACCAATACCCGGCGACTACAGCTGCGGCACACAATTTGGTCTTACGTACGTCTGAGCTTTCAGTTGCCAGAAAGCACAAAGTTCAGATTTACGTTGACAAGACTCCTCGGGCGCTGATCGCCTTCGAAAACGGCCTTTGGGAAACCTTACTTTGGGCCGCCCGAGAATCCAATGCGACAAGCGCAGAGCGGCTGTTCAAATTCACAGCAAACTTCTTCGCTCAGTTCGCATTGGCATGTCCAACGTGGAATAACGTCCTGCCCGAAGTCACAGATTACTTGATTGCAGCAAGCTGCGCAGAAAAGTCCCTGCTTACCGACGCTGTCGACCAGGTCAAAAGAGAACAATCCATAATGATTGGCATCGGGCGCGAGAACCCATCGAACCGGACGAGCAAACAACAGTGAGCCGCTTTCGACTTTAACTGGGTCGCCGCAAGAAGAGGCACCCGGTGTTTTAGGGTAGCGACAGTAAACACATTGAATGGAGAAGAAAATGAAAGACCTTGATTCACAAGCTTGGGACATAGTTCTTTCGATAACGCCCAAAGACATATTGAAGTTCTACCAAAAGACTGACGACCTTAGTGATCTACACCAAAAAATTTATGAAGAGTTTCTGGTCAACGGTCGGTTTGCTTGCGTGCACCATGAGTTTTTCTTTTACTCAGATGCAGCTGAGCAGCAAGCCTATGTACTGCGTGTTCAAAGACTCACTGGGACCCAACCGGACTCTTTTCGGCGGTGATTCAAAGGATTGCGAAGGTTCTGCCGGGCAATACGAGACTCGTCTTCAACCGGACGCAAGAGACGCCAAAAATATCACGACTGACTGCAGATTGTTGGACGATTCAAGAAAAAACGGTTGAACCTTCGAAAACCGCGCTGTGTATGAGTAAGAACAACGAATTTTTCAATTGCCTGCGACTTTGCGAAAATCAAAACAGCAGTTTTGTCTCATTCCATCACTTGCCAGAATCTACCGCTTCAAAGGCGCTCCAACCCTGCACGGATCATTTCGACCAGGCCGCGCGCGAAGGGTAGATCGTTTATGTATTCGTCAATTGTGAAGTCGCCGTTTACTTGAGGCAATTGTGCTCTGGCCAGCCCTGTTTCACCGGCTAGGCTATGCACCGCGGAAATAATCAAACGATCAATGAAATAGTCTCGCACATCTATTTGGCGTACTTTTTTGACAGCGGCCTTGAAGTCTCCTTTCTCAACGTCTTCCAAGCAAAGTGTAATCTGGGTCCAAGTTGGCAACATGGGATTCGCATCCGTCGCTTGTCGCACCAATTCCGCGCCTTTATTGGGGTCGCCGACAAATGCAATCCATCCTCCAGCCACAGCGAGCAGAAGATTGCCATTCGGATTGGCGCGAATTGAGGCATCAATTAATTGCATAAAACTAGGTTTATCTCCATCCAATTGGGCATAGACGGCTGCTGCGATCAGAGCCTCCTGGCAATTTGGCTCAAAAGCCAATGCTTTCTCTGCGTGAGTTCGGCCATCTTCGACAACGGACTTCAATCGTTTTTGTCCAACACCTACCTGTTCAACATATCCAAACGCCAATAGTGCGTGCGCCAAGCCACTGGTTGGGTTCTCCCTGACAGCAGCTTGCGACAGTTCCAACATTCGCGCCAAGCTGCTGACTTTGTTTGCGCGAAGGTGGGTGTGGAACGCCAACAGAGCTTCATACACGTTTGAGTCCGAAGCTGGTCGCGTTTGAGCGTTTCTCGCAGCGTCGGTTGCAACAAACCCATATGCATCCGCAATGCAGACGGCGCAGCGCTTTGCGACGTCTTCTTGAGCTTCGAAAATATTGGCGTTGCTCAAAAAGATGTCTTTGCGCTCCGACCAAACTAGGTCACCGGTGTCTCTTCGTTTCAATTGAACAACTATGCGCAAACACTCGCCATCTTCGCGAACCGTTCCTCCCAGAACATAATCGCAGCGCTCAAGCGAGTTATGTTCTTCCTGGGTTTGTGACTTAGAGTTTTCGGCCCTAAAACCTGTAAGTACCCGGACATAACCGAAACGGGCGAGTTCCAATGCAATCTCTTCTGGCAAACCATCGCGGAAAAAAATTGCACGCGCAGTCTCTGACCCTGAGAACGATCTAATGCCTAGCGTGGGCAACCTTGGCGTTTGCTCATCAGTCAAACTCGCATTATTTGCCTGAAATTCTCGAATGCGAAAGGTGGGTCGATACCGACCTTTTGGAACCGATATTTCTACCCTGTTTTTTCGACCAGAGGTCAAATAATAATAATTTAATGCCTTTCGCAGTTTTACCGCTTCAGTTCGCACAACGGGATCAGTGTTGGGATCAAAGTCTGCGCCTCGTCCAAACACATCCATTGCCAACGCAGTGCCATGAAGTTCTTTACCCCTGCCGTCGATTTCACTTCTGACGAGGTGTTCAAAAAAAAATCTGTTGCGTTCGCTGACCGCGAAGTCACTCGAACCAACAATACGTTCCAGCTCTTCCAGGACCTCTTCTCTACTCACTTCTAGGGGCAAGAGTCACACCTTGGGGTCAGCCGCGCTAAATAACCTAAGTAGCACACTCTGGGTAGCACGACAAAGGAGACAACACCTTTTGGAAGTGATCGCCATCTCTAAGCTCGGCGTTTCGTGTTCCAACTTTTTTTACTGCGATAGCAACTGTTGCAAACGACCTGACGGGTGCGTTGGGCACAATGCGCTTTTCTACTGCATTTATGTGGGCAAAGCTGTCGTTCGAAGATTCTTTAAGGACGAAAATGCAAATGCGTGGTAGCTCCAGATTATGGCAACGACATCTGCACGAAATCGACCGCCCATACCTTACGCATTTGCGGTTGTTGGTGTCCTTTTTGCTTCAATCTGTTTCGGACTGGTTCCCTATTTCAGCCGCAGCCTGACCGAGCAAGGCGTCGCACCCTATGCGGTCGCATTCTATCGCTACATTGTTGCGGCCGTTCTTTTGCTCCCAGTTCTCATCTTGCACCGAAAAGAATGGCGAGAGATCACTTGGGGCCTTTCAGCCGGAGCGGTAGTGGGGCTTGGTTGGATCGGATATGTAGCGGCGCTGGAGAAGTTGCCCACATTGACAGTGGGTGTGCTTTACATGACCTATCCGGTGTTCACCCTAGCTACTGCCTGGGCTGTATTTGGCGAACCTGGCTGACATCCACCTGGAACGCCACCTGCACTGTCCCGGTGATGGCCGAACCTACCTGGTTCTGGAAGACGGCGAGACCAAAAATGAACGGCCTGTCGAGTTCGAGATCCCGCGTGATGTATTGCGCATGATCGACGTTCATCTCAAATCTCGCTGTCCGGAACTCTGCCCCGCTGGAACGCCTTGGCTGTTTCCCCGCAGGGATGGTCAGCATTCGGTTGATCCCGGCGCTCTGGCTGCGCGCATCTCCAAACGGATCCGGAAGGAAACGGGGTTGGAGATGAACGCCCACCTGTTTCGACATTTCGCGATGATGAACTGGCTCGACGCCAATCCCGGCGGCTACGAGGTTGCGCGCCGGTTGCTCGGGCATTCGGAGGTCAGCCACACCATCAACATGTATTCCGGTCTTGAGGCACGGTCGGCGACACGTGCCTTTGCTGACCTGATAGACGCCAAGAATCTGTCGGAACTCTATCACTCCAAGGTCGCAGATCTGGCGCAGGCCTTATCGAACGTGTCACGGTCCAACATGAACGGGAAAGCGTGCAGATTGAGTTGGAGGGTGCACTAGCGGCGCTGATAGGGTTGACCCAGAATGAACAAAGCCGCCCTGAGGCGGCGTGTTCGAGACTCTGTTCGACCATGGTGGTTGCGGGAGCAGGATACCAACGATGTTTGCAGTCTCTGCTCTTTAGTACCGCATAGGCGCAATTCACATACTCGTTCAGGTTCTTCTGAGTCGCGTGACATGTGTCGAGGCTATTGCACTTATGCTCTATCGTCCGCTTCGCGCTGGCAAACGGACATCCGACAGAAACAGTCAGATGACCGCTTCTAGCCCAAGGCAGAAACGCCAAGTGAGTACGCAGAAAAACCTAATCGCACCAAAAAAACAGTTGTCAGTAATCCTACGCAGTTTCCGAGGATAGCGCCCATAAATTGATGTCCTCTTCCGCACTGACCTCATCAATCCTGAAGAGTTCCGCTTCGGTAAAATCCATATTTTCGACCGCACCGGCGCAATCCACGATCTGCTCGGGTCGCGAAGCGCCAATAAGTGCAGTCGTTACCCGATCACCCCTCAAGACCCAAGCGAGCGCCATCTGTGCCAATGATTGACCGCGCGATGCCGCTATCTCGTTTAGAGCCCGGACACTCGCCAGTGAACGTTCGTTGATCATACCGTCCAAGAGCGACTTGCCTTGGGTCGCCCGACTATCCGCAGGAATTTCGTTCAGATACTTCGATGTCAAAATGCCCTGTGCAAGAGGCGTGAACGCAATCGATCCGACGCCCATTTCGTCAAGCGTGTCCAATAGCCCGTCGTGTTCAACCCATCGGTTAAGCAGGTTGTAGGAAGGCTGATGGATCAGGCACGGTGTTCCAAGGTCTTTCAAGATGGCAAGCGCTTCGCGCGTTCTTTGCGAGTTGTAGCTTGAAATCCCCACATAGAGTGCGCGCCCGGAGCGCACGATATAGTCCAGAGCGCCCATAGTCTCTTCCAGTGGGGTATCCGGATCAAACCGGTGGGAATAAAAAATATCTGCGTAGTCGAGCCCCATCCGCTTGAGCGACTGATCACATGAGGCCACGAGATATTTCCGTGATCCCCACTCCCCATAAGGACCTGGCCACATGTCATAGCCAGCCTTGGTTGATATGATGAGTTCATCCCGATAGCCTGCGAAATCAGTTTTCAAAATTTCACCGAATGCTTCTTCCGCCGATCCCGGCGGCGGGCCATAATTATTTGCCAAATCAAAGTGTGTAATACCCAAATCAAAGGCAGTCCGGCAAAGCTCGCGCTTTGTCAGTTGCGGCGTATCCCCACCGAAATTGTGCCACAGCCCAAGGCTTATCGCGGATAGCTTTATGCCGGACTGACCGCAACGGCGATAGACCATTTGCTCGTAGCGGTCCGGATTGGGAAGAAATGGGCGCGGCCGAGGCTTTGGGGGGCGTTGTGATTTGCTCATCTGTCCATAATCCTAGATCATCACACCTTGTCAATTCAACGTGATAGTAACCGGCAATCAGCGAAGCCTGCCGTTTACCGAACATGCCTCAGACATTGTCAGCGCAGATTGTCAAAACGCAAACTAGTCCTCGAATAATGCGCGAACCTTCGACATGTCATACGCATGTTCCGTCAGGTTTTCAGGATCCCATTCGCTTCGCTCAGCTTCAAAAAAGTCCCCGCCGTATACGTGGATTGCTCAAGTCAACTTGGGGATAGGGTTTGTAACCGAGTGAATGAGGTCCTTACCAAGCGGAGCATATTCACCAGTCGACAATGCTCGAGCCCCCGCCGCTTCGATGCGTCCGTTAGGGTCATCTGCTACGCGCCGCCAAAAAATGTTATCTTCTCTACCACCATAAATACCGATCACGGCCCATATTTCGTGATTGTGGGGCATTATGGTCATTCCCGGCTTCCAGACGACGTTGACGATTGTCAGATCACTTGATTTGTAAATGGGAAAGATACCGCTGTCGGTCGGCTCTCCCAAGGCTTGCGTCACGCCCGAGGGATCGCGCATCGCCCGGTCCACCACCTCAGCCACCGATTTGTGAGACGCGTCCTGATCCACTGCGGTTCGGCAGTCCGCTACAAACTGTTCCATGTTCCACATATCTTCAGCCCCAAATTGCATACAATAAATGCAACAGAGTAGCACAGGCTGTAAAAAAAGTCGAAATTGGAACCCAGATTGCAGCAGCATGGATCGGGTAACTAAGACTTCTAATGACTGCTTGGCCTGCTTAGCGTTCGTTCGCCAAATCAGGGAGATGTCTACTTTGCGGTACATCCGTCGATTGCATCGCTTACATTGGGCTATCTGTTTACTTAATCGAAAATGCGTTCGCCCTGCTCGTCAATCACCTGTTTCGCCTTTGCGATA
>NZ_JBQFMJ010000038.1:0-5780 GCF_056531785.1 Ruegeria sp. K7
TGACATCGCTGGAGTTCAGCTTGCGGTCCACACGGATCGCCAAGCACTCCCGGCTGTAATCATCGATGACGTTGAGCGTGCGGAATGCCTTTCCGTCATCCGTTCGACAATGCACGAAGTCATAGCTCCAGACATGGTTTCGATGCTCCGGCCGCAGCCGAACACACGATCCATCATTTAACCAGAGCCGTCCCTTCTTCGGTTGTTTCATTGGCACTTTCAGCCCCTCCCGACGCCAAAGCCTTTCGACGCGCTTGTCATTCACCTGCCAGCCCGCATCTCTCAGCAAAGCCGCGATCCGGCGATAACCGTAGCGGCCATACTGGCGGGCCATTTCTATCATGTCCGCCACCAGGCGCTTCTCGTCAGCTCGACCTTTCGTCAGCTTTCGCTGTGTGGATCGGTGCTGTTTCAGGACACGACACGCCCGGCGCTCTGAGACACGCAGTTTGTGGCGCACATGGTTGATGCAGGCGCGGCGTCGGGCGGGGCTCAGTAGTTTCCCTTGGCCGCCTCCGTCAGGATCAGTTTGTCCAGGGTAAGATCCGAGACGGCCCTTCGAAGACGCTCATTCTCTTTTTGAAGGCGCTTGAGTTCCTTCAATTGATCCGCGCCCATTCTGCCGTACTTTTTCTTCCAGCGATAATAGGTCTGTTCAACAACACCAATCTGCCGGATTGCATCCAGACGGGACATGCCTTGCCCCATCAATATCTCAACCTGCCGTAACTTCGAGACAATCTCTTCCGGCTTCGGTCGCTTGTTCGCCATGTGGTTCCTCCGTTTTCATAACCATAACGGCGGACCACTTCAGAGGGGGAGGATCAGCGCCCATGCTGTGGATCATTGTGTCGACGGTGTTGACGCTGGTCGCGGCCACTTTGACGACCACATGCCCTGGTGTCGAAACCGGATCGGGTATTTCAACAAGCTCGAACGGTGCATCGGGTCCGTAGGTGTTCAAAACCATTGCCTTCATTGGGGTATTCCTTTTCTTACGTGTTGATTTGGTTCGGGGGATCAGTTGATGTCCTGCACCTGCATAACCAGATCGCCCCACTTGCGCTGGTTTTCGATGTCGTGTTCCAGACCTTGTTCATCCGCGATGGTGAAACGTTTGACCGCCGGGGTTTTGCTGGTGGCCTGATAGAGCCAATAAGCCTCGGCTTTAAGCGCCTCATCAATGGGTTTGTCGATTGATTCGTAGACCATCTTCTTGCACGCATTGATCGACTCAGCTGGGAATTTTGCAATCCGTTCGGCCAGTACGGTCACATAGGGACCAATTTCATCCGGCTCCAACGCCTTGTTGATGGTGCCCAGACGTTCTGCATCATCCGCGTCATAGTCCTGCGCGCTCAGGATGATCTCAAGTGCTTTGCCAAGACCGGTCTGGCGTGCCATGCGAGAGGCGCCACCGCCGCAGGGTAAGATGCCCATGCCGACCTCCATCTGCATGAACTTGTACTTTCCTCGCGCGGCAAAGCGCATGTCGAGCGCCAACGCCAATTCGTGTCCGCCACCGCGTGCAAACCCTTCCAGTTTTGCGATGGTGGCCTGCGGCACCTTGCTGATCCGTTCGCAAACCGATTGCAGGTCCAAAAGCTGTGCATCGTCACGAGATACCGCCTCGGTCGACATATCCTGGAGAAGCTCGGTGTCGTAGTGGCAGACCCAGATTTCCGGATTGGCGGATTGGAAGATTACGACCTTGGTTTCGCGGTCACGCTCCAGCCGCATTGCCAGGCTGTTGAGATCGGCCAGCATTTCCTGGCCTTGCACGTTCACGGAACCAAAGTTGAATGTCACAGTGGCGATGCCGTTTTCAACGTCTACGTCAAAGGTTTGAAAGTTCTCGTATTTCATCAGGCAGTCCTTTCTAGGGCCTCGACGCGGCATGCGTGAGGGGTGTCGGAGAGTTAAAGGTGGAAGTGTGTGGCGCTTTTGCGCCGCGAGGGTTAGCCAGTCCGGCCAATCAAGTCCCTGATCGTGGTCATGACGTCGGCAATGTGATCTTTGTCCCGTGCTGCGGCATGCGGATTTGCGAAAGCACCAATATCATTGTCAAAATAGGCACCTGACGCATCGGCGAACCTCTCGCCTAGCGCCGCTTCAATAAGGATATCGGCGCCAATGCTCATGTCGTTGCCGGAAACGCCAAAGCCTTCTTTCACCATCTTTGAGGCCAAAAGTGATCCGGGATTTACAGCAACGATTACCAGTGTTTCGGCTCGCGACTTGGCCCAATCCTGGGTCCAGATGGTGATAGCCAATTTGCTTTGGGCATAAGCTTCCATATCCGCCAGCGGCACATTGCCTTGCATGGCTTTGATATTTACCGGGGCTTGCGCTGCCGATGACAGGTTCACAACGCGACCGTCAGCGGGAATGATCGGCAGCAACAATTCGGTCAGCAGATAAGGTGCGAGCGTGTTCACGACAAAACGGATGTCCTGCCCATTCTCAAGGACGGATTTCGGGGCTTTCAAAACACCTGCGTTGTTGATCAACACATCCAGTTTGTCATGCTTGGCCCGTACCCTTTCGGCCAGATCTCGCACCGCGGACAGATCGCTTAGATCGGCGACATAGGTTTCGACATCACCGCCGACTGCGGCAGTAGCACTCTCCAGTTTAGATACGCTACGACCATGCAAGAGCAATTTGTGCCCGGCGGCTGCTAGCTTCTTTGCCGTGAGCAAGCCAATGCCGTCAGTTGAACCTGTAATGAGAATAGTCTTGGTCATTGGTCTGATCCTTTAAGAAAAGTCAGGCAGCAAAGTATCCGCCAAGTGTTCGAGGGTCGCCTCGATGGGCGCTTGATTGAACCTAAGGTTCAGTGCGACGTGATTGACCCCGAGCATTTCAATCTCGCGCAGATAGCTGCGAAGGAAGTCAGTGCCAGATTGAAACCCAAGATGGATCGGGCGAGGAGGGGCAGCTGGATCAGCAACGACATCGACGTAAAGCGATTGCATGACCGGCTTGTCTGATTGGCCCGCGGCCTTCACCCGTCGCCGGTAATCCGCGATGACCTGCCCCTGAGCTGCGGCGTTGCGCGGATACGTCATCCAGCCGTCGCCGTTCTGTGCCACCCAATCGGGCGTTTGCTGGCTACCACCGGTAATGAGCATCGGCAGGCGGGCTCCATGCGGTTTTGGCAATAGGTCAATCCCACCAGACAGCGTGCCCTGAGCGCTTTCACGCTTGGGATAGTCCGATCCAACCGCGCGGATGTAGTCAACGCTGTCGCGGAAACGTTCATCCCTGTCATCATAGCTCTGGTTCATCGCCGGGTACTCCTCGGGGCGGTCGCCCGAAGCTACACCCAACAACAACCGTCCACCCGACAGCGCATCTGCGGTCGCTGCTGCCTTGGCCACATGTGCCGGGTGGCGCAATGGTAGAATTACACTCGACGTTCCAAGCGCAATCCGGTCTGTCCCCGTTGCAAGTGCACCCAGATAAACAAAGGGATCGAAGACCTGTCCGGGATCACCAAAGCTTGGAACATTAAACGGCACGTCCCGCAGCCACAGTGCTGCAAACCCAAGTTCCTCTGCCCTCTGAGCCGCTTCCAGATGTTCCCGCAGCGTCGGCTCTGCGCCGACTGCGTATGCTTCAAGCGGTAACACAAGGCCTACGCTTAGACGTCCCGGGCGAAACACCCGGTTGTAGGCCACGTTGATTTGGGCAAACTCAGTCGGCGGCGTTTCATCCAACATGTCAGGACCCCCTTTAATAGCGCACCAAAGTGCGGCTCTCGATGCTCTTGCGAATGGTAGTGATATTTGGATCCTCGACCATATCAAGCGCGCTATGCGCAATCGATGAAAGGCCGCGATTGTCGTCGATGTTAAAGATCGCGACCTCATCTGGCGTCATCTTGGATTGATAGATCCACTCATGTTCGGGGTTTCCCACCAGCCCCATGATTTGCCCTTTGCGTTCGGGGTAGATCAGGTCCAGCAGGATCCAGTCAGACGGATCAACCGATGATGGGCGAACAAAGCCAAGCGGTGCTGAATTGATAGGATGACCCACAGGGCGCCACACATTGACAAAAGCATAGTGACCTTGCGCCCATTCCGCTGCGGTTTCGGCGCCCAACAGGTCGACAAGCCGTTGTTCGGCTCCGTCCTTGCTATAGTCACTGTGGACGTTGCGCGCGGGTTTGCGTGTCGCACCAGGATCATCTGTGCGAACAGTGTGATCAAAAACCACGACCTCTCTCGCACCCAGCTTGTCCTGCAGCATCGCTTTGATTTCCGTATCATAAATTGGTTTCCAACTGTCGCCTGCAAAGTCTCGGACCTGTGTTTCAAGTGGCATGATTTCAACGGCATCACACGCAAATGAAACCGACGACGTCGTTGTGCGGTTGTCCGCTAGCACAACGGATGTCGCGATCAGTTCAGGGGAAATCAGGTCGCCTGCGACCCCGCCAGCATCGAGCTCAAAGGCTTGCCGGTAGGATTTGTGAACGTGGTAGTTGACCGTTGCCGTCCGTGTCATTTGCGCCTCGTGCCTAAGCTTTGCTGTCTCTGTGAAAGGGATTTAACCTCGATCAAATTGCAGATAAACTGCCCAACCATGTATTGATAATTTGGAAAATGAATATAATGGGCTTAGACACAGACGCGCTTCGATTGTTTATAAGGGCAGCAGACATGCTGAACATCAGCGCGGCGGGGCGTGATCTGGGCATGGCCCCAGCAGTCTCCAGCGCAAGGCTTGCCAAGCTGGAGCAGAACCTCGGTTTCGATCTCTTGCACCGCACGACACGCAAAGTGTCGTTGTCGGTGGAAGGAGCGGATTTCCTACCCTTCGCCCGTGAAATCATTGCGCAGGAAGAGGCGGCATTTGCTGCATTGGGCATGCAAATGACAACGATCAAGGGTACATTGCGTTTTGCTGCGCCAAGCAGTTTTGCACAGCTCTACATCGCGCCAATCCTGCCAAAGTTCCTTGAACAGCACCCCGATCTCACGCTCGATCTGCGCCTGTCCGATGTGCAGTTCGATCTGATCGAAGGGAGCTACGATCTAGCACTCAGGAACGCTCCACTTGTCGACACCAGCCTGAAGGGCCGCAAACTGGCTGATGACCAGCGTATTCTTTGTGCTACGCCACGCTACCTCGATACGCACGGCGTTCCCGATGCACCAGCCGATTTGATAAACCACCGTCTGATCGCTTTCCAAAACCTCCAACCGCGTCCACTGACAGGACCGGCGGGCGAAAACGCTGTTTTCGATCCCGCATCAGCCAAAGGCCAATTGATAATCGATGACGGTCGAAGCCAGGTCCGCGCCACATTGGCCGGGGCCGGTATTTCCTTGAATGCTAGATGGAGCGTGCATGAGCATCTGAAGTCAGGCCGTTTGGTACGGGTTCTTCCAAACTTTGAGGCCAGCGAAGACAATGTCTTGTGGCTGATCTATCCAAAGTCCAACGTACTATCCCCAAAAGTGCGGGTGTTCATGGATTTTCTAGTCGCAGAAATTGGCGCAAAGCCTCCTTGGGAAACATGAGCTCAAATTAGGTTTAGCGCGCTTTCAGACATCCTGACGCCAATGTCGGAGACCAGGCGTTGAGCGGACATACCTTGTCCAATCGCAAAAGTCTGGTTTGTCCGCATTGCGGTCGTTCGCCCAATCGGAACGGATGTCTACTTTGCGGGACACCTGTCGATTGCATCGCTTACATTGGGCTATCTGTTTACTTAATCGAAAATGCGTTCGCCCTGCTCGTCAATCACCTGTTTCGCCTTTGCGATA
>NZ_JBQFMJ010000039.1:0-4587 GCF_056531785.1 Ruegeria sp. K7
TCTGACCCCTGGAGAGGCCGCTAACGGCCGAGCTTACGAGACCGATCACTGGCGCTGAGACGACCGCTGACGAGTCGTGCCGGGGGGCTGACGGGGGTCGCTGGTGCTGGCGGCTTACACTATAAAAAAACCGACTTTTCCTCTCTCACCTGCAGGCCAAGCAATCCTTTTTTGTCAGAAACTGGGCAGACCACAGTTTTTTCCCATAAGGAGCTACCCAGCTCACCTCATAAAAAGCACCCTAACTTGTGTTTTGCAACGGACGAAAAGCAATCACCGTCAAATCATCCATGCGTTCTTCATTCTTCCTGTAATCTTGGAAAGCATCTTCGATGGCCGCCAAAAGCTCTTCTGAGTTCGACCAACTGTCTTGCTTAACTATCGACATTAATCTTTGAACTCCAAAGGCTAAGCGCTTTTCGCCACCCAATTGGTCGATCAGGCCATCGGTAGAGATAATCAGATCAACAATTTGATCTAAGTGGATTACGTGCTCGATAAATTTTGGCCCTCTTGGGGTGTCCGCATACCCAATACTTTGTTTATCACCTCGGATGCGATCAACGTTGGCCACCGACTTAACCAACAAAGACATGTGTGCCCCTGCAAACTTGGCTATCCCTTTGCTTGAGTCGATCTGGCAAATTGCTGCGTCCATACCGTCGTTTGAAGTCGAGTTTTCAGTGTCCTGGTTTAGGAGGGTGCGAGTTAAATCGCTCAGTTTCGATAAGGCCGAAGCGGGGCTGAGCCTGTCGTTTTCATAGTAAAGCCGCTCGAGAGTAGCGATCGCCAGCATGGTCATGAAGCCTCCTGGTACGCCGTGACCGGTACAGTCAATTACGGCAAGCGTCGAAATCTGTCCTTCCGACCTGATCCAGTAGATGTCCCCACCGACCAAGTCGCGAGGTTCCCATTTGACCGCAAAATCGGCGAAGGCGCTCTGACACTGACTTGCAGTAGGCAACAACCCCTGCTGAATTCGCGTGGCATAGTTTACGCTGTCCACGATCTGATGGTGCGCTTCACGGATCGCGTTGACGCGTTCGACCTCCCGCTCCAGCATTGAGTTGTAGCTTTGAACAACTTTACCAATCTCATCTTCTGATTGGTACGGGACCCTCTGTGGATCATCGTATAGTTCGAACTTTTCAATAGCTTTCAACATTTGACCGAGAGGTCTGTTGATAAGCCATAGAAATGCAGCAGCACCTGCTAATATCAGCGCAAAGCCTCCGAGAATTCCCAAAAGAACCACAACTCCAACTTCAGTCTGCAACTCATTATTCAGAATCTCCTGATCAATTCGTGCCAACATCATTGTCGACCCTGCTGCTGTCGGGACGGAAACGACGATATCCAAACCGGTTTTTTTTATCCTGTCACAACCTATGGCAGGCCAGGAGGCCAAGGTTTTGGAGCTTTCCTCCAGCTTCTGTTCGGCGCAAATTACATAAGGAAAACCAGAATAGACGGCCAGCAGGCTCGTCGCTTGTGTAAAGTTTCGTGCTTCGACCAACTCAGCCAGCGGCCTCGCAATACGGTTTGCAATCGTTGCCATTTCCGCTGCGACCTGGTCCGTTTGAGCTTGTCTTTTGAAGTCATAATAAAAAAGAAGCACCACGGCATTAAATACACCCCCGATCAAGAGGGTCGCGAGAATGTGCTTTAGGAAGATGCGGCGACTTAAGAAGGCCCTGAGACTACGCACTAAACGCCTCTACAGTGTTTGGCATCTAGTTCCCGATGTTCTTCATAGCGGCCTGAAGAGCACCACGATTATTGACGATCATCTGAACAACCTTGTAGTCCCCGGAAATTTCCCGCACCAGAAAGTCTGCGGTCACGGTGTCGCCACCTTCGGTTATCATTTCAGAGCAGACGAAGTAATCGCTTCCTGCCGGAATAACCATGGGGTGAACATTTGCAGGGTATACAGTTTCAATCGCATTGGTTGTTGTATCCAGATAAGTGTAAGCACCATCGACCATCACGCCATCGACATGCGCAATCATGGCGGATTGGAGCTTTGCTTTCACCTCGGTCGGAATGTCGGCCGCTACAGCCGGTCCTGACGAAAGTATAAGGGCGACCACACATATTAGCCTAATCATGCTAACCTCCCCGCTGATAAGCCTGCACAATTGATACCCTAAAAATGCATAAATGTGTATCTTATGATATCAAGACCAGGATTGAACTTGGTGCCGTCCAAGCATGATCAAGGAGAACAGATGCTTGCCAGCGAAGTCTACGAACTACGTGCTAACCTGCGAAAACAGGGCGTTGTTTTCGCCTACAGCGGTTATGTAACCGAGAGCATTCTTAGCGGCGTCGGCGATGCGTTAAAGCAGAAGTTGGTATCTGAAGATGCGGACACCAAAACGCTTCGCAGTGTATTCGCAGTTTTTGTAGAGCAGATGCAGAATATCATCAGATATTCCGTTGAAAAGTTGCCTGCTGACGGTGAAACAGCGGTACTGGACATAAGTTACGGCATACTGACCATCGGAAACGAAGCTGGCAGCTATGTCGTTCACGCGGGAAACCTGATCCTGTTGAACGATGTCGACACTATGCGGAACCGGCTATCAGAGCTCCGCGATATGAACCGAGAAGAGCTAAAGGTCGCATACAAGGACCAACTACGAGCCGAAGCCGATAGTGTCAGCAACAGTGCGGGTATCGGGTTAATTGAAATTGCGCGTCGAGCGTCAAAGCCAATCGAGTTCGATTTTATGCGAGTTGATGACCAGCACGCATTCTTCGCGCTCAAAGCCACGGTTTAAGAGGGTAGAATGCAGAACATTAAAATCCCGGCGACAAACCGCACTCCGGCCGTGGCATTTGATTTTGATGCTGGTCACCTCAGGCTTATTGGAGAATCCTATCCAGAGGATGTTACGACCTTTTTCAATCCATTGTTTGATTCCCTAAAAAACTGGCTTTCCGAAGGTTCAAATACCGCCTGTCGTTTTGACTTTGAACTTATCTATTTCAACTCCTCCAGCGCTAAAGCCATCATGATGATAATGGAGCTTTTGGATTCCGCTGCAGAAATGGGAAAGAAAGTCGAAGTTTACTGGTTTCATGATCCTGAAGACGAAACCATGGAAGAGCTTGGCGAGGAGTTCGGAGAAGATCTTAAACACGCCAAGTTTTCGCTAAAAAAGTTGTCTGATCAATGACTATCGACGATCTTTTTGCCAAGGAGAGAGAAGCGTTGGAAGTCGCGGAAGCAACTTTGAGCAGCGGACAATTCCCAAATGAAGAGACGCGAAACTCAATAAAGAACCTCGTTGAAGAATACAGGAAACTGCTTCGGACGACACGACGAATGATGCGGTTGAGTGATCGTAATGAGCGGGAACTGAATGCATTGGCTGAAAAGCAGCGCATTGCGGCCGAAGAGGTAAACCGAAAAAACCAAGAGCTTGAAGCGTTGTCTGGGAAGCTTGCTAAGTACTTATCACCGCAAGTTTACAAATCGATCTTTTCCGGGCGCCAGGAAGTCAAACTCGCCAGCAAACGAAAAAAGCTGAGTGTGTTCTTCTCGGATGTGGCTGGATTCACGGAACTTACGGATCAGATGGAGTCTGAAGACTTAACGGAACTTCTGAACAGTTACCTGACCGAAATGGCAGCAGTCGCTTTGAGCTACGGCGCGACGATAGACAAGTTTATCGGTGACGCGATCCTTGTCTTCTTTGGTGACCCGGAGAGTAAAGGAGTGCGCGAAGATGCTTTGGCTTGCGTGAGAATGGCAATTGCGATGCGAGACAAGTTGGCTGAGTTGCAGGCTGAATGGAGGAGGCAAGGAATAAGACAACAACTACAATGCCGTATTGGCATCAATACAGGCTTCTGCACGGTTGGAAATTTTGGAAGTGACGACCGTATGGATTACACCATCATTGGTGGTGCCGTGAACGTAGCCTCAAGGCTAGAGCATCAGGCAGAGGAAGGAGAGATTTACATCTCTTACGAAACCAGGGCGCACGTAAACCACGAAATAGAAACCGAAGAGGTCGGTGCAATCCAAGTCAAGGGCGTGGCTCAACCCGTTATGACCTACCGCGTCCTGGGTCAAAAAAGATCGAGACCCCACCTAGAAAAAGTCTCTCATGAAAAGCCAAACTTTCGATTGGTTTTCGACCCGAACTTAATGACGTCAGAAGAACGGTCTGAGAACTCAGAAATCCTAAAGTCAGCGCTTGAATCTCTCCGTAAAAAAACTTGAGATTTGAAGGGCCGATGACTAGTGAACTTGGTTAACTGACCACAATTGATCAGGGACTTGGCTATTTATTAGACCCTGTTACCTGGGTCCGCATTACGTTCCTTCCGCCACCTACGACCAACGTCCACTTTGGAAAAAGAAAGCAAAGCAGTGATCCCCCGGCAACCCGCTATGGGCCGCCGAGGGCTCTGTCTATGAAGGTGGTCTTCGGTTGACGACATAGTCAGCCAACCACTGCCAGTAGGCTTCGGCATCCCGGAAGGCATTCCGCACGCTCAACGTCATCGATGATTACAGCCGGGAGTGCTTGGCGATCCGTGTGGACCGCAAGCTGAACTCCAGCGATGTCA
>NZ_JBQFMJ010000040.1:0-4227 GCF_056531785.1 Ruegeria sp. K7
CGTGCCCGTGTAGCTCAGGGGTAGAGCAGTGGATTGAAAATCATCGTGTCGGTGGTTCGATTCCGCCCCCGGGCACCACTTAAATTAAACAAAAACAGATGCTTACTGAACTTAGCGTGCTTACGCCGAAGTGCATTTTCGCCTTTGGGTGACAATTTGGGTGACAGCTGACGAGTTTTGTACCTGATTTTCTTGTAAGCGGACATTGATGGACACCGCAGCGAAGGACTGCTCGGAGCCCAAAGCCGACAGTCTTTAAATCTTTATTTGCTGCAGCCCAGCTTCACAAAACCCGTCACCGGCCGCCTCAAAAAGAGATTATTAGTTGTTTTGATATTTTGGACTCGGGTGAATGCCTAGTTCTTGCCGTTCAGGCAAATTGGTATCGAACATGGTAAAATTGTAAATCTCTCCAGTCCAGGTATCGTAGCGATCCAACACCCACTCGAGTTCATTTCGGTCTGTATAGATGGTCCACAATGTCGGAAACACGTCATTCACAAACGGATCCACTTGATCGTAGCCCGCAAAAATAGTCGCGCCAGCGCCTTTTATCGAAAGCTTGGCGGCCTCATTATCTGTTACATTGCGCGCATACATATCGGATAGTACAGCCTTGGCACGTAAACGTCTGTCGTAGGAGCGGATGGTCGCGCCCGGTGCTGTTTGTTCTTTGTCCAAAATCAAATGGGCCGCGAACTCAGGATCGTTGGACATATATGCAGTGCCCTCTTCTTCCTGGAAAATTTGCATCTCACCACGAACAAATTCTACGACTGCGGTATTGCCAGCTCTGTCGGCAAACTGGAAATGCGCTGGAGTAATCTCAGAGCAATGGTTCATGTCGTTGTGCGGCGGCAACCCACAAATGCCGGTATTTATCACGTCAATCGTCTGGAGTGCTTCAACGACTTGCGGCACGGACTCGAAGTTATCAACCGCCCATTCGGCAAGCCGAACCACATCAACGTCTGTTTTGGCATCAGTAGGTTTGGGGTAAGACGTATATGCTGTGTAATCGGGGCCCAAATACAGCATTCGCGCTTCCAGCCCTTTTTCATTCATGGATTCAGCAACGACTTTTGTCAAAAAGCTTTCGATCTTCAATGACGCATATTTTGACGTTGTCGTTATCGCACCTTCTGTATCGGCATAGGTGTTTTCAATGCCAGCCCCATCCCCGACGACTCTTGCGTCATCGTGTCCAAACCAGTCCATTGTACGAACAGATAGTGCCGCGCCGCCATTGTTATAAACGGCAGTGGTACAAGCTACAGCGATACCCGTTGCTGAAAACGAAAAGGCTGCGATGGCCAACAACGAGAAAAGCGTTCTGGACATGTGTGGTTCTCCAACAAAAAATACTTGGCCGGCTTGCCAAAATATGCTCCCAACCCAGGAAAACCCTAGCCTCGTCCGCGTAGAGTTCAAGTCATTCGCACGCTCGGTGATAATCTGCTGCGCTTGCATTGTTATCGAGATAAATTTGTCCAAACCTCTCATTAGCTGCGCCTCGCTGTCCTGCAATCTGTTGCAAAGTTGGGTGCTTGGCTAAATCCCCGAATAAGATGCCCTTCTTTCAGGATGCCTTCGCTGATGCAGCGCCAACTGAGCGCATGCAGCGAACGGCGGGAAAGTCCGCATAGCAGTCATTCATGACAAGTGCAGCGTATGACCGCTTTGAGCCCAAACTGCCCGTTCACTTGAGCCACCATAACCGTCTGCTATGCCGACATAGTCGCCGTTCGCTGCGGGTGCCGCCTGCTGACGCCTCCGCTCCCAGCAACCGACGGAATTGACGCAAACCCGACAATTGTAGTGACTCACTAAAAGGTCACCCAAGCAGGTCGCCCTGTCGCTCACCCTAGTTATCCCGACAGGCCCTTTCGTGCTCTAAGCCGAGGTTCAACACGTTGGCAAACCTCGGCTGAAACACAGGGTGTTAACGTACTAGCCGAATAGTGCTCACCCGCCGTTGGCCGTGGTTACTCGTCCTGCCAACTCGCAAACGTCTTACGAGCTAGCTCGCTCTCGGGGCGGAGGTTTTCGATGCCGCCGTAGGGTTCATCCTTGCCAATCGGGCGGTGCGGGTACTTCGCTATCATCTTGGCATGGCGCTTTGCCATGTCCTGAAATGACGCCCCGGACCAGAGCGATCCACCGATGTCGGGGGTTGTCTCTCGAGGATCGCGCAGGATGTTAAAGACCGGCGCTGCAGCCCCTGGTACACCCGGTGCTGGCATGTGCATCTTGAACTCCTGCTTTACGATCGAGCGCAAGACCGGGCCTTCGTAGATATAAACATAGTCTCGGCGCGAATTTCCTTCGCCTTCCAGCAACAACGCTGTCTGGTCCACCCCGTCGATCACCCGGTCGCGCGGGATGAATTCCGTGCCACCGGCGATGCGGGCCAACGTGGTGTAGAGGTCGGAGACGTGGATAATGTCTCCCGCGTAGCTTCCACCTTCGATGGCTTGCGGCCATCGCACGAACGCGTCCACGCGTACCCCGCCTTCGAGATGCTCTGCCTTGCCACCCCGATAGATTAACTCGATCATGCCGGAATTGGGTGAGTACTGCTTGAAGATGCCGTTGTCGGCCATGAACACCACAAGCGTGTTCTCGGCCACGCCAAGCTCGTCGACCTTGGCCATGAGATCGCCGAACCAATCATCCAACTGCTCCATCTTGTCGGCCATGAAGCCGCCATTGCGGGACCTTTGTTGATCGCTGGAGGTGAAATTGAGTGGATAGAGCGGCCAGTACTGTAGGAAGAACGGCTCCTCTGCGGCTGCGAGGCGTTCTAATTGTTCCAGCACCTGCCTCTGGTATGTCTCGTTCATGCGCTCGTAATGCCCTTGCGTCCATTCCTCGCCGGCCTCGAGGCCCACCTCGCGGGCTTGCTCTCCCGCCTTTGCTTCGAGCCCGGTAACCAAGCCATAGGGTTTGAACCGCTGGTCGATCGCAAACTCACTTGACTGGGTCGATGGATGCCAGCCGTTCAAATTGCCTGCGGCCGCGGCCTCCGGGGTCATCAGGCTCAATTGAACTTGCTGGTGCACAGGGAAAAACGCGACATCGAAGCCTTGATTGTGGGGAAAGGACTCCTCGATATCCCCTTGGTGCCACTTGCCGACGTGAGCCGTGTTGTAGCCCGATTGCTTGAGCACTTCGGCAATTGTGACGGCTTCACCGGCCAGGCCCTCGCCCACCAAGGCGACCTTTACTTCTTCCTGTCCAGCCCGAACCGGGTGGCTTCCTGTTAGGAACGCGGTGCGCGTCGGCGTGCACGAGGGTTCCGTATACATGCGCATCAAGGCAAGGCCTTCGGACGCGAAATCATTGATGTTCGGCGTGTCGAAACCGGCGACATAGTTCATCGCCCGGTTGCCCATCAAACCGAAGCTGACGTCATCGATCAGTACATAGAGGATATTCGGAGGCTTCCCATTGTTGGCGTCGCGAAGCTCTGCCAGACGTGAATCGATCCGAACGTCCTGTGCGGCCCATTCCTCGCCAAACTGGGCACTCAGGAAGTTGAACTCCCCATCGTGAATGATTGGACTATCCTGTGCCGTGGCCGCGGAGGCGGCGATCAGCGAGCCAAACACGCCTGTGATGAATTTCATTGGTTTTCCCTTCGCTGAACTAGCCGCTAAACACTAGGTCGTTGTTCGGGAAGATCAAGTTTCGACTTCAGTCGTCGGCAACGGTCACGACACGAGGTTACTAAGACGTCCACAATGTGCGATCTTGGGCAATCGCGGGTTTCGCTACATCAGCGATCCGGACGCCTAACTGCCTTTCCAATCGCCTTGCCTCAATGTCCGGTATTCGGTCGGACGCGTTTGATTGCCAAGGCTGCACCGGCGAAATCACTCAGGCGATCCAACGGCGGCAATACGCAGGAAGCGGTCGACTGGCTGAACCTCGCGACCGGCGGGATTGTCCGCTGAGCAGAAGTTCGACGTGAGCCGAGTGAATGGCCGCTTTGTTAAGCTAAGCAAGATCAAAACTCACAATTCAGAAATTCCTTTCGGCGCCTACGGAAAACCTCACAGGGAGACTTGGCTGGACTTTTTGGTCTTTCAGCGGTGGCATGACCGCCTTCAACCGTCTTGCCTATGCCAGCATTGCGGATCTGAATGACTAAGCTTGTTGACTGCGATAAGGCGCAAACAGCGGTATAGGTGGCATATATTCTGGTCCGAAAGATGTTAGTGAGGA
>NZ_JBQFMJ010000041.1:0-3467 GCF_056531785.1 Ruegeria sp. K7
CCCCGCCGGATGTTTCCGGCGAGGGGTTTTATCTTTCACTCAGCGGCTTCTTCGTATTCTGACATTGGAGGGCATGTGCAGATGAGGTTTCTGTCGCCGTATGCGTTGTCGACGCGGTTGACGGGGGACCAGTATTTGTCGACACCCATGGAGCCCGGGGGGAAGCAGGCCTGTTCGCGGGTGTAGGGGCGGTCCCAGTCGCCGACCAGATCGCGCACCGTGTGGGGGGCGTTTTTGAGCGGGTTGTTGTCCGCGTCGATCTTGCCGTCGATGATGTCCTGCGCCTCGGCCCGGATGGACAGCATGGCATCGCAGAAGCGGTCCAGCTCGGCCATGGGTTCCGATTCGGTGGGTTCGACCATCAGGGTGCCCGCCACCGGCCAGGACATGGTCGGCGCGTGGAAGCCGCTATCGACCAGACGCTTGGCGATGTCGTCGACGCTGACATGCGCGGCCTCGTCCAGCGGACGGGTGTCGAGGATGCATTCATGCGCCACCCGGCCCGTTTCCGAGGTGTAGAGGATCGGATAGGCATCCTTGAGCCGTGCCGCGATGTAGTTGGCGTTCAGGATCGCCACTTTCGTCGCCTGCGTCAGACCCTCACCGCCCATCAGCAGCACATAGGCCCACGATACGGGAAGGATCGAGGGCGAGCCGAAGGGCGCCGCCGAGACCGGGCCCACGGCGGTGCCGTATTCCGGGTGGCCGGGCAGATGCTCTTCCAGATGCGCCTTGACGCCGATCGGACCCATGCCGGGGCCGCCGCCGCCATGCGGGATGCAGAAGGTCTTGTGCAGGTTCAGGTGGCTGACATCGCCGCCGATCTTGCCCGGCTGGGCCAGACCGACCATGGCGTTCATGTTGGCGCCGTCGATATAGACCTGACCGCCGTGGTCATGGGTGATCTGGCAGACCTCCTGCACGGTTTCCTCGAACACGCCATGGGTCGAGGGGTAGGTGATCATGCAGGCGGCCAGATGGTCGCTGTGCTTTTCCGCCTTGGCGCGGAAATCGGCGACATCGATGTTGCCCTTGTCATCCGACTGCACCGGCACCACCTGCCAGCCCACCATCTGCGCCGAGGCCGGGTTGGTGCCATGCGCCGAGGTCGGGATCAGACAGACATTGCGGTGCCCTTCGCCACGGGCGAAGTGATAGTTGCGGATGGTCAGCAGACCCGCGTACTCACCCTGCGCGCCCGAGTTGGGCTGCTGGCTGATCGCGTCATAACCGGTGATCTGGCACAGCTTGTCGTTCAGATCGGCAATCATCTCAAGATAGCCCTGCGCCTGATCTTCCGGGCAGAACGGGTGCAGATTGCCGAACTCGGGCCAGGTGACCGGGATCATCTCGATCGTGGCGTTCAGCTTCATGGTGCAGGACCCCAGCGGGATCATCGCCCGGTCCAGTGCCAGGTCGCGGTCGGCCAGACGGCGCATGTAGCGGGTGATCTCGGCCTCGGCCCGGTTCTTGTGGAAGATCGGGTGGGTCAGGTACGCGCTTTCGCGCAGCGCATGTTCCGGCAGGCGGTAATGCTTGTTCGAGCTGTCATCCTTGCGGTCGATGCCGAAGGCACCCCAGACCGCCTCGATGGTCTCGGGGCGGGTCTGTTCATCAAGGCTGATGCCGACCTTGGTCTCGCCCACCTTGCGCAGGTTGACGCCCCGGGCCACGGCGGCCTCCATGACCGTCTTCTGCAGATGGCCGACCTCGACCGTGATGGTGTCGAAGAACACCTCGGGTTCCACGGCAAAGCCTGCCGCCTCCAGACCGTCGGCCAGGCGCGAGGTCTTGCGGTGCACCGATTGCGCGATGGCCTTGATGCCGTCGGGGCCGTGATAGACCGCATACATCGAGGCAATGACGGCCAGCAGCGCCTGCGCGGTGCAGACGTTCGAGTTCGCCTTCTCGCGGCGGATATGCTGCTCGCGGGTCTGCAGCGCCAAGCGATAGGCCTTGTTGCCACGGCTGTCGATGCTGACGCCGATGATCCGCCCCGGCATCGACCGTTTCAGCTTGTCGGTGGTCGCCATGTAGGCCGCGTGCGGGCCGCCATAGCCCATCGGCACGCCAAAGCGCTGGGTCGAGCCGATGGCAATGTCCGCGCCCATCTCGCCCGGTGACTTCAGCAGTGCCAGCGACAGGATATCGGCCGCTACGATGGCGATCGCCTTATGTTCATGCAGCGCCGCGATCTCGGCAGAGAAGTCGCGCACATGGCCATAGGTGCCCGGATACTGGAAGATGGCGCCAAACACCGCACCAGCATCCAGCGTATCCGGATCGGCCACCTGCACGTCGATGCCCAGAGGCTCGGCGCGTGTTTTAATGACCGCGATGGTCTGCGGGTGGCAGTTCTTGTCCACGAAGAAGGCCGCGTTGTTGGCCTTGGACCGGCCGCCGCGCTTGGCCATCGCCATGGCTTCGGCCGCCGCGGTGGCTTCGTCCAGCAGCGAGGCGTTGGCCACGTCCAGCCCGGTCAGGTCGCTGACCATGGTCTGGAAGTTCAGAAGCGCCTCAAGACGGCCCTGGCTGATCTCGGGCTGATAGGGCGTATAGGCGGTGTACCAGGCCGGGTTTTCCAGGATGTTGCGCAGGATCGGCGCCGGCGTGGTGGTGCCGTAATAGCCCTGACCGATCAGCGAGGTCAGAACCTTGTTCTTGCGCGCCACCTCTTTCATGTGAAAGAGCGCATCGCGCTCGGTCATCGCCGGACCCCAGTCCAGCGGCTCTGTCTGCCGGATCGCCAGCGGGACGGTGGCGTCGATCAGCTCGTCCAGCGTCTTGAAGCCGATCACCTTCAGCATGTCGCGCATCTCGGTGGGCGACGGGCCGATGTGGCGGCGATTGGCGAAGTCATAGGCTTCGTAATCGGTCAGTTTGAAGGCCATTGCAGCGCTCCTCATGAAATGTCTCACCCAGCCGCTCTGGCAGGAGCCTCCGGCGTGGGGTAAGGGCCGTCCTGGAACCTGTCCGGGGACAGTTTCAGGCCCAAACGGGCGGAGCCCAAATCAGCGGCTCCGGGTGAAAGAAGGGGGCGGATCCCGTCGGAACCCGCCGTTTGCTCAGCCGATCAGGGCCTTGTAGCCGTCCAGATCCATCAGATCCTCCAGCTGCGACGCATCCGCGATCTTGATCTTGTAGATCCACGCCTCGCCCTCGGGGTCGTCGTTCAGCGAACCGGGATTGTCCGCCAGCGCCTCGTTCACCTCGACAATCTCGCCATCCACCGGCGCATAAAGCTCGGACGCCGCCTTGACCGACTCGATCACGCCGATCTCGCCGCCCTTCTCAAACTCGTCACCCGCTTCCTGCTGCTCGACAAAAACAACATCGCCAAGCTGCTCAGCCGCATGAACCGTAATCCCCAGCGTCGCAACTTCTCCTTCAACTCGCAGCCACTCGTGCTCTTCAGAATAATACGTCGACATTCCTGTTCTCTCCTGACTTCAACGCTTGTAGTTTTG
>NZ_JBQFMJ010000042.1:0-2625 GCF_056531785.1 Ruegeria sp. K7
TACGCGCCAATTCGTGTGGACTTAGAGTTTCCTGGTTTGCACAATAGGTGGTCCCTCATGTTAGGATATTGACACCTAGCGAACCGTGCTCGCTGAAATCGCGTTTTATGATAGAGTAAGCAGTCAGCAAATTGAGACTTTTTGCTTGAGGAAACAAAGATGGAACGCAAGTTGGCGGCCATTCTGGCCACGGATGTTGTCGGGTTTGCGGGGTTGGTATCACGCGATGAGAGCGGGGCATTGGCTAAATTGGTGCGTCTAGAACGTGAGGTCATTGACATGCAGGTCGAAGCAAACCGAGGCCGTGTGTTCAAGTCTACAGGCGATGGGTTTTTGGCTGAGTTCTCCAGTGTCTTTGAAGCGGTCAATTGTGCAATCGGCGTTCAAAGAGCATGTGCGCTGGAAGCACGCCGGTCGAACAATGACGACTCACTCATCTTACGTGTCGGCGTCTCTCTTGGTGATGTTGTTGTGCACGGGGAAGATATTCTGGGAGAAGGCGTAAATACAGCCGCGCGGCTGGAAGCAATTGCAGAACCAGGTGGAATTGCTGTCTCAGGCGAAGTAATGGCACAAATAGTCGGCAAGGTAGAGCTCCCACTGGTGGATTGTGGTCACAAAAAATTAAAAAGTACGGATACTCCAATTCATGTCTACATGACCCAGTCAAAATCTGGGGAAGCAGGAGGTTTTCTGGATTTTGATGAAGACGAATTGACCAAGACCCTAGTGACCGGCGGCTGTATTTGTGGATCTGTCCGCTATGAAGTAAACGCTCCGGCCATAAGCACTGGATATTGCCATTGCAGCTGTTGCAGAAAATTCTCCGGTTCGGCAGTCAACGCATGGACAGCGTTTCCTGCTTCTTCTGTTCGTTTTCTCACCGAAGAGCCACTTTATTTCGCAACCACGCCAATAGCGATGCGTGGCTTTTGCCCTAAGTGCGGGGCAAGTCTGACTTACAAGCTCATTCAGCCTAAAGAAACGGCGTATTTGGTCCTGCATACTTCAAGTCTCGATCATCCAGAAAATTTTGCTCCATCAGTCCACTCTGGTATGGAAAGCAAATTGCCTTGGTTCGACATTTTGGATGATCTGCCTCGCACACGGTCCGCAGACTCCCGAGTGTTGCAAAAAGCATGGTCGAGTGTCGGTTTGCCCGATCCCGAAACTTGGGGGCCTTTGGCTGAGCCGCCAGATGTTTTTTAACGGCCAAGGAAACTCGCGAAAGTTTGCACCTCAATCTTTCATCTATCGACTGTTACGATCCACTTGGTTCTGCCACCTCAATATTGGATCTCGAACGGAACAACCTCTCGCCCTGTTCGCCTCTCTTGTTCCGCCAATCGTTGAAGATACCCCTCTGACCGGGCCGTCTGCCGCCAAATCACGTAGTCTTTCACATGGTCCGCATTGGGGTCGGCCTGCTCGTCCAGCCCATAGAATTGGTTCGACGTCGGTAACGGGGCACCGGCCACTTCTTCTGAAGCCTCGGCCATCACCCGCTTCAATTCTCCAACACGGGTATAGTCGATGATGTAACTGTCATGCACTGACAGGACTGGTACGGCTTGGTGACAGAAGTGACGATGGACTCGTTCTGCTATCAGACTGTCGAGGTGCATCAGCCGGATACCTTGATCCGCGAACAAGTATTCTTTGATGTGAGGTGTCTTTTCCAGAAAGCCCGTCAGCAGGGTCTCCAGTTGCTCGTTCGTCAGTGTCTTCCCAGCATGACCAGTCGGGAACCCATCTCGGAACGCTCTGAAGGCCGCATCCTTGGACCCGGCGTTGATAGCAGTCAGTATCAGGCGTTTGATAAACTTGCGCTGAAGCGGTGGAGGCGCACCAGCGATAAGTCTGTCAGGCAGATCATAGGGGTCCCCAGCGAGTTCCTTCCCGGCCTCTAGACTGAGGAGGGAGACATGGAGACTGCGGAAGTCCACTTCGACGACCGGCGTGTCATTGATGAAGATCTTCGACCTCCAGTCACTGTTGATCTGCTGCCACCAGCCGCCATGAAAGCGCCCATTCAGGTTGAAGTCAGAGCGACTGAATATCCGACGGGTGGACTTATGGTGATGATCGGTGGTGACATCATCGACCTTAGGCTCCTCCAAAACAGGGATATCAATGAAAGCATCAGCAATTACTTGGTTATAGCGCTCAAGCTCAGCCCGCATTCTGATGATCTCGTCGGTATCCTCGTACTCGACCAGTGCCTCAGCACTATCACCTCTAAGAATGATGAGTTCTTCGCCTTCGACTCGACCAACGTCATCTCGTCGGAATGCCACTTCGGCGAACCATCCCTGCAGCACCTCGGAGGCTCGTATCCTCGTCGTTCTGTTACCCCGAGCCAGAGGACCCGAGTAACTGCCCTTGGCAACATCCAATAGTCCTGCTTCGATTAGGGTGTGAATGATCGGGATGATCTTCTTGGATATATGGATCGCGTTATAGCGGGAACTGGTGTCCCAGTAGTTCGAGGACATGGAGACGCCGATAGACAGTTCCGGGTCTTCCAACCAAGCGACATACAGGTCTAGAACCAGCACCCGAAGTTGATGTCTGAATGCGGTCTTCGGCTTCGGTCCGGAGGTTTTATCACTCGGCAGATAGTCG
>NZ_JBQFMJ010000043.1:0-1500 GCF_056531785.1 Ruegeria sp. K7
TGGACGTCCGACTTCGTTGCGCGCCGCCTGACAGAAAAAAAGGATTTCGCACAAGACGTAGAATTGCGCATTTTGGGCTCGAAGTAGACGATCGAAAAATTTGACTGAACAGTTGCTGACCTATCTTTGAGGAACAAAGGAGTTGCGTATGAAAAAATGGGCGTGTTTCGGGTTTGCGGTGTTGGCTTCGGCTTGCGCCACTACTACCCAGGCTCCTTTGGTCACCAATGCAATTGGTCAAACCGCTATTCAAATCAACACAAATGGGCTGACTTGCTACAACTCTGCCTGCTTGGAAATCACAAGAAGCAGTGTTCGAGTAGTCGGACACAAACGAGCGCGGATTCCCAAGGGCATTGATGTCAGCGATGGAACCGTCACACCTGACGAGTTCCAGCGAATGCGCCAAGCCGCAATGCTGGCAGGCGGACCTGGTTCTGGCAATCGGTAAGCAGAGAACAGGTTGAAGTGTGTTCAACGCTGAGTTCCAGGCATGATGCCCAGAACGCGGATCGACAGATAGAGCTATCCTGGCTGAGAGGCCAGATGCAACGCTTGTGGTTCCCCGGATTTCTTAGCCATAACGGCAGACCATTTCAATCGAGGCGGATCACCAAAACGGTTTCCATGGGAAACTGTGCAGTCCGACTGGTGAGTAGCTTTCCCTGCTTAGCTATGCAGCGCTTTGGCCAAGACGGCGCATTAGACCGGCGATGCACAAGTCCGCGACAGCGGACCCTCCCATCCTAAAGACGAGAGGCCGACGTCACGGGGGAAGCGATAGCGCATGCGCCAGATGAGCAACCCTGGAACAATAGAGTTCGGACAGTTTGGCATTGATCTGTTGCATCGTGGTGCGCCTCCTTTTGGTTAGAGGCGTTCCGACCCATTTACTGAAGCACAGAAAATGGGTTCAGGTCTCTACTTGCCAAGCTGAAGAGTGCTCTGCGGTCGCCAGGACAAATTTCCATCGTCTCCACGAAAGCAACGCAGCAACCGTTCTTCTTTTTGAGGAGCTGTAGAAGTTACGGTGTTGGTGCCGACCAATAGTATGAAGGCGTTCTCAGAGTACACGAGACCCTGATAGTAGCAGAACCGTTTTTCCGCGCCATCAGGAATGGGCGACGCGGTCGTCAATTGCGATTGCGCCGCCAGTTCGCCTGCGAGAAATGACATTGATATGCTCAGTAAAAACTTCTTCATTTAGACGCTCCTAAGTCATCGTTGGGATAAAGTGAGTTGGGTCTTCATGTCGCTCGCCCAGATCCAATTGGTCGAACAAAAGCCAAAGTCCGAGAACGGTATCGAATAGGTGATTGAGTTGTACCAAAATGGCAGAATCTCAAAAGATTACTCATCTGACGCAGCCCCTAAAACACGACGACCGATCTCAGAAACCACAACCAGTACTTCGGTTCGTGCGAATTGCGTACTCAGTTTCGCGTTCAATGAAGCAGATAAATTGTCAGCCTGCTTCCCTGAGATCGTGTCTCGCGGGTT
>NZ_JBQFMJ010000044.1:0-1122 GCF_056531785.1 Ruegeria sp. K7
AATGAACTAGTGACGCGCCATCTGTAGACATGGTGGATAGCTTAATGAAGATTCTGATCACGGGGGGCGCGGGTTTTATCGGGTCGCGGCTGAGCGCTGAACTTGTTCAGCAAGGGCATGACGTCACGATTTTCGACTCTCTGCACCCACAGGTTCATTTCCAGAACGAGACCAATTTCAGGATCGCCAAATCCTCGGGCGCCGGGATGATCGTGGGCGACGTGCGTTCGCGCGACGACATGCAGCGCGCCATGTCGCAGGTCCGGCCCGAGTTCATCTTCCACCTGGCCGCCGAAACCGGCACCGGCCAGTCCTTTGACCACCCGACCCGGTACAACGAGGTCAACATCATCGGCACCACCAACCTGATCGAGGCGGTGCGCGCGGCCGATACCCCGGTGCGCCGCATCATTCTGGCCGGCTCGCGCAGCGTCTATGGTGAGGGCGCCTGCGTGGACGCCAACAACGTCCTTGTGCCTGCGGTCGCCCGCACCAGCCAGGACATGTCGAACGGAGACTTCCTGCCGAAATCGGCCAGCGGCGAAACCCTGACGCCGGTGCCGACCAATGCCGATACCTGCCCGGTGGCGCCCGCCTCGATCTATGCCTCGACCAAGCTGATGCAGGAATACCTGCTGACCCAGGCCTTCTGGGGCACCCCGACCGAGGTCGGCATTCTGCGCCTGCAGAACGTCTATGGCCCGGGGCAGTCCATGTCGAACCCCTATACCGGTGTGATCTCGATCTTTGCCGACCAGATCATGCAGGGCAAAACGCTCAACATCTTCGAGGACGGCGATATCACCCGCGATTTTGTCTATGTCGACGACGTTGTGCGCGCCTTTGCCAGCACCGTCGCGCTGGACAGTTTCTCGGATCAGATCGTGGATATCGGCGCGGGCGAGGCGGCGACCATCATCGACGTGGCCCGGCAACTGATCGACCTTGTCGGGGACGCGCGCAACGGCGTCCAAGTCACCGGCGATTTCCGCGCCGGCGACATTCGCTATGCTCTGGCCGATATCTCGAAGGCACGCCGCCTGCTGAACTGGTCCCCACAGGTCTCCGTCAGGGACGGCCTCAACCAATTCAGCACATGGGCAAAAAAGGAGCAGGGGTGAT
>NZ_JBQFMJ010000045.1:0-955 GCF_056531785.1 Ruegeria sp. K7
CCGGTTACGCCAAGGACGGCCGCAGGTCCTCGCAAGGCATCGGGGTTTTCGGTCCCTTGCTCCAATACCGAGAAGAACGCCACCCCACCCAACATAGCAAAAAGCGTTGTAATGCTGAGCGCCATCGGTAGCAGCAAATACCAGCCAGGTCGTCCTGTATCGTGCAGCCTCCGCCAACCGGCGGCCAGCATAGGTATGAGAACAGTCAGTTGGAAAACAGAGGACAGGACCCGAGATCCTTGCCCTGTTTCAGGGTCAGTCCCAAATATGATTGTATCCAGCACAGCTAAAGCGGCACTCACGAGAACTACAAACAAGAAGAACCACCAGTATTCTGAACGTTTCGCCCGCCCGGAAAACTGGAAGTATTTCGAGAAACACGTCTTAACGGATTCACCAAATCCCATCTTTCAATCCCTTCATTGTTTCTGTGCGGCCTCAGAACGCCTCGCCGAGCCAAAAGATCACATTCGCCCTTATGGACGCTCCCACTTACCTTTTTGTTTGAAAGCAGAAGCCTATCGCACGAAAGCGTAGTGAATTTTACGCGCGGAAAAATATTGATTAATTAAAAATTAGATTCAAACATGCGAATTCGACACAACTTTATTTTACCTCCGTTGTTGTCGTTGCTGCTCGCTGTGCCGAGCCCTTCCGACTGCTTGAGTGAGTGCTGGCGGTTGGAAAGCACTTTACAATGATTGAGCGCTGGGAGGACGCGATGATCAGACTAAACGTACTCGCCCTCTTTCCAGAGTTTGCTCTAGCATTTGCCAGTGACGTCATTCGGCCTTCACACGTTATTGTCGGCCCCGATAGTCAACGAAATATCGTCCCGCCGACCAAGCCCCCCGCGACAAGTTGTTGGGAAGGGAAATCACAGGGTCGAAGTATGTTCCATAGCCTGCTCTGACGCGAGAACTTCAAACAAGCCCATCCAATTTCATTAACTTCA
>NZ_JBQFMJ010000046.1:0-944 GCF_056531785.1 Ruegeria sp. K7
TGAAGTTAATGAAATTGGATGGGCTTGTTTGAAGTTCTCGCGTCAGAGCAGGCTATGGAACATACTTCGACCCTGTGATTTCCCTTCCCAAAACTTGCCGCGGTGGGCTTGGTCGGCGGGACGATATTTCGTTGACTGTCGGGGCCGAGATTAACGTGTGAAGGCCGAATGAAGTCACTAGCAAATGCTAGAGCAAACTCTGGAAAGAGGGCGAGTACGTTAAGTCTGAGCATCGCGTCCTCCCAGCGCTCAATCATTGTAAAGTGCCTTCCGACCGCCAGCACTCACTCTAGCAGTCGGAAGGGCTCGACACAGCGAGCAGCAACGACAACAACGGAGGTAAAATAAAGTTGTGTCGAATTTGCATGTTTGAATCTATTTATTCATAAATCAATATTTTTCCGCGCGTAAATTTCTCTACGCTCTCGTACGATAGACCTCTGCGTTCAAACAAAAAAGTAAGTGGGAGCTGCGAGTGTGTTCCCCTGAGCGGCGAAGCGATTTGAGGCCGCACAGAAACAAAGAAGGGATTGAAAGATGGGATTTGGTGAAGCCGTTAAGACGTGTTTCTCGAAATACTTCCAGTTCTCCGGCCGGGCTATACGTTCAGAATACTGGTGGTTCTTCTTGTTTGTGGTTCTCGTGAGTGCTGGTTTAGCTGTGCTGGATACGATCATATTCGGGACCAACCCAGAAACTGGGCAAGGATCTCGGGTTCTGTCCTCTGTTTTCCAAATGGCTGTTCTCATACCTATGCTGGCTGCCGGTTGGAGACGGCTGCACGATACAGGACGACCTGGCTGGTACTTGCTGCTGCCGATGGCGCTCAGCATTACAACGCTTTTTGTTATGCTGGGTGGGGTGGCGTTCTTCTCGGTATTGGAGCAAGGGACCGAAAACCCCGATGCCTTGCGAGGACCTGCGGCCGTCCTTGGCGTAACCGG
>NZ_JBQFMJ010000047.1:0-818 GCF_056531785.1 Ruegeria sp. K7
TTAGATTTCCTGCTGCCGACTAAACCAGATTGAAATCATCAGAGAAGTAGATAGGAGGTCAAATGTACAAGAACATCCTGATCCCGGTTGCTCTGGACCAAGAATACGACACACAAGCGTCGTTTGAAGCCGCGCGCCAATTGGCTGATGCGGACGCTGTATTCACTGTGATACACGTCCAAGAGCCAATTCCGGCGTATGTAGGGTCTCAGATTCCCAGCGAAGTACTTGCCAATACGCGGCATGAAATCCTGGAAAACCTGCATCAAACAGCTTCTGAAATTCCAGGCGCGGAAACTCGGCTTATCTCTGGGCATGCGGGCAGGGCTATTGTCGACTTCGCAAATGAGAGCGACGCGGATTGCATCGTCTTGGCCTCGCACAAGCCTGGTTTTGAGGACATATTTCTAGGTTCCACTGCGAACAGAGTCGTGCATCACGCCAGGTGCTCGGTTCACGTAATTCGCTGAACCAAACCTTGCGGTGCGAGATCTTGATCGAATGGCCTCTTTCTTCGTTAGTGTTGATTGTCACTGAGCGGCAATTGAGGAGACGAATTTCCGCTCCTGACGTAGAATTTTTCCTGTGGTGGTCCGCGCTTCGACGGCAGCGTCAGCTAGACTGGTGTGTTTGTGGGCTTCACTGTAGCCATCTGCCGTAAGCCCCCCTCAGCAGGGGATCGACTGTTGAACCGAACGAGGAATTGTGCGCACCCGGGGGCTAGACACCAGATCTGACATCAGCCCTTTGCCAATGTATAAGCACCAGAAAGAAAGGCGTTCTTTAAATAGACCGGCAGCTTCTCGGGATACTCTTTC
>NZ_JBQFMJ010000048.1:0-778 GCF_056531785.1 Ruegeria sp. K7
TGTCTTAGCCCCGTAAAACTGTGCCACTATTTTGGTGTCACGGAAGGGATGATGGATGGCTCGGAAGCGGTATTCGGATGAAGATGCGTTGAAGCTTTTGCGCGAGATCGACGTGCATTTGCATGATGGTTTGGATGTTGTGAGCGCTTGTCGGAAGGCGGGGATTTCAGACAAGACGTATTACTACTGGCGCAAGAAGTTTGGCGGCATGGGGCGGCCGCAGTTGTCAGAGATGCGAGCGCTTCAGAAAGAGAATGAGCGGCTTAAGAAGATCGTGGCTGATCTTCAGCTCGACAAGCTGATCCTGAAGGAGAGCCTGGATCATTTAAAGCCCAAGGCCTGACGGTTGATGGGTTGCGTCAGGCCGTGATCCACACCCGCCAAAAGCTGGATACATCGGAACGTCGAACCTGCGCTGTGTTGGGTGTGGCGCGGTCCAGTCATCGCTATCGGTCCAAGGCTACTAGTGATGATGCGCTGCGCCTGGCGATGATCCGGCTGGCCAAGCAATACGGACGATATGGTTATCGGAAAGTGACAGCGCTTTTGCGGATAGAGGGCTGGCAGGTCAATCACAAGAAGATCGAACGATTATGGGGCGAAGAAGGCTTGCAGCTGCCACATCGGCATAAGAAACGAAGGCGGCTCTATCACAAGGGCAGCTCTGTCATCCGGCTCAGGCCCACGCATCCCAACCATGTCTGGGCGATTGATTTTGTCCATGACAAGCTGAGCAGTGGGCGGAGCTACAAGATGCTGACTGTGCTTGATGAGTACA
>NZ_JBQFMJ010000049.1:0-634 GCF_056531785.1 Ruegeria sp. K7
CTGCCAGGGCCGAGTTGCGACTGGTTCATCTGTCCCGGCACCTGCAAACAACACCACTGTTGAGCGCAGATCAAATCCAACAGTACAGCATTCTAAGAGGGTATGCGAACGACCCGTGCTCCAATGTGCCCGAAGGCCACGACCCAGCCATGTGGAAAAAACACAACGGTTGCAGCTGAATCCTTTTGAAATCAGCGCAAACTAATGTTGGACATGGAGCTGGGAAATCTGATTGCCCTTAATCCAATCTCTCAGCTGTGTCGAGCAAACACACTCGTCGTCCCATCCAGACCAACGAGCAAGGTTTCATAAGGTTCTCGTTCGTCTGAAAAATCCATGCCGGGTGAACCCATCGGCATGCCTGGAACTGTCAGGCCGAGGCCTTCAGGATGTTCGGACAAAAGTCGATTTATGTCTTCTGCCGGAACATGACCTTCGACAAAAAAGTCCCCAACAATTGCAGTGTGGCAACTGGAAAGCACATCTGAGATTTTCATTTGTTCTTTAAGCGACCACAGCTGCTCCTGTTCCACGTTCAGTGTATCGGCGCGAAATCCTGCGGAAATCAGGTGATCCACCCATGCGGCACAACAGCCGCAGGTTGGCGTCTTGTAGACTTTGATGAGTGGGGCTT
>NZ_JBQFMJ010000050.1:0-627 GCF_056531785.1 Ruegeria sp. K7
TTGGGAAGGGAAATCACAGGGTCGAAGTATGTTCCATAGCCTGCTCTGACGCGAGAACTTCAAACAAGCCCATCCAATTTCATTAACTTCAACAGACTCAGAGGGAGAAGAAAATGACCAACAAGATGGTGATGATTGCAAGCGCAACTTGTTTCGCACTGCTCGCGGCCTGCGACGACACGGGTACATCCAATGCGTCCGCCGAACTCACACCCGCTCAGCAGGCGTGTTTGCGAGATGTAGCCAACACGACGAACAATTCGCAAGTCGTGGTGCTCTCATCCGCGTTTAGCGAGGCGGGAACACAGGTCACAGTCGGCGTTGGCGAGGATCGTGCTCCTTGGAATTGCATTGCTTACAGTGATGGCGCGACGGCCGGTATCGAGTTCCTGGGCGACGAAGGCGCACTGTGAGTAGTCTGTCGCGTAGCCGAAATCGGCTGCGCAGCACTGGCTTGATCTGCTGAGGCTCGACTTGGTTTGTAGAATAACCACCATCGTATTCGCGATCCTTTACCTGTTGGCTTTGTTTGTGTTCTTGACGGGTACATTTGGCTGGTTTGGACAAGAAAAAGACCCTTTGTCTGGGGTGTTCCTTTTGCCGTTGGGACTGCCCTGGATACTTGTA
>NZ_JBQFMJ010000051.1:0-582 GCF_056531785.1 Ruegeria sp. K7
TGAATGGTGCCATTAACTCCAGTGTAAATGCAAAACTCGCGCATATCGCGAACGGACAGTATGCGAAAGGTACAGGGCCGGTGAGCCTGGCCGCTGGCCTCGCCGTAGCCGACGCAAATTTCAATCATGTCATGGGTGAAGATTACGACTTGAGCCCTGAAGAAGTGAAGGAAATTGCTGCGGCGTATGACTATTTGGACACGGCTCCGATGACGCTGGAGGAAGCTGAACAGGTTCTTGCCGATGAGGCGGCCACCCCCGGTACGATTGCGCCCGAAGACTTGGAAACCGCACAAGCGGTGAAAAATGCGCACGACGTAACAACAGATGAGGACGGAAATAAGATAGGGCAGCCGACCGACGATCAGTTGGCGGCTGCGGAGGCGGTGCATGACGCGGAAGCCAGCCTGTTGGGGCACTACAAAGGCGACTTTTCTGACGACACAATCATCGCGGAGGAACAGCAAGACCGCGTCCTTGGAGCCGTCCGCGCCTCCAATCCCGATGAAGAATCGGTAAAAGCCACGCTTGGCACTTCGGACGACGGAAGCCTTTATGCCGACGGCCAGGAGGACGATGATG
>NZ_JBQFMJ010000052.1:0-546 GCF_056531785.1 Ruegeria sp. K7
CCAGATCTGACATCAGCCCTTTGCCAATGTATAAGCACCAGAAAGAAAGGCGTTCTTTAAATAGACCGGCAGCTTCTCGGGATACTCTTTCACTTCCTTCTTGGCGAAATTGGACAAAGCCACCGGATTGACGAACCTAGTGTGACATCCTTCTGTGAGTTGGATCAGAGTCTCGATTTTGAAAGAGACCGCACCGCCTGCCATACGGCCTTTCTTTGCGCGCGTTTTGATCGCAAATGTTCCAACCTCGTTTTCGCGAGCAAACTCATCAAGCTTGGCCATGAATGAACGCAGATCTGCCTCGGATGTGTCATCCTCGAGTTCAATCCTTGTGGTCTTCGGTCGGAGCATCTCTACCTTGCCCTCGTCATCCAGGTCGACAACGGCAAGCCGAACTTCCTGTGCCGATATCTCGCAACCGCATACTCTCATATGTCGTTCCTTTGTGTGACAGTTCCTCACTAACATCTTTCGGACCAGAATATATGCCACCTATACCGCTGTTTGCGCCTTATCGCAGTCAACAAGCTTAGTCATTCAGATCCG